>MGUD01000001.1:0-12544 GCA_001799795.1 Elusimicrobia bacterium GWC2_61_19
CAGGGCGGCAACACCGGCGATATCCTGGCCAAGGAAGGGATGCTCACGCAGGCCCTGGGCCGCCTCATCGCCATTTCCGAGAACTACCCCAACCTGAAGGCCAACGAGTCGGTGAAGACCCTGATGGAAGAGCTGACCCACACCGAGAACCAGATAGGCTTCTCCCGCCAGTTCTACAACGACGTCGTCACCAAGTTCAACACGGAACAGCAGGTTTTCCCGACGAACATATTCGCCGCCATGCTGGGCTTCGCCCCTTCCGCCCTCTGGGAGCTGCCGGCCGACTCCGTAGAAAGGGAAAATCCCAAAGTGAACCTGACCGTCTAGGGACTACGCGCCCGAGCGCCCCGGAGTCGGATCTCCGGGGTTCCCGGCTTCCCGCAATGAACATCTACGAACAGCAGGCATCCAACCGCCGCATGACCGCGGGCATTCTGGCCGTGTTCGTGGCTTTTTTTCTGTTCATTGGCCTGGGCTTCGATTATTTCTACACCAGTTTCAACCCCGCGGCCCAACTGAGTTTGGAACTGACCTCCGGCGGTTACTACGAGACGCGGCGCCCCGGCGCGACGGATAAAATACCTTTCGCCACCATCATCTCCCTGCTGCTGGGGCTGGGGCTGGCGGCCAACAGCCTGCTGAACGGCCCGCGCATGGTGCTGCGCTCCACGATGGCGCGCCGCGCCGTTTCCTCATCGGAGAAGGAAAAACAATTCCTGAACGTCGTGGAGGAAATGGCCACCGCCGCCGGCTTGCCTGCGCCCGCCGCCTACATCGTGCCCGACGCGGACCTGAACGCTTTCGCCACCGGGATGAGCCCGGCTAACTCCGTGATAGCGGTGACGGAGGGCCTGCTTGGCGGTCTTAACAGGGAGGAGCTGCAGGCCGTGGTGGCGCACGAGATGAGCCATATCCGCAACTACGATATGCGCCTTATGACCATGATGGCCGGCTTGATAGGCGCCATAGCCCTGCTCAGCGATTTCGCCGCCCGGAGCTCCCGCTACGGCGGCAGGTCTTCTTCCTACAGCGGCGGCTCTTCATCCGGCGGCTCGTCGCGCCGCGGCGGCGCGGGCGTCTTCTTCCTGCTCTGGCTGGTGCTGATGCTATTGGCGCCGCTGTTGTCCCGGCTGCTGGCCATGGCCGTTTCCAGGCAGCGCGAGTTCCTGGCGGACGCGAGCGGCGCGGAGCTGACCCGCAACCCGCTGTCGCTGGTGTCGGCGCTGGAGAAGATACGCCGGGCCGTCATGCCCACCAACGCCATCAACAACGGCGTGGCGCATATGTGCATAGCGGACCCGCGGGGTTCGCTGATAGAGGAAAAAATGGGCTTCGCCGCGGACCTGCTGGCCACGCACCCGCCCATGGAAAAGCGCATCCTGGCGCTGAAGGTAATGGCTTACCAGGCCGGCCGGCCGCAGGCGGCGTAGCGTTCTATTTAGACAAGGCCGGGCCTCGTCGGGGGCGGGCCTTAAACTTAAGGAGACACACATGATACTCGCAAGCCAATTCAAAGAAGGGAACATGTTCATAAACGAGAACGGCCAGACCGTCGAGGTTATGACCGTGCAGCATCACCGCAAGTCGCAGGCCAGGGCCGTGGTGCGCGTGAAGCTGTGCAACGTGGAAACGGGGTCCATCATAGAGACCGCCTACCGCCCCGAAGACAAATTCAAGGACGTGATGGTGGAAAAGCGCCCCAAGACCTACGTCTATTCCGACGGCGGGATGGCTTATTTCATGGATAACGAGAATTACGAACAGGTCGGCCTGCCCCTGGATAAACTGGGCGACACCATGAAGTTCCTGACGGAAGACATGCCTGTGGAAGGGCTTTATCTTAACGGCGTTTTCTTCAGCGTGCAGCTGCCGGCTAACCTGATCATGGAGATCACCGAGACCGTGGACGGCGTGAGGGGCAACACCGTCTCCAACGTGATGAAGCTGGCGAAGGTTTCCACCGGGCTGGAGATCCAGGTGCCCATGTTCATCAAGGAAGGGGACAAAGTGCGCGTGGACACCCGCACCAAGACGTACGTGGAGCGCTTTACCGAACCGAAGAGGTAGGGGCCGCGGGCCGGTGGCGGGACGCTCCGGCGATTTACGAGGAAACAGATGATAAAAGCCGTTATTTTCGACATAGACAATACGCTGATGGACTTCATGCGCATGAAGCGCGCCGCGGTGGACGCGGCCGTGGACGCCATGATAGACGCGGGCCTGGCCATCCCCAAGGCCGAGATGGTGGAGAAGATCTTCAAGATCTACTGGGTGGAGGGGATAGAGGACCAGAACATCTTCGACAAGGTGCTGATGAAGGAATTCGGCAAGGTGGATTACCGGATCCTGGCCGCCGGCATCCTGGGCTACAAGCGGGCCAAGGAAGGCCACATGACCCTGTACCCGCATGTGCGCCTTACCCTGACCGACCTGCTGAAAAGCGGCGTGCGCATGGGCGTGGTCTCCGACGCGCCGCGCCTTTCCGTGTGGATGCGTATAGTGGGCCTCGGCCTCCATCACTATTTCGAACATGTCGTCACTTTCGACGATACCGGCGAAAAGAAACCCTCCCCGAAGCCGTTCAAGAAAATACTCGGCCTGCTGGGCGTGGAGCCCAGCGAATCCATAATGGTGGGCGACTGGGCCGAGCGGGACGTGAAAGGCGCCAAGGCTTTCGGTATGCAGACGGCCTGGGCCAAATACGGCAACGAGTTCGACACCAAGGTGTCCGGCGCGGATTACGAGCTGGACGATATTCACCACCTTGTCGCCATAATCAGGAGGCTGAATGAAAAAAATACTTGAAGTCCTTGCGCTCTGCCTTTCTCTCCAGGCCGCGGCCGCGGCGCTCGAGATAACCTCCGTGAACCCCGCCGCGGTCAAAGGGACGGCCAAGGCCGATTTTACCTTCTCGGCCTTCACCGTTAAGAACATCGCCTTCGACAAGGGCGCGGTGGTGCTGCCTGTTACCGAGAGCAAAGGCAAGACCTTCTCCGACGTAAAGCTGCTTTCTAAAAGTCTTTACGGCAAACTGGAGGCCTGTTTTAAGAACGGCTGCGCCAAGCCCGCCAAGGCGCCCGCCGCGCCTAAATTCAGGATAGAGGCGTTCAAGCCCCTTAAATCCAAAACCCGCGTGGCCAACGCCGAGCTCTCCTTCGACGGCGACCTGCTGGTGGTGGCCGGCGTGATGGCGTCCTCCAAAGAGCCCGGCACCTTCTGGGTGGCTTTTCCCTCGGACCTGGCTTTCGGCGACGGGGCGTTTAAAAGCGCCATAGAGTCCGCCGTGATAGCGGCCTGGGCCAAGAAAAACAAATAATGTCCAGGCCGCCGGCGAAAACCCTTTTCCTAGCCCTGCTGGTCCTGCTGCCGGCTTCCTCCGCTTTCGCTCTTAAGGTAGAGCGCCTCGCGCGCTTCTCTCCCGCCTCCGGTAAAACTACCAGTCTGGAAGTCGCCTCCGGCTCCGCGCTGGTCAGATTCAAAGCTGGCGTTTCCACTTCCTCGGCGCTAGGCGTACTCCAATCTTCAGATTTCCAGGTGGTTTCCACGTTCGATCGCTTCAATTGGTCGGTGGTTGCTTTCCCCGGCGGCATGAGCGTGTCCTCCGCCCTGACACTGCTCTCTGCTCTGCCGACAGTAGAGTGGGCCGAACCCAATCGTGTGTTTCGCGCCCGGCGCGTGCCCAGCGATCCCTACCTCAACACCCAATACGCGCTAGCCCAGGTGCAGGCCTTCGGGGCCTGGGAGTACGAGACCGGCGTTTCCAGCCGCGTCACCGTGGCTGTTATTGATACAGGAATTGATGGTTCCCACCCGGATCTTTCACTTAAACTTTCTAACACCACGAGCAGGGCATTTACTCCAGAAAGTCTTCCTACCTCATCAGATAACCAACCGCCAACGGCTGCATGTAATCATGCCACCCGGGTGGCCGGTGTTGCGGCAGCCGCCTCAGATAACGGTCTTGGAGTGGCCGGCATGTCCTGGGGTGCTCAATTGATTTCGCTTAAGGTCTTTGACGACGGGGATTGTCTTGATGATTGCTCCGACCAATCTCCACCTACATATGTGTGTGGAACTCACGAGGGAGCCATGGCTGGGGCGATCGATGATGTCATTCCACTTCACAACACGGCTGCTCTGGGTAAGGTAATCATCAACATGAGTTTAGGGACACCTGGTGGCTACGGCTGTTCTACTGCTTTACAAGATGCGGTTACTGCGGCCGTGAATGCCGGGATTCTTTTATTTGCCGCGGCCGGCAATGAATCCAGTACAATAATCGATTCTCCTGCCAACTGTATTGGGGTTTATTCAGTTGGATCAACGGATTCTCAAGACCAATTGGCCTCTTTCTCCAACACCGATGCTTTAATGATAACCAAGGGGCTAACTGCCCCTGGAGTCGGCCTTTACACAACGGACATAAACCACGGGTACGCTTCGGCCACAGGCACCTCTTTTTCCTCACCGATGGCGGCCGGCCTGGCCGCGCTGATCTGGTCGGCCAAGCCTTCATATACGGCGACCCAGGTTTTTGATACCATGAAAAATTCAGCCGATGATCTCGGCGCGCCGGGGCCCGACGGGGATTTCGGTTTCGGCCGCATAAACGCCATGAAAGCCTTGCGCCTCGCCATGACCGGCACCACGCAGTTCGCCGGCACCAATAAGGCCGTGGCTTACCCCAACCCTTTCCGGCCCAAGACACAGCGCCTGGTGACTTTTAGCGTGCCCGCGGATATATTATCCTCCGGGACGGAGGTGAGGATTTATACTTCCGAGGGGGAACTGGTTAAAAAACTGGACGGGTTGGCCTGGGACGGCAAGAACGAGGCGGGGGTTATGGTGGCCAGCGGGGTCTATATATTCCGGGTGAAGACCGACAAGGACGCCGCCGTGGGAAAGTTCGCTCTTATAAAATAGCGGCAGCGGCAGGGGGGACAATGAAAGTTCTTAACAGGACAAAAAACATACAGGTGTCCGGGGCAGCCGCCAGGGCCGATACTTTTGTCACGCGGCTTTTCGGCCTTATCCCGCGCCGCTCTTTGGGCGAGGAGGAGGGGCTCTGGCTGGAACCCTGCGCCATGATCCATATGTGTTTTATGAGTTTCCCCATAGACGCCGTTTTTCTGGACAGGGGCGGCAAGGCGCTGCGCGTGGTGTCGGATCTGCGGCCCTGGCGGGTCTCTCCCTGGGTAGCGGGGGCCCGCGGCGTACTGGAGCTGCCCGCGGGGCGCTGCGCCGGCCGGGTCGAAGAGGGGGACAGCCTGGAGTTTACGGCCTGACCGGGGTTTGCTATTGTATCTTTGGGCCAATATATTTATAATAATTGATTGAAACTATGACCGTAGCAAAAGGACTTCAGCGCAAGCGGAACATGAGGGAGATCCTCATTGAGGATAAGCTCATTTCCGAGGAACAGTATAAGGCCGCGGAAGAGACCGCGAAGTCCGAGACCAAACCCGTCCAGCAGGTCATCATAGATCTTAAGCTGGTCCCCGAATTAAAACTTTTAAAAGTCCTGGCCGACGAGTGGGGTTTCAAGGCCGTGGACCTGTCCAAAATGGAAGCGCCCGTCGAGGTGGTGCAGCTGCTGCCCGAGGCGGTGGCCCGCAAGCAGCTCTGCGTGCCCTTCGCCCGCCAGGATAACGTGCTTTTCCTGGCCATGGCCGACCCGCGCGATTTCCTCATCGTCGAGGATATCGGCCTGCGCACCGGTCTCGACGTCAAGCCCTACCTGGCCCTTTCTACCTGGGTGCTCAAGATCCTCGACACCGTTTACGGCAAGCAGGACAGCGCGCAGGTGGCCCAGCTGATGGAGTCCGTGCAGCAGTCCCAGGCCGCGGTCAAGCCCGGCGACGAGGAAAGCTTCTCCCTGGCCGCCGAAGCCGAGAAGAAAGATATCAGCGATATCGACGCTACCGCGCCCGAAGTCGAGAAACTGGTCAACGCCATAATCCTGGGCGCGCTCAGCATTAAAGCTTCCGACATCCATATCGAGCCGTTCGAAGACCCTAACGGCAAAAATTCCAAGGTGATGGTGCGCTACCGCGTGGACGGCATGCTGCGCGCCGCCTCCTTCAGCATCCCCTGGAATTTCCGCCAGGCCATCAACGCCAAGATCAAGATCATGTCGAACTCCATGAACATCACGGAGCGCCGCATCCCGCAGAGCGGCCGCATCCAGATCATCGCCAAGGGCAACCCCATCGAGTTCCGCGTGGAAATGGTCCCGACCGTGTTCGGCGAGTCCTGCGTAATGCGTATCCTCGACCGCGCTTCCGTGCGCGTGGACATCAAGATCATGGGCTTCCTGCCCGACACCGAGAAGAAGCTTCTGGACCAGTTCGCCGGCATAGGCGGCAAGAAGAATTTCGGCCTGGTGCTGGTCTGCGGCCCCACCGGCTCTGGTAAGTCCACCACCCTTTACGCCTGTCTCAACTACGTCAACCGTCCGGACATAAAGATCATTACCGCCGAGAACCCGGTGGAATACAACATCGACGGCATAGTGCAGGTGCCCGTCAACCCGGACGTGGAACTGGGCAAGGGCAAGCGGTTCGACTTCGCCTCGGCGCTGCGGTCCTTCATGCGTCTCGACCCCGACGTCATCATGGTCGGCGAGATCCGCGACGAAGAAACGGCGCATATCGCGCTGGAGGCCGCTATGACCGGCCACCTGGTCTTCTCCACCATCCATACCAACGATTCCCCGTCCGCCCTGGAGCGCCTCACCCAGATGGGCCTGCCGCGCTTCGTGGTGGCCAACACCATGAAGGCCGTGCTGGCCCAGCGCCTGGCCCGCCGCCTCTGCAAAGAGTGCAAGACCGAAGCCGACCCTACCCCCGAAGAGATAGCGGTTTTCGAGGCCAACGGCGTCAAGGTCCCGGCCGGCGCCAAGGTGTTCAGGGCCAAGGGCTGCGACGTGTGCAAGGGCAGCGGCTTCAAGGGCCGCGTGGGTATGCACGAACTTCTCGTTCTCAACGAGGAAATACGCCTGCAGATCCTGAAGGACCCCTCCGCCATCCCCGTAAAAGAGATAGCCATGAAGAACGGCATGCGCACCATAGCCATGGACGGCCTGGAAAAAGTCCTGCTCGGCCTGACCACGGTGAAGGAAGTCCTGGGCGGCGCGGCCGAAAAAGATTAACAGCAAATAGGAACAAAATCATGTCCAAGATCATCGCCATTTCCTCTTTAGCTTTCCTGTTCGCCATTTCCTCCGCCTCCGCGGCCGAATACGACGGGTTCCAGGCCGTAACCGCCGCCTCGCTGAAGCCTTTCGCCCGGGATATCGGCAGCCTGCTGGGGTCGGGGTCCAACCAGACCGCGCGGCCGCTGGGCTTTTCCGGTTTCGACATCGGCGTGCGCGCCGTGGCGCAGTTCGATCCTTCCAGCGGCAATACCGTGCTCAAGAAAAACAGCCCTTTCGGCCTTGGGTTCGTGCAGGCGGAGATCGGCATGCCGTACCGCCTCGACGGCTTCGTGCGCGGCGGGGCTTACGAGGGGATGGCCGTGGCCGGCGGCGGGCTGCGCTACGGCCTCTGGAACGTGTCCGACGAAAAATACCGCATCAACGCTATGCTGGTGCTGATGGGGAACATGGCGACCCAGAGGTATTTTTCCGCGGTGCATTTTAATTCCAGCCTGGTCTGTTCGCTGAACGTGCCGGTAGTGTCGCCCTACATAGGCGCCGGGTTCGACTTTACCCGCCTTGAGGCGCAGGCCGTCAGCGACCCGGCTCTTGCCGGGAAAAGCGTTTCCGTTTCCGAGCCGCGTTACACGGCCGGGCTGCGCGCAAAATTCAAGATGGGTTATCTTGCCGCCGGTTATACTTATACTCACGACCGCGGCCTGGTGAACGCCAGCGCCGGGTTCAGATTTTAAACCATAGGCCGCAGGCGGCAAAGAAAAGCCCCGGGATATGCCCGGGGCTTTTCTTTTTATGGCGGCGGAGCCCCTGGTTCATCCTTTGAACTTTTCTTTGTACTCCCTGCGCAGTTCGCGGTCGAGATCGCGTTGCTTTATAGATTCGTGCTTGTCCGCGGTCTTCTTGCCTTTGGCCAGGCCCAGGCGCACCTTGGCCCAGCCGTTCTTGAAATAGACTTCCAGCGCCACCAGGGTGGTGCCCCGGGTGGCCAGGGAGCCGCTCAGGCGCTTTATCTCCTGCCTGCGCATCAGGAGCTTGCGGGTGCGCAGCGGGTCCAGCTCGGTGAGCGTGTTGAAAGCGTAGGGGGCTATATGCAGGCCGTAAAGGTAGAGGCCGTCTTTTTCGGCCCTGGCGAAAGCGGAGGTCAGCGTGGCCTGTTTCAGGCGCAGCGACTTGACTTCCGGGCCTTCCAGCGCCAGGCCCGCCTCGTAAACCTCGAGGATGGCGTAGTCGTGCCGGGCCTTGCGGTTGGTCGCCACCGGCTCGATTTTATCCTGCTTTTCCTCTTTCGCCATTGTGTCATCTTATCAAATATCCTAGAATTATAAAATCGGAGTCTAGTGCGCATACCTTTTTACTAAAGAAGATTTCCACTTCGGGAGGTTCAGCGCAGCGACCAAGCGAAGCGCAGGGAGCAAGCGACGACATAACGGAGGGCAGGGCCCTCCTTGTATAGCGCCCGGCCGGGTTCCTCTAGAGGCCGGGGCGGGTAGCCCCCGAAGCAGTAGCGGAGGGGGCGCGGCATAAGATGGAAGGGTGGCCGAGCGGTTGAAGGCGCAGACCTGGAAAGTCTGTATACTCGAAAGGGTATCAAGGGTTCGAATCCCTTCCCTTCCGTAGAATTTACGGAAATAAGAAGTCCCCTGAAAAGGGGATTTTTTATTTGACATAGAAACTCCTATTAATGTAAATTAAAAGGAACCCCTGAGGTATTATTTATCTATCATCCATAGGGGGGGAAATTAAGCAAGGAGAACGTGCATTAATGAAAAACAATAAAAAGGGCTTCACCCTGATCGAGCTCATGATCGTGGTCGCTATCATCGGTATTCTGGCTGCCATAGCCATACCGAAGTTCGCCGACCTCATCAACAAGTCAAAAGAAGGCGCAACGAAAGGCGCCCTCTCCTCAGTGCGCAGCGCGCTGCAGGTGTATTACGGCGACAACGAAGGCTGGTTCCCCACGGACAACTTCACCGACAGCCTGCTGCTGAACGCCAAGTACATCAACGAGATCCCCATGGCCAAGCTGCCGACCACCACTCACGCCGATTCCAAGGTCGTGAACGTGAACGGTTCCAGCACCACCTACGAATCCGGCGCCAACGCGGAAACCGCGGTAGGCACCGCCGGCGGCGGCTGGGCTTACTTCAACAGCCCGTCCTATCCCTCCGTCTGGGGCACCTTTGTGGCCAACTGTATCCACGAGGACATAAAAGGTCAGAGCGTGACTGCCAACATCAGCTGGTCTACGTTCTAATAACAGACCGATAGTGAAAAAAGCCCCGCGTCGCAAGGCGCGGGGCTTTTTTATTGCAGGTCCTAAATTGTTAGAATATTCCTATGCTGACCGCTTTTACCGCCTTTGCTTTCGGGCTGCTGCTGGGGAGTTTCCTCAATGTCTGTATCGCCCGCCTGCCAAAGGACGAGTCCGTCATGTGGCCCGCTTCGCACTGCCCTAAGTGCCAGGCCCCTATAAAATTCTATGACAATGTCCCGGTGCTGAGCTTTTTGCTGCTCCGGGGCCGCTGCCGCGCCTGCCGCGCCGAGATCTCGCTTAAATATCCGGCGGTGGAGCTGGCGACGGGTTTTGTCACCGCGCTTTTTGCGGTCAAGTGGCTTGGTAACCCGGCCTGGCTGGCCGTGGCGCTGCTGGCCGCGTACGTGCTTATAATAGTGAGCGTGGTCGATTTTGAGACCATGCTTATCTCGGACGCTTTTTCGCTGGCGCTTTTTGTTCTCGGCCTGGCCGGGGCTTTTTTTAATCCTTATTTCTCAGGCGGGTGGGCGGAACGGCTTGGCAGCGCCGTGGCCGGGGCGGCGGCGGGGGCGGGCTTTATCTGGGGGCTGGCTATGCTGGGGAAGGTGATATATAAGAAGGATGCGGTAGGGGAGGGGGATATATTTTTGATGGGGGGGATCGGGGCGCTTTGCGGGTGGCAGGGGGTGGCGTCCTGCGTGGTGATGGCGTCGTTCTTTGGGTCGTTATATGGGATAACCCTCCTTATACTTAAGAGGGCGGACAGGATGTCGCATATGCCGTTCGGGCCGTTTTTGGCGCTGGGGGCGATAATTAATTTGTATGCGCTGGTGAAGCCGGAGTATTTTTTCTTTGTGCTGCCGTTTTAAGAAGAGGGGAGAGTAAGGATTAGGCTGTTCGGATGGATCCGAACAGCCTTTTTCCTTATATAAGAGGGTCGCGGGAAGGTTGGCCACAACTCCATGGCCGGCCGTCGCCGGCCATGGGTCGCGGCCCCGCCTCGCTTCTGCGGCCTGCTGGCCTCGAAGCTCCGGCTTTCAACTCCCTGCGCGAGCCATATTATGGCTCGCTTCCCGCGCTAATAATTAAAAAGGCTGTTCGCAATAAGCGAACAGCCGATTTAAATTAATGCGCGGGAAGGGAGTTGAACCCATAAGACCTTTCGGTCACACGGTCCTGAGCCGTGCGCGTCTGCCAGTTCCGCCACCCGCGCATAAAAACAGGGAATTAAGTATGGTTGGGGAAGGATTCGAACCTTCGTAGGGCGTAGCCCGACGGTTTTACAGACCGTTACTTTTGACCGCTCAGTCACCCAACCAACATATTTAAAGAGCACTAACTTCGAATATTAATTATAGCAAAAAAAACCTGCCTTGCAGAAACGCGGCGGCCGCTCCGGCCCGCGGGCCGGCCTGTACGGCCTTGTCAAAATAGTATAATTTAGACAGGTAATATTAACAAAACTAATACATTCCTGCTGGAGCTTCTATGTGCCTTGCGGTCCCCGGAAAAATAACGGCCGTCACGGATAACAACGCCGAAGTCGATTTCAGCGGCGTAAAACGCGCCGTCTCGCTCGACCTGGTGCCTGACGCCAAAAAGAACGATTATGTGCTGGTCCACGCCGGTTTCGCCATACAGGTGCTGGAGCCGCTTGAGGCGCAGGAGACCCTTAAACTCTTTAAGGAAATATACGGCAAGGCCCACGGCGGCGCCGTCTCCGGGCCCCTGTCCCACATAAAACCATGAAAACCGCAACTCCCGCCGAACGCTTTTCCTCTCCCCTGTGGCGCGACCGCGCCCTGGCCGCCTCGGCCCTTTCGGAAATCGAGCGGCTGGCGGACGTCGCCGCGGCTAAGACCGGCGGGCAGGTTAATTTTATGGAAGTGTGCGGCACGCATACCATGGCCATCGCCGCCAGCGGCATGCGCCGCCTTTTCCCGAAAACCCTGCGCATGCTGTCCGGGCCCGGCTGCCCCGTCTGCGTCACGTCGCAGGGGGATATCGACCGGGTCCTGGCGCTGGCCGCCGTCCCCGGGGCGATAATAACCACCTTCGGCGACATGCTGAAAGTAAAAGGATCCAAAGGGCTGGACCTCAATTCCATGCGCGAGCGCGGCGCCGACGTCCGCGTGGTCTACTCCCCGCTGGACGCGGTGGCCCTGGCCGCGGCCGAGCCGGCGCGGCAGGTGATCTTTATCGGAGTGGGTTTCGAGACCACCGCGCCCGTTATCGGCGGCGCCGTGGCCAGGGCGAAAAAAGCCGGCCTGAAGAACTTTTCCTCCACCGCTTTCTTCAAGCTGGTCCCGCCGGCCCTGGAACTGCTGCTTTCGGACCCGGAGAACCGCATCCACGGTTTTATGCTGCCCGGGCATGTCAGCGCCATAATCGGCCTGGAGCCCTACCGGTTCGTCGCCGAAAAATACCGCGTTCCGTGCGTCGTCACCGGTTTCGAGCCGCTCGACATCCTGGCCGGCATCGATATGCTGCTTAAGCAGGTGGTGGCCGGCAAGCCCAGCGTGGAGGACGAATACTTCCGCGCCGTGCGCGCGGGGGGCAATCCCGCCGCCCGCAAGCTGATGGAGGAGGTCTTCTCGGTCTGCGCCGCGTCCTGGCGCGCCATCGGCACGGTGGACGCCACCGGCCTTGAATTCTCCAAAGCCTACGCCGCTTTCGACGCCGTAAAACGCTTCCGCATCCCTTACTCCGACGCGCCCGAGCCGAAAGGCTGCCTCTGCGGCAAGATCCTGCTGGGTAAAGCCCTGCCGCCGGACTGCCCGCTGTTCGGGAAAACCTGTACCCCGTCCTCCGCGGTAGGGCCGTGCATGGTGTCGTCCGAGGGGGCCTGCGCCGCCTGGTTCAAATACGGAGATTGAGCTATGAACATAGAAACCCTTAAGGTCTTCAGGGACCTGTCGGATACCGGCAGTTTTTCCAAGACGGCGGAACTCAACTACGTCTCGCAGTCGGCGGTAAGCCAGCAGATCAAAAAGCTGGAGCGCATCCTTAAATGCAAGCTCTATCACCGCCAGACCGGCAAGATCCTGCTGACCCCCTGCGGCGAAAAATTCTACGAGGCGTCCAAAAAAATAGCCGTGGTCTACGACGGCGTCCTTAAGGGCATCCGCTCCCTG
>MGUD01000001.1:12557-46017 GCA_001799795.1 Elusimicrobia bacterium GWC2_61_19
AGCGCCGGTATCTACATCATCCAGAACTACATCAGGCAGTACCTCGCCAGGAACCCCGGCACCAAGATCAGCGTGGAATACCGCCAGTTCTCCCAGATCTACTCCGACATCACCAGCGGCCGTTCGGATTTCGGTTTCATGGCCTGCCCTTACCGCAAATCCTCCGGGCTGTCCATGCTGCCGGTGGCCAAGGACGAGATGGTCCTTATCGCCGGCTCCTCCTCGCCGTTGGCCGGCCGCAAGACCGTGACCGTCAAGGAACTCGACGGTATGGAATTCATATTCTTCGACAGGGTCTTTCCGTCCCGGCGCTATATCGACTCCTTCCTGCGCAAGCACGGCATAAGACCCCGCGTCAAGATGGAACTGGATAATATAGAGACCATCAAGACCGCGGTGGCTTCCGGCGCCGGGGTGTCCATCCTGCCGCGCTCGGCCGTGCGCGAGGACGAGAACGGCATCAGCCTGCACGTGCTGAGGATCGGCGACGCGCAGTTCCTGCGCCCTATTTACCTTATCTACAACCGGGGCAAAAAGCTCAGCCCGGCCGCCAGGAATTTCATGGGGATCTTCGACGGGGTTAAAAAGGTCCCGGCGGGGAGGGCCTGATCATGGTTGACTTCAAGAAAGTACTGCTCGGCCACGGCAGCGGCGGCCGCCTGAGCCGCGAACTGGTGGAGCAGGTGTTCCTTAAGAGTTTCTCCAACCCGGCCCTGGCGCCCCTTGAGGACGCCGCGGAAGTTACCCTGGGCGGGGCGCGCCTCGCTTTTACCACCGACTCCTATGTGGTTACACCGGTGGAATTCCCCGGCGCCGACATAGGCCGCGTGGCGGTCTGCGGCACTGTCAACGACTTGGCGGTCAAAGGCGCCAGGCCCGCGGCGCTTTCTGCCGGTTTCATACTTGAAGAGGGTTTCCCGGCCGATGTCCTGAAGCGCATTACGGCGTCCATGAAGCGCGCCGCCGACGAAGCCGGCGTGTCCATCGTGACCGGCGACACTAAAGTGGTCGAAAAAGGCCACGCCGACGGGATCTTCATAAATACGTCGGGCATAGGCCTTATTCCCAAAGGCCGCCGCCTTACTTCGTCCGTCGTCAGGCACGGGGACGTTATAATTGTGAGCGGCAACCTGGCGGACCACGGCGTGGCCGTTATGAACGCCCGCAGCAAGCTCGGGCTGGAGGGGGGCATTAAGAGCGACGCCGCCCCGCTTAACCGCATGATAGAGGGCGCGCTGCGCCATTGCGGCGTGCGCGCCATGCGCGATATAACGCGCGGCGGCCTGGCCACTGTGCTTAACGAGGTGGCCGGCGCCTGCGGCCTTACCGCCGAAGTCGAAGAGGACTTGGTGCCGGTCTCGCCCGCCGCGCGCAACGCCTGCGCGCTTTTAGGCCTGGACCCCATGTATGTGGCCAACGAGGGCAAGATAGCCCTGTTCGCCGCGCCTGAGGCCGCCGGCAAGGTGCTGAAGGCCCTGCGCGCCGATAAGTACGGCAGGAATGCCGTTGTCGTCGGCCGCATGGTCAGGGAGAAGAAGCCCCAGGTGCGGCTGAAAACCTCCATTGGCGGCGCCCGCATAATGCTGATGCTGGAAGGGGAACAACTCCCGCGCATCTGCTGACATGAATAAAAAGCTCCTGTGGCTGTTCAGTTTCCTCATCACGGTCTTCTTCGCGCTGTTTCAGCGCATGACCGGCCCGACGTACCCGGTGAAAGGCGGGGCGGTGGACGGCACCGGCATCTATTACTATTATCTTCCGCGCAGCTGCACAACGGAGCCCAACGACTGCCTGATAACCGTGAGCTACAAGGGCCCGCTGGAGGGCCGTATCGAGTGGCAGCGCTACAATACCGGCGAATCTTTCCGGAGCGAGCCGCTGCAGTCCAGTAACGGGCGGCTCTTCTACTGGCTGCCTTCCCAGCCGCCCGCGGGCAAGGTGCAATACCGGGTGTACGTAAAGCACCCGTCCGGGGAGTATGAGCTCTCGCGAGGGCCGCTGGTGCTGCGCTTCAAGGGCGCGGTGCCGGCGTGGATACTGGGGCCGCACATACTGCTGATGTTCCTGTTCATGCTTTTCTCCGTGCGTATCTTCCTGTCGGCGGCTTTCGCTCTGGAGCCGGTAAAACATTCGGTGCCCGCCACCGTGGTTTTTTTGCTGCTGGGCGGTTTTGTTTTCGGCCCGCTCACCCAGTATTACGCCTTTGGCCAGGCCTGGACCGGTTTCCCTTACGGGCGGGACCTTACCGATAATAAAACTCTTTTGATGCTGGTCTTCTGGCTTATCGCCCTGTGGGCCGTGCTCAAGGGCAGGGCGGCCCGCTTCTGGCTGATAGCCGCCTTCGCCGTGACGGCCGCCGTCTATTTTGTTCCGCACAGCCTGTTCGGCAGCGAACTGGACTATTCCAAGAACCAGGTCGTGACAGGCGGCAAATAGCTCACATGGCTCCCATCGTAAGAAAAAAAATACTGGTTAAAGGCGTGGTGCAGGGCGTCGGTTTCAGGCCCCATATCTACAAACTAGCCGCCGCGCACGCCCTGGCCGGCTGGGTCAAGAACGACGCGGCCGGCGTCACCATAGAGGCCGAAGGAAGTTCCTCCGGAGTTGAACGATTCATCCGCGAGATCACCCTTAAAAAACCGGCGGCCGCGCGGGTGGATTCCGTCCTGGTCAGCGCCTTGGCGCCCGCCGGAGAAAAGACCTTCCTTATTTCCAAAAGCGGGGGGAAGGCGGCCGCCGCCGCCATTATCCCGGCGGACCTGGCGCTGTGCCGGGATTGCCTGCGGGACATGACCGATCCGGCCGACAGGCGTTACCTTTACCCGTTCACCAATTGCACCAATTGCGGCCCGCGTTTTACCATCGTTAAAAGCGTGCCTTATGACCGCCCCGCCACCACTATGGCCGCCTTTAAAATGTGCCCGGCCTGCCGCGGCGAGTACGCCGACCCGCTGGACCGGCGTTTTCACGCCCAGCCCAACGCTTGCCCTGTCTGCGGGCCCGCCGTAAGGCTTGAGGCGGGGGGCCGCTCTTTCTCGGGCCTGCCGGCGCTCGAGAGAACCGCGCAGCTCCTTATTGCCGGCGGGATAGGCGCGCTGCAGAGTCTGGGCGGCTTCCACCTGGCCTGCCGGGCGGACAGCCCCGCTGCGCTCAGGAAGCTCCGGGCCGCAAAGCGGCGGCCTCACAAACCCTTTGCCGTCATGGTGCCAACGCTGGCCGCCGCGCGCCGCCTCTGCCGCGTTTCGGCCATAGAGGCCGCCGCGCTCACTTCCTCCGAAGCCCCGGTGGTCATGCTGCGCAAGCGTGTGCCGGGTTCTTTCTCCGGCGCGGCCCCGGCCCTGGCCAAACTGGGCGTTATGCTGCCCTACACGCCCCTGCACGCCGCGCTCTTCCGCCTCCTGGAAGAAAAAGGTTTCACCGGGGCGCTGGTGATGACTTCGGGCAATTTCCGCGACGAGCCCATCTGCAAATCCCCGCAGGAGGTGCGCATAGCTCTGGGCGGGACGGCCTCCTTTACGCTCTGGCACGACAGGCCCATCCATAACAGGGTGGACGATTCCGTGGCCTTCGAGGCCGCCGGTGAACTGCGGCTTGCCCGTAGGGCGCGGGGCTACGTGCCGTCCGCGGTCAAGCTCTCCGCCTCCGGCGCAAGTGTGCTCGCCTGCGGCGCGGACCTTAAGAACACCTTCTGTCTTACCCGCGGCGCCGAGGCTTTCCTGTCGCAGCATATAGGGGACCTGTCCGAGCCGCTCAATCAGGAATATTTCAGGGAGACGCTGGTTAATTTCCGCCGCCTGCTCAAAGTCTCCCCCGGCGCGGTCGTCCATGACCTGCATCCGGATTACGCCTCTTCCGCTATCGCCCGCTCCCTGCCTGGCCGTAAGACCGCGGTGCAGCACCATGCCGCGCACGCGCTCTCCGTGGCGGCGGAACACGGCCTGGAAGGCCCTTTTATCGGCCTGGCTTTCGACGGCACCGGTTACGGGACCGACGGGAAGATCTGGGGTTCGGAATTCCTGGTCTTCAGGGATAGGACCTGGCGCCGGGGCGCGCACCTGAAATATTTTCGACTGCCGGGCGGCGACGCCGGCGCCTTCGAGACCTGGCGCCCGGCCCTGGCCCTGGTCAGGGCGGCTTTCGGGGGGGGGTGGCGCGGCGCGGCCGTCCGGCTTTTCTCCGGCGTGCCCGCGGCTAAAACGCGCACAGCGGAACGTATGCTGGAGGCCGGGCTAAACTGCCCCGAGACCTCCAGCCTGGGCCGCCTGTTCGACGCTTTCAGTTTTATCTCCGGTGTCCGCGGAGAAAATACCTATGAAGCCCAGGGGCCGATGGAGCTCGAGTCACTTTATACGGGGCGAGGCGCCGCCTATCGTTTTGAAATATCCGAAGAAGGCGGCGGTTATATAATAGACCCCGCGCCGGCGCTGCGGGCCGCGGCGCGCGACAGGTTGTCCGGCAAACCGGCGGCGCGGATAGCCGACGGAGTCCATAAGGGCGCGGCGGCCATGGCCGTGGAAACGGCCGCCCGGCTTTCCGGGGATAACGGCATAAAGACTTTCTGTTTGTCAGGCGGCGTGTTCCAGAACCGGACGCTGCTGGAACTTATCACGGCCGGGCTCGAACGCCGCGGTTTTAAGGTTTATGCCAACCGGCTGGTTCCCGCCAACGACGGCGGCCTGGCCCTGGGCCAGGCCTGGTACGCGCTTAAAGGCTATAACCAAATGATGTGAGCGGCGGCGCGCAAAAAAACCGGCCCCTGTACAGAGGGGCCGGTTTTTTTTATTTAACCGCCGCTTATTTCGCCGTCAGCCATTTGGCGAAATCGTCCCATCTGCCTTCCCCGGCCCAGGCGAGCTCGTCGTAATCCGCTTCGTATCTGTAGGTAGGCAGATAGACGGCCAGGCCGTAGGCGTTCTTGAACTTGTCGCCGGTGGCGCCGTTGTCGAAGATCACTTTCTTGTAGAGATGGTCCATGACTTCCGCGGTCTTGGCTTTAAGGGCGTCGGACTTGGTTTTGCCGTGAACGTTCCGCAGGAAGTGTATCAGGTCGCGCGACTCGGCCCCGCCGAAAGCGGTGGCGTCGGCTAGCGCCGCGTTGACCATGACCTTGTCCTCTTTCATCGCCAGCCCGGCCCACTGGTCGAGCAGGGTGCGGAAAGTGTTCAGGCCGGCGGTGTGTACCGCCGACTGGGTGGCGTTGGCGCCTTTCTCGCCGTAGAAGGCCTTATAGCCCTGCACGGCGGCGGCCGCCATTACGTCCGGGGTCAGGTTGCCCTTGTTGGAATGCACGCGGGCCAGGAAGTAGTCGTAGGCCCAGCCGTCGCCGGGCTCGTTCTCTTCGGAACCCACGGTGATCCTGGCGGCGTCTTTCAGCTCGTAGGCCACTTCCGCCATCTGCATCAGGCAGGCGTCGGAGGCGTAGATGTCCACGCCGCCCATTTCGCGTACGGCGCGCCCCAGGTCGACGGTGCTGATGCCGTGGCCGGTCTCGTCGTCGTAGGAAATGCCCTTGAGCACGGGCCGGCCGAAGGCCTTGTTCTTCCAGCCGTCGCCGTGGTTCCACACTATCAGCATGTATCTTTTGGCGGGGTAATTCTGTTTGGCCCACTTGCCGAACTCAGCGAGCTGCTTGTAATCGCCCATGTCCACGGCGCCAAGGTCCGCGAGCATCGTCGAACTTAACGCGGCGTTGTCGCCGTCGGCGGTCACCAGGTAGCGGCGTACGCCGATCCAGTTAGTGGAGGCGTCGCCGGCTGCCGCGGTTTTCGCCAGCATAGGGGGCATATCCCAGGCGGGGTTAGGCCAGCCGGGATGGGGCACTACGGGGCCGTAGGGATAGCCGTCATAAGGCCCGTTGCTGGGCGGCGGGTAGTGCGGGTTCTGCTCCTCCGCCATGCGCGCGGCTTGCGCAACTATGTTGATGTTCCCGGTGGGGCCGTACTTCTCCATTTCGTTCATGTCCTCTATGACATAGGGGGCAAGATCGTTCTTGCCGTTCATGAACACCATGATGGTCCATTCTTTGGGGGCCCGGCTGTTGTCGCGGAGGGCGGGCTGCGGTACCGGGACTTGGGAGGCCCTGGCCTGTGCCACGATGTCTTTTACGGAAGGCAGGGAATTGAAATTCTGCGCGGCGGCCGGGGCGGCCAGAAAGGCCGAGGTCAGCAGCAGTTTGCTTATGGCGAATATATTCATTCAGGGACTCTCCTAAAATATTCAAGATAGCACGGCAACTATAATAATATTCCATTTGGAGCGGGGCGCTATGGGTTCATGGGCCTACCGGGCGTAAGTTATTCGGCTTACGTCCGACGGGGCCTAAAGTCCCACGACAAAAGTCAAACGGAGGGCCCGCGGTCTTTTGTATAATTAAAATGTTCTGGCGGAGGAATCCGGTTAAATTCCGGAGCTGCCCCGCAACGGTGAAGTTCCCGCGCTATCATGCGCGTGGGCTAAGCCCGGTCTACCGCCGGAACTGTCGCAGCCTGCGAGGGACGGCCTTTTTCCAACGGTGGAGAAGCCGCTTTCTGTTATGGCGCGGCAATTCTCTCGGGAGGAAAAATGAAATCAGTCTCTTCAGCGTTCCTTGCGGTCCTGCTCGCCCTTTGCGTTACGGGGGCCCATTCACAACAAAACAGCGAAGTATATCTCTCCGTCAGTAAATCCGTATTAAAAGGGCTGCCTAAACCAGCCGATGCCGTAGACCTTTACGTTCCGCCCGCTCAACGCGCGGCGGCGTCATCGGCCGGGGATCTTCTTGAGACGGCCTTGCCGGTAATGTTAAGGCGGGCCAACGGCTCCGCCGGGCTTGCCACCGCAGGGCTGCGCGGCTTCTCCTCCAAACAGACGGCGGTCTTTTACGACGGCATGCGTGTGCCCGCGGACCTGACCGGCACGGTGGATATTTCGGCCCTGCCCGCGGCCGACATAGAAAGGGTGGAAATACTGCCGGGCGCCTGGTCTTCGGTGCAGGGCGCCAACGCGGAGGGCGGAGTTATAAACTTCGTCAGCCGCACCCCCGGCGCGGGAGCCCGCGCCGCACTTGGCACGACCCTGTCCTCCTACGGAGGCAACGCCAATACGGTGTCGTTCATGAGCGGCAATGGCCGGCTTAAAACCTCGGCGCTGGCTTCAAGGGAGGCCTCGGACGGCTTCCAGCGCAACGGCGCCGCGCGTAAAGAGTTCTTCACGGGCAAAGCTGTGCTGGCGGTGGGGGAGGGCGGCACGCTTTCTTTCAGCGCCTTACGGAACAATTCAGAGAACGGGGTGCCCGGCGGTACCCCGGTAGCCGTCGCCGATTGGAACGGCAGCAGGGAGCGGGCGGCAAATTCGCTGACCGACCTGCAGCGTTCCAGCCTCGGGCTCGCCCGCGCCGCTCTCGAAATGCCTTTAACGGAGAATGTCAGCTATACCCTGACGGCGCAGTCCGGCGTGAATCGGCTATTCTCGCATACCGCCTGGAGTGACGAGCTGACCCGCACCCTCAGCAACAGAGGGCTGCTCAGTCTTTCGTTCTTCAATAAGGGCGAGGCCGGGATAGAATACGAAAAGGACCTCCTCAAGTCGGACACGTACGGCGATCACTATAAGCAGAATACCGGCATTTTCTCTCAATGGACCCTGGAGCCGCTTAAGGGTTTAAGCTTTACCCCTTCGCTGCGCTACGACAGGAACGTCGGGTACGCCGACCAGACCAGCCCCAGGCTCGCCGTTGTCTATGCGCCTGATGCCGTCTGGAAGTTTTCGGCGCAGACCGGGCGCGCCTGGCAGGCCCCGACTTTCGCCGACCTCTACAACCCGTGGGTGCCGGCGGCCGACCGTTCGCCGAACCTGAAACCTGAATATTCCTGGCAGACCCAGGCCGGGTTGTCGGCCGCTTTTGCGGCCGGTTTCCGGGTTTCAGTCGGCGCTTATTACTCCGACGTGAGGGACCGCATCGCCCTGGACCCGGCCAAGAGCTGGGCGGCTTACAATCTGGATTCGGCCTTCAACGAGGGGCTTGAGGCCGGCCTGGACTACAAGAGTTCCGCGTTCAGCGCGGGTCTGGGCTACGTTCACAATATAAGCAAGGGCCGGACTTCAGGCGGTTATAAAGAACTGTCTTTCAGCCCGCGGCACCGGTTCACCCTGAACGCCGCGGTTAAGACCCCCTGGGCGGATGTCCGCTCAAAGAGCTATTACAGCGCGCGGCAGTACACCGCGGCGGATCACGGCGGGCTTAAGCTGCCCTCGTATTTCACGGCGGACCTGTATCTGTCGAAAACGCTGGAAAGGTTCGAGATCTTCGCGGGGGCGGATAATATCCTGGACGCCCATTACGCCCAGACGGCCGATACCATAAACGGCTATTATCCCCTGCCGGGCAGGGTGCTTAAATGCGGGCTGAGCGTCAGGTTCATCTGACGGCTCCCGCCGGCGGACGCCTGAACCTGAGGGCTCGCGCGGGTACGGAAAGTTGACCGGTCCCGCGCATTGTGCTACTATTTAACTAAAGGTAACACATGAACAACAAGCTCGTCAGGTTCGGCGTCTCGCTGGAGGGGGAACTCCTCCGGAAGTTCGACGCCTTCATCGCGGCGGAAGGCTACGACAACCGCTCCAAGGCCATTGCCGACCTGATCCGCCGGGACTTCGTTACCGATATTTTCGCCAAAGGCGGCGCGGTGGCGGGCGCCGTCACCATAGTGTACGACCATCACAAGCGCGAAGTCGTCAATAAACTGCTGGATATTCAGCACGACCACGGGGCGATAATCATATCCGCCCAGCATGTGCACCTGGACCACGACAACTGCCTGGAGATCATAGCCGTAAAGGGGCCCGGCGCCAAAGTGAAAGCCCTGGCCGATTCCCTTAAGGCCGTAAAAGGCGTTAAGCACGCCACACTCAGCGTGACCAGCGCGGGTAAATAATTTTTTACCCAGGCGTAGCACGAAACGCAGAAAGGTAGCAATAAGGAGGAGTACTATGAAGTTGAAGGCCGTATTGTTTTCTGCCGTTCTTATCTGCGCCGGCGCCGCCCGGGCGCAGGCGGCTTATCCGCTGGCCACTGACGACGCCGGCACGGTAAGCCAGGGCGGCTATGAACTTGAAGCGGGTTATGACAGCGCGAAGGACGCTGAAAACCTGTCTAACCAGTCCAGCGCCTTCTCCTTTAAGCACGGGGTCACGGAAAAGATGGACCTGGGGCTGGCGCTGCCGTACCAGATACATCCCGCCGACGCGGAGAAACTCGGAGCGGCCTCGCTGGCGCTTAAGTTCTCGCTGGTCAAGGACATCGTCGCCGTTGCTTTATCGAACGAGCTCGGCGAAAAGGATTACTTCCTTAACGCCATCTTCAGTAAAGCGTTCTCCGCCGTTAAACTCCATGTCAATGCCGGCTACCTTTCTACCGGCGATGAAACCGCAAAGGGGGCGGGCTCTTACGGCCTGGCGCTGGAATACCCGCTGGGTAAATTCGAGGCGGTGGGCGAGGTGCAGGGGCAGGAGGGCGGAGAAGGCGACGCTCTGGCCGGCCTGCGGTACAGGATAAGAGAGACGCTGTTCGTGGCCGGCGGCCTGGCCAGGGATTTCAAGTCCGGCCATGCCCGGCTGACCGCGGGGCTGCACTTTGAATTTTAAGACGGAGACGAACTTACAGGAGGGCCTACTATGCATATGGCAGACGCTTTGATCTCCCCGGCGGTAGGGGGCACTATGTGGGCGGTTTCGGGCGGACTTATCGCCTATAGCGCTAAAAAGGTCCGGGAAGAAGCGGACGACAGGAAGATCCCGCTGATGGGCGTGCTGGGCGCGTTCATCTTCGCGGCGCAGATGATAAACTTCACCATCCCCGGCACCGGGTCCAGCGGCCATCTGGGCGGCGGCATGATCCTGGCTATTCTGCTCGGGCCTTGGTCGGCGTTCCTGGCGCTGGCTTCGGTGCTTACAGTGCAGGCGCTGTTCTTCGCCGACGGAGGGCTGCTGGCACTGGGCTGTAATATCCTCAACATGGGCTTTTTTACCTGCTTCTTCGCTTACCCGCTCGTCTACAAGAAGATAACCGGGGGGAGCCTGGATAAGAAACGGGTAATGATCGGCGCCGTGACGGCCGCCGTCATAGGCCTGCAGCTCGGGGCTTTCGGCGTGGTAGTGGAAACGCTGGCTTCCGGCATTTCCGAACTGCCCTTTAAGACCTTTGTGCTGCTGATGCAGCCCATACACCTGGGCATAGGCGTGGTGGAAGGCCTGGTGACGGCGGGCGTAGTGTCCTTCATGCTGAAGGCCCGCCCGGAGATCCTGGCCGCCGCGGCGCAGCGCCAGCCCATCGGCGTGAGCGTTAAGGGCGCGCTGGCGGGCCTAGCCGCGGCCGCGGTGCTTACCGGCGCCGCGCTCAGCTGGTTCGCCTCCGCCAACCCCGACGGGCTGGAATGGGCCATGCTGCGGACCTCCGGCAGGGAAGAACTGGAAAGCTCCGGCAAACTGCACGGCTTGCTGGGCGCGCTGCAGGCTAAAACCGCTTTCCTGCCCGATTACGGTTTCCGTAAGCCCGAAGAGGCCCCCGCGGCGCCCGACGGGGAGGGGGCCCCCGCTCCCGCCTGGCCGGCCGTTGACGCCGGCACGTCGGTGGCTGGGCTAGTGGGCGGTATTTCTACTCTGTTGATGACGGGCCTCATAGGATTTGCCTTAAGGCGCGGGAAAGCAGCGGCTTGAAAACTAATGAGCGAACTCGGCGCTAGTCTTGTCGATATCGGCTATATGGATACGCTGGCGGCCGGCTCCACCCCGCTGCACAGGCTGGACCCGCGCGCGAAACTCCTGACCACCGCCCTCTTCATCGTCGCCGTGGTCTCCTTCGGCAAGTACGAGGTTTCCGCGCTCCTCCCGTTCCTGCTTTACCCGGTGTATCTCGCCGCGGAGGGGCGGCTGCCCGCGCGCTACCTGTTCAAAAAGGTGCTGCTGGTCTCGCCGTTCGCGGTCATGGTGGGCATCTTCAACCCTTTCTTCGACGGCGGCGTGCTGCTGCGCGTGGGGCACCTCGGCGTATCAGGCGGCTGGGTTTCCTTCGCTTCGATACTGCTGCGTTTCCTGCTCACCGTCTCGGCCGCGCTGGCCCTGCTGGCCCTGACCGGGATAAATTCCATATGCGAGGGGCTCTTGCGGCTCGGCGCGCCAAGGGCTTTTGTGGTGCAGCTCCTGTTCCTTAACCGGTATCTATTCTCGCTCGCGGCTGAAACTGAAAATATGACCCGTGCCCGCGCACTGCGTTCCGCCGGGAAGCGCGGCATGCGGTTCGGGGTGTTTATCCAGATATTAGGCCACCTGCTGCTGAAGACCCTGGACCGCGCCGAACGGGTCTACCGCGCCATGCTAGCCCGCGGTTTCGACGGGCATATCCGGGTGACCCGGGGCTATAAGATCGGCCGCCGCGAGCTGCTTTTCTTTTTCTGCTGGACGGCGCTGTTCGCGCTTTTCAGGTTCGTAAATCTCCCGGTAATGCTGGGGCAGGCGGTTACAGGACTATTAAAATGAGCCATCATATCGTTGAAGCCGCTAATATACATTACTCCTATCCCGACAGCACGGCCGCGCTGGACGGGGTTTCCTTCCGGATAGGGCACGGGGAGTCCGTGGCGCTGGTCGGGGAGAACGGCGCCGGCAAGTCCACCCTGCTCCGCCATTTTACGGGCTGCCTGTTCCCGTCTTCAGGGATGCTGAAGATAGATGGCGGGGTGGTGGAGAAAAAAAATCTGCCTGCGGTCCGCCGGGCGGTCGGGATGGTCTTTCAGAACCCGGACGACCAGCTTTTCATGCCGACGGTCTTCGAGGACGTGGCCTTCGGACTGCTGAACATGGGCGTGCCCGCGGCGGAGCTCGACGGCAGGGTCATGGCCGCGCTGCAAACCGTGGGGGCGGCCCACCTGCGCTCGCGGCCGCCCTACCGGCTTTCGCAGGGCGAAAAGAGGGCCGCGGCTATCGCGGGCGTGCTGGCCATGGCCCCGGATATCCTGGTCATGGATGAGCCCACCTCTAACTTGGACCCAATGTCCCGCCGGCGGCTGATAACGCTGCTTAAAACATTCGGGCATACGAAGATCATCGCCACGCACGACCTGGACTTCGCCCTGGAAACGTGCGAAAGGACTATCGTCATCCATAAAGGCCGCGTGACCGCCGACGGGCCCACCGTGGAGATCTTTAATGACGAAAGGTTATTGACGGCCAGCAGCCTGGAAAAACCGATGTCCGCGCGGGCCTGGCCCCAGAACAGATTAAAAACTTCCTGACCTGATAACGCGTCATTTTGGTAAAATATACGTCTTGATGCGCCTGACGGAAATCAATAAACAAAGCGGCTTTGTCCGCAAGCTTTTAGCCTTGGCGGCGGCGCTAGCCCTGCCTTGCGCGGCGGCGGCCCAGGGGCTCGGCCCCGTGACGGAAGACGCCATAGAATTAAGTTCCTCCACGCTGCTGGCGCAGCTGGCCTCCATCCCCGATTACGCGGTAACCCCCGATACCGCGCCGGTGACCGAAGCCGACGTGCAGGAACTGGAAGAAGGCGAGGACGCGGACACTTATATTTTTATCAGCAGCGCCATGGCCCAGACCCCGGAGCCCGTGAACCTGGGCGGCAACGGCAGGCTTACGCTGATACGCAGCGATAACGGCGAGAAACTTACCGTGCGCTACCGCCTGGCCGACGGGACCTATGACGCCGCGGCGCTGGCCAAACTGGACCATCACATGCGCTGCAGCCTAACCGGGCGCGAGACGCGGATGTCCGTAAAGCTGATAGAGCTCCTCGACGCGGTCGAGGATAAGTTCGGCAAGAAAGGTCTCACACTTTTAAGCGGCTACCGCACGCCCAAGAACAACGGTCATACCGCCGGCGCGGCCAGGCACAGCCTGCATATGCTGGGCTGGGCCGCGGATATAAAGATCCCCGGCTACAGCTCGACCAAGGTCAAAAAATACGGCCAGAGGCTGTGGGTCGGCGGCGTGGGCTATTATCCGTACAAGGGTTTTACGCACCTGGACGTGGGTAAACCCCGCTACTGGGCCGTTGGCCGCCCGCCGCGCAGGCGCCGTTTCCGCCGCGCGCCAAGGCATGCCCCGGCGCGCCGGACGGCGGCAAAGAGGCCGGCCACCCCGGCGCATAAAAAAGCGGCCGCGCCCGTGAAAACCTCTTTAAAACAGAAGTCCTACAAAAGTAAATCATAAGCGCGTCCCGCTGTTATTGTAAATCACTTCGGCATTTGGTAAAAATAGGGGCAGCGGAGAATCGTTCCGGCCGGCGGGTTCCGGCGCAGCATGGGTAACCGGCGGCTTTTAATTTAGCACGCGCCGAAGGCAGAGGGGAATATAATGGGGACTGAACTTTTTATAAGTCTGATCTATAATACCAGCCTGTTGCTGGTCCTGGTCGCTTTATATTCCAGCGTTACGTTCGGTTCGTCCCTGCCCCCGCGCTGGAAAGACATTATTGCCGGAGTCCTGATAGGCCTTATCGGCGTGGCGGTTATGGCGAACCCCTGGACGCTGCATCCCGGTATAGTTTTTGACGTGCGCTCCATACTTCTGTCCGTTACCGGCCTGTTCTTCGGCGTAATCCCTACGGCGCTGGCCGTGGCGCTGATCGGCGCGTTCCGGCTATCCGCCGGCGGCGCGGGAGTGTGGACCGGGTTGAGCGTCATAATCACTTCCGCGGGACTCGGCCTGATATGGCAGCACTTTCGCCCTGCCCTCAAACAGAAAGGCGGGCTGCCGGAACTGTATCTGTTCGGTCTGTCGGTACACCTGCTTATGCTGGCCTGCATGCTGATCATGCCACGGCCGGTCGCATTCGAAGTCCTCCGTTATATCAGCGCGCCAGTCCTGTTCGTCTATCCCATCGGGACGGTGCTGCTCAGCATTCTGCTTATACACCAGCGCGCGAACAGGCGGCTGGATGAAACTATGAGAGAGGCCAAGGACCTGCTGGAGAGCGTGGTGGAGAACGTTCCGCTGATGATCTTCCTTAAGGACGCGGCGGACCTGCGCTTTGTCCTGTTCAACCGCGCCGGCGAGGAACTGCTGGGCCGCGGGCGCAAAGACCTTATCGGGAAGAACGACCTGGACTTTTTCCCTCCTGACCAGGCGGAGCACTTCATCGCCAAGGACCGCGAAGTGCTCAGTGGCGGCGGGATACTGGACATTCCGGAAGAAACTATAGATACGGAAAACAAAGGGCAGCGGCTGCTGCATACCAGGAAGGTGTGCGTGAACGGGCCGGACGGGGCCCCGAAATACCTGCTGGGGATTTCCGAGGATATCACCGGCCATAAGCAGGCCGCGGCGGCGCTGCGCGACAGCGAAACCGGGTACCGTATCCTCTTCGGGCAGGCCCGGGATTCTATCCTGGTGCTTGAAATCGTTCCCGCCGGGGACCCGGTCATCAGCGACCTGAACGAAGCGGCCTTGCAGGAACTTGGCTATTCCCGGGGAGAACTTGTCGGCAAGCCCGTATCGATATTGCATGAGAACGACGATGACGCCGTTTCAAGGCTGAAGAGCAGCTTTGGGCCGCGGTGGGAAAAGGGGGTCGTCTTCGAGGTCAGGCATAAACGCAAAGACGGCTCTGTCTTTACCGCCGAAGTCTCCGGGCGTGAAATAATTCTAGGCGGTAAGCGGCTCATAATTTCGGTCGAGCGAAATATCACCGAAAAGAAAAAAAGCGCGGAGAGGCTGGAAAAAATAAATTCCGTGCTGCTCTCGCTGGGGCCGGATTCCGGCAAGAACCTGGAGGCGCTGGTGCGGCTTTTCGGCAGCCTGCTGGGCGCCGACTGCGCCATGTACAACCGCCTCGAGGGGGAGAATTTCAGCGTACGGGCTTTCTGGGGCGATTGTCTGGAAAGAACCGAATTTAAAGCCGAAGGCAGTCCCTGCTTTAAGGTCCTTTGTGATCCGGAGGCCGCGTGTGGGCTTGTTTTTAACGAGCTGTCGGAGTTTGCGGACGCCGCCTGCCTGGCCGGCAAGGGGTTCAGATCATATTTCGGGCACCCGGTGAAGTTCGAGTCGGGCAAAGGCGTGATTTCCGTTCTTTACAGACGGGCCTGCGAACCCAATGAGGAGGATAAGAAACTGCTGGGGATAATCGCCTCCGCCATAGGCATGGAGGAAGGGCGCAGCGCGGGTGCGGTGGCGGCGCGTGAAAGCGAGGCCAGGCTGCGCCAGTCACAGAAAATGGAGGCGGTAGGGCTCCTGGCCGGCGGCATCGCTCACGACTTCAATAATATTCTTACCGCCATAAAGGGGTACTGCTCCCTGGTGGACAACACCATGGTCCAGGAGGATCCTGCCCGCGAGGACATGCGCGAGATAATGAACGCGGCCGACCGCGCCACCACCCTTACGCGCCAGCTCCTCGCCTTTAGCCGGCGGCAGATAATGGCGCCCAAAGTGGTGGACCTTAATAAGACGCTGGGCGATATGCAGAAGATGCTCCGGCGCATCATAGGCGAAGATATCCGGCTGTCGGTAAAACTCTTTTCGGCGCCCTGCCTTGCCAAGGTGGACCCGGGGCAGATAGAACAGGTGGTGGTCAACCTGGTGCTGAACGCCAGGGACGCCGTGGTGAAGGGCGGGGAAATAACCATGGAGACGGAGGTCTTCCTTCCGCCGGCCGAGTTCTTTTCGGCGCGGCCCGACCTGGCGCGCGGCCGCCTGGCCTGCGTTAAGGTGCGCGATAACGGCTGCGGGATCACTCCCGAGGTCAGGAAGCACATGTTCGAGCCGTTCTTCACCACAAAAGAACAGGGCAAAGGCACCGGGCTGGGGCTTTCCATGGTCTATGGTACCGTAAAGCAAAGCGGCGGCGATATAGAAGTGGAAAGCGAGCCGGGCAAAGGCAGCGTTTTTAAACTGTATTTCCCGCTGGTAGAGGAGGTGCCGTCTCAAAAGCCCTCCGGCACGACGGAAGGAAGTTTTAAGGGCGGCACTGAAACGGTGCTGCTGGTAGAAGACGAGGAGAGCCTGCGCCGCCTTGGCGAGCGCGTGCTGCGCGCCGGCGGTTACACGGTGATCAGCGCCGTGGACGGCAAGGCGGCCCTGGCCGCGGCCGACGGCCTCGGCAAGCCGGTGGACCTGCTGCTGACCGACCTGGTGATGCCCGGGATGAGCGGCCGGGAACTGGCGCAGGAATTGGCGCGCAGGAACCTGGCGCGGCGGACATTATACATGTCCGGTTATACGGATGAGGCCATCCTGAAGCACGGCGTGCTGGAACCCGGCATCGCCTTCATCTATAAACCGTTCACGGTGGATACGCTGGCGGTCAAGGTGCGCGAGGTGCTGGACGGCCCCGCCGACCAGGCCAGGGCCTGATGTAATCTGTCCGTACTGGATAAATGTTTCCTGTAAAGCAAAAGAGTATAATATGGATATTCCGGCGCGATCCTTAGCGCGCGAGCAAATGGAAAAGGAGAATTAAAATGGGCTTCAATCTTAGAAATAGGCATTTCCTTAAAGAACTCGACTTTACCAAACAGGAACTCGGCTTCCTGCTGAATTTATCCAAAGACCTTAAAGCCGCAAAATACGCCGGCACCGAACAGCAGCGCCTCGCCGGTAAGAACATCGCCCTGATCTTCGAGAAGACTTCCACCCGCACGCGCTGCGCCTTTGAAGTGGCTGCGCACGACCAGGGCGCGCACGTAACCTACCTGGAGCCGAGCGGCAGCCAGATGGGCCACAAGGAAACCGTCAAGGACACCGCCCGCGTGCTCGGTCGGATGTACGACGGCATAGAATACCGCGGTTTCGGCCAGGCGATAGTGGAGGAACTGGGCAAGTACGCCGGCGTGCCCGTGTGGAACGGTCTCACCAACGAATGGCACCCCACCCAGATGCTGGCCGACGTGCTGACCATGACCGAGCACTGCGCGAAGCCCCTCGAAAAGATCTCCTACGCCTATGTCGGCGACGCCCGCTTTAACATGGGCCGCTCGCTGCTGGTGATAGGTTCCATCCTGGGCATGGACGTGCGCATCTGCGCCCCCAAGGCCCTGCAGCCCGACGCCGAACTGGTGGCCAAGTGCAGGGAAATAGCCAAAGGTTCCGGTGCCCGCGTCACCATCACCGACAAGCCCGCCGCCGCCGTAAAGGGTGCGGACTTCATCCACACCGACGTGTGGGTCTCGATGGGCGAGGCCAAGGAAGTCTGGGCGGAGCGCATAAAGCTGCTCAAGCCCTACCAGGTAAACGCGGCGCTGATGAAGAAGTCCGGCAACAGGAACGTGAAATTCATGCACTGCCTGCCGGCCTTCCATAACGCCGACACCAAGGTGGGCAAACAGGTCTCCGAGCAGTTCGGCCTGCACAACGGCATCGAGGTCACCGAAGACGTGTTCGAATCGCCGGCCTGCATCGCCTTCGACCAGGCGGAGAACCGCATGCATACGATAAAAGCCGTAATGGTGGCGACGCTCGGGAACTGACCAGATAGCGTTAGGCGCGCATTTGCGCTGAATGGGGGCAGGCTATGGGGGCTGAAAAACTGGTATTGATTTCCGACGTGCATTCCAACCTGCACGCCCTTGAGGCCGTGGTCTCGGACATCTCACGCCGGGGCCTGGGCGCCGCGCCCCTGTGCTTCCTGGGCGACGCCGTTAACATGGGGCCGTTCCCCGGCGAGGTCACCCGCCTGCTCGCCTCCCTTAAGCCCGCTTTCAGGGTGAAGGGCAACCATGACCGCTATGCCTCGTCCGGGCCGGGCCGCGCCGACCTGGAGCGCTATTTCCGCTGCCCGGAAGGGGCCGACCATGCCGTCTGGACCGCCGCGGCGCTGGACGCCCGGGATAAGGCCTGGCTGGCCGATGCCCCGGTGCAACTCTCGTTCGAACTGGGCGGGGCGCCTTTCCTCTGTTTTCACGCCTCCCCGGATAACGACGAGCGGTCCTTCAAGCCCGGCGCGGAGGACGTCAATATCCTGTGCGGGCATATCCACGCCCCTTACGCGGCGCCTTTGCCCGGCGGCGGCCTGGCCGTCAATCCAGGCAGCGTCGGCAGCTCCCTGGACGGCGACCCTTCGGCCTCCTACGCCGTGGTCACCGTGAACGGCGGCGTCACCGCCGAGATAATCAGGGTAAAATATGACGTGGACGCCTTCTGCGAGGCCCTGGCGGCCCGCGGTGCGCCCTGGGCCGCCGGCATCTCCGCCGTGGTCCGCCGGGCCAGTCTTTCCTGAACGGGATCTTTCGCGGGAGACAAAAAACGACCGGATCCAAACTTAACGTGTGCGGTCGCCCAAATTAAAGTAAAATCTATAAACAAGGGTCCGGAAACAGCTCCGGAGGTTTGGAATGGTCGGGCCGCCATTCCGGTTTAAAATACCGGACGGCGGCTTTTTCTTTTATACGCTTGTTGCGCAGCTGTCCGCCGCCAATTCCTTGACGGAGTTCAATGAACGAGTATTGCGCTTTGGTCCTTGGGGTCGTATGTGCCGGCGTCGGAGGGGAGCTTTTTGTCCGCGGCGCGGTGGGCCTTGCGTCCTGGGCCCGGGTTTCTCCGGGGATCATCGGCGTAACCGTCGCCGCTTTCGCCACCTCGAGCCCCGAATTGTCCGTCGCGGTAAACGCGGCTCTGGCCGGGAAACCGCAGATAACCCTGGGCGACGCCCTGGGCAGCAATGTCGTGAATATCGCCCTGATCCTGGCCCTCGCTCTTGTGATCTCCGGGATCAAGAGCCCGCGTGACAGTATAAAACGGGATTTCCCCGTGGCCTTGCTGATCCCGCTGATCACGGGCGTTCTCTGCCTGGATGGCGAACTTTCCCGGTTCGACGGGGTAATGATGCTGGGGATGTTTTTCATCTGGCTCGCGGCGGTGATCATTGAGGTGCGAAGCCAGCGAAGCACTGTCGTGAAGGTTCTTGGCGCGCAGCGCGGGTGGCTGACCGTCCTTTCATGCGTGGCCGGCCTTGCCGCACTTGCCGCCGCCGGGAATCTTATCGTGGCGGGGGCAAGAGGTATCGCCATTTCCTTCGGCTTAGACGAATTCGTTATCGGGGCGACCATTGTGGCGGTGGGCACGTCCATGCCCGAACTCGCGACAACGCTTATCGCCAAGTTCCGGGGACACGATGATGTGGGCCTGGGTACTATTTTAGGCAGCAATATTTACAACGGCATTTTCATCATCGCGGTCGCGGCCATTATCACTCCGATCCCGGTCGTTTGGCGCGAGGTGGCTACGGCGTTGGCGTTCGGTTTTGCGGCATTGGCGCTCACCTACCCCGCGCGCGACGGCTTTATCGGGCGCAGGCGCGGCGTATCGCTGCTGGCGCTATATGCGGTGTATCTGACCTTCATCTTAAAACACCGGGCAGGGTCCGGTTTAGGATAAAACAAGGCCGTATTTAAAAGGGGCAAGTCTTTATGCGTATAACCTTCAAGCTTATAGTTTCGCTCATCGTGGTGGTGGTGTTCGTGGCCCTGGTTTCCGCCTGGTTCAACGTCAGGCAGGAAAAAGAAAAACTTTACGACGAGGTCCGCTCCCATTCCGCCCTGCTGGCTGAAAGCTTCAAGGAAAGCGTAAGGCATAACCTTGAAACAAAGAACCATGCCGGCCTGCAGAAACTGGCCGATAAATTCCAGAACCAGAAGCAGCTGGAGGGCGTGGCGGTCTACGACGCGGACGGCGGCCTTGTCTCCGGTTCTTCCGCCCTGGCCCCGGACCTGCTCGCCCGCGCTACCGACATAAACGCGCTTATCGCGGCCGGGGACGGCGACGACCGGGTGTACGCGGTCGGGGGAAAAAAGATCTTCCTGTACCCGCTCACGCTGACTTTCAACGAGAATGAAAAAGCGCGCATAGTCCTGTTCACCAATATTTCCTACATAGATTACGACCTCTTCAAGATCTGGAAGCGTACTCTTATCAGGCTGCTCGCGCAGATGGTCCTTATCTCGCTGGTGACGCTGCTGATAGTAAGGTGGAACCTGGTGGACCCCATAATCCAGATGGCCGAGTGGATGAAGAACCTCCGCATAGGCGACGCCCACGGCCACGCCCCGCCGGTAAAAGGCGACATCTTCGCGCCGCTGGCCAGGGAGGCGACCACGCTGGCCACCAACCTGCAGTCGGCCAGGCGCGCCGCGCAGAACGAAGCCCGCCTGCGCCAGAAAGGCGAATCCCTTTGGACCCCGGAAAGGCTGAAAGAGCATATTAAAATGAAACTGGGCGGGCGGCCGCTCTTCGTGGTCTCCAACCGCGAGCCCTACATGCATATTAAAGAGGGCAAAGACATCCGGGCCATCGTTCCCGCCGGCGGCCTGGTGACCGCGCTGGACCCCATTATGAAGGCCGCGGGCGGCACCTGGGTGGCGCACGGCAGCGGCGAAGCGGACTTCGAGGTTACCGACGCGGCTAACCGCATAAAAGTGCCGCCGGAAGAACCCGCCTACAACCTGCGCCGCGTCGCGCTCAGCAAAGAGGAGGAGGACGGCTACTACTACGGCTTCTCCAACGAAGGGATCTGGCCGCTCTGCCATATCGCCCATATCCGCCCCATCTTCAGGAAAGAGGACTGGAAGTACTACCGCGACGTGAACGAGAAGTTCGCCAAGGCCGTGCTGGAAGAGATAGCCGACGTCAAGGAACCCTGCGTGCTGATACAGGATTACCATTTTACGCTGCTGCCCAGCATGATAAAAGCCGCGCGCCCCGACGCCAGGGTGGCGGTATTCTGGCATATTCCCTGGCCCAACCCGGAAACCTTCGGCATCTGCCCCTGGCAGAAAGAACTAGTGATGGGGCTGCTGGGCGCGGACCTCATCGGCTTCCAGACGCAGTTCTACTGCAATAATTTCCTGGATACCGTGGACCGCACCATAGAATCCCGCATCGACTGGGAGCATTTTTCCGTGCAGAAAGAAGGCCATATTACCATGGTCAAGCCTTTCCCGATCAGCGTGGACTTCCAGCAGCCGGACCGGGACGCCAAGGCGCTGACGCAGAAGCCCGACCCCGCGGCCGTGCTGAAGGAACTGGGTATAAAGGCGGAAAAAATAGGCGTAGGGGTGGACCGCATCGATTATACCAAGGGCATGCTGGAAAGGGTGAAGGCCGTGGAGCGGTTCCTGGAGAAATACCCGGAGTACGTCAGGAAGTTCACCTTCATCCAGATCGGCGCGCCCAGCCGGACGCATATCCCGCAGTATCACAGGTTCCTGGCCGAGCTGCACGCTGAGGTGGACCGGATAAACTGGAGGTTCAAGGCCAAGGACTGGAAAGCGATAGTCTTCCTGGAAAAACACCACGATCACAGGGAAATAACCAAGTATTACAAGATCGCGGACGTCTGCCTGGTGACCTCGCTGCACGACGGCATGAACCTGGTGGCCAAGGAATTCGTGGCCGCCAGCGACGACCACCGGGGGGTGCTGGTCCTCAGCCGCTTCGCCGGGGCTTCGCGCGAGCTTAAAGACGCGCTGATAGTGAACCCCTACGACATAGAGCAGATGGCCGACGCCATCTACTATTCTCTCACCATGCCCAAAACGGAAGTGGAGGACCGGATGACACGCATGCGGCAGGACCTGCATGAGAATAACATCTACAAGTGGGCCGCCAACCTTACGGAAGAACTGATAAAACTCAGGATGGACGATTTTAAGCTTAACGGAGTATAGATGAAGCCCTTTTGGAAGAACTCGGCCGCGGTCTCCGCCAGGCTGGCCGCCGCGCCCGGTCTGCTGGTAACGCTGGACTTCGACGGCACGCTGGCCGCGCTGGCGGAAACACCCGGGCAGGCCCGGCTCGAGCCGGAGTTCCGCGCCGCCCTGAAGGAACTGGCGGCGGCGCCCGGGGTTTGCGTTTTCATTCTCAGCGGGCGCGCTCTGCCCGGCGTGCGCCACCTGGTCGGCCTGCGCGGCCTTTACTACGGCGGCAACCACGGGATAGAGATAAAAGGCCCCGGCTTCGCCTGGTGCGACGCCGGCGCGCTGAAAACGCGCGGCCGGGTGGCAGGGATCGTCGCCGACATGCAGGAAAGATTCCCGCCGGGCACGGGGGTGCTGGTGGAGAATAAGTTGTTTTCGGCCAGCGTCCATTACCGCAACCTTAAACCGGCCTTTAAGCACGGCTTTTTCAACCGGATGAGGAGTCTGATGGCCACCCGCGGCGCAGGCCTGCATTGGCGCGGCGGCCATAAGGTCTTCGAACTGCTGCCCCGGGGGGCCGCCCACAAAGGTGACGCGGTAGGCCTGCTGGCAAAGCACCTGGGGGCCCCTTTGGGGATCGCCGTCGGGGACGACCTTACCGACGAGGATATGTTCAAGGCGCTCGCAGGGCGCGGGCTAACGGTCAGGGTGGGCCGGAAAGCCGGCTCAAAAGCCGGGTATTTCCTGTCCGGCCAGGGAGAAGTGCTGCGCCTGCTGCGCTTTATCGCGGCGGCAAGGGACCGGGGGGGGAATGAGACCGACAGTTGTGGAGCCATTCAGATTCTGCACGCGCCTCACGCTCACGGAAGTAACCGGGCGCAAGGCGTTTAACATAACCGAACTGCTTGACGGTATCAAGACGGCCGACGACGCCGTTATCTACCACCATACGCACCGGTTTATCAAGCAATCGCATCACCTGGTGCCGGAAGGCGCCAACGACTTCGCCTACTGGGTGACCAACACGGTGCAGGCGGACCGTCTGGGCGAGGAGCTCACCTCGATAGATATCGTGCGGTATAATTCCCTGGCGGATATCCGCAGCGCCTTCGTGGAAATGCTGGAGCGCCACCTCTCCGAAAATCCCGGGCCGCAGCGCACCGTGGCCCCGGGCCGGGAATTCCATTTTATGCGCGCCATAAGGTTCTCGCTCCCCACCGACTGCGCGGCCGCGGATTACGCCTCCTTCATAGAGTGCCTGAAGAATGTAAGCGTCTCCAGTCTTTACCTGCACGTCTTCGAGGCCCGGCTCCGGCCTCCCTACGGCGTGGACGACTTTTCGCATTGGTTCAAGACCAATTTTGACGACGACAAGGTAGGCCGGGAGATCTCCCGCCTGGACCCTTATTCCTACACGCTCGAAAGCCTGAGGCAGAGAATAATCCGCGTTATAGAGCGCCGCCTCGCGGAGGTTAAGAATGCCTAAGATAGAAGAATACGCGCCCGCGGCGGGCCGCAGCGCCATAGAAGAGCTGAAGATTATAGCCGCCCGGCTTAAAGGCAAGACCATCCTCAACGTCAACTCCACGGCGGTAGGGGGCGGCGTGGCGGAGATACTCAGCCGCATGCTGCCCATGATGACGGAACTGGGCATAAAGCCGCGCTGGGAGCTTATCAAGGGCGGCGAGGATTTCTACGCCGTCACCAAGAAGTTCCATAACGCGCTGCACGGCACGCGCCAGGAACTGACCCCGGCCGATTTCCAGCTTTACCGCGACACGCTGAAGGCGAACATGGAGACCATCGACCTGGACGCGGACATAGCGCTGATCCACGACCCGCAGCCGGCCGGGCTGATAGATAAGAAACCGGCCGGGGCCAGGTGGGTCTGGCGCTGTCATATCGACCTTTCCAACCGCCAGTCCGACGTCTGGGACTTCCTGCACGGCTACGTGTCCCGCTACGACGCCGCGGTAATTTCAGCTCCGTCCTTCTCGCAGACGCTGCCTATAAAACAGTTCCAGGTACCGCCGTCCATCGACCCGCTGGCCGACAAGAACAAAGAGTTGTCCGACGCCGAGGTCTCTGATATAATGCGGCGGCTTGAGATCCCCCTGGATAAGCCGCTGATAACGCAGGTATCGCGTTTCGACAGGCTGAAAGACCCGCTGGGCGTGATAGAGGCGTTCAAAAAGATACAGCCTTACGTTACCGCCAGGCTGCTGCTGGTGGGCGGCAGCGCCGACGACGACCCCGAAGGTTCCCAAGTGCTGGCGGAAGTCCGCACGGCGGCCGAAGGCAACCCGGACATAATGGTGCTCTGCCTGCCCCCGACCAGCAATATCGAAATAAACGCCATACAGCGCGCCTCCACGATAATATTACAGAAGTCGCTTAAGGAAGGTTTTGGTCTGACGGTTTCGGAAGCGCTGTGGAAAGGCAAGCCGGTGATAGCCGGCGCGGTGGGGGGCATCCCGTTACAGATAACCCACAAATATTCGGGGATACTGACGCGCACTGTCGACGGTACCGCTTACTGGATGAAACGGCTGCTGCACGAACCGGCCTTTGCCGGGAAACTCGGCGAGAACGGCCGCGAGCACGTGCGCGAGAATTTCCTGCTGACCCGCCACCTGCGCGACTACCTGCTGCTCGCGCTCTACCTGGAAAGCGGCAAGCGGGACTTTATCCACCTGTAAACATCCCGCGCCCTTTGCCCGGCGGATCGAGCCCTGTTCCTCCGTTAACTCTATGGTAGAATAGAGTAGTTCATGGCCCCCCCGCGCAGCCGGAGATTACTCGATGTTTCTGCGATTTATTAAACACGGCCTTCCGGCCTTAAAGAAGCGTCTGGCCCGGCTCCTTCCGGCCGCCGAAATAGCCGACGAACAGCCCCTCAGGGCCGAGCTTTTCAATATCGACCAGTTCAAGCTGCACGCCGCCGGCATGGCCGCCAGGCACAGCGTAAGCTTTAAAAGGGGCAGGGAAAAGCTGCTGTCCCGCCTCAGGGAGAACGAGGGGATAATCCTCAGGGCTTATAAACTGCTCAACCAGTCCGGCAGCGACAAGAGAAGGATCTCTCCCGCCGGCGACTGGCTGCTGGATAATTACTATCTTATCGAGGAGCAGATACGCCTGGCGCAGAAATTCCTGCCGAAAGGCTACAGCAGGGAATTGCCGAATCTGACCGGGGGCCCGCTGGCCGGCTATCCCAGGGTTTACGACATCGCCATGGAAATAGTTTCCCACGGCGACGGACGGCTGGATATAAAAGGCCTTGCCGGTTTCGTGTCCGCTTATCAGGAGATAAAACACCTGAAATTGGGTGAATTGTGGGCCGTCCCCATAATGATACGCCTGGCCCTGATAGAAAATCTCAGGCGCATCGCTTCCCGCCTTATCGTGGCACAACTCGACCGCGACGCCGCCGATTACCGCGCCAACAGGATCCTGGAGGTGCTGGCCAAGGACACCAGCGGCGTGATCCTGGAGATAGCGTCGATGGCGAAGCTCGATCTGCCGATGTCGGATTCTTTCGTGGCCGAGTTCGTAAGACAGCTGCACGGGCAAAGCCCCGCTTTCAACCTCCCTATCGTCTGGCTGGAAAAGAAACTGGCCGAGAACGGCAAGACCATCGAGCGGCTCATCCAGTCGGCCACCCGCAAACAGGCGGCAAGCCAGGTCTCGATCTCAAATACCATAGAGAGTCTGCGCTTCCTGGAAGTTACAGATTGGCACGACTTCGTGGAAAACCTGAGCGTCGCGGAAAAGGAACTGCGGAGGGACCCCTCCGGTCATTACGTCCGGATGTCTTTCGCCACGCGCGACAGCTACCGTCACGCGGTGGAAGACCTGGCGCTGCGCAGCCGGCAGGAGGAAGAGGTGGTGGCGGCGCGGGTGGTGCGGGCGGCTCAGGCTAAAGCCTCCGAAGGCCGCGGCGCGGCGGCGCACATCGGTTACTACCTCGTCGACAAGGGGTTGCCGGAGTTCTGCCGCTCCCTCGGGCTCCGGCTGCGGTTCGGGGATTATCTGGCGGCAAAAAGGACTTCGCCGGTCCTTATCGCCTACACGGGTTCCATTTTCATTTTCACGCTCGCCGCCGCGGCGGGCGTCCTCCTGCTGGCCTGGGAACACGGGCTCAGGGGCTGGCCGTGGTTCGCCGCGTTCGGGGTCCCGCTCCTTTTTCTCACCAGCCAGGCGGCTATCAGCTTGGTTAACTGGTTCTTCACGCGCAGCGTGGAGCCCAAAAAACTGCCCAGGATGGATTTTTCGGAGGGGATCCCCGCGCACGCGCATACACTTACGGCGATCCCGACCATGCTGACCGGGAGCGGGGCCGTAGAAGCCCTTATCGAGGGCATCGAGGTCTGCTACCTGGGCAATATCGACGCCAATGTGGAGTTCGCGCTGCTGACGGATTTTTGCGACGCCGACCGGGAGACCATGCCCGGCGACGCGCAACTGCTGGCGCAGGCCTGCGAGGGCATAGAGAGGCTGAATAATAAATACCGCGCGCATAAAGAAAATACCTTTTATCTGTTCCACAGGCCGCGCCGGTGGAATGACAGGGAAAAGATCTGGATGGGCTACGAGCGCAAGAGGGGGAAGCTTTCAGACCTGAACGCCCTGCTCCGCGGGAGGGGGCAAGACCGGTTCAGCACTATCGTCGGTGACCCGGAGCGGCTGCGGGACGTGAAATACGTGATAACCCTGGATACGGACACCCGGATGCCCAGGGACGCGGCGAGGGACCTGGCGGGGATAATAGACCACCCTCTGAACCGGCCGGTATACGACGAGAAGAAGCGCCGCGTCGTCTCCGGGTACGGTATCCTGCAGCCCAGGGTGGACCTCGGCTACCCCGGCGACAATCCCTCCCTGTTCATTAGGATCTTCGGGGGCGAGGCCGGCATAGACCCGTATACGAAGACGGTGTCGGACATCTACCAGGACCTTTTTCACGAAGGCTCGTTCATCGGCAAGGGGCTTTATGACGTGGACGCCTTTGAAAGGTGCCTCGGCGGGCGCTGGCCGGAGAACCTGGTGCTGAGCCACGACCTGCTGGAAGGCTGCTACGCCCGGTCCGCCCTGGTCACCGACGTGCAGCTGTACGAAAAATATCCCTCCGGCTACCTTGCGGACGCCAACCGCCGGCACCGCTGGATCCGCGGCGACTGGCAGATCTCCGGCTGGCTGCTGCCTTTCGTCCCCGGGCCCGGGCGGCGGGAAAAAAACCCGCTCTCCTTTCTGTCCAAATGGAAGATCTTGGACAACCTGCGGCGCAGCGCGGTTCCAGCCGCCGCCGCGCTGCTGCTGTTCTCCGGCCTGGTCTATTTCGAACACCAGTGGTTCTGGCCCGCGGTAGTCATGGTTATATACGGGTTCCCCTCGCTGTTCTTCTCGTTCGTGGAGACGGCGGCTAAAAGCCGGGATATCACGCCGAAGGCCCACTTTACTTCGGCGGTTTATTCGCTGGGCCTGCGCGGCGTTCAGTTCGGCCTCTCGCTCGCGTTCCTGGTGCACGAGGCCTTCTACGGCCTTCACGCCATCGCCGTAACGTTCTGGCGCATGCTGCTTTCGCGCCGCCGCCTGCTGGAATGGCGGACCTCGGGAGAAGCGGAGCAGCAGTCAGCCAGGAGCGTGCCGGAGTATGCCAAAGGCATGCCCTCCGGTCCCCTGGCCGCGCTTTCTTTTGTGGCCTTGCTGAGCGCCGCGGGCAGGCGGCCGGACGCCCTGACCGCGGTATTCTGCGGGCTGTGGCTGCTGTCCCCGGCCATCGCCTACTTCATAAGCCGGCCGCTTTTCTCCCGTAAGGCCGCCCTGTCCGGCGCCCGGACCATGTTTCTCCGGAGCCTGGCGCGCAAGACCTGGGGCTTTTTCGAGACCTTCGTGACCGAGCGGGATAACTGGCTGCCGCCGGATAATTTTCAGGAGGAGTTCCTCGGCGTAGTGGCCCACAGGACTTCCCCCACGAATATGGGCCTCTCGCTGCTGTCCAACCTGGCGGCTTACGATTTCGGTTACGTCTCCATGGGGGCGCTGTTCAACAGGACCGAGAAAACGCTTAAAACTATGAGCGGTATGGAAAAATACCGGGGCCATTTTTACAACTGGTACGATACGGAATCCCTGAGGCCCCTGAAGCCGCTTTATATCTCTTCGGTAGACAGCGGGAACATGGCCGGGCACCTGCTGGTATTGCGCTCTGGCCTGCTGGAGATGGCTGGCGGCAAGGTAGTCTCGCCAAAAGTATTCGACGGCCTGGCGGATACCCTGTCCGTGCTGCAGGAATGCGCCGCCGAGCTGGAGAGAAGCAAAATAAGCGGCGCGGGGGCGGCCGCGCGGAAATTAGCGGATCAGGCGGCGCAGCTCGGGAAAAAATTAAAGCCCGCTCCGGATTCGGCCGCGGAAATGCACGCGCTGCTGCGCCGGCTGTCGGCGGAAAGTTCCCGGACGCTTTCCGGGCTCGAAGGAAAGCACTTCGACCGGACCAGGAAGTGGCTGGGCGCTTTTGAGCGGCAGTGCTATGACTGGCTCGAGGACATGGCGTTTATCGCGCCGTGGCTGCTGCTGCCACCGGAGATCCCCGGCATGTGGGACAGGGGGGACGAGGGACAGCGGTCCCGGCTCTCCGGGCTGCGCCGGGAATTGCAGCGCCTGGACACCATCCCCTCCCTCTCCCAGGCGGCCAGGCTTGAACAGAAGCTTTTTCCGCTGATCGACGGGATAACCGCCAATTTAGGTTCTTCAGGCCCCGACGCCGCCAGGGAAAGGGACTGGCTCGCCCGGCTGAGGGCCGCGGTAAAAGAGACGGGGGACAGGGCGAGCGAAAGGATAGCCGCCATAGAGTCCATGGCGCTGCGCTGCGGCGAGCTGTCCGCGGTGGAATTCGAATTCCTGTACGACAAGGGCGCGCACCTCCTTTCTATAGGTTATAACGTCTCCGAGCGCAGGGTGGACCCGGGCTGCTACGACCTCCTGGCGTCCGAATCCCGGCTCTGCAGTTTCGTGGCCATCGCCCAGGGAAAGCTTCCTCAGAAACACTGGTTCATGCTCGGCCGTCTGCTTTCCAAGTACGGCGGCGACCCGGTGCTGGTGTCGTGGGGCGGGTCGATGTTCGAATACCTCATGCCCCTGCTGGTAATGCCGGTCTATGAAGGCACCCTGCTGGAGCTGACCTACAAAGCGATGATCGCGTGCCAGATAAAATACGCTTCCGATAATAATATCCCGTGGGGCATGTCCGAATCCGGCTATAACAAGCTGGACGCCGCACTGGCGTACCAGTACCGCTCTTTCGGCGTCCCGGACATCGGCTTTAAACGGGGGCTTTCCGAAGACCTGGTCGTGGCGCCTTACGCCGCCGCCCTGGCCCTCATGGTGGAGCCGGCCAAGGCCTGCGCCAATCTGGAGCGCCTCGGCGCGGAAGGTTTCCAGGGGGAATACGGGTTTTACGAGGCGGTGGATTATACCCCCTCGCGGGCGGACCACGACGGCCTCCGCGCCGTGGTCAGGTCCTACATGGCGCATCACCAGGGCATGAGCCTGCTGTCCCTGGCTTATGTGCTGCAGGACAGGCCCATGCAGAGGCGCTTCCTGGCCGACCCGATGTTCAAGGCCACGGAACTGCTGCTGCAGGAAAGGGTCCCGAAGGCCGTGCCGTTCCTTTACGATACCGAGGTCACCGGGCTGCTCAGGAAGACCGAGGAGAGCGACGCCCTTTCGCGCGTTTTCACCACGCCCGACACCCCGGCGCCCGAAACGCACCTTCTCTCCAACGGCAGCTATAACCTGATGGTGACCAATTCCGGGGCGGGCTACACCCGCTGGAAGGATGTTGCGGTAACGCGGTGGCATGAGGACGCCGTGCTCGAGGGCGAGGGCACTTTCATCTACCTGCGCGATACCGTGAGCGGGGAGTTCTGGTCTTCGACGTACCAGCCGACCCTGAAAAGATCCGCTAAGTACGAAGCCATCTTCTCGCGGTCCCGGGCCGAGTACCGGCGCAGGGACCACAAGATCGACGTGCATACCGAGATAGCGGTTTCGCCCGAGGACAACATCGACCTGCGCAGGATAAATATCCGGAACCTTTCGCGCGAGACCAGGGTCATAGAGCTGACCAGTTACGCCGAAGTGGTCCTGAACGCGCCGGCGGCGGACCTGTTCCACCGGGCTTTCAGCAATCTTTTCGTGCAGACGGAAATAGTCAGGTCCCACCAGGCGATAATCTGCAGCAGGCGGCCGCGGTCCGAAAAGGAGAAATTCCCTTTCCTGGCGCATTTCATGGCCGTGCACGGCAACGCCGTAGTCGGCGCCGCCTACGAGACCGACCGCGACAAATTCATCGGCCGGGGCAACACCCTCGCCGCCCCCGCCGCCATGCATGGCGGGAGTCTTTCCGACAGCGAAGGCCCGGTGCTCGATCCCATAGTTTCCATCCGCTGCACGATCAGGCTCCAGCCCGGCGAAGAGGCGGTGATCGATTATGTCACCGGCGTAAGCGACAGCCGGGCCGCCGCCATGACGCTTATAGAAAAGTACCGGGACCGCAACCTGGCCGACAGGGTTTTCGACCTGGCCTGGACGCACGGCCAGGTGGCGCTGCAGCAGATCAACGCCACGGAATCCGACGCCCAGGTGTACGGCCGCCTGGCCAGCGCCATCATTTACGCCAACCCCGAGTGGCGGGCGCACGCCAGCGTTCTGCGGCAGAACCGGAGGGGCCAGACCGACCTGTGGGGCTACGGCATTTCGGGTGACCTGCCTATAGTGCTTGTCCGCATTGAGGACCAGGAGAATATAGGGTTGATAGCGCGGATGGTGCAGGCCCACTCTTACTGGCGCATGAAAGGCCTGCCGGTGGACCTGGTCATCTGGAACGAGAACAGCTCCGTTTACCGCGACGAGCTGAGTGAAAAGATAAACGACCTGGTGTCGGCTAACGCCAAGCTGCTGTCGGACCGCGGCGGCAGGATCTTTTCGCGGCGCGCGGACCAGATGTCCGAAGAAGACAAGATCCTCATGCTGACCGTGGCCAGGATAGTGATTACCGACAGGGGCGGCACGTTAAGCGAACACCTGGACCGCATAGCGCGGCTGGCGGCGCCACGCCTGCTCTCCGCTGCGGCCAGGCTGGCCGTGCCGGATGTGGCGGCGCGGGCGCCCGCGCGGCGCCCCGACCTGGTATACTTTAACGGCCTGGGCGGCTTCACTAGCGATGGGCGTGAATACGTGATCTCGACCGGACCGGCGAAGTTTACGCCCGCCCCCTGGGTGAACGTGATCGCCAACCGGCATTTCGGCACCATCATTTCCGAGAGCGGCAGCGCCTATACGTGGAGCGAGAACGCGCAGCAGTTCCGCCTTACCCCGTGGAAGAACGACCCGGTCACGGACGCCTCCGGTGAGGCTCTGTACGTGCGCGACGAAGAGACGGGCCGCTTCTGGTCGCCGACGCCGCTGCCGGCGGGACGGGGCGGTTATGTTTCGCGCCATGGTTTCGGCTACACCGTCTTCGAGCATGAGGAGGACGGCGTCGCTACGGAGTTAACGGTCTTCGTTCCGCTGGACCACCCGGTAAAATTCGCCGTTTTAAAGATCCGCAACGCTTCCGGGCGCAAAAGAAGCCTGTCGGCCACTTCGTACAACGAGCTGGCGATGGGCACGCTCAGGGACAGCGCCCACATGCATATCCTCACTGAGGTGGACCCTAAGAGCGGCGCACTGACCGCCTATAACCATTACAACAAGGAGTTCCCGGGCAGAGTTGTTTTTCTCGACGTAAGCGAAACGGCGCGTCTCGTAAGCGGCGACAGGCGGGAATTCATAGGCCGCAACGGCACCCTGGCCGCCCCCGCCGCGATGCGCGGCGAAGCGCTCTCGGGCAAAACGGGGGCCGGCTTCGACCCGTGCGCCGCCATGCAGGTGAAATTCGAACTGGAAGACAACGAGGAAAAAGAAATAGTCTTCACCCTGGGCGCCGCAAAAAGCGCCGACGAAGCGCGCGGGATACTGCAGCGGTTCAGCGGGGCCGCCTCGGTGCGCGACGAGCTTAAAAACGTCTGGGAATACTGGAAGCGCGCGCTAGGCGTGGTCTACGTGGAAACCCCGGACAACTCGGTCAATTTCCTGGTCAACGGCTGGCTGCAGTACCAGGTGCTCAGCTGCCGCCTGTGGGGACGCAGCGGCTATTACCAGTCCGGCGGCGCGTACGGCTTCCGGGACCAGCTGCAGGACGTTATGTCGCTGACGCATTCCCACCCCGGGATCATAAGGGAACAACTGCTGGCTTTCGCCGCGCGCCAGTTCCCCGAAGGGGACGTGCAGCACTGGTGGCATCCGCCCTCGGGCCGCGGGACCCGCAGCCACTGCTCCGACGATTACCTCTGGCTGCCCCTCGTCGCGTGCCTTTACGTGGAGGAGATCGGCGACACCGGCGTGCTCGATGAGCCGGTGGGTTTCCTGGACGGCCCTCCAGTAAAGCCGGAAGAGGAATCCTATTATGACCTGCCGAAGCAGGCGGGTAAGTCCGGGACCCTGTACGAGCATTGCGTCCTGGCCGTGAAGCACGCGCTCAAGTTCGGCGTCCATGGCCTCCCCCTGATGGGCAGCGGCGACTGGAACGACGGCATGAACCTGGTGGGGCGCGAGGGCAAGGGCGAAAGCGTCTGGCTGGCGTTCTTCCTGTGCCATGTCCTCAGGTCCATGGCCGTCCTGGCCGCCGGCCGCGGCGACAAGGACTTTTCGGAACTGTGCCTGGAAGAAGCCGGCAAATTGTCGCGCAATATAGAAATCTCGTCGTGGGATGGCCAGTGGTATAAGAGGGCCTACTTCGACAGCGGGGAAGCCCTCGGCTCCGCGTCCAATACGGAATGCCGTATAGATTTGCTGCCGCAGTCCTGGGCTGTTATCTCCGGCGCGGCCGACAAAGGGCGGGCCGCGGCGGCCATGGAGCAGGTGGACCGGCGGCTCGTGGACAGGAAGGAATCGCTGATAAAGCTCTTCGAGCCCCCGTTCGATAAATGCGCCAGCGATCCGGGCTACATAAAGGGCTACCTTCCGGGGGTAAGGGAGAACGGCGGGCAGTATACCCACGCCGCCGTCTGGTCGGTTATCGCTTTCGCGATGCTGAAGGACAGCAAGCGCGCGTGGGAACTGCTGGGCCTTATCAACCCGGTCCGCCACGCCGCTACGCCCGAAAAATGCGCCGTTTATAAGGTGGAGCCTTTCGTCATGCCCGGCGACGTCTACGCCGGCGGTCCTAATGCCGGGCGCGGCGGCTGGACCTGGTACAGCGGCTCCGCTTCGTGGATGTACCAGCTCATAGTCAGGCATTTGCTCGGCATCAGGCTGAGGGTAGACAGACTTTACTTCGAACCGTGCCTGCCCCAAGAGTGGCGGTCGTTCAAGGTCCATTACCGGTACAGGGAGACTTTTTACCACATAAATATAGAACGGTCCGGGCCGGCGGATAAAGTGGTTTCGGTCGTAGTGGACGGGACGGAGCGTGAGGACAGGACCATCCCTCTCGCCGACGACAGGGCGGAGCACAGCGCGGAAGTCAGGATCGGATAAGGCCCCGGGACCCGGCCCCCTGCCTTTGATACTGGACAACTGGATTCCCGTTTTTGCCCCTTGCCAAAGCGTGTTTTGTAATACATAATATACCTAGTAACTCGGTATATCATGTATGTCTAAGAATAGAACAGCTTCAGAAAAACTATTTGAAATAGCCGAAAGTCAGCAGGGCTATTTCACTTGTAAACAAGCGCTATCCGCCGGCTATTACCGGGATGCCGCCTATTTTTATACCAAGTCCGGAGAATGGCTGCGTGAACAGC
>MGUD01000002.1 GCA_001799795.1 Elusimicrobia bacterium GWC2_61_19
CCCGTATGCACGGGGCCGGCGTCGTTTCGGGAAAGCCGCTTATTTAGCGTCGGCCTTCTTCACGTTGATGGCCTTGGGGCCTTTATCGGTGTTTTCGGTCTCGAATTCAACTTCCTGGTTTTCCGCCAGGGTCTTGAAGCCGTCGCCGGTGATCGAAGAGTGATGCACGAAGAGGTCCTTAGAACCGTCCTCCGGGATGATGAAGCCGAACCCCTTCTTGTCGTTGAACCACTTTACTTTACCTTTTGCCATTTGCTTATTTACCTCTCTTTAATTGTACTACCGGGCCGTTGCCAGCCGTTAGAACTATTATATATCTTTTCAGGCGCCGCACAACACCCGGCGCCTGAAAAGCCAGGCGCCTAGTCCTCGCTCCACTTTATGAACAGCGGCATCAGCGCGTTCACCGCGTCGGGGTGCCTGCCCATCACGCGCACCGAAAAGTCGTGCCGGCCGCTCTTGTAGCAGGGGATCTCGCCCTTGTAGACGTAGGCGTCGCCCATGCGCGCGTCCTGCGTCATGGAGACCGAGCGCCCTTCCTTGAACAGCGCGTTCTCCGCGGACGTCCCAATATGCAGCTGCACGTCCACGTCCTCCGGCTTCAGGTCGCCCAGCCACACCACCGCGCTCACCGGGATCTTGGCGCCGGCGTGCACTTCCATCTCCGGCTTGAACTGGTCCGTCACCACCTTTACGCGCGGCCAGTTCTCTTCCAGCTTTTTGCGCCAGCGCGCCAGCTCGGCCACGCGGGAGTTGTCGGCGAACTTCCTGGAAGAGCGGTGCGCCCTGGTATAGAACTTGTCGTAGTATTCGCGCAGCATGCGGTTGGTGTTGAAATGCGGCACCAGCTTCTGCACGCAGGCCTTCATCATCTTTACCCAGCCGTGCGGCAGGCCGTCGGCGCCGCGGTCGTAGTACAGCGGCGCAATCACCTTCTTTATAAGGTTGTAGATGCTCTCGGCCTCCACGTAGTCGCGTTCCTCGTCGCTGTTGTAGGCCTCGGTGCCGCCGATGGCCCAGCCTACGTCGGGCGAATAGCCCTCTTCCCACCAGCCGTCAAGGACGGACAGGTTCATGACGCCGTTTATCACGGCCTTCATGCCACTGGTGCCGGAGGCTTCCAGCGGGCGGATGGGGTTATTCATCCACACGTCCACGCCCTGCACCATGTAGCGGGCCACGTTCATATTGTAGTCTTCCACGAAGATAATGCGGTTCTTGAAGCGCGGGTCCATGGACAGCTTGGCCACCTGCTTTATGAACTCCTTGCCGTGCGTGTCGGCCTGGTGGGCCTTGCCCGCGAACACGAACTGCACCGGCATCTTCTCGTCGGTCACCAGCTCCAGCAGGCGCTCCAGGTTATGCATGAACAGCGTGGCGCGTTTGTAAGTGGCGAAGCGCCGCGCGAACCCGATGGTGAGATACTCGGGGTTGAGCACCTTCTCGGCCTCGTTCAAGATGGTGCGGTCGGCGCCCTGACGGGCGTGCTGGCGCTTCAAGCGTTCGCGCACCAGTTTTACCAGCTTTACCTTGCGCAGCATGTGCGTGTCCCAGAATTCTTTATCTTCGATGTCGTTGACCTTGGGCCAGTCGCAGGAGTCCGGCAGGTTATTGGCGCCGCCTGACAGGGCCCTGTTATAGAGCTTATGATGTTCGTGGCTTATCCAGGAACAGGTATGCACGCCGTTGGTGATGCCCTCGATGGGGATCTCGTAACGGGGCAGGTCCGGCCACAGCTTGTGCCACATGTCGCGCGACACGTCGCGGTGCAGGAGGCTGACCCCGTTAAGGAAGGCGCACAGACGCATGGCCACCACGGTCATGCAGAAACCCAGCGAGGTATGCTCCTCTTTGCCTATCTCCAGGAATTGCGGGAAGGTCAGCCCCAGCTCTTTGGAATAGCTCTCCAGGTATTTCTTTACCAGGTCGAAGTCGAAATACTCGTTGCCGGCCATCACCGGGGTATGCGTGGTGAACGCGGAGGAGGCCCACACCGCCTCGCGCGCCTCGGCGTAGGACATGCCGCGGTTCTTCATCAGCTGGCGGATGCGCTCGAAAAGCAGGAAGGCGCTGTGGCCCTCGTTCACGTGGAACACGGTGGGGCTCACGCCCATGGCCTCCAGCGCGCGGGCGCCGCCGATGCCCAGCACTATCTCCTGGCGGATGCGGTTCTCGCGGTCGCCGCCGTAAAGCTGTTCGGTTATGGTCCGCGCGGTCGGGGAGTTCTCCGGCAGGTTGGTGTCCAGCAGGTACAGCGAAGTGCGGCCCACCGGCACCTGCCACACGCCCACCTGCACCTTCTCGCCCGCCAGGTCCACTTCCACGCGCAGCGGCCGGCCGGAGCCGTCCTTAACTATCTGCACCGGCATATTGTACCAGTCGTTCTCGGGGTAACGTTCCACCTGCCAGCAGTCGCGGTTGAGCACCTGCTGCACGTAGCCCTTCTTATAAAGGAGGCCCACGCCCACCACGGGCATCCCCAGGTCCGAGGAGGATTTAAGATGGTCGCCGGAGAGCATCCCCAGGCCGCCGGAATAGATGGGCAGGCCTTCGCCTATGCCGTACTCCATGGAGAAATACGCCACGTGCATGTCTTTGTCCTGTTCTTCGCGGTTCTTGGCGAACCAGGTGTCCTTATGGGCGATATAGCCCTCAAATTTGTTCTTTATCTCGGCCAGCTTGCCCAGGAAATTCCCGTCGCGGCTCAAGGCCTCCAGCCGCTCGGGGGCCAGCGTGCCCAGTATCCATTTGGGATTGCGGTGCGAGCGGTGCCAAAGTTCCTCGTCTATACCCACGAACATCATTATCGCGTCCCAGTTCCAGGTAAACCACATATTGGTGGAAAGTTCCTCGAGCGCCTTAAGGCTGTCCGGGAGATTGGGTATAACATTGAAGGATTTAATTTTCATATATAAGATTCTACGAAATTATTATCCCCCATAAAAAGCGCCCGGGCATATTTTTCATAGCTGTTTCCAATTTCCCCTTGAACTCCCGAAAGGTTTTTAATATAATATTTTTAGTTCATTGAAGCTCTTAGCGGTTCAGGATCTTGGGCGTGTAGCTCAGTTGGGAGAGCGCCTGCATGGCATGCAGGAGGTCGCAGGTTCGATCCCTGTCACGTCCACCAAAATTTAAAGCCCCGGCAACGGGGCTTTAAATTTTGGTGGACGTGAAGCAAGGCATAATTATGCCTTGCGCCAGGGATCGAAAGCCGGAGCTGCGAGGCCACCAGGCCGCAGCAGCGAGGCGGGGTCGCAGGTCCCGACGAGCGACGGCGAGGAGGGAACCTGTGACCGATCCCTGCCACGAACACAACTAACTCCGTCATCAGGCAACGTGGCTTTTAAACCGAGCGGCTTCTTTCCCCAGATATGATAAAAACCGGCATCATCATAAGAAAATTCAAAGGCCTCAGCGGCGCCGTCAACTACGCCGCCGAGCTCGCCCGGCGCCTCCCCTCCCACGGTTTCGACATCACCATCCTGGCCCAGCGCGCCGACGGCGCCCTTGCCAAAAGCTGCGGCGCCGGACTGCGGCGCGTCCCCTCCCTCCCCTTCGGCGGCATGAGCGGCCGCCGCCTGTTCTCCGCGGTGGCCGGCTATTTCAGCCGCGGCCTGGCCCTCGCCCACGGCCAAGGCGACACCCTGCGCCAGGACGTGCTTAGCCTGCACAACTGCGTGCACGCGGCGCACGAGGCCGTGCACGGCGCCCCCCTGCCGGCCGGCAACGCCGTAGGGCGCCTCCACGCCCTCCAGTTATCGCGCCGCAATTTCCACCGCCTGATCGCCAACTCTAATTTAATGAAAGCCGAAGTTTCCCGGCGTTTCGGCGTCCCGTCGGGCAGCATCCGGGTGGTTTACCCCGGGGTGGACCAGGCCAGGTTCCCCTCCAAAGCCCCCGGCCGCCGGGCGGAGTTGGGTTTTTTCCCCTCGGACGTAATAGCGGGCCTGGTAACCTCCGGCGACCTGGCCAAACGCGGCGCGGCCTCCTTCCTGCGGGCCCTGGCCCAGGCCGCCGCTAAAACCCCGTCACTCAAAGGCCTTATCGTGGCCGGCCCGGCCCAGGCCGCCCCGCTGCAGGCCCTGGCCAAAGAGCTCGGCCTGGCCGGGCGGGTCGTATTCACCGCTCCCGCCCCCGAAGTGGAGCGCCTCTACGCCACGCTGGACTTCATGGCCTACCCCGCCCTTTACGAGGAATTCGGCATTACCGTCCTGGAGGCCTGCGCCTGCCGCCTGCCGGTGCTGCTGCGCGCCCCCGTGGTAGGCGCGGCGGAAATACTGACGCCGGACCTCCGGACCGAATTTAATTTCGCCGACGAGGCCGAGCTGGCGGCCAAGATGTCCGCCCTCGCCCTCTCGCCCGACAGGCGCGCGGCCCTCGGCGCCGCCGCCCGTGCCTGCGCAGTGCCGGTCAGCTGGGACGCCGCGGCCGCCGCCGTGGCGGCCGTCTACCGTGAAGTTCTTGCGGAACGCCGCCCCGGGAATTGATAAAATAACTATTCATGGACAACAACGCCCTCACTATCTTCCACCTCGACGACGGCCGCGAACTGCGCGGCGGCCAGCGCCAGCTGCTATACCTCGTAAAGGAACTCAACGTCCTCGGGCACAGCAATACCGTGGTATGCCGCAAAGGGTCTCCGCTGCACAAAGCGGCGGAGCGCAAGGGCTTCAAAGTCCTCACCCTGCCCTATTTTTTCGAGTGGGACCCGGTGTCCGCCCTGCTGCTGCGGCGCGCGCTCAAGGCCCTGCCTCCTTCTAAATTCCCCCCGGTGCTGCACTCCCACACCGCCCACGCCGCCGCCATGGCCTGGCTGGCGTCCGTCGGCCTGTGCGGCGTCCGCGTCGCCCACCGCCGCGTGGATTTTGTGCCCGGCTGGTTCACCGCGCGTTTTAAATATGCCAAAGCCCACAGCGTCATAGCCATTTCGGAAGCCGTAAAAGAAATACTCCTTAAAGCCGACGTACCCGAAGAGAAAGTGGCCGTGGTCAACAGCACCATCGACCTGGACGACACCCCATGGGCGTCGGGCGAATTCGCGGCTTACCGCCAGGCCGCCCGCGCCGACCTGGCGGCGGAACTGCATCTGCCGACCGACGCTTTCTGGGCCGGCTCCCTCATCGCGCTGGTGCCGCACAAGGACCCTGAGAACATGGTGCGCGCTGCCGCGCTCGTCCTGCAGGACACCCCCGGCGCCTATTTCCTTATAGCCGGCGAGGGCCCTCTTAAGGAAAGGACCGAACACCTCGCCCGCATGCTCAAGGTCCAGGACCGCTTTAAACTTATCGGCTACCGCAAAGATCCCTACAAGGTGCTGGCGGCGCTGGACATGTTCGTGCTGTCCTCCTGCGAGGAAGGCATGGGCAGCGTGCTGGTGGAAGCCATGAACGCCGGCCTGCCCATTGTGGCCACCACCGCCGGCGGCATAGGCGACGTGATAGAGAACGGCGCCAACGGCCTCACCGTGCCGCCGCGCGACCACGCGGCCCTGGCCGCCGCCGCGCTGCGCCTCATACACGACGCGGACCTGCGCGCGCGGCTCGCCGCCGAAGCCCACCGCCGCCGGGAGGACTTCTCCTCCCCGCGCATGGCGGCCCTCACTTTAAAATGTTATGAAACAGCCATTGAGAATTTTAAGCGTAATAGACATCCCCTGGAATAGCGGTCTGGCCGCTTACGCTTTCGACCAGGCCCGGGCCCTGCGCGCCGGCGGCCACGGCGTGGTGTTCGCCTGCCCCGAAGGCAGCGCCGCCGAAGCGTTCGCGGCGCGCGAAGGCTTCAGCCATTATTCCATTCCCGGCCGCAAAGCTTACCACCGCCTGCCGCTGGCGCTGCTGCGCCTGCGCGCCATCGCCCGCGACGAGCGGATCGACATCGTGGCGGCCCATACCGGCCGCGCGCAGACCCTGGCCTACCTGCTGGGCCTGCCGGTAGTCCGCGTAAAAGCCGACGCAAAAAAGCCCTCCGCCGGCTTCACGTTTTCCGCGGTAGCCAGCACCATCGTGGCTTCCGCCTGCATCCAGGACATGTACCTGCGCACCGGCCTCACCCCGGCGAAGATCTCCGTCATACGCCAGGGCATAACCCCCCCCGCGGCGCTGCCCCGCGTGCCGCGCCCCCCTTACCGCGTGGGCCTGCTGGGCCGCCTGGACCTGGTAAAAGGCCATGTGCTCTTCCTCGAGGCCGCGGCCGAACTGCTGCGCGCGGGCGCCAGGGCCGAATTCCACGTGGCAGGCTACGAGGCTAATATTAAATACGAGGGACTGCGCAGCACGGCCAAGGAACTCGGCATTGAAAAAGACGTTTTCTTGCACGGCAAAGTGGACGGCCCTTTCGATTTTATGAACTCCTGCGACATAGGCGTCATCGCCTCACTGGGCAGCGAGGCCGTGTCGCGCGCGGCCCTGGAGTGGCTGGCCGCCGGCCGCCCGCTGGTCTCCACCTCCGTGGGCAGCCTGCCGGAATACGTAGGAACTCCATGGCTGGTGCCCCCCGGCGACGCCGCGGCCCTGGCCGAAAAAATAGGGCGGCTGCTGGCCGACCCCGACCTGCAGCGCGCCGAAGGCGCCGCCAACCGCGCCCGGGCCGAACGCGACTTCAGCCCCGCCGCTTTCGCCGCCGCCACCTGCGCCGCCTTCGAAGGGGCGGTTTGACCATGCCCACGCTTTCCATCGCCATGATAGCCAACAACGAGGAGAAGAACCTCGCGCGTTCGCTCGGCAGCGCCGCCTGGGCCGACGAAATAATTTTCGTGGACTGCGGCTCCCACGACGGCACCGAGCTCGAGGCCAGGAAATTCCCGGTAAAATATTTCGCCCGCCCCAACAGCCTGGCCGTCTACGTCAACAAGCAGTTCGCCGTGGACCAGGCAACCTCCGACTGGATCCTGATCCTGGACGCCGACGAAGAGATCACCCCCGCCCTGCGCGACGAGATAAAACGCTTTATCGCCGCGCCCGGCGTTGCGGCCGCCGAAATGCCCCGCCGCAATTATTATTTCGGCCGCTGGCTCAGGCACGGCGGCAAATACCCGGACACGCAACTGCGGCTTTTCAAAAAGAACCGCGCGCGCTTTCTCCCCCTGCCGGTGCACGAGCGCCTGCAGGTGGACGGCCCGATAGGCCGCCTTAAGGAACCGCTGCTGCATTACCCCTATACCGACGAGGAAGACCAGCGCCGCAAGCTGGCCTTCTACACCGAGATCCTCACCCGCTCCTACGCCCTTAAGAACCGCGGCAAGACGGCGGTAATGCTGCGCCCCTTCACCAGGTTCTTCTCCGCCTACATTTTAAAACTGGGCTTCCTGGACGGGCCGCAGGGCCTTAGAACGGCCCTTATGGATTTTCGCACGGTGCTGGCCTCGGCGCGGCTCTATATGAAGAAAGATACCGAAGGGCCTACGGGCAAGTAGGTCTTTTAGCCCTTTTCACTTTTTTTTTATGCCTTATAATAAGTATATGACAGCTTCACGTAAGACCGCCCTGCTCGCTTTATTGCTGCTCACCGCACCGTCGCTTAAAGCCGAAGCAGACGTAAAATTCGGTTTGCCTTACCCGCTGGAGATGTCGGTCGCCTTCGGCCAGAAAGACGGGGCCGTCATCTACGAAACCCCTTTCAGTAAAAAACCCGCGGAAGATTACGACACCGTGCTTGTCCAGGGCGACATGCCCGATCCGGCCATGCAGGTGAACCTCACCATAAAGGCCAGGAACTTTTTCTCGGCCGGCGCCGATTTTAAACAGACGGCTTTCCGCCGTTTCCCCAACGGCCGCTTCTGGGCCAAGTACACCGTGCCGCTCACCCGCCAGCCCCTTAAGCTGCGCGTCCTCAACACCGGCGCCCGGACGGGTTCGCGCCTGGCCATTTACGAGGCGGAGATCTTCGTGGCGCGCGCCATTAAAGAAGCCCCGGCACCCCAGGGCCCGCTGCCCCTGGTAACGGAGCCCGCTATCTCCGTGCCCGAAACCGCCCCGTTCAAGCTGGTGCGCAGGAGCGGCTGGCAGGCCCAGCCGCCTACGCAGCTGTATACCTGGCACGAGCCCTACTTTTTCACCCTCCACCACACGCAGGGTAATTACCCCAGAACCTACGAGGCCGCCGTCTCGGAGGTGCAGTTCGTGCAGGACTACCACCAGCACGCCAAGGGCTGGATAGACATCGGCTACCATTTCCTGGTAGACCCGGCCGGCAATATTTTCGAGGGCCGCCCCATCCTGGCCGAAGGCGCGCACGTAGTTAAGCACAACCCCGGCAATATCGGCATTTCCATACTGGGCAATTACCACCCGCCGGTCTCCAACCAATTCACCCCGGCCGCCGAGGCCTCCTTTGTAGCCGTCGGCCGCTACCTCAAGGACACCTACGCCGTCAACGTCAGCAGTTTCTACGCCCACCGCGACATCGGCAATACCGACTGCCCCGGCGACGACCTCTACGCCAAAAAAACCGGACTAAGCGCCCTCATCTTCACCCCCCAGGACCTGCCCGTCCCGGTAAATCCAACCGACGCCCCCCCCATGACCCCCGCCCAGCAAAAATCCCTGGACCAGCTTGAGAAATACCTGACCCAGAAATAATTTCAGGGAAAATGGGGACAGGCTACTTTATTTTAAAATAAAGTAGCCTGCTTAGATTACAGTTCCTAGTGCAACAGTTTTCGTAAACACTTCTTTCGGCGTATTGAAGTCTAATATTTT
>MGUD01000003.1:0-4682 GCA_001799795.1 Elusimicrobia bacterium GWC2_61_19
AGCAGTTCCTGATCCTCGCCGAGGACCTGGACGGCGAAGCCCTGGCCACCCTGGTGGTCAACAAGCTGCGCGGCACCCTTAAGGGCTGCGCGGTGAAAGCCCCCGGCTTCGGCGACCGCCGCAAAGAGATGCTGGAAGACATCGCCATCCTCACCGGCGGCGAAGTGGTCAGCGAAGAGCGCGGCATGAAGCTGGACAAGGCCGAAGTGAAAGTGCTCGGCCGGGCCAAGCGCATCGTTATCGACAAAGAGAACACCACCATCGTGGACGGCGCGGGCGACAAGAACGAGATAAAGAAGCGCACCAGCCAGATCCGCAAGCAGATGGAAGAGACCACCTCCGACTACGACAAGGAAAAGCTGGAAGAGCGCCTTGCCAAACTGTCCGGCGGCGTGGCGGTTATCCGCGTAGGCGCGGCCACCGAGACCGAAATGAAGGCGAAGAAGTCCAAGATCGAAGACGCCAAGAACGCCACCAAAGCCGGTGTGCAGGAAGGCATCATCCAGGGCGGCGGCGTGGCGCTTATCCGCGCGGCCAAGGCCCTGGACAAGGTGAAGGGGTCCAACGAGGACGAGACGACCGGCATAAACATTGTGCGCCGCGCCATCTACGCCCCGCTGCGCATCATCGCCGAGAACGCCGGCATGGACGGTTCCATCGTGATCGAGAAGATCAAGAACTCCGCTCCGGAGATCGGCTTCAACGCCGACACGCTGGAATACGTGGACGTTATGAAGGCCGGTATCGTTGACCCGCTCAAGGTCACCCGCACCGCGCTCGAGAACGCGGCCTCCATCGCCAGCACCCTGCTGACGACCGAGTGCCTGGTAGCCGACATGCCCGAGAAGAAGCAGCCCGCCATGGCCGGCGGCGGCATGGGCGGCATGCCCACCGGCGCCGACATGTACTAATCGGCAGTACCAATAAAACCCCCCGGGCCTCCAAAGCCCGGGGGTTTTTATTTTTAGGGGACGCTGATGAATTGTTTCCTAATGAAGGCCTAAGCCCGCTCGTTGCCAACAGGCCTGTCACGGGGGCCGGAACGCAAAACGCGTTCGGGCACACCGTGCCCTCTCTCGGTATTCGCCCGCCGGGCTATGCAACCGGCGGGCAAGAAAGTGTCGCTGCGCTCCACGCAACGACGGTTTTGCTAACCCGGCCCCCGCGCCAGGCCCTGAAAATTGCTACGATACAGAAAGTTGCGGAGGGTGGGACGCTACTGAATTGTTTTACTATTCTCGACGATGTTCCTCGCCTACCATAGGCATCTATGACTAAAGAAAACAATAACCGCATGTTGGAACATACAAAAGGAAAGCCTACTGTTTTGGCTACACTTGGAGACGGGCTATTATGCGCGATTGCAGCCATAGCCGCCAGTCTGCCATTGTCGATATTATTTCGCACATTTTTCCGTTTCCCGATTCCTTTTGTCGGCTACGAGAGTGGTTTTAAAGATTTCCACGAGCTTAGTAGTTTTATTTCCATATGGTTTTTTTACGTAATTCTCGGTGGGTTTGTTCTGCTAGGTGTTGCAGGGGGCACCACTGGGGTAATTATTAGCTCTAAGATTATTAACGATAGGACTCGAAAGACAAAGCAATTAATAAAAGCAGGAATTATTGTGGCAGCAGTTATTGTCGCACTATTCTCCATTTTGGATCTGATTATTGGTCCGTGGTAGCCAAGTTGAGAACTTTTAAAGAATGAGGAGTTCCGGGGACAGTATATATATATCTCCACTATGAGCAATTCTATATACTATCCCCAGAACTCCGGAAATCTCAACGCCGACACGCTGGAGGGAAGTAGGGGACGTAGTTTACTATATGACTATTTGGTGCAGACTGACTGGACCGCTGGGGGAAGCCCTGGCGGTTTTGTTTTGAGGGGCCGGAGGGGCGGGCGGGGGGTTGCCCTGCGCACCCTTTGGGAAAGGGGGGCCCCGCCATAATTTCCCAAGGCGGGGGGAAACCGCGCAACGGTTTCCATCTTCCAGGGTGCGCGGGGTAATACCCCGGCCGCCCCGACTGGGCATTAGCGGGCGTGGGGGTGGTGGAGTTGAATAACGAGGGTGGCGTGGAGGACGGCGGCTATGCGGGCCAGGGTTTTTACGGTGAGGTTCTGGTTGGCGCGCTCTATGCGGGAGATCACGGACTGGGTGGTGCCCACGGCACGGGCAAACTGGCCCTGCGTCATGCGGGCTTTCTTCCTGGCTTTGGCTATCTGGAGGGCCAGGGTTACCTCAATATCCGCCTTAGCGTAGGCCTCGGCCCAGCGGGGATCCTTCTCCGACCCGGCAAAGACCTCATCAAGTGGTACGCCCAATCTGTTCTTTTTCATAAGCTCAGATTATAGTATAGCATATGTGCTATATGCTGAGTCACCAGACTACTTGCTCTCCACAAAATATGGTGCTACAATCCAAATATACGGGCAGAGAGGACCCAGATATTTACATGTCTTATTTTCTTTTTGTGGATGAAAGCGGCCATGACCGCAAACTTGCCCCAGCAGAGGTATTGGGCGGTTTTGCCATACGTGATGGCGCCCTATGGCCATTTATCCAGGAAGTATTTGAGCTTCAGACCGAATTGTTTGGCGTGACCTATCCAGAAATAAATGCCGCGCGCCGGGCATTGCGCGCTGCGGCATCCAAGGCAGAGACCCCCGTGGAGGACTTGGAGATCAAGGAGATTAAGGGGGAAAATTTTCTAAACAGACGTGTTTTTAGAAAGGCCGCCTGGTTTCCGGCTTTTGCTCCAGCCGAACGGAGGAAACTTGCCGAATTGAGTTTGCGGCAAGGAAGCTTGGCAGACAAGAAGGCCCTATCTGCTTTGGCGCAGGCAAAACTTGAATATGTAAAGCGGCTTTTTGTGCTCTGCCACGGATTTAAAGGACAATGCCTTGGGATTATTGTCCCGGTCGACGCCCTTGGCGACAGGAAGACCGAAGTGTTACGCAAAGACTATGCCTATCTTTTTCAGCGCTTCTTCTACTTTGTAGACTCAAAGCCCAGCGAACATGCTGGAATAATCGTTTTTGATGAATTAGACAAATCCGCCAGCCACATACTCCTAGGGCAGATGCAGGCCTACTATAGAGATTATCAAACCGGGCGCGAGCGAGCCGAGCGGCTTGTCCCGGAGCCTTTTTTTGTCCATAGCGACTTAACCATCGGCATCCAGGTAGCGGACCTTATCGCATACATACTAAGTTGGGGGCATGGCTTCAACCGCCGTGAAATAGTACCAAAGGCAAGACCAGAGTTAGCCTCTCTCGTAGCGCAGATAGAAGACCTCCGTATCGATGCGCATATAAACGGGATGCATTCGCAAGGAGTAAGTGTAGTATACGATTTGAGGACAAGGACAGAAAAAGGAAAAGGCAATGTAGCTGACGCCACAAAGCCTTCATGGATATTATAGCGCACGCATCAGAATTCGTCAATATCAATTTGGGGAATATTTAAGAGGAGTAGCGGACGCTGTTTACGATATGACTAGTTGTTACAGGTTGAATGGACCGCCGGGGGAAGCCCTGGCGGTTTTGTTTTGAGGGGCCGGAGGGGCGGCCGGGGTGTTGCCCTGCGCACCCTTTGGGGAAGGGGGGGCCCCGCCATAATTTCCCAGGGCGGGGGGAACCGCGCTGGGCTATGCCCGTGCCGTATCGAGAGCTATGCTCTTCAGACGGCCAACGGTTCCCTGCAGTCCGGGTTCTCGGGCCAAACCCCCGGCCGCCCCGGCTTGGCTAATACCCACAATTAGGAATATAGTAAACAGCGTCCCCTGCTTTTCTAGTATAGTTGACTAAAGATACGGGGTATAAAGGATAACGTTATGGATAGGATAGCTTGGCAGAATTTATTTAAGAAACGGTTCATCCTGGACCCGGACAGCAAGTACACCAAGCCCGGTGAAGCGACGTACAAACTTGAGGATACGCAATTTGTGGTTATTATCAGGGCAGGCAGCCCCGGCGGGGCGCTCAGGGCCGAGTCGGTAACCGATACCGAGGAATGCCTGATCGTTAACAGGGGACAGGGCAGCCACGCCTTCGTTGACTGGGCCAAGATAGAGGCCATATCGACGGTAGACAAATAGGGTTTTGACCTGCGGGGCGGGTTTTATATATGGTGTTACCATGAGCGCTGGCATAGAAGGCGGAAATCAGATAATTTCTGCGGCCGGGTCGCGGCAGGCGACCAACAGCACCTGGGGGTATTATCTGTTCGCCGGCCTGGCGGTGCTGCTAGGCCTGATACTCCTTAACGACTGGCGCTACGCCCTGGCCGCCCAAAAACGCTGGACGCCCGCGGCAGGCCGCGTGACCGAAAACAAAGTAGTCGTTCACAGAAGCCGCCGCAGTCGCTCATACAACACCTACGTCAGCTACACCTACAGCGCCAACAACGCGCTCTACGGCGCCGGGCCGCTGGAACTCAACAAATACAAACTCTACTTCAGCGAGGACGGCGCGTGGACCGACCTGCGCAAGCACTTCCCGGAGGGGAAAAGCATAGACGTCTACTACAACCCCGCCAACCCCTACCAATCCAGCCTGGGCCTCGCCGGCACCCCCGGCCTGTCCGTCCCCATCGCCTTCCTTCTGTTCGCCGTCGCCGCCGTCTACATGGCCAGACAAGAAGAATAATCTGTAGCAAATGATTACGGGAGGGGCGG
>MGUD01000003.1:4741-13303 GCA_001799795.1 Elusimicrobia bacterium GWC2_61_19
CAGGGTGCGCGGGATAACACCCCGGCCACCCCGACTTGGCTTCTCGCAGTAACTTATAGTTCTTACGCAGCTTCAGGGTTTTCTGTCGGGGGAGTGGTCACGGGCTCGGGGGGACGCAGGCCGTTGCGTTCTTTGGAGATGAAACCGCCCAGGCTCCAGAAGCCGGCGGCCGAGATGCAGGCCAGGAAAGCCACAAGAAACCACGGCCCCTCCTGGAAACGCGGACTAATATTCTGAATAGCGTTGGAACCGATAAAGATCCCCGTAGCGCTGCCCACCTGCTGGAACAAACCCTGCACCCCGAGGTAGCGCCCCTTCTCTGCCCTCGGCGCCATGTTAGCCCCTAAAGCCTGCATACCCGGCGACACCGCTATCTCGCCCAGCGTCACCACCACAATAGCCGCCGCCGCAAAATAGTAGGAAGCCGCGTAGCCCACGCCCAGATAACCCGCCGCGTAGCACAAAGCCCCCAGCGTAAGCCCTGTCGTAATACGCCAGCCCTCCAGCACACGCGTCATAAAATACTGCAGCAGCACCACCAAAGACCCGTTGATAGTAAACAACAAACCTATCTGCCGCTCGGAAAAACCCAGATAAGTCTTGGAATAAAGCGAAGTAGACACCACCAGCTGGCTCATAACTGCGCACATGGTAAAAGTAAAAAAGCAGAACCGAAGGAACTGCTTGTCTTTAAGCGTCCCCGCCGCCGCCCTAAGGTCGAACCCCGCGTCGCCGCCGCGCGCCGCGCCCGGCTTATCCTTGATGATAAGGAAGATTATCACGGCGCACACCGCGTAGACCGCCGCGCTCACGCCGAACAGCATGGCATAAGACCCCGCCGCCAGCAGCCCGCCGATAGCCGGGCCCACCGCCCAGCCCGCGTTGCCGCCCATGCGCAGCAGCCCGTAGGCCTTCATGCGGTGCGCCGGCGGCACATAATCCGCCACCCAGCTGCGCGCCGAGGGCTGGAAGAAAGAACCGATGAACATCCCTATAGGATGGAACACGAATATCGCCCACAGCCCCGCCCCGCTCCAGACAACCCAGGCGATAACCGCGATAAGCAGCGCCCGCAGCGCGAGCGACATCACCATCACTTTCTTGCGCCCTATCACATCCGAGATCTCGCCGCCCATCACCTGCGACACCGCGCTCACCAGCATGGACAGGGAAAGGAAAAGCCCCACCCAGGCCATGGGCACGCCGCGGTGCCCGCTCAGGTAAAGAGCAAGGAAGGGAAAAGAAACGGAATAGCCGGCCGTCATCAGCGCTTCCGACGCGATGAGCAGCCAGAAAGAAGGGGGAAGAGCCATAAATCAATGATAGCATTTGGGTCGGGAACTCCGCTAAACCCGTCGGAGCGGGCGGATTTCCCTATGAAAAACCGGCATTTTTTGATAGAATATAAGTAATCCTAATGCCGACCGCCGAACTTACACGCAAAAGCGCGCTTCTCTCCAATTTCCAGACCATAACGGGCCGTATTGCCGCCGCCTGCGCCAAAGCCGGCAGGCCCGCGGACACGGAAGTGCTGGCGGTAACGAAATACGCGGCTGACGAGGACGTAAAGCTCCTTATAGAAGCCGGCGCCATAAAATCAGCCGGCGAGAACAAGGTGCAGGACGCCCGCTCCAAATGGACCGACGGCCCCCTGGCGGCGCTGCGGTCCCGCGTAAAACTCCATTTCATCGGCCACCTGCAGACCAATAAGGCCAAAGCCGCCGTGGAAACTTTCGACTGGATAGACGGCATAGACAGTTTTAAAATAGCGGCCGAAGTGAACCGCCACGCCGCGGCCCTGGGCAAGACCATGCCGGTGCTGATACAGCTGAAGCTCAACGACTCCGCCGCCCAGTCCGGCGTAACGCCGGCCCAGGCGGGGGAACTGCTGGGCTCGCTGCGTGAGCTGAAAAATATCGTCCCCTGCGGCTACATGGGCATAGCCCCGGCCGGCGCGACGCCGCAGGAACTCAAGGCCGTGTTCGCCGAAGCCAAAAAGATTTTTGACCGTGACTTTCCGGCAAAAAATGAAAATTCCGGGTTTAAGAACTATCTTTCACTCGGGATGAGCGGAGATTACGAACTGGCGGTGTCGGCGGGGTCAAACCTGCCGCGCGTGGGCAGTTCTCTTTTCGCGTAGAGGCAGCCCCCAGGGGAACAGCGGCGGCGCCCGCCAAGGGCCGCGGCAACAAAGAGGTAGGGGACATGATCGTAAAAGTCAGAGTCATACCGAACTGCGAAGACAACGAAGTGGTTTCACGCATAGGCAGCGTCCTGCGCGTGAAGATCTGCGCGCCCGCGGCCGACCTCAAGATAAACCTGCTGCTCAGGGACTATCTTTCCGAGTTCTTCGAGGTGCCGTCCAAGCTCGTCAACATCATCCGCGGCGCCAAAGGCCGCGAAAAGACCGTCGAGATAACCGGCAAGACCGAAGAACAGCTGAAGAACCTGCTGGACTCCATACCGTAAGACAACGATGATCCCGCCGCGCCTTAAATTCTCAAGAAAAGGCCTGCAAGTCCTGGACCAGCGTTTACTGCCGGACAGGATAAAGTACATAACCGCAAGAAGCGCCGCCGCTACCGCAGCCGCCATAAAGGATATGGCGCTGCGGGGCGCGCCGCTTATCGGCTGCGCCGCGGCCGACGGGTTCGCCCTGGAGATGCGGCGCCTCAAGCCCGCCTCCGCCCTGGAACTTAAGAAGCTCGCCGTAAGGACCGCGGACCTGCTTAAGGCCGCGCGCCCCACCGCGGTGGCGCTCTTCTACGCCGCCGACCGGATGCTAGCCCGTGCCCTGGCTTTCGCCGCGGCCAACCCCGGCAAGTTCAGCCCGGCCGCCCGCGCTGAATTTATTTCCATTATCGAACGCGAGGCGCGTCTGGTCACCTCCGAGGACGAAGCCGCCTGCCTTGCCATGGGCCGCCACGGGGCGCGCCTGCTGCCGAAGCGCTGCGTGATCATGACCCACTGCAATGCCGGCGCGCTGGCCACCATGGGCATAGGCACGGCCGTCGGCGTGATCACCGCCGCCCACAAGCTGGGCAAGATCAGCCACGCCTACTCCTGCGAAACCCGCCCCTACCTGCAGGGCGCGCGCCTTACCATCTGGGAACTCATGCGCGAGGGCGTGCCGTCGGAACTTATCACCGACAACATGGCGGCCCACATCATAAAGACCTGCGGCGTGAACGCCATAGTGGTGGGGGCGGACCGTATAGCGGCCAATGGCGACACGGCCAACAAGATAGGCACCTACGGCCTGGCGGTCATCGCCAAACATCACAAGATCCCTTTCTACGTAGCGGCGCCCACTCCCACCATAGACACGCAAGCCCTCAACGGCGACGTCATCGTGATCGAGGAGCGCTCGACAAAAGAAGTCACCCACATCAAAGGCGCCTGCATAGCCCCGCGGGGGGTAAAAGTGCGCCACCCCGCTTTCGACGTAACCCCCGCCAACCTCATCACAGCCATAATAACCGAACGGGGCGTAATAGCCCCCGTCACCCGCGCCTCCGTCAAAAAACATCTCGCGTAAACCCCGGCAGCCAAGGGTATGGGCCCGCCGGGCACGGGGTCGGCCACACCGTGGCCGCCCCTCATCACTCCCTCGCCGCGCTACGCAAGCGGCTTCGGTCCGTGACGGCCCGCCGAACCCATACCCTTGCCCGCCGTGGAGGCTCCGCTGGGATAGGGGTTGGCAAAAACCCTGCCGGAGCCCGACGCTTGCGTAAGCGCGGAGGGCGAGGCGGGGAAGGGCGAGCACGGTGTGCGAGACCCTGTTTTTTGACAGCCCCTATCCCAGCGGAGCCGAACCTAAACTTTCCTGTAATATACTTGTAACACTCCTTTGTTATCATTTAAGCATGACCGAACCGATTTTGCGCTATTACGCTTACATGAAGAAAAGCATCCGCGGGCCTTTCGCCCCGAAAGAGGCCGCGATGCAGGCCGGCTTCGACCGCTCGACGCTGGTGTGCCCCGAGAAAGCCCTCGGCCAGTGGCGGGAAGCCGGGCTCGAGCCCGCTTTCCAGACCCTGATAGAAACCCCGCCCGCCGCGCGGACAAAGCCCACGCCGCCGATGACGGTGGAAGCGGTGGAAGAAAGAGCGTCCCGCTCGCTGCTGGAAAAAGCCATTTCGAAGAACGCCTCGCTGGAGGGGGAAGTAAGGGAGCTGCGCAAGGCGTACAACGCCGAAAAGCGCGGCTTCGAGGACGCCCTCAGGCGCAAAGAAGGCGAAGCCAGGGCGCTGACGGAGAAACTCAAGCGTTCCATAGAGAATTCGCAGAACATAAAGGGCGAGCACCCGTCGTGGGAAACCCTCTACAAGACCCTGAAGAAGCGCTCCGAGGACAAGCTTTCCGAAGCCACCCAGGCCCTGGCCGAAAAGAACGCCGACATCTCGCGCCTGCGCGAGCAGCTCTCGGCCGCCGCGGACGCCGCCCGCGCCGAGGCCCGCAAGGCCGAAACCGCCCACGCCGGCGGTCTGGCGGCGATGGAAGCCGAAATGAAAGAAATACAATCCCAGCTGGAAGAAAAGGACATGCTGGCCCGCACGCTCGGCGACAATATCTCCTCGCTGCTGGGCAAGAACGAGGAATTCCAGCGCATCATGCTCGACGAGCGGCGCGACCACGAGGAGCAGTCCGCTAAATTCTGCGAGGAGATCGGCCGCCTGCGCGCCGACCTGAAATGGCGGGACCAGGAACTGGGCCGCATCCGCGAGGAACTTTTCGACGCCGTCAACCGCATCCGCGAATCCGAGACCGTGGACGAGATAAAGTCCAGGGAGCAGGAGGAGCTTTACGGCGTGCTAAGCTCCAAACTGAAGCTGCTCTCCGGCTATTTCGAGAACCTGGAAGCCCGCGTTAAGTTCGCCTTCAAAAAGGCCTGAAACGGCCGGCGGCGGGGGAACGCACAACCCGTCAACTCAGCACCTCCTAATTGCTATAATTAATTTAATTAATAGCAGGAGAAGCTGATGAATATTACTTTCAAACAACTCATAACGGCAGGCGGCCCCATACTTTTTGTATTGGCCTCCCTTTCCATATATTCCATAGCGCTGATCTGGGAACGCTGGACGGTCTACAAGAAAACCTTCAGCGGCATGGAAGACCTGCTGCACAAGGCCCACGCCCTGCTTAAAACCGGGGAAATAAAACAATTGGCGGAGATCTCGGCCAGGTCCAAAACCCCGGCCGGGGACATCGTCCACAAGGTCATAACCCATTACGGCAGCCCGCTCGAGAAGCGCGAGCTGGCCGAGAAAGCCGTCGAGTGGCACGTGTCGCGCCTGGGCAAGAGCCTGACCGCCATCGCCACCATCGGCAGCATAAGCCCCTTCATCGGCCTGTTCGGCACCGTCATCGGCGTCATCCGGGCTTTCAAGGACCTGTCCATGTACGCCGGTGCCGGCCCCTCCGTCGTGGCCATGGGCATAGCCGAAGCCCTGGTCAACACAGCAGCCGGCATCTTCGTGGCCATACCGGCCATTGTGGCCTACAACTATTTCGCCCACAAGGCCAACGAGTTCGCCAGCGAAATGAACTGGCTGACGGAACAGATGATAGACCGGTCCGCCTCCAGGGAATTCAGCGGCATAGTCTAGCGCCATGAGAGTACACACCGTAAAAAGCGGGATAATCGCGGAGATCAATATGATCCCGCTCATCGACGTTTCGCTTATCATCCTGATCATCTTCATGGTAATAACTCCTTTCCTGGTGCAGTCGCAGATCCAGGTCAGCCTGCCCAGAGCCTCCACGGGCACCAAGGGCGGGGACGATAATGTGCTGAAAGTGCAGCTGGCGGCCAACGGTGAGATGACGGTGGACGGCAAGCCGGTCAAGCCGGGGCGCCTGGAAAAGGAACTCATTCTGCGTTTCTCCAAGTCCTATAAAAAGACCGTCCTGGTGGAAGCCGACAAGGCCGTGCCGGTGGAGCGCGTGGTCCAGGTGCTGGACGCGGCCAAGAAACTCGGCGCCGGCAAAATAGGCATAGCCGTTAAGCCGGAGTGAGCCCAGCCATGCGGCATTATCTTCTCTACTCTTCCTCCGCCCATTTCCTGCTGCTCGCAGCGCTCTTTTTCATCTCCAGGAACGCCGTTATCCTCCAGAAAAAAGACGCCTATTACATAGATTTCATCGGTCCCTCCAAAGTGGTCACCATGGAGAAAGCCGCGGCCCCGGAAGGCCGCCCCGCACCGGCGGCGGCGAAGACCGCAGCAAAAAGCGCCGCACGGACGGAGAAACCGGACCAGGACGATTTCACACAGGGCGCGCTGCCCAAACCCAGCGTGCTGGCCGGCGGGGGAAAACTGTTCGACGAAGAGAAGAAAGCGGCCGCCGCCGAAGGGGAGAACGGCACGCCCCTGATAACCGATTCCGCCAACTTTCCCTACCCCTGGTATATAACGCAGGTGCGCGAAGCCCTTTGGAACTCCTGGACCGAAAAAATGCCGTCGGGCGGCGACCTGAAGTGCACGGTCAGGTTCTCCATAGCGCGCGACGGCTCGGTAAAGAGCGTGAGCGTAGAGAAGTCCTCGGGCAACCGCCTCTTCGATAACGCCGCGGAAAGTTCGGTGGAGAGCGCGGCCCCGTTCCCCGCCCTGCCGGACGATTTTTACGAGGACAAGCTTACCGCCCACGTAGAATTCAAGGCCATGGATTAAGACATGAGGACCACCCCGCTTATCATCATCGGGCTGCTGGTAAACCTGGCGGTATTCATCGCCTACCCCGAAACCGGGCGCATGGGCATGACCTTCCTTTACGTGTCGGCGCTGCTCTGGACCGCTTTCGCTGTCTTTATAGGGAGATACGTCCCTTCGGAAACCTTCTGGCGCGCGTTTCAGGCCCTGGCTTTTACGCTGGCCTGCGCTTTCGCCGCTTTGTCGTTCCTGCCGCAGAAGGACGGGATCAGCGCGCTGCGCAAGGTGAGCGAGGGGAATTATCCCGGCCGCCGCTCGGTTTTTATAGGCCTGCTGCGCCTGGGCGTGGATTGCCCCGGCCTGCTGCCGCCCCAGAAAGAGGAGATACTCCCGTGAGCCTGATAATAAAGATCATTGCGGTGGCCCTGCTGCACCTGGCCTTTTTCGCTTCCTACCCTGAAACCGGCCCCTACGGCAACTACTACCTGGCCGTCTCGCTGCTGGTCTGGAGCGTCTTCATAATTTTCGTCAACACCAGCGCCAAACTGGTCAAACTGATCAGCGGCGTGCTGGGACTGGCGGTGAACCTGGCGGCTTTCGCCCTGATGGGCCTGGCCGTAGCGGCCACCATGCCGCAGCGGGACCGCACCAGCGTTCTTGAAAAGCTGCAGACCCGCAGATATCCCGACGGCGACACGCTGCGCGCCGGCCTGCTGCGCTTCGGCGTTAAGCTGGACGCCGACGTAAAGACCAATATAAAAGGCCTGGACTCGGAAGTGAATAAGGCCATTAAGAAATTAAAAGAGGATTGATGCCAGACATTAACAGGAAAACGGTAGCCATAACCGGGGGAACCGGGTTCATAGGCGGCACGCTCGCGCGGGCGCTGCTGGCGCGCGGTTACGCCGTAAAGATCTTCACCCGCCGCAATCCCGCGCGGCGCATAGAGGGCGCCCATTACGAAGTGGTCTCCTTCGACGACAAGGAATCCCTCAAGAAGGCCGCCGCCGGGGCGGACTACCTGGTGCACATGGCGGCCATGCTGTTCTCCCGCACGCGCGCCGGCTTTGAAAAAGCCAACGTGACCGGCACCGCCAACCTGGTCGGCGCGGTCAGCACTCTGGCCAAGCCGCCGGAAAAATTCGTCTATATCTCCAGCCTGGCCGCCGGAGGCCCGTCGGCCGACGCCGCCGCGCCGCGCACGGAAGAAACCCCGGACGCCCCTGTCTCCAACTACGGCCGCACCAAGCTGGGCGGGGAAAAAGAAGTGATGCGCCTGCCGCCTTTCGTCAAGCGCACCATCCTGCGCCCGCCCATAGTTTACGGCCGCAACGAATACGCCGTGTCGAAGATAGCGCACTGGGTGAAAAAAGGTTTCATGGTGAACGCCGGCGCGTCCGGCAGCTTCAGCTTCGTCTACGTGGACGACCTGACGGCCGCCATAATAACCACCCTGGAAAACCCCGCTACGGACGGCAACACCTATTATATCTGCGAGAACCGGGCTTACCCGTGGAAAGACTTTATAGCCATGCTGGCCGGGGCGATGGGCGTAAGAATGCCTTTCATGGTGGACCTGCCGCGGCCGCTGCTCTGCGCGCTGGGCCTGGTTTACGAGGCGGTCTCCTGGCTGGGCCGGGCCGAGCCCATCTTCAACAGGGACAAGGCGCGCGAAGGCGCGGCCCCCAACTGGACCGCCTCCTCCGCCAAATGGGAACGCGACACCGGCCGCGGGACCTGGACCAGCCTGGAAGAAGGCATAAAGAAGACTTTTAATTAGGATTATTTTTATATAATACTTTGGGCGGGCGGGGTTGATTACGGGGGCAGCTATTTAGGGAGAGGTGGCCGAGTGGTTGAAGGCACCGGTTTGCTAAACCGGCATACGGGGTAAACCCGTATCAAGGGT
>MGUD01000004.1 GCA_001799795.1 Elusimicrobia bacterium GWC2_61_19
CGTGGTGCCGGTGCCGGACAAGCGCCTGGACGCGCTGTTCGACCTGTTCAAGCCGCCCAAGAAAGTGGCCTCCTATATAAAGTTCGTCGACATCGCCGGGCTGATGAAGGGCGCCTCCAAGGGCGAGGGCCTGGGCAACAAGTTCCTGGCCAACATCCGCGAGGTGGACGCCATCGTGCAGGTGGTGCGCGTGTTCAAGGACCCCGACGTGGTGCACGTGCTGGGCGAAGTGGACCCGGTCCGCGACATCGAGGTCATCGAGACCGAGCTGATGCTGGCCGACATGGAGAGCGTGGACAAGGCCATAGAGAAGAACGGGCGCGACCTTAAAGCCCGGACCAAGGACGCCGAGGAGAAGAAGGTGCGGCTTGAGGCCATCAAGAAGCTGCTGGCCGACGGCAAGCCCGCCCGCGAGGCCGGCTACACCCTGGACGAAGTGCGCGACTTCAACCTGCTCACCGTTAAACCCGTTTTCTTCGTGGCCAACACCTCAGAGCAGCCCGACCAGGCGGTCCTGGGGAAGCTCCGCGACTTCATAAAGGCCCGCGGCTCCATCCTGGTCGAGATCTCCGCCAAGATCGAGTCCGAGATCATCGAGCTGCCCGACGAGGAGAAAGCGATCTTCCTTAAGGACCTGGGCGAGGATTACACCGGCCTCGAGAAGATGGCCATAGCCGGTTACAAACTGCTGGACCAGATCAGCTTCTTCACCGCGGGCTCCGAGGACGAAGTGCGCGCCTGGAACCTGAAGCGCGGGCTGAAAGCCCCGCAGGCCGCCGGCCGCATCCACACCGACTTCGAAAAGGGCTTCATCCGCGCCGAAGTCTACGCCTTCGACGACATCATGAAATATAAGGACGAAAAGACCCTCAGGGAAAAAGGCCTCATCCGCTCCGAAGGCAAGGAATACGTGATGAAGGACGGGGACATCTGTTTCTTCAAGTTCAACGTATAGCGCCGGGCGGTGAAGGCGCGGGGGCTGACCGTGAACGATCTGAAGCACGCAATAGACAAATACAACACCTTCGGCTACCGGCTCTTCATGGACACGCCCGCCTTCCGCGGGCTGCTGGCCCTGCGCAACAGGTCCTTCCGCAAAAAACTCCTGCTCGTTAACCTGCGGGACTCCGCCATGAGCGCGCACCTGGAGCGCGCCTTCGCGCGGGCGGCCGCCGCCCATGGGGCGACCGCGCTGGACGTCTTTCATTCTTTCGAGCACGACTACGGCCTGGGCCCGGCTGGCGGCGCCGCCGGCTTCAGAATAAAGTATTCAGGCATGGACAACCTGCGCGCCTTCTCCGGGCTTACCGCCTACAGCGCCGTCATCCTTGTGGACCTGCCCTACCGCGACGAAGACCTGCCGGCCTGGCTCTGGTTCGCCCTGCGCGCTCCCGGCGCCAAACACTTTATCGCCAACGACATCCTTATGCCGCCCGGCCACATTTTTGCCATGGACGTGGCGGAAAAGCTGGGCGTTTTCTCCGCTTTCAGCACCGCCGCGCTGGTTGACCAGCACAGCCGGGCGCAGTGGGGGCGCTTCGGCAGGCCGGGCCGCTTCCTGGAACGCCCCCTCGCGGTGGATTGCGACTACTACGCCCCAGCCGGCGCCGGCGCCGGGGACTATGTTTTTTCTTTCGGGCGGGCTGACCGGGATTACGCGCCGCTGATGGCCGCGGCACGGACCTTTCCGAAAGGGCTGAAGCTCAAGATCTGCACGGATCTCCCGGTGCGGGTCCCGAAAATCCTCGCGGGCCGCGTAGCGATCATAACCCAGCCCGTCGGCCCGGAAAAAATGAAAGAATTCATCGCCGGCGCCGCCCTGGTGGCGCTGCCGGTCAGGCCCACCGCGCCCAACCCGGGCGCCGGGCTTACGGCGGCCCTCCTTTCGATGGCGATGGGCAAACTCACCATAACCTGCGGCGATCCGGTCGTTACCCGCTATCTTTCCGACGGCAAAGACTCTTTCCTCTACCGCGGGCTTACGCCGGCGGCCCTGTCGGCCTGCGTGCGCCGCTCCCTTGCCCTGACCCCGGCCGGGCGCGCGGCCGTCAGCGCGGCGGCCAGACGCACCGTCCTCAGGCGCTTCGACATGAACGCCTTCGCCGCCGGCCACCTGGCAACGCTGCTCGGCCACGAACCCGCCGAACGGCGGCGCGATAGTATTGTAAAATTACATTTGTGAGCCTGGACCTCAACTTAAACCCCGCGCTGCTGCCGCAGCTCAATCTGAACCCCAAGCAGATGGAGGCGGTGCAGTATTTCGCCGGGCCGCTGCTGATCCTCGCCGGCGCGGGCACCGGCAAGACGAAGACCCTCACCTCGAAAATAGCGCTGCTGATCGCTTCCGGCGTTTCCCCCTCGCAGATCCTGGCCATCACCTTCACCAACAAGGCCGCCCAGGAGATGGTGCAGCGCGTGGGCAAGCTGGTGCCCTATTCCGGCGGCATGTGGATACACACCTTCCACGCGCTGGGCGCGCGCATCCTGCGCGCTCACGGCCGCCTGATAGGCGTAAAACCGGATTTCGTCATCTACGACGCCGACGACCAGAAAAAACTGATTGGCCTGGCCATGGACGAACTGGGCCTCGAGGCGGAAAAGAACAAAGCGCCGCTTTATTTAAGCCTCATCTCCCGCGCCAAGGACGACCTGCTCGACGCCCAGTCCTACCTGATCAACGCCCAGGCCGTCAACGACCCGGCCCGCCTGAAAGCCGCGCAGATCTATCACCGCTACCAGAAAAAGCTCACCGAGGCCGGCGCGCTGGACTTCGGGGACCTGATAGTCAAGATGGTGGAACTTCTCAAAGAGAACGACGAGATACGCGGATATTTCCAGGAGAATTTCCAGTACATCCTGGTGGACGAATACCAGGACACCAACCACGCCCAATACGTGCTGATAAAAGACCTTTCCGCCAAACACCGCAACCTTTGCGTGGTGGGCGACCCCGACCAGAGCGTTTACGGCTGGCGCGGCGCGGACATCCGCAACATCATGGATTTCGAGAAGGACTTCAACGACGCTTTTACCGTGGTGCTGGAGCAGAACTACCGTTCCACCGCGCGCATCCTGCACGCGGCCAACGAGGTCATCAAGCACAACAAGAACCGCCGCCCCAAGAACCTCTGGACCAAGGCCGACCAGGGCGAGGCGCCGGCGGTGCTGGAATACGCCAACGAGACCGACGAGGCGCGCGGCATCGTGGACGAAATTAAAACCCTTACGGCCAAGGGCGGCCTTACTTACAACGATATCGCGGTCTTTTACCGCACCAATGCCCAGAGCCGTTCCTTCGAAGAGGCCTGCCGAAGGTCGCGCATCCCCTACAGGCTCATCGGCTCCGTGCGGTTCTATGACCGCAAGGAAGTTAAGGACGTGCTGGCCTACCTGAAGCTGCTGACCAACCCCGCCGACACCATCAGCCTGCTGCGCGTGATCAACCTGCCGGCCCGGGGCGTGGGGAAAACCGCCCTGGACCATGTGCTGGCCTACGCGCGCCAGAAGGAAATGCCGCTTTACGACGCGCTGCTCAGCTGCGAACAGGTGCCCGATATAACCAACACCGCCCGGCGCGGCATAAAAGAATTCCTGGACCTGCTGGAAGGCGTGAAGGCCGACCTGTTCTCCGCCACGCCCTCCTCCATGCTGGCGAACATCCTGGAAAGATCCGGCTACTGGAAGATGACCGAGGACCTGGCGGAAAAAGAGCCGCAGGAATCCCTGGCGCGCCTGGGCAACCTGCAGGAACTGGTCAACGCCGTAAAAGAATTCGAGGAGCACTGCGTCAAGGAAGGCGTAGCCCCCACCATGCACAAGTACCTGGAGGAAGTCATGCTGTCCTCCCAGGTGGACAAGTTCAACACCGACACCTACGCCGTCACGCTGATGACGGTGCACCTGGCCAAGGGCCTGGAATTCCCCGCCGTCTTCCTGACCGGCCTGGAAGAGAACCTTTTCCCCATCAACGCCGGCAACTCCTCCGAGGAAGAAATGGAGGAGGAGCGCCGCCTGGCCTACGTGGGCATGACCCGCGCGCGGCAGCGGCTGTTCCTCACCTGGGCCGGCACGCGCCGCATCTTCGGCACCACCTATCCCAACCTGGCCTCGCGTTTTATTTTCGAGAGCAAAGTAGCCCGCGAGACCGTCAACCGCCCCGGCGAAGAGGACGTGCAGGTGCTCTCCTCTTACCAGCCGCCGCCCTCCATCCCGCGCATCGGCAAGAACAGGCGGATAATGCACCCCGTGCACGGACCGGGCCGGGTGGTGGACCAGATAGGCGCCGGCGAATTAGCCAAGGTCACGGTGGTGTTCGACAGCGGCGTGCGCCAGACCTTCATGCTGAAGTACGCCCCGCTGCAGCCTATTTAACGCTCAGGACCGGATACAATGCCCGAAAACAAAAAAGAACACTCGGCCGGCGGCCTGCTGCTCGAGGACGGCAACGTCCTGCTGATAATGATGCGCAACCTCAAAGGGGAGAAGGTCTGGACCTTCCCCAAAGGCCACGTGGAACCCGGCGAGACCGCCCAAGCCGCGGCGCTGCGCGAAGTGGCGGAGGAGACGGGCTGGGACTGCGAAATAAAGTCGGATTTCTATAAAGCGGAATACTCTTTCCTGCGCGGCGGGGACATGGTGGACAAGGACGTGCGCTGGTTCCTGATGCGGCGCACCGGCGGCGACGGCGTGCCTAAAACACCCGACGAAATACTGGACATGAAGTGGTGCTCCCTGGCGGACGCCGGGAAAGAGCTGGTTTACCAGAGCGACCTCGCCATGCTGGACCTGCTCAAAAAAATAAAATAACCGCTCTCCGGCCCGTCAACCGAGCCCGACCCTTACATGAAAAACCCGCGCTTATTTTGCGCCGGGCTTCTTTTTGATTTTCGGGGCGACGGCGGGGATAAAGAGGGTGTGCCTTTCGTTCAATTTGGACAACAACCCGGAGAAATCCCGCATATGCCCCTTTGTCACCCTGGGCTCGCCGCAGGCGACGGAAGCGCAATCGGCCAGGTAAACCTGCGCCGAGGGCGGGTATGCTTTGGCGGCCGCGGCTATGAATCTTTTTTTGGCGGCGGCGTTGGCCGGCCGGTTCAGCGCGCAAGGCACAAAGAAAAGCGTGTCCATGTCCGGCGTAAAGGCGCGGTCGTCCATTAATGTGGCGGTATCCACCACCCGCAGGCCGCGGATAGAAAAATTATTCAGATTGAACAAGTTCACAATGGCGTCGAAAGAGGACACCGCGGCGAAAACCCTGACCCGCGCTTTCTTTTTTGCCGAGGCCGCCATCACTTCGGCCGCCGTCTGGTTAAGGAAAAGCGGGTTCCCATACGTCAGGAACCCCACCGTCTTGTGTTTTTTGAGCGCCGCGACCGCGGCCAGGGCGGCTTCACGGCGGCCCAGGCCTTGCGTCAGCTTCAGGCCGGGCGCGAATTTAGAAAAATGCCGCGCGCTGGCGGCGTCTAGGCAATGGGTGTAGATGGCCCCGCACTCGCGCATAGCCGCCAGCGTTTCCAATGTCAGTTGGCCAGGATAAAGACCGTAAGAGAAGATATATATTTTTTTCATTAATTATTTTCCATCACCTCGAAGAAAGTAAAGGCCGGCCTGAAGAGGGGCCGCCCGCCCTTTATGGTCACCTTGTACTCCACCGGCCGCGCCAGCAGCCCCCACAGGAAGAACTGCGCGCCGCGGTTGAACGAGGCGGCCCGGCTCACGAGGCGCTGCGCCTCGTCCATCGAAGCGGCCCTGGCGCCCAGGCCGGAAAGCGCGGCCGGCACATCTCCGGCCCCTGCGGCGGCGAGGGCCGCGTCCAGCGCCGGGACGCCGGCGGCAAGTTCGGCCCGGGCCGCCGGGTAGGGCGAAGCCGGGAAAAAAGCCGCCAGGTAACGGTAAATCACATAATCGTAAAAGCACGAGAAGCCGGGCGCCGCGGCGCGTTTCTTAAGGGCGAGCAGCCCGTTGTAGGCGGAATACCGCAGGTATATGGCGGCGAAGCCGGCTTCGCAAGCGCGCACGGTCCGCCCGAGGGCGCTGAAAGGCGCGGCCCCTGTCCCGATCTCTCCGGCCGACTTTTCCAGGCGCGCCCGCATAGCCGCCACGTCGGACATCAACTTCTCTATTCCCGGCTCGCGGCCGAGGCCGCCCAGCAGGTCCGAAATAGCGGCCAGGTCGGCGGCGCGCGAGCGCAGGGCCAGCGCGGCCAGCCGCGAGCGCAGCGCCGCGCGGACGGCTTCCAGCCCGCGCGCTTCCCCCGCCGTTATAACGCCGCGCCCTTTGACCGCGGCGGCCGCCACCACAAAGGAGCTGTACTGCGCCAGCGCGGCGCCGTAGTCTTTTTCCAGCCCCGCCGGCCCCTTACCCGACGGGCCGCGCGCCGTTTCAAGCCAGGCGCCGGCCGCGGAGATCTCGCGCCCGAGACCTGCCTTATCAAGCCGGTAGTCCGCGTAGCTCAGGGAGAAGAAAGAAGTACCGCGGGCGCCCGCGTCCGCAGTTACGGCCGCGCCCTCCGGCTCGGCCTGCGGGCCCTCGTACAGCCGCCTGGCCGCCAGTTCCAGGGCCTCGCCGGAAACGGCGCGGTTGCCGGCGGCCGCGTTAAGGTCTTTTATCAGCGCCAGGAACACGGGATTTAATTTATAGGTGACCTCGTAAGACTCCAGGGGAGCGGAGGGCTTCCCGCCGCCGCGCAGGTGCAGGTAAAGTTTGGCCGCCTGCTCCGGCTCTTTGCTTATCCAACCCAGCAGGGCGCTCCTGACGTCCGCGTTGCTCTCCAGCCCGTCCAGGGCCACCAGTCTCCCGGCCATGCCGGCGGCTATTATCAGGTCGGCCAGTTCGCCGCGGAAAAAAAGGCTGGTCATCAGCCTGTCCTTTACCGCCGGCAGTTCTTCGGCCCGCGCGCTGGCAGGGATTATCTCCGGTTCCGTGGCCGACGACGCGCCCGGGGCGAGGGCGGCCAGCAGCAGGGAGCAGACGATAAGTTTCATTAGAGCCAGGACCGGAAGAGGTAGAGCAGTTTTGACGCGGCCTTGGAAGTGAGCGGTCTTTTTCTTACGTCTTCCAGGCTGACCGGCCTGGACAGTTTCAGGTCCTCCCTGAAAGTTCTGGCCATCGCCGCGCCGAAGGCGGCGCCGTAGACGCTCAGGTTGACCTCCAGGTTGTAATGCAGGCTGCGGTGGTCCAGGTTGTGGCTGCCGACGGAGGACCAGACGCCGTCGATCACGGCGGTCTTGGAATGCAGTATGGGGCCCTGCCACTCGTAGAGTTTCACGCCGTTCCTTAGCAGGTGGCCGTACCTGGCCCAGGAAGCCCAGCGCACGTACGGGTGGTCCGTGTCCCTGGGCGCGATAACGCGCACGTCCACGCCCCGGCGGGCGGCTTTTACCAGGCGGCGGTAAACCAGGCGGTCCGGCAGGAAGTAGGCGTTGGTGATGTAAATATAATCCTCCGCCTTATCTATGGCGTAGCGGTAGCTGCGCCTTATGGACCGCACGTTGCGTATGCCGCCGGCCGACAGCACCGAGACCGGCGTGTCCCCGGCCAGCCCCGGCCGCGAGACCTGGCGCGGCGGCACGCGCTCTCCCGTCACGGGGGTGGAGGCGGTCCAGGCCTCCCAGAAGATCTTCTCCAATTCCGCTACGGCCGGCCCGCGCACTAGCGCCTGCGTATCTTTCCAGCCGCGCCCGCCCATGGACCTGGGCGCGTCGTACTCCGTGATATTGAAACCGCCGACGAAGGCCGCGCGGCCGTCCACGCAGACGGTTTTGCGGTGGTCGCGTTTTATCCAGTTCCAATAGGGCTTCCAGAAAATCACCGGGCGGAATTCGGCCACCCGCACCCCGGCCGCGGCCAGGTCCAGAAAGAAGTCGCGGTCCGTAAGAATAGACCCGACCGAGTCGTAGATTAGATGGACGGCCACGCCTTCGCGCGCTTTCACTTTAAGCAGATCGGAGAAAGCCCGGCCGATGGAATCGTCGGAGAAGGCGTAGAATTCCAGCAGGATGGAATCCCTGGCGCCGCCTATGGCCGCCAGCATGGCGGAGAAAGCCGCCTCGCCGCCGGGCAGCAGTTCCACCCCGTTGGCGGCTAGCGCGCTTTCCGGCTGGGCGCAGTAGCGCCGCCAGTTCTCTTTTTCAGGCATAGTTCTTTTTTAGTTTTCGCAAGATCCGCGCGGTCATACTCCAGCAGCGCCCGCTGATAAGCGTTGCGCGCCGTAAGCGCCGGCGCGGTTTCCAGCACGCGCAGTTCGGCCGCGCACTCCCCGGCGCGGCCGGCGGCCCCCAAGACCCCGGCCAGGCCGATACGCGCCCCGGCGTAAAAAGGCTCCAGCGCCAGCGCGGCCCTGAAACTCGCGGCGGCGCCCTCGAAATTACCGGCCGCGGCCAGCGCCCGCCCTTCCGCCCCGGCGGTGAACGGGTCCCTGGGCTTATCCAGCGCGACGGAGCGCAGCAGGGCCAGCGTCAAAGCGGGATTTTTACCGGCGCGGGCCTCGGCGTAGGAACGCAGCAGGAAGACCTGCCGGCCGCCGAACAGCCCGGCCGCCGGCGCCAGGACCAGGCCGGCCAGCAACAGCGCCGCCAGAGCGGCCCTGCGCTTTTTATCAGGTGCGAAGACGGCCCCGCCGGAGACCGCAAAACCCAGCGACCCCCAGAACAGCAGGCCCACGGCGCCCGAGTAGAAGATCATATCCGCCGCGCCCTGTATAAAGACGGCCAGCGCGGCCAGTTTAAGCGGCAGTTTTTCGGTTGCGCCGCGCAGCAGTCCGCCGGCCGCGGCCAGCAGAAAGAATAAAGCCGCCGGCAAGCCGGCCTCCGCCGCCAGGTTGAACAATTCACCGTGCGCGTGCAGCGTGCCGTGGCCGAAATAGGAAACCCCGTCGAAATAAGGGAACTTGAAGATCTCGAAAACACGCTCGAACAGCCCCGGCCCCCAGCCCAGCAGCGGGCTGGCCGCGGCGGCCTCGAGCGCGGCGGCCCACAGGCGCGGCCGCGCGAAAGCGCGCGGGTCCGAGAATTTCAGAACGCCCTCCAATACCCCTTGCGGCAGCAGCGCCAGGGCGGCGGCCCCGGCCAGCACAAAGGCCGCCAGCGCCCGGCGGCGGCCGGAAACATAAAGCCCGGCCGATGCCGCCAGGAAGGCGGCCAGCAGCGCCCCGCGCGAACCCGCGGCCGCGAGCCCCGCCGCCAGCAGCAGCGCCAGAGCGGCTTTGAATATTTTTTCTTTCCCGCTTCCGCCCGTTAAAGCGGCCAGCAGCGCCGCCGGAAAAGCCGCGGCGCAGAAAGCCGCCGAATAATTGTGGTTCCCGCCGATAAACCCGGTAGCGCCGCCCAGAAAGACCCTCTGGACCAGCAGCACGGCCGCGGCGGCGGCGCCGATAACCAGTACGGCCGTCAGCCAGCCGTTCGCTCCTTCCTCCTGCGCCGAGGCCGAAAAGAAAACCAGCCCGAGGACGGCGTACCCGGCGAATATCCCGGCCGAAGCCGCGGGGTCCGGTGAAAAGACAGCGGCGGTCAGCAGCCAGGCGAAGAACAAGACCGGCGCGCGCAGCCCGCCGGAGCTTAAAGCGCCGGCGCGCAGAACGAACCAGCCCAGGAATATTACGCCGAACAGCAGCCAGGCCGCGTCGGACCGCAGTCCGCCCGCCGCCACGGCCAGCGCCAGAAATATCCCATGGGGATACGGCTTGGAGAACCAGGAGAACGGAGGGCGGCCTGTCACCTGAACACCTCCGCCCGGCGGCGCTCCAGGCCGGCCGCGGCCTCCTCGCGGCCGGGCACCGAATAAATACGCTTCAGCGCGCGCCAGGAAGCCGCGCTGTAGCGGTTCTCCAGCAGGGACATCTCGAAATAAACCGCGGAGTTGAACCCCGCATCCTTCGCCGTCAGGTTGAGGCGGCCGAGGAACTCCAGCGCCGGGGCCCTAAAAAGCTTCGTCTCAAGGGCCGGCCGCAGTTCGGCCTCCGCCCCCGCGGCGTCGCCGCGCACCGACGCGGCCAGCGCGCGGCCGCGCGCTTTTTCAAAAGCCAGGCTCCGGTAGTCCAAACCGAGCAGGGCCGCTTCGAACAAGACCGCCAGGACCAGCGCCGCCGCGGCCCAGCGGCGGGAAACCCTGATGGGCTCCCCGGCGGCGGCCTCCGAACTTAGTAGATAACAGAAAAGCCAGAAGTTTGCCGGCACCGAAAGGCCGAAATCCACCAGGGAATGGACCAGCGCGGCTATTATGGAGTATTTTACCAGGCCGGTCCTGGTGCGGGCGGCGCGCAGCAGCAGCCAGAACCAGAGAATAGCCGCCGGCAGCCCGTTCTCCGAGAGGAACTCAAGATAATAGTTGTGCGCGTAAATAGCGTGTTCCCTGAAAACCCCTTCCGCCTGGAAAGCGGCCTGGGTCCAGGTAAAGGACGCGTGCCCGAAACCGGTCAGGGGGCGGGCCAGGAACATCTCCCAGGCGCTTCGCCACCAGGCCAGCCGGCCGGCCACCGAATCGGCCTGCAGCAGATAGAGCACGGGGAGGGCCAGCGCCGCCAGCGCCGCCAGCAGCCAGGCGTTCTCCCGGAGCTCGCCGCCTTTAAGCCGCTGCGCGGCATAAAAACCGGCCGTCGCCAGCCCGGCCAGCGCCGCGCCCAGGGACTGCGTCCAGACGACGAGGATGATCATCGCCCCGGCGCTCGGCCACAGCTTCCGCTCGAGGGCCAGCGGTATGACCATCACGGCATAGAGGGCCAGCGCGTTAAGGTTGGTGAGCGGCGGCTGCGCGGCGAAATTTTTAAGGACGAAGGCCTGCAGCAGGGAAAAGCCGAAGATCAGCCAGGCGCCGGCTATGACCGCCCGGTCCGCCAGGGCGCGCTCCTCCTTGTTAAGGAAGGAGGCGAACACGAAGATCAGCAGGCCGGCCGCGTAGTTCCCCCACTCGTTGAAGATATAACCGCGGAAGGGACTAAAGACGAGCGCCGCCAGGGTGAACGCCGCCGCGCCCCAAAGAAGACGGGACCTGCCGTCGAAAAGTCCGGCGGGCAGTCCGCGCTCCCTTAGGCCCAGCAACAGCCAGGCCAGGCAGGCGAGCAGGACGGCCTGCTGGAAAGCGAGCTGGAGCGGCAGGTCGAAGGCCGCCTGCAGCAGCGGGGACAGCGCCAGTACGGCGGAAAAAGTGTAGGCCAGCATTTTAATAAAAACAAAGGACCAGGTTTGCCCCTGGTCCTTCATTCGGCGAACGGGTTCCTCTTAGTCCTCTATTATCCGCGGGGTCACGAAAATAAGGAGCTCCATCCTGGTGCGCGACATGGATTTCTTTTTGAAGAGATACCCGAGCAGCGGGATATCGCCAAGTATCGGCACCTTGAAGACGGCCTCCGACTGCGTGTCATGGATGAGGCCGCCGATAACTATGGTCTCGCCGTCGCGCACGATGACGTTAGTGTCAGCGGAACGCGTATCTATGCCGGGCGCGCCGCCGGCCACGGGGGTGATGGTGGCGGAAGGCTGGCTGACGGACGGATTTATCTTCATCGAAATACGCCCGTCGGAGTTTATCGTGGGCGTAACCTTAAGGATGATGCCCGTGGTGAGATAGGTGACCTTGGTGGTGGAGATAGGGGGCGTGGCCGCCGTAACCTCGGTAGTGGTGTACGGGATCTGGGTGGTGATATTGATGTTGGCTTCTTTGTTGTTGAGCGTGGCCACCTTGGGGTCGCTGAGCACTTTGGCCTTGCCTTTCTTGGCGGCCGCGGTGATCACCGCGTCGAACATATAGTTGGACGCCACTTTACCCAGGCGGAAAGCGCCGTAGACGACGTTGGCCGGCAGGTTGACACCGGTACCGCCGTTGCTGGCGGAGAACGGGGTAAGGGAGGCAGTTTTACCGCCCAAAGCCTCGGTGGGCGTACCAACGCCGGTGGAACCTATATAGCCGCCCTGCCTGTCGTCAGCGTAACCGGACCAGCTGATACCGTAGTCCAGGGAATTATCCAGGGACACCTCCACGAGCTTGGCCTCTATGACCACCTGCTTGGGAACGCGGTCCAGGCTGCGTATCAGGCGGGCGGTGGCGTCGAGACCCAGCGGCGTATCCGTCACGATCAGGGCATTATTGTTCTCGTCGGAGTTACAGCTCGCCTTGACGCGGCCTTCGGCGGAGGCCACCGCGTCCACCTGCGCTTTAACGTCGGCGGCCTTGGAGTAGCTTAGGAAGAATACCCGGGTCTGCTGCATGGCCTTCTTCTGCTCGGCCAGGAAGGTGGCGGGGGAGGCGATGCGCAGGATATTGTCTCCGACCTGCTGCGCGGCAAGGCTCTTCACGTTGAGGATGGTCTTGAAAGCCTCGTCGAAAGGCACCTTGGCCAGGCTGATCGTCAGCGTGCCGGACACGTCGTCGCCGTAGATCACATTGATGCCGGCTTTGGCGGCCAGCATATCTATCACCTCGCGGATATCCGCCTCGCTGTAATCGAAAGTTATAGGGTCGTGAGACAGATTGTCCATGATGCCGCGCGTCTGGGAAGCCGTGTAGGCCTTACGGGCGGAGGGCGGAGGAACGCTGGCGCGGTCGAGGTCGGCCGGCTTTATGGGCGCGGCTTCCAGGGTCATCTCTATCGGCTTACCCTGTGCCTGCCTGGCGTCGGGGGAAATAACGGTGACGCCGGCGGGCAGCGCGGCCGGGGCGTCCTTGACCGCCGGGCGCGGCGCGGGGCGCGCGCCTAGCATAACGATGAGTTCGGTGCCTTTGCGGGTTATTTCATAGGCGGTCTTCTGCGTCAGGTCCATGACCACGCGGGAAATACTGACCGGGCTGGTCTTGTACTGGCCCGTGCGCACGCGCTTCAGGGCCCGCCCGTTGACCGGGATCTCCTGCAGCGTCCGCATCCTGGCGTCCTGCAGCTCCAGCACAAGCTTGGAAGGATTCTCCATGGCGAAGACCTTGTATTGCACCGGCCGGTCGGTGGCGATGTACACATTGTCGGCCGAGACCCGCACCGACTGGACGGTGGCGGCCTCCACGGCGTAGACCACCGGGGCGTTCTGGGCAAAGAAAATGGCCGTAATGGCCAAAGTTATTATTTTTTTCATTTTTTATCTCTCCAAGACATCCCGCTTCCGCGGTTGCGCTGCCGGAAAAAACTATTCCCTCTCGCGCAGGTTAAGCTGATGCACTTTTTTATCTTCGGTCAGAAATATAACCTGCTTCCCCTTGACCACGCCGGAGATCCCGGGCATTATTTTCTTTTTTGAATCGAACAGGTGCCCGGCCCTTAGCGTGTAAAGCAGCCCGGTGGCCTGGTCCCGGAGCAGCGCCTGGCGGCCGCGGGAATCCTCGAGTATGCCCGTCAGCACAAGCCCGTAGACGGTAAAGGAGCCCTTCGCGACGCCCGGGGCGGAGGACTCGGTCCTCGCGGTCTTCCCGGTCCCCTTCTGGTCGCCGTAGACGGTGGCGGGCACCAGCGGGTCCCGCTGGTTTACCGGCCTGTACATCTGCTCCACGGTGGCAGCGGGGGTGGACACCTGTACCTGTGCGCGGGCGGGCGCGGCACAGGCCGTCAGCAGGGCGATCATCAGGAAGGCGGTATTGTTAGCCATTGTATTGGTATGCCACCAGCGTGAACTGGGCGGTCACAGAAGTCTCCGCGCCGGCGGAGGCGCTCATGTTGAGCCCCTCGGAGGTCATTATTCTTTCCTCCAGGCCAAGGGCCGTCAGAAAACGCCCGATATCGTTATAATTTCCAGACAGGCTTATGACGTAGGACACCCTGGTGAAATATTCCACCGGCGCGCTGCCGGAGGGGTTAATGGACTGAATATTTACTTTATATTTTCTGCTCAGGGCCGTTATGGTGCGCAGCAAGTCCGGCAGTTTCCGGTCGCGGGGCAGCTTCTTCTCGGCAGCTTCCTTCTCGGAGCGCAGGCTGGCCAGCTTGGCCTCCAGGTCCTTGTATTTGGCCTTCTGCATCTTGGCTTTATTGATGTCGGCCTCCATGGAGGCGACCTTTCTTGTGTTCTCCTCTATCTTCCTGGCCGTGGGCAGCCAGAAATAAAAGAGATACCCGTAAATGAACAGGCCGCCAAAAAGCACGCCCGCGAAGATCTGGCCCAGCTGCTCTTTTGTCAGTTTTATCTTATCCATTTGTTCACCTGTAGGTATACTTCATGGTGATCGGGGCAGTGAAGCGCTTTCCCTCGTCCGTTTCGCTTACGGCGATTCCGCCGACGCCCACCTCGGAATAGGGCCCTGACGTCTCCAGGGAATTTATCCAGTAGGCCAGGTCATAGGCCGAATTGGAATTCACCGTTAAATTCACCTTCAGCGAATCCCCGCTGGGCGTGGTGCTCACGCCGTTGAACCAGATAGTGGACGGCAGGTCGCTGGTGAGGTCCTGCAGAAAATGGGTGTAGGTAAAGCGGCCCTTGTTGATGCTGGCGATGGAGTTCAGATAGCGCTGCACCTCGGCTATCTGCGCCTCGATGGCTTTGACCTGGTCGACGTCCTTCTGCAGCGCCTTCAGTTCTATCTCGCGCTTGGCCAGGGTGGATTCTATGGTGGTGGCGCGCGTTATATGCCAGAGCGACGCCAGCGCCACGCTGGCCACGATGATAACGCCGGCCAGCACGGCCTTGGCGATAACGGCCTTGCGGTTTATCCGCTCGATGTATTCGGGGGGGATGAGGTTGATCCTGATCATTCTTCCCAGTCCTTAAGCTTGCGCAGGGCCAGGCCCGAGGCGACCGCCAGGGAAGGCAGCACGTCCTTGGGCATGTTCTTCGGGGTCTCGGGGAGGAACGCGAGCGGGTTCATTATCTCCACCGGCACCTTGAACTCGGCGGAGAGGAACTTGGTGATATTACCGAGGTTGGCCATGCCGCCGGAAAGTATTATTTTCGAGATGGAATGGTCCACGCCCTGGGAGAGGTAGAAATCGATGGAGCGAGAAACCTCCGTGTACAGGTCCTTCAGCACGCCGGAAGCGGCTTTTGAAACGGCGATGCCGTCGCGGTCGAAGGCCTCGATGGCGGCGGCCTTGTCCTCGTCGGACACGATCACGGCCTTGCCGCGCTTGACGGTTTCGGCGGCGGCGGCGTCCGTCTTGAGGACCTTGGCGATGGCTTTGTCAAAGGTGGCCCCGGCGATGAAGATATCGCGCACTACGCGCGTGACGCCCTGCGACACGATGGAAAGATTGGTCACCTTCTGGCCGATATTGAGCAGCAGCACGGAATTGTTCTCCCCTTTAGGCGCCAGCAGGTCGTAAAGGGTTTCCAGCGCGAAGGAATCCACGTCGATGATGAGCGGGTCGAGCCCGGCGCCGGTAATAATATCTATCTTGTCCTGCACGGCATCCCGCTTGGCGGCCACCAGCACGGTATCCATCTTGGGTTCGCCGTTGTCGGAGGTTTCGTTAAGGATATAGTAGGTCAGGTTTACGTCTTTGATGTCGAACGGGATGAACGGCTCGGCCTCGACGTTTATGGTCAGGGCCAGCTCTTTTTTTGAAAGTTTGGGAAGCTTGACGTAGCGCACTATCACGGCGTTGCCGGAAATGGAGGCCGCGGCGTAGCGGGCCTGGATGCCCTTTTTCTTCAGATAGCTCTTTATTTCCTGGGAGATTATCGCCTTTTTCTCCTCGGGCGGGGTGTCCGCCTTTATGGCCAGCGGGATATAGCCCCAATCCTTGAGCTTCAGCGCCTTTTTCTCCTCGGCGAAACAAACTATTTTAACGGCGCAATTACCGATGTCTATACCCAATACCTCTTTGGGCGGGAACATCATTTTGGCCAGATTTGAAAGCATCTAGTTTTAAAAGCCCTCCGCGCTAACCCAACCCGCGCTCGATTTCTACGCTACGACTCAGTTATAGAACAATTATATTAAATAATTATTACAGGTCAATAGATTGTTTTCACAATTTCGGCGCCGCCCCCCCCCGTGGTTTTGCCGGGCCCGGCACTATTTGCTTAAATATCCGGATGCGGGGCGCTATTATCGGTTTAAGCGGAAACGCCGAAAAACTTCTGGCCCCGGCCTTTCTTACGGCCGGTCACGAGGCCGCGTGCCTGTGCGGAGACTTGCTGGAACTGGAACAGGCCGGCCGCCTGTTCCCCCGGGCCGCCGCCTACGAAGACAGCGAAACCATGTTCTCCAAAGAGGGCCGCCTCGATTTCGCCCTGGTACGCTGCGCCCCGGAACGACGCTTCAAAGCGGCGCTGCGCGCCCTTGAGAACCGGCTCCACGTGATCTGCGAAACGCCCTTTTGTTTTTCCTCCTCCGATCTTGAGGAACTGCGAGGCCTGGCCTCGAAGAACGGGCTTGTCCTGGCCGCGCTGCAGCCCTGGGAGAGGAGTTCGGCCTGGCTGGCGCTGGAGAAGATCCTGAACGGCGGCTTGCTGGGGAAAGTGCGCTGGGCGGAAGTCCAGCTGCTCCTGCCTGGCCCCGCGCCGGCGGGCGGAATTACGGCGGCCGCCGGATGGCCGGCTTTTTCAATGCTGCTGGGCGCCGTGCGGCTGCCCCCCACCGCCCTGGCGGCCAGGCTGACGCCGTCCCCGGAGCCGGGCGGCGCCCCTGGAGACTCGGCCGCGGCCTTCCAAGTCCACTTCAGCGGCGCGGACGGCTTCGTCCATCTTCTTTCAGGGAGCCACGCCGCCCGGACGCGCCTGGCCGCCGCCGGAGAAAAAGGCCGGGTGGACCTGGACGGCGGCATCCTGCGCCTGGACATAAACGGCGTCCCCCCGGAAACCATCCTTATGCGCGACAGTCTCTCCGACGCCGCGGACCAGCCGGAGCGGCTGGCCGGTGAGCTGCGGGACTTCTCGCTGGAAATAGAAAAAAAACTTCCCCCCGGCTCGGGCCTGCGCAACGCCCGCTACTGCGTCAAACTGCTAAAAAACGCCTATTACTCCGTCGCGGTCAAGTCCGCGGCGGTGCCTCTGTAACCCGGCTTTTTACACCGGGGAAAGCTCTATTTTTGAAGCGTGACTTCCCGGCTGTCCGGGTGCAGCACGCCCAGCAGGAACCGGCTCAGCCCCTCGCTGGCGCCGTATATCTGCAGGCCGGCCCGGGCCAGGAAGAACAGGGTGAACCCCAGGAAAAAAGACTGATAGACCCATTCAAAACCGCTTATGAACGGAAAAATGGCGGCCTGGAAGGCGTAGTAGGAGAAAAGCAGCGACAGGATCTTAACGATATTGCCGAAGAGCTCCCCGGCCCCGGCCATGAAATCCAGTAGTCCGTCCACGGCCGGGGCGGACTCGGCGCCGAATTTCACGAAAGCCGCCACCGCCAGGAAGGAAACCACGGCGTTAAGGAAAACGCTCACCGGCAGTTTGGCGCTGAAGAACGGCAGGGCCTGGGCGAAAGGCAGCTGCTCCACGAACCACCCCATAGCGAACAGCGTGAACAGAACGATAAGCGTTTTCACCGACTTTACCAGCAGGGTCCTGAACAGGTCTTTTTTAGGCATATTCGAAATCTACAAAATAACGCCTCCGCCCGCAACAGCGGCCGCCGCGCGGCCGAACCCGCTTAAATATAATGTTAAATAATTATTATTGAACTCGGCGGCTTTTTTGTGCTAGTATAGGGACTTAAGCGCACAAGCGCGTGGAGGGAGCAAATTATGATAGTAGAAAGAACCGAATACAAAGGCCAGCCCGTCCTCATACTCAAGAGGAACGAGAACGATAAATACCCGTTCTCCTTCGGCCTCTCCAAAGCCCGCCTCATCATAGAGGGTTTTGAAGAGATCAAGAAGTTCGTGGCCGAAAACGACAACAAAGAAGAGAAAAAATAGTTTTTTCCTTCGGTCCGCACGTTAAATGCCGTCAAAAACAGAACTGGCGATAGCCGGGTTTTATGACGGCATTTATCTTTTTTACGAAGCCGCCAACTCACTGCTGACCTTCGGCCTGGACCACTACTGGCGCGCCCGGGCGGCCGCCGCGGCTGCCCGGCTGGCCCCGGAGCGGTCAAAGGTCCTGGACGTCTGCTGCGGTACGGGGGACTTCTCGCTGGCCCTGAAAAAAGCCCTCGGCCCGGCCGCTGAGATCACAGGGGCCGACCTCAGCGCCGCCATGCTTTCCTCGGCGAAGGCCAAGCATCCGGGCATAACTTTCCTGCAGGCCGAAGCCAAGGAACTCCCCTTCCCCGACGGCGTCTTCGACCTGGTCACCATCTCTTTCGCCACGCGCAACCTGAACATAGACCGGGAGAAGATGCTGGCCGCCCTGCGCGAATTCGGCCGCGTGCTCAAACCGGGAGGGCTTTTTCTGAACCTGGAAACCACGCGGCCGGAGAACGCCGTTCTCTGGTCCCTGATGCGGCTCTATGTAAGATCCGTCATCGGGCTACTCAACCTGCTGTCCCCGAAAAGCCGCTCTTCCTATTCTTTCCTCAGGACCACCATCCTGACCTTCTACTCCGCCGCCCAATTCTCCGCCCTGCTCTCCGAAGCCGGCTTCCGCTCCGCCTCCGCCGCTATTCTTTTTCCCGGCGCCGTCGCCGTTCACACCGCCCGCAGGTAATTACCCGCGCGCCAGGCGCAGCCTGTTCCTTATCATCTTCAGGATCACAAAAGATTCCCTCTCGCGCTCCTCCAGCGCCCCGCCCAGGTAGGCGATGGTCTCCCGGCAGTCGGGGATGACCTTCTTTGAAAGCGCGTTGCAGCGGCGCTGCGTCCTTTTAAGCTCCCGCGCCAGGCGCAGCTCCGAAGTCTCCAGCCCCGCCAGTTCGGCCAGCGGCGGCAGGGCCGCCGCGAAGGCGCGGGCCGCGGCCGCCGCTCCGGCCGGCATGCCGCCTGGCCCGAAGGCCGCCGCCGGCAGGGCTGCCGAAGCCGAAGCCTCAGGCAGCTTCAGGCCCATCAGCCTGCGCTCCCGGACCTCTATTTTATACACCGGCTTAACTCCGAGCGCGGCCCTGTCCAGGGCCGCCGACCCGGCGTCCAATTCAGCCTCACGCAGCTCTGAAAAAGCCCGGGCCAGCGCGGCCCGGGCCAGCGCCTTCGCGCGCGCCGCGCGTCCGGCGCGCGCCGCCAGCTCCAGCAGCAGCAGCTCCTTCTTCTGGTCGAGCAGGGCAAAACCTTCGTCGGCGAAGACCAGCTGTCGCTTCAGCGCCAGCAGGGCGGATTTTGTCGCGGGCACGTCCATTAAAGCCATAAACCCCTACTCCTTGACCCTGGGCGCCTTCCCGTAATGTTCGGCCAACAGGCCGTCGCTTACCCGGTGCAGTTCCGAACGCGGCAGCAGCGACAGCATCTCCCAGCCCAGGTCCAGCGTCGCCTCTATCGGCCTGTCCTCATGTTCTCCCTGCGTCAGGAACCTTTTTTCAAAGGCCTCGCCGAACTTCATGTACACCTTGTCCCCGGCGCTGAGTTCCTCCTCGCCGATAATATCGGCCAGCGCGCGCACGCGTTTGACGTAGGCGTAGCAGGCGAACAGCTGGCTCGCCAGGGCCGGGTGGTCTTCGCGGGTATAGCCCTTGCCTACGCCGTCCTTCATCAGCCGCGACAGGCTCGGCAGCCCGGCGATGGGCGGGTAGACGCCACGCTGGAAGAGGTCCCGGTCCAGCACTATCTGTCCCTCGGTGATATAGCCGGTCAGGTCCGGTACCGGGTGGCTGATATCGTCGGACGGCATCGTCAGGATGGCGGTCTGCGTTATGGAACCGGGAGAGCCGTCGATACGCCCGGCGCGCTCGTAAATAGAGGCCAGGTCGGAGTAGAGGTAGCCGGGGTAGCCCTTGCGGCCGGGGATCTCCCCCCTGGCCGTGCCCACCTCGCGCAGGCTCTCGCAGTAATTGGTCATGTCCGTCAGCACCACCAGCACATGCTGCCCGCAGTCGAAAGCCAGGTGTTCGGCCAGCGTCAGCGCGGCGCGCGGCGTTAGCAGGCGCTCCACGCCGGGCGCGTCGGCCAGCGACAGGAACATCGCCACGCGCCCCAGCGCCCCCGATGCGGCGAAATCCCGCATGAAGAAATCGGCCACGTCGCGCTTCACGCCCATCGCCGCGAAAACTATGGAGAACTCCTCGTTCCCGCCGGGCAGCTTCGCCTGCCGCACCAATTGCGCGCAGACGCGGTCGTGCGGCAGGCCGTTGCCGGAGAAGATCGGCAGCTTCTGGCCGCGCACCAGCGCGTTCATACCGTCTATGGCGGAAATGCCGGTCTGGATGAACTCGCGCGGGTAGCGCCGCGCCACCGGGTTAATGGGCGCGCCGTTCACGTCGCGCCTGTCTCCGGAGACGGCCGGAGGCCCGCCGTCGGCGGGCCGGCCCAGCCCGTCGAAAACCCGGCCCAGCATGTTCCTGGAGACCGGCAGGCGCAGACTTTCGCCCAGGAAACGCGCGCGCACGGTGCCGCCCGACAGCCCCTCGGTGCCTTCCAGCACCTGCACCAGGGCGTGCTCCGTGGAAATTTCCAGCACGCGGCCGAGCCGGGGGCGCCCGTCCGCCCCCTTTATCTCCACCAGCTCGTCGAAGCCGGCGTCGCGCACGCGCTCCACCACCACCAGCGGCCCCTCTATGCGCGAGGCGCCCAGGTATTCCAGCCCGCGGTCTTCCGCCCCGTTCATGCGGCCTCCCCGGCGGCCGTTATTTTACCGAGCGCTTCCAGCTCTCCGGCCACGCGCGCCGCCAGCCGCGCCAGGCCGTCCGTGTCGCCGCCGGTATACGCGGTTTTAGCGCGCAGTATCTCGGGCACGCACGGCAGGGCGGCCACCGCCGCCAGCGGCACCCCGGCCTTTACCAGGTCACGCCCGCCGCGGTAAAGGACCATGACCAGCCGCAGCAGCGCCGCCTGTTTTTCCAGCGGGCAGTAGGCGTCTTCGGGGTCGAAGGCGTTCTGCGACAGGAAAGCATCGCGCATCACGCCGCCGGCAAAAAGGAACAGCCGCTGGCTGTCGGGCAGGGAGTCCGGCCCGACCAGCCTGGCTATCTGCCGGTAATGCTCCTCGCGCTGCATTACCTCCATGGCCTCGTCGCGCAGCGCCCGCCAGCCCGGCGCCGCCAGCTCCCAGCTGGGCGCCACCTCGTCGAGATAGTCGGAATAGGACCGCAGCCAGTTTATGGACGGGTAATGCCTGGCGTTGGCGAGGTCCGTGTCCAGCGACCAGAACACGCGCGTGAACCGCCGGGTGTGCTGCGTGACCGGCTCGGAGAAATCCCCGCCCGGCGGGCTCACCGCACCCACGATGCTGACCGAGCCCTTATCCCCGCCCAAAGTGGTGACCGCGCCGCCGCGCTCGTAGAACTGGGCGAGGCGCGACGGCAGGCTCGCCGGAAAGCCCTCCTCCGCCGGCATTTCCTCGAGCCGGGCGGCCATCTCGCGCAGCGCTTCCGCCCAGCGGCTGGTGGAATCCGCGAACACCGCCACGTCGTAGCCCATGTCGCGGTAATATTCGGCCAGCGTTATGCCGGTATAGATGGAAACTTCGCGCGCCGCCACCGGCATGTTGGAGGTATTGGCTATCAGTATGGTCCGCTCCATCAAAGGCCGGCCGGTGCGCGGGTCCTTCAGCTCAGGGAATTCGCGCAGCACCTCCGTCATTTCGTTGCCGCGCTCGCCGCAGCCGATGAAGATGATTATCCCGGCGTCGGACCACTTGGCCAGCTGGTGCTGGGTTATGGTCTTGCCGGTACCGAAGCCGCCGGGAATGCAGGCGGCCCCGCCTTTACCCAGCGGGAAGAAGGTGTCTATGATGCGCTGGCCGGTCACCAGCGGTTCGCTTACACGCCGCCGCTCCAGCACCGGCCGCGGCCGGCGCACCGGCCATTTCTGCAGCATTTTTATTTCCGCAGGCCCGGCGGGCGTGTCCACCACGGCGAGGACGTCGGTTATAGCGTAACTGCCCGGCCCGGCGGCGGAGCGCACCGTGCCTTCCACGCCGGGCGGGATCAGCACCTTGTGCTCCACCAGCGGGGTCTCGGCCACAAGGCCGGCGGCCTGCCCGGCGGCCACCTTTTGCCCCGGCCGCAGCAGCGGTCTGAACTCCCAGCGGCGCCCGCAGTCGAGCGCGTCGGCTTTCTCTCCGCGCCGTATCCACGTGCCGCCCTGCGCCAGGAGCGCGGGCAGGGGCCGCTGTATCCCGTCGTAAATATTCCCGATGAGCCCGGGCCCCAGCCACATCGACAGCGGCGCCCCCGTGCGCTCCACGGGCGCGCCGGGTTTGAGCATGGAAGTGTCCTCGTAGACCTGCACCGTGGCCAGGTCCCCGGCCTGCCGCACCACCTCGCCCACAAGACCCAGTTCTCCCACACGCACCACTTCGTACATGAGCGCGCCGCCCATCCCCTTGACCGTAACCACCGGCCCGCTCACGCGCGTTACCTCAGGCTTTCCTGTCTCTCCGGCGGTTTTCATATTTTCCTCCCGCGCCCGCCGTCACCGCCGGGCAGCAGCCGCCCGCGCAGGCCCGGCCAGAACCTTTCCAGCCGGGCCTTAAAACTGTTATCCCAGTACTGCCGCTCCTCGCCGTCCCGCACCCTGACGCCGCCTTCGAGCCCCGGGTCCTCCTCGAAGGAAATAGCCAGAGACCCCCGCCCCGCCAACCGTTCTATTTCCGCGGCAAGTCCGCCGGCCCCCGCCAGCCCGCCCGCGCCCAGCGTGACCGTGAATGTCGTTCCTTCCATGCGGCTTACCGCCTGCGCGGCCAGCGCCGCCTGCACACCCGGGGCGGTTTCGGTCTTCAACCGGCCCGAAGCTTCCTCTTTTACGGAGTCGAGCAGGTCCTCCATGCGGCGGGCGCGCAGGCGTTCGGCCACGGCCGGCACCGCCGCCAGCGCCGTCTCCCTGCGGCGCGCGGCCTCCTCCCGCGCCGCCGCCAGGCGCGCGGCCCTGTCCCCGAGCGCCAGTTCCCTGGCCGCGGAAACGATGGCCCCGGCCTCGGCCTCTGCGGCCGCCAGCAGGCCGGCGCTCTCGCGCCTGGCCGTTTCCAGTATCGCCCTTTTAAGGGGCTCGGCACTTTCCGTCTTTTCCATCAGATCTCCACTATCAGCGGCCCGGCGCGTTCGAGCTTGATCTCATCAACCTGCGCTCTGACCAACGCCGCGGCCGCCGCCGTAATAATGATCACCCCGCAATCCTTACGCCCGGCAGCGAGCCGGAGGGCCTCGGCGGTCCCGCGCGCGTCGCGCACGACGCCGGCCTCCACGCCGGCCAGACGCAGGCCGCGCGCGGTCTCCTCGTCGCCTATGCCGTAGAACTTCACAGTTCAGACCTTCTGAAGCAGCATCATGGCGATGACGAAGCCGAGCACGGCGAGACCTTCGGCCAGGGCCACGAACAGCAGACTGCGCATCAGCAGTTCCGGCTTTTCGGCCGCGGCGCCCATGGCCGCGGAACCGATGCGCCCGATGGCGTGGGCCGAGCCCAGCACGCATAAGGTCATCGTCAGCGCGGCTGCGAAGCCAAGCCCCACCGCGTTGCCGCCGGCCGGACCGGCGGTTTCTCCTGCGGTCGACATGGCCGCCGAGGCCGCCGGGCAGAGCGCCGCTACGCAGAACACTGCCCCGGTCCACACCTTCGCTTTCTTGTTTCTCATTTTATGCCCCCTGTTTCAGGACGAACGGCCTGAACGGCCGCCCGCCGCCTTCGAAGAATTTACCGAAGAATTCGTAGTACTCGAGACGCAGCGCCTGCACCGCCGCCACCGTCCCCTCCAGCAGTATGGCCGCCGCGTTGCCGGCGACGATCGCCGCCAGGCCGGCCAGGCTGCCGGGGCCCCAGGCCTTGTCGGCGGCGGCCGCCAGCATATAGGCGGAAGCCACCAGCGCCGCGTGGCTCATCGCGTACGCGGCCAGACGGGCGAAACTCACCGTATTGGCAAGGTAGAGCAGGACGCCCTCGAAAGCCCCTACCATCCCCTCGGCCAGGGCCTCCAGGCCGCTATCGCTTTTTTCTCCGGCGCGCCGTTTGATGAAGGCAGCGAGCGGTTCTTTCAGTGCCCAGCAGGCGAGGGCCGCGCCGATGACCGGTAATCCGAACCGCGGCTCCACTTTCCCCGCCAGCATGAATATGGCGCACCAGTAGAACAGCAGGCCAGCCGCGCCGAACCTGCCCAGGGCGGCGCCCAGCCTGTCGCCGGAGCCGGCGCGGTTCACTATATTCAGGACCACACCCAGACTGATGACGGCCGCGCCCGCCGCCAGCGCCGCCAGGACCATTACCAGAGGGTCGCCTTTCAGCGGGTCCCGCCACAAAGCGTATTTCTTGAAGAATTCCAATCCGAAAAAACTCCCGTAGACCAGCCCGAAGAACATGCCCGACAGGCCGCAATAGACGGCCATGCGCCCGGCGGCGCGCGCGGCCGCGCGGCCCTTTACGGCCAGCCAGAGTCCGCCGGCGCAGACCACCGCCCCGTGTCCGACGTCCCCGAACATGGCCCCGAACGTCAGGACGTAAACGATAGCCGCGAAAGCGGTCGGGTCCACTTCCCGGTAGCAGGGCAGGCCGTAAGCGCGCACTAGCTCCGTGAACGGCCGCAGCCAGGCCGGCGGGCGCAGCAGCACCGGCGCGCCGTCCTGCTCCGCCCCCTGTTCCAGAGCGCAGCGCCCGGAAGAGGCATCGCGCATTTCACGGCGCAGCGCGCCCGTTTCCAGGGCGGGCGCCCAGCCGGAAAGCAGCACCGCGGAGCCCGTCCTGGGCATGGCGCTCTCGGCCTCCAGCAGCCGCGCCTCTGTTTGCGCCGCGCCTTCTATGGCCGCCAGCGGCCCGGAAAACCGGCCGGCCAGTTCCGCCAGGGCCTGTTCGGCCGCGAGAAGCGCCTGGCCCTCCCTGCTTTCTTCCGACGAGAAAAACACCGACGCTTCCGCCAGCGTAAGCCCCGGCCTGACCGGCGGCGCCTCCGGTCTGAAGCCGGCGGCTCTCAGCTCCCCGGCCAGCGCCGCGGCGCGGTCACGGTCCGCCAGACCCAGCACCACCGTTCTGCCCCCATTTTCACCCAACGGCACTATCAGACCTTTCTCCGCGCCGGCCGTAACCAGCGCTTTGAAGTTTTCCCGGGGCAGGCTGCCGGTGAAGCAGCGTATAAAAGAGAAGCCGGAGAGCCGGTCGGAAGGCAGCGGCAGGCCGGCATAGGGCGCTATTTTTTCCCGCGCCTCTACGGCAGCGGCCAACGCCTCTTTGGTCAGGCGCCGGCGCTCCAGAAGATATTTCGCCTCCGACTCCAGGCCGGACAACACGGCCGCGGCTTCGCCGAAAGTCATAGCTGTCGGAGAGGCGGCGCGCCTGGAGTTCGGCCCCAGGACCCGCCGCAGTTCCTCCGCCCTTGAGAGCATGTTCCGGCAGGAGGCCAGCGCCGCGGCGTTATCCGCGGGCGGCCTCGGCGCGGTCTCGGGGCCCTCCACCGCCCGTATGAGTTCCATGGCCCCCAGGCCGCCCAGGCGGCGCAGGACGGCCCTGGCGTCGGCGCCAAGCAGCGCCGCGCTCAGACGTTCCATTTTTACAGGCCTAAACACCTTCGCCCTCCCGGGAATTGATCAGGCGCGCCCGAAATTCGGCCGCCGGCACGCCCAAACGAAGGCCTTCGGCCGCCGTTATCAGATTGGCCGCCTCCAACCGCCTCAGAGCGGCGTAACCCGCGGCTATACCGAAATCCACATTAGAACCGCGGAAAGCCCTGTTGGCTAGACGCACGTAACGCCTCCACCCGGCTTTCTCGGGGCCGCCGGCCGCGCCCTCCGCCGGGTCGAACACCAGCCCGGCGGCCAGGCCGAACGCCGCCTCCGGGTCCGGCGCCGTCAGCATCCGCGAAAATCTGCGGCGGCTTATGGCCGAACCGGGCACGTGCAGCGCCAGCAGGTCTTTTGCTTCAAAACCGTGAAAGAATTTACCGCGCGCTACCAGCGCCAGGTGGAAGATGTCCGCCTCCTGCGCCGCCAGGCCGCGGGCCGCGCTCCCGTCCGGGGCCGGCAGCACGGCGGCTCTGGCCAGCAGTTCCACAAAATATTCCCTGTCCGCCGCGGCCTCCAGAAAGAAGAGGTTGCCGGCGGCCCCGTACAGGCCATAGGCCCGCTCCAGGCTATTTCTCAGCGGCCCCGGGGGCAGCGCCGCCAGAAGTTCCGCGGCGCTCTTTGCACCCGCGGGGTCGCGCCCGTAAGCGCCAGGCCCGGCGCTGAGCCGCCGGATCTCGGCCGGCGGGGCCCCGGCGTAAATGCCCCTGATCATTACTTTTATATTTTCCAGCTGCAAGCGCGCCGCCAGCCACTCAAGAAAGGCGGCCCGCGTCTCCGCCAGCGCCCCGGCGATCCCGCGGATCTCCGCGAAAAGGTCCTCCGCCAGCCGCCGCTGTATGCCGGCGGAAGCCGAGATGCCGGCGCCGGGGAAAAGCGCGGCCGCCAGCGCCGCCTCCGACGCAAGGCCGCAAAACCCGTAAAGCCGGGCCCCTTCGGCCATACGGGCCCTGCGCCCGTGCAGCCGCGCGGCCAGGTGGTCCAGGTCTTTAATTGCGAGCATTGCCCCCCCGCAGCACTTCTTCCACCACAAAGTCCACGGCGGCGCGTCTGTCCGCCCCCTGGAAAGGCGCGTTCTTCTCTATCTCCGCCGCGGCGGCGGCCAAAAGAGCTTCTTTTTCTCGCGCGGCCTCCGCCTGGGCGCCTTCTAAAACCCGTTCGGCCGCCTGCCGCGCCTCCAGCGCAGCGGCCTCCGTTATTTCCCGGGCCTTCTTCCCGGCCTCCAGGACCATGGCGCGGCCGTGCGCGGCGGCAGCGGCCACCAGGCGGCCGGCTTCGTCCTCGGCGGACAGTATAGCGGCTATAATTTCACGCATAAAGCGAAAAGCGAGCCGGCGGCAGCGCGTATAAACGCGCCTGCCGGAAACGATCTATATTGGTTGTTCCCCCAAGGTCAGATTAGCAAAACCGCCTCAAAAAAAGCAAGGGGAGGAAGGGGGACGCTCTTAGTTAATTAGTTTACTCAATACATATCGCGCTGCCGGCCGGACAGCGGCAGCGCGGGAGCAAAACAGCGTAAACTAATTAACTAAGAGCGTCCCCTATATTTTGATGATGATTTTTTTGCGGTAGAGCAGCCAGAAGGGCACCAGCCACAGCAGCATGTAGGAGAAAGCGAAAGCCGCCGAGGCGTTGAGCGGCGACAGCCAGGCGCCGAAAACCCCGTCGCATATTATCACGCGCAGCTGCTCCGGCTCCGCCGCGCCGGCCACCGGCAGTTTGTAAAGCACCAGGAACTTCAGCAGGAAGATGGGCAGCATGTAGGCGGCGATGGCGTTCACGCCGAAGACCTCGAAGGGGCGGCCCCAGGCCTTTATCCCTTTCATCTCTACCAGCCAGTAGATAGCGGCCAGCAGCCAGAGCGCGAGCCCCGCCGTAAAAAGTACGTAGGAGCTGGTCCACAGGGCTTTGTTGAGCGGGAAGGCCAGCCCCCAAAGCCAGCCCGCCGCGGCGCTGACAAGCCCGGCGGCAAGCATGCCCCTCACTTTCTCGAACTGTGTCCGGCCGCTCCTCAGCCAGAGCCCGGTGAATACGCCCAACAGCGTGGTCGCCAGTGAGGGTATGGTGCTCAGCAGCCCCTCCGGGTCGTAGACGCCCCCCCTGTAAGTGTGCGCGCCCAGCACCACACGGTCCAGCCACGAGGCCAGGCTGCCTTCTTTTGTAAGTATGCCCGCGCCTATGCCCGGGACGGGGATATAGGTCATGGCCAGCCAGTAGCCGAGCAGGGCCGCGGCGACTACCGCTATCTGCGTCTTCAGGCCGGTCTTGATGAACAGCAGGGAACCGAAGAAATAACAGATGGCGATGCGCTGCAGCACGCCCAGGATGCGGATGGTGGAGGGGTGATAGTTGGGAATGGCGTTGAGCACCATGCCGAAGGCGTAAATAATGAGCGCCCGTTTGAGGATCTGCGGCACCAGGCCGGCTGTCGTTCCTTTTTCAAGCCGCCGCGCGAGCGAGAAGACTATGGAAACTCCGACGATGAAAAGGAAAAAAGGGAACACCAGGTCCGTCATGGTGCAGCCGTTCCACTCGGCGTGGTCCAGCTGGGCGTAGGCCTCGCGGTTGCCGGGCGTGTTGACTATGATCATCAGGGCGATGGTAAGGCCCCGGAATACGTCCAGCGAGAGCAGGCGGGAGTTTCCCCGCGGTTCGGCGTTTTCCATTTTTCCCCCGGCTGGTTATTGTTTGTGCTTCTTGCGGATCTCGGCTATCTTAAGCCGCACGGCGGCGCGGCGCAGCGAAGCCTGGGCGGAATCCAGGTCTATGTCGGCCCCGCGCATCGCCAGGGTCTCACTGGCTTTCTGGTAGGCCTGGCGGGCGCGCTCCTCGTTGACCTCTTTGGCCAGCTCGGCGGCCTCCGCCATTATAAGCACCTTGTCCCTGTGGATCTCGGCAAAGCCGTTAAGCACGGAGAAGACCTCCTTGTGGGGGCCTTCCTTGTAATGCATCACGCCTTCTTTAAGCTGGACCACGAACGAGGCGTGGCCCGGCAGTATCCCCATTTCCCCGCCGAAAGCCGGGATCGTGACGAACTCCACCGGCTTGTCCGATAGAACGGTCTTCTCGGGGGTTACGATGGTAAGGAGGAGATGCTTTTTTTCCATATCGCTTCCGTCAGGCGGCTTTCTGCTGGCTGCGGCCGCGTTCTATGACCTCTTCTATGCCGCCGGCCATCCAGAACGCCTGTTCCGGGATGTCGTCGAGGCGGCCGCTCAGGATCTCCTGGAAACTGCGGATGGTCTCTTTGAGCTGCACGTACTTGCCGGCGCGGCCGGTGAACTTCTCGGCCACCGAGAACGGCTGCGACATGAACTTCTGTATCTTGCGCGCCCTGGTCACGGTCTTCTTGTCCTCGTCGGAGAGTTCGTCCATGCCGAGGATGGCGATGATATCCTGGAGCTCCTTGTAGCGCTGCAGGATCTTCTGCACGCCGCGGGCGGTCTGGTAATGCTCGTTGCCGATCACGCGCGGGTCCAGGATGCGCGAGGTAGAGTCCAGCGGGTCCACGGCCGGGTAAATGCCCAGCTCGGTGATCGAGCGGGACAGCACCACGGTGGCGTCCAGGTGGGTGAACACGTTGGCCACGCCGGGGTCCGTCAGGTCGTCGGCGGGCACATAGACGGCCTGAATGGAGGTGATGGAGCCTTTTTTGGTGGAAGTGATGCGCTCTTCCAGGGCGCCGATCTCCGTTGTGAGCGTGGGCTGGTAGCCCACGGCCGACGGCATGCGGCCGAGCAGCGCCGACACCTCGGCGTTGGCCAGCACGTAGCGAAACACGTTATCCAGGAACAGCAGCACGTCCTGCCCTTTCACGTCGCGGAAATACTCGGCCTGGGTCAGGGCGGTCAGGCCCACGCGGGCGCGGGCGCCGGGGGGTTCGTTCATCTGGCCGTATACCAGCGCGGTCTTGGAGAGCACGGTGGAGCCGTCGGAAAGCTTGGATTCCTGCATTTCCAGCCAGAGGTCGTTGCCTTCGCGCGACCGCTCGCCGATACCGCCGAACACGGAACAGCCCTTGTGCTCGCGGGCCACGTTATTAATGAGCTCCATGATGACGACGGTTTTGCCGACGCCGGCGCCGCCGAACAGGCCGACCTTGCCGCCTTTCATGAACGGGGCCAGCAGGTCTATGACCTTGATGCCGGTCTCGAAGATCTCGGGGGTGGTTTTCTGCTCGGTCAGCGGGGGCGGGTCGCGGTGGATGGGCAGGCGCTCCTTGGTCTCTATGGGGCCGCGGTAGTCCTTGGGCTCGCCCAGCACGTCCATCAGGCGGCCGAGGCACGCGTCGCCGACCGGCACTTTAAGCGGGGCGCCCGTGTCCTTAACCTCTATGCCCTTGCCAAGGCCGGTAGTGGGGCCCAGCGTAATGGCGCGCACGGTATTGTCGCCCAGGTGCTGCGCCACTTCCGCCACCAGCAGGCGCTCGACGCCGTCGTCCTGGTACTTTATTTTCAAGGCGTTCAGGATCCTGGGCAGCTGGCCCTGCTGGAATTCCACGTCCAGCACCGGCCCCACGATCTGCACGATTTTTCCGGTATTCATGTTAGCTCCTTAAAACCAGCGTCAACCGCCCAGCGCTTCCGAGCCGCTGACTATTTCATTGAGTTCGGTAGTGATCATCGCCTGGCGCGTCTTGTTCATCTTCAAAGTGAGGCCGTCTATCAGTTCGGAGGCGTTCTTGGAGGCGGACTCCATGGCGCTCATGCGCGCGGCCAGCTCTGCCGCCTGCGACTCCAGCAGCGTCCTGTAGAGCTGGGCCCCGATGTGGCGGGGCAGCAGCGCCCCCAGCAGGTCGCTTTTGCCGGGCTCGAAAGCGAACTCGCCGGAGCGGCGTTTTGCCGCGGCGTTATTCTCCAGGATGTGGCGCTTCAGCGGCAGCAATTGGTCCGTCACAATGCGCTGAGACACCATGGATTTGAACTCGTTATAGATGAGCGTAACGCTCTCCACGGGGTTTTCGAGGTAAAGTTTCAGTATCGCGTCGGACAGCAGCTGGGCGTGCACGTAGCCGGCCTTGGGGAAGATGCCCACCATCTCATGGCTTATCTCCATGTCCAGGCCCTTGAGGCGCCGCAGGAAGTCGCGCCCTTTGCGGCCCACCACCACCACGCGCACCTTACGGCCGCGGTTCTCGCGCAGCCAGGCCGCCGCGGCTTTCAGCAGGTTGGTGTTGAACGACCCGCAAAGCCCTTTGTCCGCCGTGACCAGCACCAGGCACAGGCTGCCTCCGGGGTGCCGCTCCTCGAACAGCGCGCCGGCCCCGGCAGCCGGGAGATCGCCCTCGGCCAGTTCGCCGTAGAGGTCCTCTATCAGGCGGTCCATCTCCCTGGCGAAAGGGCGTGAGGCCAGAATGGCGCCCTGCGCGCGCTTTATGCGCGCCGCGGCCACCATCTTCATGGCGTAGGTTATCTGTTTAATGCTCTTAACAGACGAGATGTGTTTTCTAATGTCGCGCAGTGAGGCCATAGAACCTTAGATCCGGGTCTTTTCCAGTATCCCGACGTAATCCGCGATGCCGTCCTCCAGGCTCCACTCGGGCCGGTAGTTGAGCAGCGCCTTGGCGTTGCGCTGGTCGGCCTGGGTCTTGAGCTGCAGGAAAGCGTAGGGGTTGTCGAAGTATTCCGGCGCCAGGTCGGTTTTCATGGCCTTGTTCAGGGCCTCTATGACCTCGTTGAAATTGCGCGGCTTGCCGGTGGCGATATTGCAGACGCAGGACTTTGCCGCGTCGAGCGCGTTCAGGTTGGCGCGGACGAGGTCCTTGACGTAGACGAAGTCGCGCATCTGCTCGCCGAACTTAAAGACGCGCGGACGCTTGCCGGCTTTCATCTGGTTATAAAGCTGGAAAACCATGCTGGCCATCTTGCCCTTGTAATATTCGCGCGGGCCGTAGACATTAAAATAGCGCAGGCCTACGACGACCATGTCCTTGTGCTCGGCGGCGAAATCGCGCGCCACGTTGTCCATGATCGCCTTGGAGAAACCATAGACGTTCTCCGGAGTCGGAACCTGGTCCTCGTGCATCGGGCACTTGGAATTGCCGTAAGTGGCGGCGGAAGAGGCGTAAATGACGCGCTTCACGCCGTACTTGAGCGCGTAATCCAGCACGTTGCGGAAGGCGTCCACGTTGACGGCCATCATTTTCCGCTGGTCGGCCTCCGTGGTGTCCACCACCGCGGCCTGGTGAAACACCGCGTCCACCGCGCCCGCCCTGTCGAACCACTCGCGGGAAGCGATGTCGTCGGCGATAACGGTTCCGGAGAAGCCGAGCAGGTTTTTGTAATTACCCGAGGAGAAATTGTCCAGCACCGTCACCTTCGCCTTGCGCTCGCCCTCGAGCGCGAAAACGAGGTTGGACCCGATGAATCCGGCGCCGCCGGTTACGAGATATTTTTTCATATCAGCCCTTAGAACCTTTTCTTGAAGTCCTCGATCGCGTCACCCAGGCGCTTCTCCAGGTCCGCGTCCAGCTGCTTCTTCTCCTCTATGTCCTTGAGGAGGTTGGCGTAGCTGTCGCGCAGGAATTTCACCAGCCCGGATTCGAAAGGGCGCACCTTCTCGAGCGCCACGTCGTCGATGTAGCCGCGGGTGCCGGCGAACAGCACCGCCACCTGCTCGTGGACTGGCATGGGACTGTACTGGTCCTGCTTGAGCAGTTCCACCATGCGCTGGCCGCGGTTGAGCATGTCCGTGCTGCCTTTATCCAGGTCGGAACCGAACTGGGCGAAAGCCGCCAGTTCGTTGTACTGGGCCAGGTCCAGGCGGAGCTTGCCGGCCACCTGGCGCATGGCCTTCACCTGGGCCGAACCGCCCACGCGGGACACGGAAATACCCACATTGACCGCCGGCCTGATGCCGGAGTGGAACAGGTTGCTCTCCAGGTAGATCTGACCGTCGGTGATGGAGATGACGTTAGTGGGAATGTAGGCCGTGACGTCGCTGGCCTGGGTTTCGATAATGGGCAGCGCCGTCAGCGAGCCGCCGCCGTTCTTGTCGCACATCTTGCAGGCGCGCTCGAGCAGGCGGGAGTGGAGATAGAACACGTCGCCGGGATAGGCTTCGCGGCCGGGCGGGCGCCGCAGCAGCAGCGACATCTGCCGGTAGCTCTGCGCGTGCTTGGACAAGTCGTCGTAGATGACCAGGGCGTGACGCCCCTGCCACATGAACTCTTCGCCCATGGCGCAGCCGGTGTAGGGCGCCAGGTACAGCATGGACGCCGGGTCCGAGGCCGAGGCGGAAACTATTATGGAATATTCCATAGCGCCGTTGTCCTCCAGGATCTTGGCTACGCGGGCGACGGTGGACTGCTTCTGGCCTATCGCCACGTAAATGCAGACGGGCCGCTTGTCGGCGGGCTCGTTCTTCTGGTTGATGATGGCGTCCAGCGCCACGGCGGTCTTGCCGGTCTGGCGGTCGCCGATGATCAGCTCGCGCTGGCCGCGGCCTATGGGGATCATGGCGTCGATGGCTTTGAGGCCGGTCTGCAGCGGCTCCTTGACCGGGGCGCGCTCCACCACGCCGGGGGCGATAACTTCCACCGGACGCTTCTTCTTGGCGTTGAGCGGGCCTTTACCGTCAATGGGATTGCCCAGCGCGTCCACCACGCGGCCTATCAGCTCCGGCCCCACGGGGACCTCCAGCACGCGGCCCGTGCGCTTTACGCGGTCGCCTTCCTTTATCAAAGTGTCCGACCCCATCACCACCGCGCCGACGTTCTCGCGCTCGATATTGAGCACCATGCCGGCCACGCCGCCCTCGAACTCGATCAGCTCGCCCACCACGGCGCTGTTCAGGCCGTAGATGCGCGAGATGCCGTCGCCCACCTGCAGCACCTGCCCGGTCTCGGACAGCTGGGCCTCGGGGACGAATTTCTCTATCCTGCCCTTTATTATCTCGGTGATCTCTTCGGGTCGTATCATAGAATCCGCCTTTATTGGAAACAAGGCCCGGCCCCGCGGCGGGACCCGGCCTTAATTAAATTTTCCGGCCAATTCCGCCGCGAGGGCCGCGAGCCGCCCCTTCACCGTGGCGTCTATCAGGGTGTCGCCTATCTGTATCTCAAAACCGCCTATCACGCGTTCGGTGGTTATATTGCGCAGGCCGACGCGCTTGCGCGAGACCCCGGCCAGCAGGGTCTCTATCCTTTTCATTTCGCCCGCCGACAGCGGGTAGCGGCTGAAGACGTCCGCGCGCACCAGGCCGCAAAAATTATCGTGGAGGCGCAGGCACTGCTGCATGATCTCCTCCAGCAGGTTGAACCGGCCGCGCTTCACCAGCAGCGCCGTGAAGGACGCCGCCGAGCCGGCGTGGCTGTCGCCCAGTATCTTTTCCAGCGCCTCTATTCTTACGGCACTGTTCACTACGGGATGGGTGAGGGTCTTGAGGTGGGGCCGCGCCGCCTCGAAAACCCGGCGCAGCCCGTTGAGTTTTTCCATGGAGGAGACCTCCAGGGCGTTGCCGAAAACCTTGCCGTCCAGGCCCATATAGGCCCTGGCGTAGCGCTTGGCAAGGATCTTGGCGTTCAGGTCCATCTAGTTGTTCCCCAGCTTCAGGTCGGGCCTTTCCTTTTCGAGCTCGGCCAGGTACTTGTCGGCCAGGTCCGTGTTGGCCCGGTGGTCCAGCTGCTTGACCAGGATGCGCTCCGCGGTCAGCACCGACAGCTCCGCCACCTTGGCGCGCAGTTCGCGGGATGCTTCGGCTTTCTGCGCCTCGATCTCCCTGGTCGCCGACTCCACGATGACGCCGGCGCTGCGGCGGGCCTCCTCTATGAGCAGGTCCGTCTCTTTTTGCGCGGCCAGGCGGGCTTCGTCCATCCGGCTCTGGATCTCCGCCTTCAGGGCGGCCATCCGGGCGTCCAGCTCGGCCTTGAGCTTTTCAGCCCCGGCGCGGGCCGTTTCGGCCGAGTGGAGGTCGTGCTTTATGGCGCGCTCGCGCTCTTCGACGGCCTGCATCAGCGGTTTCCACGCCGTCTTCGACAGCACGAACACCAGCAGAACGAAGCAGGTTATCGTCCAGAAAGTAAGGCCGAATTCGGGCCTGATCAATGCTTCCATGGTAACTCCTGGCCGGAAGTCCGGACCCCGGCGCCGCGGCAACGAGACGATGTCCCGTCTTTGCCTCGACGCCCGGCCCGCGACCCCGGACTTTCTTTAGTGCTGCGCCGAGGTGGTCTGCGCGGCGGCCGGAGCGGCTTCGCTCTTGGGCATGGCGAAGTTCATGACGGCCAGCAGACAGATGACCAGCGCGAAGAACGCGAGGCCTTCTATCAGGGCGGCCGCGATGATCATCGTGGTGCGCAGGGCCGGGCCGGCTTCGGGCTGGCGGGCGGTGCCGTCGAGGGCGCCGGCGGCGAGCTTGCCGATACCGAGGCCCGCGCCTATCAGGGTAAGGCCGGCGCCGAGGCCCGCGCCTATGTAGCCGAGGCCGAGGAATGTCAAGTCGTTCATGTGTACTACCTCCGTTAAAATATCGAACCGAAAAGCTTGCGCGCCCTTAGTGCGGGTGCATGGCCGAACCGGTGAAGATCGCCGTCAGGAAAACAAAAACGTACGCCTGCAGGAAAGCCACAAACAGCTCCAGCAGCAGCGTGAACAACACCAGCCCCACCGCTATGGGGGCCACGCCCAGCAGGCCGACGGCCACGCCGAACGAGCCAAAAATAAAGATGAAGCTGATGAAGGCCAGGATGACGATATGCCCGGCGATCATATTGGCGAAAAGACGGATGGCCAGCGCGAAGGTTTTGGTCACCAGGCCCACCAGTTCTATGGGGAACAGCAGCGGGTAAAGCCAGCCCGGGACGCCTTTGGGAACGATATGGCTCAAATAACCTATCAGCCCCTGCTCTTTTATGCCGGCGAAATTGATCAGCGCGAAAGTGGTGAGCGCCAGGCCCGCCGTGACGGCGAAGTTGCCGGTGGCGGTGGAGCCGTAAGGCACCAGGCCCAGCAGGTTGAGCAGGAGGATGAAAAAGAACAGCGTGGAGAAGTAGCCCATGTAGGCCGCGCCCTTATGCCCCAGGTTCGGCACCACCACCTCGTCGCGCAGGAACAGCACTATTATCTCTATCATGGCCCTGAAAGGCGCGAGGGCGCGGGACTTGCTGCGTATGATCAGGGGGAACACCACCAGCAGGATGACGGAGGCGATGGCCATCATCAGCAGGTGTTTGGAAATAGGAAGCTTGAGCGGGCCGAAAACGGCCCAGGACCAGATATGGTCTACGATGTGGTGTTCAAGAATCTCTTTTAATCCCATTATATTTCAGCGGATACGCTTCAAAAACCATCTGGACCAGGATCAGGGACGCCGCGAACGCGATTGTAATTATATATTTTTCATGGCGCAGCAGACAAACGGCCGCCACCAGAACGATCAGGCGCAGAAAAATACCGCCCACAAAAACGGAATAAAAAACGGCCTCGGACGCGGCCAGCGCTTTTTTAAGCGCCCACCGCGAGGCGCCCCCGCTCAAGGCGCCCAGCGCGGCCCCGTAAACGGCCGCCGCCAGAGCCGACCCTATCACTTTCCGCCCCCGTTTTCCCTGGGGAACAATTCACGTATCACCAGATAAAATCCCGCGCCAAGACCGCCGGCCGCCCCGCCCAGCATCAGCCAGGGCGCCGTCCCGGCTTTTTTATCCAGCTGATACCCGGCCCAGAAGCCCAGCAGCACGGCCACGGCCAGCTCCAGCCCTATCTGCGCGTACTTCCAGTAGCTCTCGGTCTCTTGCATACCGCTATTCTACATTTTTCCCGCCTCAAGGTTATCCGCCAACCGGCCCCAAAAATAAAATGGTAAAATTCTGGACATGGACGCCGCTGGCAAGAAGATACTCCTTGTGGAAAAAGACGCCGCCTCCGCGGCAGCGCTGACCTCTTTCCTGGAAAACCACGGCTACCTCGCCCGGACGGTCACCGATTACCGGGAGGCCCTCACGGCCGTGCAGAACTGGAAACCGGACCTGGTCATCCTGAACATCCTCATCCAGGCCTTCAGCCCCCTGGAACTCATCAACGAGATAAAGAAGGACCCGTTCACCGAGAACCAGAAGATCATAATCTTTTCCCAGACCCCCGAAACCGGCATCGCCACCGGCCCGACGCCCGCGGTGCGCGGCTACCTCACCAAACCCCTGGATTTCGAGGCGCTGAAGGCGGCCCTGCAGAAGGCCCTGCCGGCGCCGGCCCCCGGCAGCCATGTGACCGTCATGGTGGCCGACGACGATACCGAATTTTCCGACCTGGTAAAGATGTTCCTGGAGGCCAATAACTACCGCGCTCTTGTGGTCAACGACGCCATGACGGTGCTGGACCGCCTGCGCGCCGACAAACCGGACGCGCTGCTGCTGGACCTGATGATGCCGAAAAAAGACGGCTTCGCCATCATGAGCGAGATGCAGGACTCGGCGGACACCGCCGGCATCCCCATCATCATCATAAGCGGCCTGCGCCTGGAGAATTACCAGGAGCGCGGCATTCTTACCGGCCTGCCGGAGATAGTGGCCAGGGAGATCCCCGGCGACCTGCTTTTAAAACTGATAGAGGAACAGACCGCCCAGGGGAGGCCCGCCCAGCCCGGGGAGCCGCCCAAGGCGGTGCGCCCGCGCGTCCTGCTGGCGGACGACCAGACCGAACTGCTGCTGCTGATGAAGGAAATGGTGGAAGCCGCCGGCTTCGACGTCTGCACGGCTAACGACGGGGTGGAAGCCCTGACCGCGGTTTTTGAGAACAACCCCGACATCATAGTTCTGGACCACAATATGCCGCGCAAGGACGGCCTGGAGGTGGCGCAGGACCTTAAGAACAACCCCATCTTCGCCCATATCCCCATCATCATCGTTACCGGCGCGGGCGACAAGCGCACCAAGCTCAAGGGCCTGAGCATGGGCATAGACGATTACCTGATAAAACCGGTGGACACCGACGAGCTGATAGCGCGCATCCGCATGATCCTGAAGCGCAACAAGCAGGTGCTGGACACCAACCCGCTTTCCAAACTGCCCGGCAACCCGTCGATACAGGCCCGGGTGGAGCGCGAGCTGCAGAAAGGCGGCGCCTTCGCCGTGCTGTACCTGGACCTCAATAATTTCAAGGCCTACAACGACACTTACGGCTTCGAGGCCGGCGACCGGGTGCTGAAGGCCACCGCCAACCTGCTGGTGAAGCTGACCATCCAGAACGAGAACTCGGAAGACTTCATCGGCCATATCGGCGGCGACGATTTCATCGTGGTCACGGATTACGCCCGGGCCGAAGACCTGGCCCGCCGCATAGCGGCGGCTTTCGACGAGATAGCCCCCTCTTTCTACAGCAAGGCCGACCGCGACCGCGGGCACATCGTCTCCACCGACCGCCAGGGCGATATCAAGAAATTCCCCTTCCTGTCCATCTCCATCGGCATAGTGCAGAACAAGACCCGCACCCTGCATTCCTTCGCCCAGGTGAGCAATATCGGCACCGAGCTGAAGAAAGGCGCCAAGGCCGCTCCCAAGAGCCACTACATAATGGACCGCCGCACCGACTGACGCAAAAAACAAGGCGCCCTCCCGGGGCGCCTCTTTCCGCTCGCATTTTTCAGATCAGATACTGATAGACACCGGCTCCGGCACGTCCGGCACGGTGTAGACGGCCGGCTGCATCTGCCCGCCGCTCTGCCCGGGGACGTAGATAGCCGGCACCACCTTGACCTTGCCCGGCTGCGGCAGCGCCATGGCGTCCATATATTTTTCCATCTCGGTCTGCGGGATCAGGCCTTTTAATTCGGATACAAGGGTCACATCCTCGCCTTCCCCGCCGTCCTGCGGGTAGACGTTGGCGCGGCCGGGCGTGTAAAGATAAGGATTGCGCGGGTCCTCCACCTCGGAGGAACCGGCGTCGTAGACAAAATCCACGCCGCCGCGCACCAGGATCCCCTCTATCTTCATAGTCGCCATGTTGAAAACCGGGCTGCCGGAATTACCCTTAAAAGTGTCCAGGTCCGTCACAAAATAACCGGCGCGGGTCACGCTTCTGACGGAGGCCCCTTCTTCCTGCACCTTGACCGGCATGCCGGCGGGGTAGCCGATAACCCCCACTTTGGCGCCCTTAGCCACCGGAACGCGGCTTATGGCGAGGGGAGGCCGGCCGGTCACCTTGCGGTCCAGTTTGACCAGGGCGTAGTCTGCGCCCTTGCCTGAAACGGGGGCCTGGGTGCAGGCGCCGTCACGGCAGGTGAAATTGTGGCCCTCGCCGTCCTTGTCGGCCGGGTCCTGCACCCGCTGGGCTATTATCCGGCTGCAGGCATAGACGTCCCGCGCCGGAAAAGCCGAGGGGGTCTCGCCGGCGCGCGTGGCGGCGTAACCGAAAACGAACTTGACCCTTTCGCAGGGACCGCCGCGCTCGTCCGGCTTGAAGCAATGCCCGGCCGTAAGCACCAGGTCCTCGCCCACCAGCACGCCCGAGCAGAAAGCGCCCACCGCCTGCCCGGCAAAGGGCTCGCCGGGCTGCAGGTTGTGTTTATCTTTAAGGGAAAGGGACTTAAGCCTGTAAACACCGGCGGCTTCGTCCTTTATGACGGCCCGGTCGGAGAACAGCGCGGCCGTGGAGTCGGCGAACTTGCGCATTATCTGCCCGGCCTGGTAGGGGTCTATGAGATTGTTGTCGCCGTAAAACGAGGTTTCCTCGGCCCGGACGCCGCTGCCGGCGCACAATACGGACCAGCCGCCGGTCAGGGCCGCGGTCAGAAGGAGGATGGTGATCAAGCTGCGTTTCATAATGTGCACCGTTGCTATTTATATTATGCGGTGCGGGTTGATATTTGTCAACCCCTGGAGGGCCCAGGGCCGCCTGGGCCCTTAGGCCCGGCCTGCGCGGCGGGATAAATAAAAACGCCGCCCGCTTTTAACACGGACGGCGTCAAGAGATAACAACCTGCTTATTTCTTTATGTTCTTGCTGATGATGGTGGCCAGGTCGAACATGGTAACCTGCTTCTTGTTGGCGAAAAGAGGAAGAAGCTTGGCATCGGCGTTGATGTTGCGCTTGTTCTTCTTGTCCTGCAGGTTGTTCTTCTTTATGTACACCCAGAGTTTCTTAACGATCTCGGTGCGGGGAAGGGGCTTCGCTCCAACCAGCGCGCCAAGGGTGTCGTTAGGGGTAACGGGGGCCATGAACTTCGAGTTTGCTTTAGCTGCGGGCATTGTACGTCCTCCTTAAGGTCTTGCTTCAAATTACCCCTACATATAACCTATTTTCCATTGGGAGTGTCAATAGGGGGAGGGGACGCTGATGAATTGTTTCCTAATCGCGGGTAGTTTGCTCGAGACCTGCTGACGGCAGCGGAATTAGGAAACAATTCATCAGCGTCCCCTCCCCCTCCCCACCCACTAGATCTTGGGACCGGCGCCGCTTATCGCTTTGCTGGTCACGTTGAATTTCTTAAAATTCGCCGCGAACAGCCCCGCCAGTTCTTTACACTTGGCGTCATAGAGCTTTTTGTCGGCCCAGGCTTCGCGCGGGTTCAGCACTTCGGCCGGCACGCCGGGGCACTTAGTCGGGATCTCGAAGCCGAACACCGGGTCCTTGGTGAATTTCACCTTGGCGAGCTTCCCGTCCAGCGCGGAATTAAGCAGGGCGCGGGTATGCTGGATGCTCATGCGCTTGCCCGTGCCGTAGGGCCCGCCGCACAGGCCGGTATTGATCAGCCAGCAGTCGGCCTTGTTGCCGCGCATTTTCTTCTCGAGCAGTTCGGCGTAAACCGAGGGATGGTGGCTCATGAACGGCGCGCCGAAGCAGGTGCTGAACGTGGCCTTGGGCTCTTTAATGCCCATTTCGGTGTTGGCCACTTTGGCGGTGTAGCCGCTTATGAAGTGATACATGGCCTGTTCGTAAGAGAGCCGGGCGATGGGCGGCAGCACGCCGAAAGCGTCGTAGGTCAGCATCACGATGTTCTTCGGGTGCGGGAAAGCCGCGCCCTTGATGGCGTTGTCTATGAATTCCAGCGGATAGGCGGCGCGGGTGTTCTCGGTGAGCGAACCGTCGTTGAGGTCCAGCGCGCGGGTCTCTTTATCGTACACCACGTTCTCGAGGATGGTGCCGAAGCGCCCCGTGGCCGCGTAGATCTGCGGCTCGGCCTCGGCCGACAGGTTGATGACCTTGGCGTAGCAGCCGCCTTCGAAGTTGAAAATACCGTTGTCGCTCCAGCCGTGCTCGTCGTCGCCGATCAGGCGGCGCAGCGGGTCGGAGGACAGCGTGGTCTTGCCGGTGCCGGACAGGCCGAAGAAAATAGCGGTGTCGCCGGCCTTGCCGACGTTGGCGGAGCAGTGCATGGGCATCACGCCCTTAAGGGGCAGCAGGTAGTTCATCACGGAGAAGATGGATTTCTTTATCTCCCCGGCGTAGGCGGTGCCGCCTATCAGCACGGTCCGGGTCCGGAAGTTCACCAGGATGAAGGCGGCGCCGCGGGTGCCGTCCACTTGGGGCAGCGCGTGGAAGCCGGGCGCGTTGACGACCGTGAAATCGGGGATGAAGCCGGCCAGGTCGGCGGCGGGAGGGTTTATGAACATATGCCCGGAGAACAGGCTGTGCCAGGCCAGTTCCGTGTACACGCGCACCCGCAGGCGGTTCTTGGGGTCGGAGCCGGCGTAGCAGTCGCGCTGGTAAACGTCCCTTACGCCCAAATAGGCCTGCACTTTGCCGAGCAGTTTGTCGAAGGCGGCCTCTTCTATGGCCACGTTCTGGTCGCCCCACCAGATATGCTTTTCGCTCGCGGGGTCCTTCACTATGAACTTGTCCTGCGCGGACCGGGCGGTGTGCTTGCCGGTGCGGGCGCACAGCGCGCCGCCGGCGGTGATGACGGCCTCTTTGTTAGTCACGGCGTGCTCGTAGAGCGCGGGGGCGGAAAGGTTCTTATATATCGTTTTTGAAGTCGTCAGTTCCGCGACGGCGGCGGGTGTTTTGGAGTCCATGGTGCTACCTCTTTTGTTTGTAAGACTGGCGGGCATTTTAGACCTCTTAGTCCGGTTAGTCCAGGATTTTACGGATGCGGGAAACGCCTTCCACGATGTCTTTTTCGGCGCCGCAGTAGCTCAGGCGCAGGTGGCCTTCCAGGCCGAACTCCATGCCCGGCACCGTCACCACCATGGCTTTTTCCAGCAGCATGTTGGAAAGTTTTGTCGAGTCGGGCTCGTAGGCGCTGAAGTCGGGGAAGCTGTAGAAAGTGCCCTGCGGCTTATGCAGCTTCACTTTCTTCAGCTTGGAAAGTTCGGCCACCATCACGTCCCGCTTTTTTTCCAGCCCGGAGCGCAGCTTGTCCACAAAACCGCTGCCTTCGCGCAGCGCCCCGGCCGCGGCCGTCTGGCTGAGGGCCGACGGGCAGGACGAAACCTGCGCCTGCACCTTTATCATGGCCTGGGTCAGGGCCTCGTTGGCCACGCTCCAGCCTATGCGGTAGCCGGTCATGGAGAAAGTTTTGGACACGCCGTTTATGGAAACTATCACGGAGTCGTTGAGCGGCCGTTGGGAAAAATTAAAGGCCGACGGGGCTTTCAGGCCGTCGAACACCAGGCGGTTGTAAATGTCGTCCATCAGCAGGTAGATATTGCGGTGCTCGCAGATCTCCACCATTTCCCGCACGAACTCTTCGGAATAGACCTGGCCGGAAGGGTTGTTGGGGCTGTTAAGGAGTATGGCCTTGGTGCAGCTGGTAAGGTGGGCCTCGATGTCGGCCGCGGACACCAGCAGCTCGCCTTTGGGCGGGCGCACTATGACGGGCGTGCCGTAAGCCAGGCGCACCATTTCCGGGTAGCTCACCCAGTAAGGCGCGGGGAAGATCACCTGGTCGCCGGGGTCCACCACTGAAACTAGGAAATTATAAATGGCCTGTTTGGCGCCGGAGGCCACCACGATATTTTTGGGGCCGGGCTTTACGCCGTAATGCGCCTCGGTGTAGGCGGCGATCTCTTTTTTAAGGGGAGCCGTGCCGGAGACGGGCGTGTAGCGCACAAAACCGGCGTCCAGCATTTTGCGGCTTTCTTCCAAGGCGCCGCCGGGTATTTTCTCTTCGGGTTCGCCGCCGCCCAGGTGGATGACGGGCTTGCCTTCGGCTTTCAGGTTGTTCGCTAATTCGTTGAGCTTAAGGGTGGCCGATTGGCCGAGGGAGAGGGCAAGTCTGCTGAGGTTCATAGGTGAAAGCGGGCACTTCACCGAAAAATTTTAAGGTGCGGGTGGGAATCGAACCCACGAATAAGAGTTTTGCAGACTCTCGCCTTACCACTTGGCCACCGCACCGTAAAAATATCTTATCAAACTTTATGCCGCTTTCTCAATAAAGGCCGGCCCGCCGCGCCGGCCCTACTCCCGGGTTTCGCTTTTTACGCCGCCCTGTATGCCTATGACCACGTGCTTTATGGGCACCTTGCGGGAGGCCGCGGCCGCGGCGGTCCTGACCAGGGCCAGCAGGCCGCTGCAGCAGGGCACTTCCATGGTGACCACGGTGAGCGTGTTCACCTTGGCGTCCTCTATCAGGGCCTGTATTTTTTCGGCGTAGAGCTCCTGCCCGTCGTCCAGCTTGGGGCAGGCGATGACTATGGCTTTGCCCTTTATGAAGTCGTTGTGGAAGTTGCCGTAGGCGTAGGCCGTGCAGTCCGCGGCTATTACCACGTCGGCCTTTTCGAAGTAAGGGGCCATGGGCGAGGCCAGGTGCAGCTGCACGGGCCACTGGCGCAGCTGGGACCTGGCGGCGGGGTCGGCGCCGTCCTCTTCACAGCCGCAGACTTCGCGCAGGTCCATGGTCCGCCCGCCGGGGCAGCCGCAGGGCTCATGCCCGCCGTGCCTGTGTTCTTTTTTCACAGCTTCCTCCATCGGGTTGGCTATCTTATGTTCTTTGAGGTAATCAAAAGCCTGCTTTAAGAATTTTTTCTGGGCGTGGTCCTTGAGATGTTTAAGATGGGCCTTGATAGTGTTGGGGCCCTGCTTCACCATCCCCTCCATCACCCTAACCTCGTCGTACGGCACGGCTTCGCGTTCTTCTATCTTTATGGCGCCGCGCGGGCACTCGCCTATGCAGGCGCCCAGGCCGTCGCAGAGCAGGTCGCTTATCAGGCGGGCCTTGCCGTCTATCACCTGCAGGGCGCCCTCATGGCAGCCGGTCACGCAGTTGCCGCACCCGTCGCACAGCCGCTCGTCTATCTTGATGATCTGTCTTTTGGTTTTCATATAAGGTCTTTTATCGTTATGCCTTCTATTTCGGAGATCAGGCGGGCCTCGACAGCCGCTATTTTATGGCGCAGCAGGCAGGCGCCGTGGTTCTGGCAGATCTTTTTGCGGAAGACGCAGTCGTTCAGCTTCAGCGGGCCCTGCAGCACCGCCACCAGGCCGGCCAGGGTTATGGTTTCCGGCCGGCGCGCCAGCGCGAAGCCCCCGCCCTTGCCTTTTACGGCAACCAATATGCCGGCCTTGTGCAGTTTCTGCATTATTTTACGGAGGAAAGGCCTGGTAACGCCTATCGTCCCTTCCATCTGCGCCACCGACACGGTCGGTTTATTGGCCCGGGCCATAAAAACCAGCGCCCTGGCCGCGTAATCTACATCTCTGTTCAGTAGTTTCATAATGTATACATATGATACTGCATGGGTATCATTATGTCAAGCCCTGTTTTCAGCGTCCCCAGGCCGCGCCGCCCACAGCCGCCTCGCCTCCAGCGGCTTTCTTTTGTAGAATAAGTCTATCGGAGGTTCTATGAAATCATTAATTTACGCAGCCCTTCTCTTACTGCCCGGCCTCTGCCAGGCCGACACCTTTATAATGAAGGACGGGGCTAAACTGGACGGAGAGGTAACCGGGGAAATGGACGGTGCCCTACTGGTTAAAACCAAATACGGCTCGCTCACCCTGAACAAAGCCGACATCCAGGAACAGACGGCGGTTATTCCCGCGCTGGCCCCCGCCATTTCCGCGCAAGTCGCCACGGCTTTCTCCACTATGACCCCGGTGGCCGTTTCCACGGAGCCGCCCGTTGCCGCCGCGCAGCCCCAGGCCCCGCAGCAGATCAGACTGACTTTTACCAATATAAACCCCAGCACCTCCACGCGCCTGACGGTCTACACCGAAAACTGGGTGGCCATAGCCACCGAGACCTTCGACGCCGCCGGCGCGCTCACCGGCCTGGAAGGCGCCATAAAAGACGGCACCTACACCGAATATTACGACACCGGCGCCCTTAAGACGGTAAAGACCATGGCCAACGGCAAAACCAGCGGCACCCTGAAGGCCTATTACCCCTCGGGCAAGGTGCAGATAGAGGCCTACTACCTGGCCGGCGCCAAGGACGGCCCCTTCAAATATTTCGCCGATAACGGCCTGCCCCTGATGGAAGCCGCCTACCGCAACGACAAGCTCAACGGCTGGAAAAAAGAATTCGACGCGACCGGCCTCGTAACGGCCGAAACCTACTACATCGACGACCATGTGGCCGAACCGCCCAAGGCGCAGGCCGCCCCCGAACCGGAAAAGGAAACCGAATCCCTGGTAACGGTAAAGACCATGGCCCTCGCCCGCGGCGAGCGGTACTCCTTCCAGCTCAACGGCAAATACATCGGCAAAGCCCACCTGGACAAGGACTTCAACATCATAAGCCTCGAAGGCAAGATCCCCGACGGCGCCGTAAAGGTCTACACCAAGGAAGGGAAACTGAGCAAGGAATTCGTGTTCGAAGGCTCCGCCATTAAATTACTGCGGATCTACACAGAAGGCGGCCCGCTCAAAGCCGAATATTCTTTCAAGGACGATAAAGCAGTAAAAAAATAATCCAGCCGTTCCCGATAAAAAAAGGCCGTCCCCTTAACGAGGACGGCCTTTTTAAATACTGGGCCCGGAAGGACTTGAACCTTCGACCCAACGATTATGAGTCGTTTGCTCTAACCAACTGAGCTACGGGCCCTTAAATCCGTTACTTCCGACCGAATAACCATATTAGCAATTTAAAAACCCCCGTTCAAACACTTTCGGGCCGTGAACCGCCCGCGGCCAGCGACATATCCTTGCGGTACTGGGCCACGGACCGGCGGGACAGCGCCACCCCGTGGCGCACCTTCAGCTCCACCCTCAGTTTCTCATCGCTCAGCTCCGGCTTTTCGGCGGCTATGGCGTAAAGCCGCTCCAGGTTAACCCGCTTGGCGCTGGGCAGCAGCACGCTCATGGGCGCCTCCGTGCCCCAGGGCAGCTGCACGGACTTGTTTCCCACCAGGCGGTTCAGCACGCTGGCGTCCACCTCCAGATTTTTCGCCAGCGTCTTCTGTGAAAGCGGCCGGCGCCGCCCCGGCTCCCCGGTCAGCAGATAATCGGTCTGTATGCTCAGCAGGATCTCCAGCGCGCGGTATAGCGTGGTCTTGCGCTTGTCGGCGAACTCCACGCGCTTGAGGAGTTTCTCCACCCCCAGGCGCTCCGCCGGCGGCATGTCCGCGGTGAGCGCCGCCAGTTTCTCCTGGTCCACTTTGTAGCGGCCTTTCCAGATCTCGCGGTGGAAGAAGGCCAGCACCGGCGCGCCGCTCTCAATTTCTATCCCGGCCACCGCGCTGAACACCTGCGCGGCCGGGGCCTCAGGGGCGCCCTCGAATTCCGCCTGTATGTAAGCCCGGTTCACAAAATCCCTCAGACGCCCGGCGTCGGCCACCGTAATATCGCATTCCTCCGCCCGCTCCACGTCGCTCATGACCGCGTCTTTCAGGAAACAGGCCTCGAATTTCTCCTGGCCTATCCCCTGTATTATTCCCACCAGGTCGCCGCCGCCGTCGGCCAGTTCGGGCAGGTCCCCGCCGGAAAGCTTCAGCCCGTAACCGGCGTAGTTCCGGGCGGCGTAGCGGGCCGACGGGAACTCGGCCAGGTTGATGGCGCCGGAAGCCTTGAGCAGCGTAAAGAACCGGTTTCCCTCCAGCTCTTTTAAAACTTTCTCAAACTCTTCCTCCGGCATTTCAGCCATATGCGCCATTTTAAGCGCGCCCATTACGCTAGTCGGGCAAAACTGGACCAGAATTTAGGCTGACTTAAGGTGTATTTTGAAGGTAG
>MGUD01000005.1 GCA_001799795.1 Elusimicrobia bacterium GWC2_61_19
TTAAAGCTAAGTCGTTGATACTGACTCATGTGCAACTCCTTATTCTTGCTGTAGTCTACAAGATAAGTGTTGCACTAGGAGCTTGAGGGAACCCTGCCCCATTTTCTTTTTTGTTATACTTTTTTCCATGAAGAAAAATATCGGCGGGATGAGCACTAAGAAATTCTTTGGGCTTGTGCGCGGGCGCAATGCGCGCAACGCGGCCGCGCTGGACGCGCGGATAAACAAGGCCTGCGGGGCCGAGCTGACGGTCGTTTCCTGCGACTCCTCCGGTTTTTCCAGGAAGACGCACGAGCACGGCATCATAGAGTTCATGGACAACATGGTGAAATGCCATGACGCCCTGGAAAAAATAGTGGCCCGGCACGGCGGCGTGACGCTGTCCGACAAGGCCGACAACCTTATGCTGGTCTTCGACGAGCCCGCGGCGGCGGTGGCCTGTTCCATAGAGATGCACCGCTGGCTTAAGAAGCGCAACAGGACCGTGCCCGAGCGCAAGAAATACAATATCTGCGTGGGCATCCACCACGGGCCGCTGCTGCGGTTCGCGGACGACGCCTACGGCCCGGCCGTCAACGTGGCCTTCAAGCTGGGCGAGGATGTGGCGGCCAAGGACGAACTGGTGGTGAGCGGACAGGTGAACGAGGTTATAAAGAAAATGTTCCGCACCGATTATGCCAAACATACCACCATAGGCGGTATTACCTTCGACGTCTACAAGGTGAAATACAGATAAAGCCGCGAAGTAAGCGGAAATAAGAACGCCCCGCGTGAACGGGGCGTTTTTTTATTCTTTCTTGAGGATCAGCAGCGGGATCTCGGCGGGCGCCAGCCAGCGCAGCGGGGGACCCCAGGTGCCCACGCCGGAAGTGACGTAGAACGCGCTGTCTTTTATGCGGTACAGGCCGTAAAAATATTTATAGGCCAGCCGGGTGAAGGCGTTGAAAGGGAAGATCTGGCCGCGGTGGGTGTGGCCGGAGAGGGTCAGGTACTCGCCGGTTCGGGCTATCTCTTTATAGTAAACCGGCTGGTGGCTCATGAGCACCGTGAATTTTCCGTGCTGGCTCTTTTTCAGCAGGGCGGTGACTTCCTCAGCCGAAATATTTTCGGTGTGAATGTCGCCCAGGCCTATAAGTTCTATATCTTTAAGGTCCAGGGCTTCGTTCTTAAGCAGTTTTATGCCGAAAGACTTATAGCAGGCCATGGCCTTGTCCAGGCCGTAATAGTATTCGTGGTTGCCCAGCGAGCCGTAGGTGCCCAGGCGGCTTTTCAATTTGAGGGACGCTTCCGCCAGGCCCTCCCTGCAGGTGAGGCCGGGGTCCACCAGGTCGCCGGTTATCAGCACTATGTCGGGTTTGGCCGCGTTTATGCGTTCCACTATGCCGTTGAACTGGCGCAGTTTCCAGCCGGAGTCCACGTGCATGTCGGAGATCTGGGCTATGCGGAAGCCCTCCAGCGCGGGCGGCAGGTCTTTCATCGCTACCGGTATTTCATTTATATCCGGCGTCCTGAGGCCGCCGTAAAGTGCCCAGGCCAGTATGCCGGCCAGCGCGGTCAGGGTGAGGCGCGGCAGGTGGGGGAGTGCCGCGCTCTGGCCCGCGCGGCGCAGGATAAGGGCGGCCAGGTCGGAGCAGAAAAAGATAAAAGCGGCTATGAGTATAACGCCCATCCAGGCGTAGCCGGCGGCGTAGATGGCTTCCAGCACGGGGGTGTGGCACTTGTGCTTGAGGAACATGGTGAAGGGGGAGAGGAACGCCGCGGTGAGCAGGGCGAGGCGCAGCCAGGCGGTGGCGGCGGGTGCGAGGCCGAAGCTTTTTGAGAGCCAGCGCGCGGCGTAGAAATGGAGGCCTATGTAGAAGGCGATGAGGGCGATGAAAACGGGCAGGAAGTGGTGATGTTTCATGGGGCTTGGGTAATTATATAATTTAGGTGTGACCATTACCCCACTGGGCGCTATCTGGCTGACCGTCTGTATAAATTCATTTATTCCTATTCTTGGTTTTTTCGCGGCGGGGCGGATCTCGCCGCCGCTTTTTGCGCTGGCGGGGTCGGCGCTGGGTTTCGCCTGTTTTGTGCCGTGGGCGGTTAAGAATAATATTTTCCCGGTCTACTTCAGGCGGGACTTATGGCCGCGGCTTTTTGCTATCGGGCTTTTTGGCAGCGCGCTGCCTATTGCGGCGCTGGTGCTGGCGCTGCGGTATACTACGCCGGCTAATGCGGCTATTCTTGGCCAGATAGAGGCGGTTTATACTGTTATTCTTTCGCGGTTGTTCCTTAAGGAAAAGATCTCGGCGAGTCAGCTTTTTGGCACGGGGTTGGTGTTGGCGGGGACTATGCTGATAGCTTTTAAGGAGCGGCTGACTATCCGCTGGACTGGGGACTTGGTGGTGCTGGCGGTGCCGCTGATGTACCAGATCTCGCATTTATTCAGCAAGAAGCTGCCTAAGGACCTGTCGCCGGTTTTTGTGGCTTCGGCGCGCACGCTGTTCGCCACGCTGGGTATTCTGCCGGTTTTCCTGCTGGGCTTCGTTATGCCGGTGGCGGCTTTCGAGCCCAGTTTTGAGCTGCTGGGTATTGTGCTGGCCTGGGGGCTGGTGCTGACGGCGCTTAATAATGTGCTCTGGTACAAGGCCATCCTGAATATGGACCTGTCCAAGGCCACGGCCATTGTGCTGTCCTACCCGGTGCTGACGGCGCTGCTCTCGTCCGCCCTCGGCCTGGAAAAGATCCAGCCCTACCAAATAATAGGCCTCGCCCTGGCCCTCGCCGGCGCCTACTGGGTAACGCTCCTGGTAAAAAAACAACACAAAGAAGAAGTCCCTATACCGTTATCAGGGCTATAACACGCCCTTTGACGGGGCTGCCGAGGGTATGGGATTTGAGGGCACGGCGTCGCGAACACCGTTCGCGCGCCTCGTCTCTCGGCCTCGTCGCTTGCGCAAGCCTCGGCCTCCGAGACGGCCCTCAAACCCCATACCCTCGGCAGCCCCTCGGTTTTTCAGGTCGTTAAAAAAGAGAAATTCGCCATCTCCCATCCCGTCGTAAACCCCGAAAAAATCTGACGCGCGCGAATTTGACATCTTTGCCTGCACTCGGTAGACTATATAGGGGTTCCTAACTTCCTATTTATCAGCAGTCATATATTTAAATCTGCTTTGGGAAGGTATTAAGTCTATGGAAAAGCTGGGAAAGGGGTCAGGTCTTGATTCTTTACTTTTTATTGGATTAGGCAAAAGTAAAACCTCGACCCCTTTGCGTTAAGAGCCCGCAGGAATGCTGCTAGCAGTTTTTGAAGTGCTGGAAATTAGTGCCTTCCGACAAAACCTAGTTAGGAGACCAAATATGGGGTTATTTAAGTTTAATGAGAAAGACTATTTTGTCCATGAGTTCTCCGATAGGAAACGTCGATGCGTTAAATTAAGCGAGTTTAAAAGATTTAACCCTGATGTTTTAGGGCTTGGCGAAATAAATGTTAAAGCAGAACGGAAAGAAGTTGTATGCGCAATATTCGATTTGTCAGGGTTTACTGATTTTTGCAAACAAATAGATCCTCGTCTTGCAATTCCAGCGTTTTTATCTGGATATTTGAATTGGTTCTTTGATACTCTTCGTGATTGTTTTGTGGACAAAAGAACAGACAGTGATGGAGGTGGAGTGGCATTATATTCAGACCCACCATTCTTCTGCAAGTTTATGGGAGATGGGCTACTCCTCCTATGGGATGCAGAGAATCTAAATGCTATTCCTATGCATAATATTATTGGAATATGCGCTACGATATGTTCTAAGTATAAAAAAGAGTTTATAAAAACCACGTCGAAAACAATGGCATATTTGCCAGCCAGATTGCGATGTGGTATAGCAAGAGGGGATGTTTATGGGGTGGGGAATGGTAGTGATTTCGTGGGCCCTTGTATTAATCTTGCTTCGCGATTGCAGAAACTGGGACCATTATCATTTGTTGTAAGTAAAAGAGGGTTTGATTTTAATGAGCATTTGGATGAGTCGATGACCAAACTGTTTACGCTGCAAAGTGCGGTTGTAAGGGGGATTGGTAACCAGGAGTTAATATACATATTAACTGAAGAATTGCCATTATTAAACCGAGAAGATAGAAAAATAATACGACGCTTAATGAAATAAGGGAAATATATAGGGGGTGCTGTCTACTAGGTAGATGGGGGCGTTGTTTGCTAATTGACTATTTATCAACAGAGCGGGATTGATTTCTTCAAATAGTTAAATAATCAAGAACGCCCCCTATCTGCCCTCGCCTCGCCGGTGCCTACTGGGTAACGCTCCTGGTGAAGAAACAACACAAAGAAGAAATCCCTGATATTGCCTGAGGTGGTTATGAAACATATTCTTAAGCTCGCTGCGTATACTTTTGGTTTCCTGGTGCTGCTGGCCGGGGCTTATATTTATTCGGCGGTGAACCAGCGGCGGAAATTCATCGAGGAGTCAGTGGGGATCCTGTCCATGGTGAATGCGGCCGAGGACGTGGCCAAGCTGGAGCCGGAGTTCCATCCGGAATTTATCTGGGTGCGTAAGTTCAAGGACGGCAGCTGGGCGGCGGCGCGTGCGCTGGACGAGGAGGAGACGGATTACGGCTTTACGGCGGCGCTCATCTATACCGGCGGCGGCAAGTTCTGGCTGTCCAGCCACGGGTTCTGCGGTTTTGAGGGTGTGGAGGGGGAACTGGGGGCTATAAAAGCCGAAAGCGCGGCCGAATTTGTAGCGGGCGCGGAAGCGGGGTTGGGTTTTGAAAGGTATAGGTAGGGGGTGGAGTTCCGGGGATAGTATACAGAACTCCTAATTAAATATACTGTCGCCAGAACTACTACAAAGGGAATATTATGAAAACAACTGTAATAGCCGCAGTATTTTTCTTTTTTGCGTCGTCGGTCATGGCGCAGGAGGCATTGGCGACTAAAAAGTGGAAAGACGCCGCTGAGCTCTCGTCCGTGCAGACCTCCGGCAACTCCAAAACCTCTACCATAGCCGCCAAGAACCTGTTCAACTACGATTGGAGTAAGACCGCGCTGGAAGTGGTGGCCGGGGGCCTCGGCACCAAGAGCAGGAATATCGTGACCGCCGAGCAGTATAACGCCTCGGAAAAGGTCAGTTTCAAGCTCACCGGCAAGAATTACGCCTTCGAGAAAGCCGGCTGGGACAAGAACCGCTTCGCCGGCATAAAGGACCGCTACGATTTCGGCGTGGGCGTCGGGCGCCATCTGCTGGACCAGGGGAAAGATAATCTTTTCGCCGAAGCCGGCGGCGGCTACATCATCGAGGACCGCACCCGCTCGGCCAACCAGTCCTTCGGCACCTACCGCGGCTACCTTAAATACATCCGGACCCTTTCCGCCACGGCTAACGCCAGCCAGGACTTCGAGTACATCGGCAACATGCAGGACGCCAACGGCTACCGCATGAACACCGAGACCGCGCTGGTGGCTTCGATCTCGACCCACTTCACGCTGAAGACGTCCTACGTGTGGAAATTCTCCGGCAATCCCGGCGGCGGCTTCAAAAAGACCGACACCATGACCTCCATGGCTCTGATCGTTAATTTCTGACGGCAAGGCATGGGGGACGCTGCTTCCTAACTTCCTAAATCCACACGCTATCTCAGAGCGTAATAATTAGGAAGTTAGGAAGCAGCGTCCCCTGTGGGCCAAAAGACCGGGGCGGGGTGGGGCTTTGGGCTCAGGGAGGGAAGGGGGGAAAGCTGTATAGTATAGGTATGAGATTTATTCTTCTTGTCCTTTCGGTTCCTTTGTTTGCCGCTAACACTTACTCACAGACCAACGCTCTCGCGGACTTGATGGGCGCGCCTGGCGCCGCGGTTCTCGATGTGGCGGTGCCGGGGCCGGTGGCGGTGGAGAGCTATCCGGATTATGAGCAGGACCGTAAGCCGGCCGCGCAGGTTTCCAACGCGGGCGGTGTGCGGGTGCTTGCCGGGGTGCGCTTCGAGCGGGACGCCAAGGCCAATATTTACAGGTGGGGCGAGCTGAGGATAGAGGACGCGGCGCTTGAAGAGGTTTATTTCGGCTTCAGGTCGGCCAGTGTGGGGCACAATTTTATTATGTTCTCGTTTAAGGACGGGGCCAAGCTGGTGGTTGAAGTGCTGCCCTGGAAGAAGAGGGGGGAGAAGTTCGACCCTATAGTGGCCGGCACTACCGGCAAGTACGATCTGGTGTGGAACCTGGTTTCCTTCGACAGCTTTCTGGAGACCGCGGTGGGCAGCCAGGGGCTTTACGTGGATGTTTACCCCATGAAGCTGAGCCGCGAGGAGAAGCTGCGCATGCTGGACGCGGCCATAGCCGAGGCTACCCGGGACTACCGCGGCGAGAAGTACAACACTTTAACCAACTCCTGCAGCAGCAACGCCCTAAAGGTGTTCGCCAAGGGCACCGGTCATCACCTGGTGCTGGGCCGCATGCTGCCCTCCGTGGTTATAAAGCACCTCAAAATGCGCGGCTTCCTGGGCGAGGCGCAACACTACGATTCCTCCAACTGGAACAAGCTGTAGGGCTATCCTTTCAACTTGCTTAACCGCCGGGTAACCCCGGCGGTTCCGTTTTCTAGTTCCTGGGACAGTATACGGAACCCCCAATTTATGCTGTCCCACCAAAACCGGAAGTTTGTATTATAGTGGGGAAGTCCGAGACCGCGGGGAGGAGGGGTTATGGCGGATGAAAAACATGTGTTCGTTGCCAGCCGGTGGACGGGGGGCAATTTCTTTTTTCCGGTGCGTATAGAGGTGACTCACGACCGGGTGGCCAGGATCAAACCCAGTCTTATCGGTTCCGACGAGGAAAGCATCTCTATGTACAAGGTGGCCTCGGTAAATATACACACTGGGCTGCTCTGGGCCGATATCAGGATAGATTCAAGCGGCGGGACCAACCCCATCCTGAGCCACGGGCACCGCAAAGCGGACGCTCAGGCCATACGCGCGCTTATAGAAGGCTTCCAGCACGGTACCCCCGGCGCGGCCGACTGACCGGCCCGGGGGACGCTGCTTCCTAACTTCCTAAATTCACACACCACCTAAGAGCGTAATAATTAGGAAGTTAGGAAGCAGCGTCCCCTCTCTCTCCACTCGGCTGTAAAATATCCCTAAATCTCCCAAAACAACCCGACAATACGTTGTCGGGATGCTCTGCTATGCTATTTAAAGAAACTAGCCCTCCAAAGACGGAGGTTAACATATGAGTAAGAATATTTTGGTTCTCCCCGCCGACTATGCTGCCTGGCTTATAAGTTTGAAGCGGCGGATCGCCAGCGCCCGGCAGCGGGCGGTTCTTATCGCCAACGAAGAACAAATACGCCTCTACCACTATATAGGGCGTGACATTCTGCTCCGGCAAAACCGCCAGGGATGGGGCGCTAAGGTTATTGACCGCCTATCCGCTGATCTCCGAGCTGCCTTTCCGGATATGAAAGGATTATCCACTTCGAATCTTAAATATATGCGGTTTTTTGCCCAAGAGTGCCCGGGAAGTACAATTGGTCAGCAGCCTGCTGACCAATTGCCCTGGTTCCATATTGTCACCCTGCTGACCAAAGTCTCCGAGCCTGGAATTAGGGAATGGTATGCCCGTGAAGTCATACAGCAAGCCTGGTCCCGGGATACCCTTACCATTTTGATTTCCTTGGGCTTGGCGATGAAGCACAAGAACGTGATATCGAAAACGCCCTGATCCGCCATATAATGCGGTTCCTCATGGAACTGGGCGCCGGTTTCGCGTTCGTCGGGCGGCAGTTCCGTCTTGAAGTTGAGGGTGACGAGTTTTTCCTTGACCTGCTCTTCTACCACACCCGGCTCAAGTGTTATGTCGTGGTCGAACTTAAAGCTGCCGCGTTCAAACCGGAACATGCCGGTCAGCTAAACTTCTACCTTGCCGCTGTGGATGCGCAGATCAAAGCATCCGACGATAAACCAACTATCGGTCTCTTGCTCTGTAAAAGCAAAAAACGTCTGGTGGCTGAATACTCTCTGTCCGGCATGGCCAAGCCCATGGGCGTGGCGCAATATCAATTGGTCCGCGCCCTGCCTCAGCCGCTCGACATTTGCCTCCCCACGATAGAGGAATTGGAGGCGGAACTCTCACGTGAACTTAAACCTAAAGGACAACCGTGAGTATATTGGTGGGAATATTTATCGGCAACTGGCGGGGTTCTTTCAGCGCATGGCGTGCAGGCGCAGGGCAAAATGGTGGATGACGGCGACAAGGGAGATGGTGCCGGACCAGAGATGGAAGTGCACCACCTGGATCTTTACCGCTTTCTCCAGCGGGACCAGCAGCGTAAGCCCCAGGACGGCGCAGACCAGGAAAGAGGCCAACAGGACCCAGTTCCAGGAGATCCTTACCGCGCGGCGGCTCTGCGGATATTTGTGCGCGGCGGCCTCGGAGACGGCGGCCAAGGCGGCCGTCAGCAGGATCATCTGCGGGATATAGAACTCGAGGAAACGATTGCCCTTCTTCGGCGGCGGGGTCTGCGCTGAAACCGCGGGGACGGCAGGCTGCGGCAACTCGGCCGCGGCGGCGGGCATGGCCAGGAACATAAATAACAGTAGTGTTTTGTTCATAGGGTCCTCATAATTATATATCAACAGGGGCCTAAGGGCCCAGGAAAACGGCGGCATTTTTCCGCGCCGGCTATGGGCTTTCGGCCCTGTCGCCTGGCGGTCGTTTAAAGGATAATATAAGTACAACGCATGAAAAAAACCATATTACCCGCCCTTTTGCTCGGTCTCGCCGGTGCGGCTTCCGCCGCGGGTTTTAATGATCTGGCGATAAACGTTTCACAGATAAGGGCGCTGCCCGCCCCTGAAACGTCCGCGGTAACCCCGCAATTCTCCGACATGTTCGCGGCGGCCGAGCAGCCCTCCAGGTGGTACGGCAAGGATTCCCGCCAGGCGCGCATGCAGTTCACCTCCTATATCCACTACAAGGTCCCGTCCAATTATACCGGCGCGGTAACGCAGATACTTGATAATTCCTACCACCGCCAGAAGATCTCCGAACTGGTGGACCTGCAGCTGCAGCACATGTACGGCGCTTTCACCACGCACCCCGGCTTTGTGGACAACCCCGGCATCCCTTCGGGCGACTATAAAGTTAAACTGCTCGCGGCCGAAAAGGTTACCAACGAGCCGTACGCCAGGGTCTCCTACTCCTACGACGACATGGCGGTCTTCTCCAGCCGGATCTTCGGCGGCGGCGGCTCCGTGCGCATAAATTTCGTTCTGCCGAAAGACCCGCTTACCATCTACAGCAAGGGTTTTCCCACGCCCGCGTCGCGGGTGAACCGCTGTACCGACGCGCATTACAACAGCGAAGGGGATTTCTGGTATTTCTGGAATCCGTACCAGGACGGCTGCCCCATAACCGGCGCGGACCTGGTGGGCGTGCAGACCGACCTTAAAACCCTGCCCATGACGCGCAACACCTACCCGGAATACGCCAGGCTTTACGGCGACAACGGCAACGGGGAAATACTGCAGGTGTCGTACCTGGTCGGGGTGGACGGGAATTTTCAGAACGGGGACCTGGGCAAGAAGACGTTCAACGACGCTTTTGCAGGCCTTAAGGCCGCCGGTTTCCGCGTTACCGTGGACGAGGCCCGCCGCAAACAGCTCACCTATGACGCCGGCCCCAAACGCGCTCACGTGCAGATGCTGCTGCTGGACCCTAACAGCGTCGAGTTCGCCAGGGAAGCGGTGCGCGGCATGAAGTCCGACATCTTCATCTACGACGGCCACTCCGGCCTGGGCGCCTACCTAGACCCGGAGCGCCTTATGGAAGACTCCGGCCGTCCGCTGGCGCTGCCGCAGAAAAAGTACCAGATCTTCGTGTTCCAGGGCTGCTCCACCTACGCTTACTACAACACCGCCTTCTTCCGCCTTAAAAAAAGCTCCGCCGACCCTAAAGGCACCAGGAATCTGGACATCATCACCACCGGCATAGGCGCGGCCTTCGACGTAGGCGCCAAGGTGGACACCGCTTTCCTCACCAGCGTCACCATGGGCCAGAGACCTTCCTGGCAGACCATCATGGGCAGGATGAGCGCTGCCGAAGGCGAAAACACGGCCCTCACCCACGTAAATGGCGACGAGGATAATCCCGCCGCGCCTTAATTAGGCCCGCCCCCGTCCATGTCCGCTATGTCCGGTTTTTACCACTTCCGATTCGTCCAATACTTCAGCCTGCTGATTTTCTATACTGATAAAGCGTTGTTCCGGTGCAGGATAGTACTGGTGTGATTGGATCCAATGGCTCGCAAACCGCCCAAAAAAATCGCTGGTTCCGACCCTAATGAACCCCGGGTATACGGCAGGAACCTGCCGTCCGACCCGCGGCTCGCCGGTTTGCTTGTCTGCTCGCACGCGACTTCGCGCGGCAAGCTCATGCGGCGGGACCTGGTGATGGTGCCGGACGGCCACCTGGAAATATTTCTGGATTTCCGCGCGGTAGCCGGGAAAAAAATACCCATGCTGGTGGGCATCCGGCCGAACGCCATAAGGTTAAAGACCGGCAGGCCGCTGGATATCATGGGCATTAAGTTCATGCCTGGGATGTTCTATTCTTTATTCCGCGCTTCTACGGCCGCCTTCTCCAAAGATTTCATACCCCTGAGCTCGGTGATCGGCAAAGCAGCTTTGCCTTTTAACGGGGTTTTTAAAGAGCGGACGCCGGCCGCCAGAATGCGGCTGCTCAACGCGATACTTGCCGACTGCGCGGGAAAAAGAGAACCCATGAGCCGCGAACTGAGTGCCGCTCTTGAAAGCATGTACGCCCGCAAAGGCAGGATCACCGTGGGAGAAATGGCCCGGACCGCCGGCTGGACCAGGCGCTGGTTCCTGGAGACCTTCAAGAAATGGATAGGAACGAGTCCGCGGGCGTTCAGTAAAAATCTGAAGTTCGTGATCGCGGTGCGCGAGCTGAATGCCGGGAACAGACCGGTCGCCGCGGCGCATGAAGCGGGATATGCGGACCAGCCCCACCTAAACCGCGCGTTTAAAAGCCAGATGGGGCTTACGCCTGGAGAAACCTTTAAGTATAAACGGCACAGAAAAATACTCCCTTTGGAACCCTGACCGACGGAGCGGGAGCTCCGCCCGGGTCCCCGATCCCTTTTATAGTCCGCTTCTCATTCGTCCAATACAAGGCCGCGGCGCTCTGTTATACTCTTTACGGAAGCGGCGCGCTCAGCCCGCATCCATGCGCAATCTGGAGGTATTATGAAAAAAAGCACTTTGTTGTTCACGGCTTTATTTGTAGCCGGGGCCGGCGCCAGCGCGCTTGCCGGGCAGCGGAAGGCTCCCGACGCGGCCCCGGATATGGCCGCCGCGTCAAAAGCGCCGGCGTCCATTGTGCAGCTCAGCGGGTCGGACGATAAGGAGAAAATAAAGATCCCGGTTCCCGAGGAAAGCGCGCGCGCAGCGGCCGCGCCGGTGGGGCGCAAATGCTGGAACTACAATAAAGAACTGCTAACTATGACCTTCTCCGGAGCTGACCGGCTTACCATCGTTAAAAACGGTAATTCCTGCGTTGTGCTTCGCGACAGAACATATCCCGGCAGCCATGTGCCGCCGGAATACAAGAGCTGGTTCCGTTACCACGAGAACGCCAAAATAGACGAAAGCACCGGTTATGGGAGGGATAACCCCTGCACCAAGGTCTTTGGCGGGCATAAACCTGATTCTTCCGGACTTACCGGGGTATTCACGGAACTCAGACTGGACTCGGCTTTAGCCGATGCCGATTTCCGTAATTCAGCCAACATGATATTCCAGGGGATCGGCGACGGCGCCGGCCCCGTGAAAGATAAGTTCATCTGTCGGTAAGAATAAGGCGGGTGTCGATAAGGCCGGCAGGCGTTAACTGCCGGCCTTATTGCGTCCTCGGCCCGCGTTTACCGCCTGCGGCCCGGCGCTAACCCTTTATCACTATCAGCGGCCTGAACCTGGCCACGCGGCGGGCTATACCGGCTTCCGTTACTACGCGCACCACGGCGTCCACGTCCTTATAAGCTTCCGGCATTTCTTCGGCCAGGGTTTCGCGCCCGCTGGAGCGCACCCACACGCCTTTGGCGGCCAGTTCGCCGGCTATGTCGCGGCCTCTGGCGCGCCGGATGGCCTCGTGGCGGCTCATCAGGCGCCCGGCCCCGTGGCAGGACGAGCCGAAAGTCTGCCGCATCGCCTGCGCGGTGCCGGCCAGCAGGTAGGAGCAGCGTCCCATATCGCCGGGGATTATCACCGGCTGGCCCACGGCGGCGTACGCCGGCGGCAGTTCCGGGTGGCCCGGGCCGAAAGCGCGCGTGGCGCCTTTGCGGTGCACTATCACCTTGACCTTTTTGCCCCCCAGCTCGTGCTCTTCCAGCTTGGCGATGTTATGGGCCACGTCGTAAACCAGGTTCATGGCCAGGGCGCGCTCGCCCATGCCGAGGACTTTGCAAAATGTGTCCCTGGTCAGGCCGGTCAGCGCCTGGCGGTTGGCCCAGGCGTAATTGGCCGCGGCCTGCATAGCCCCGAAGTAGTCCTGCCCCTCCGTGCTGCGGAACGGCGCCGCGGCCAGCTGCGGGTCCGCCAGGGCTATGCCGTAGCGGCGGGCGGCGCTGCGCATCACTTCTATGAAATCAGTGCAGACCTGGTGGCCGAACCCGCGCGAGCCGGTATGGAGCATCACCGTGATCTGGCCTTTGAACAGCCCGAAGGCCCGCGCCGCGGCCTCGTCGTAAATGTCAGTGACCTCCTGCACTTCCAGAAAATGGTTGCCCGACCCCAGCGTGCCCAGCTGGCCGCGCCCCCGCTCGAGGGCCCTGGCGCTTACCGCGTGGGGGTTGGCGCCGCTCATGGCCCCGCCTGACTCCGCGTAAATAATGTCCTCCGGCCGCCCAAGGCCGTTCTCCACGGCCCAGGCCGCGCCTTTTATCAAAGGCGCTTCCTGCTCGCGCTTGCCCACCCTTATGCCCCCGCCGGCGCCCAGGCCGGCCGGGATGTCCGAACGCAGCGCATTCGCCAGCGGCTCTAAATTTTCTCCGAGGCCGGCCAGGTCCAGCCCTGTGGCCAGCAGGCGCACGCCGCAATTTATATCGTAGCCGACCCCGCCCGGCGAGATGACGCCGCTCTGCGCGTCGAAGGCCGCCACGCCGCCGATGGGGAAGCCGTAGCCGGTATGGATGTCGGGCATGGCCAGGACATTGCCGGCGAGCCCCGGCAGGGTGGCGGCGTTGGCGGCCTGGTCCAGCGCGCCCGCTTCCAGGAACCCTTCCAGGGCGGCGTCGGCGTAAATTATAGCGGAGCGGTTCATCCCCTGCTTGTAGGAGGGGAGTATTTCCAAACGGCAGGGGTCCAGGCGGATGATATTAGGGACGTTCATGCGGATACGTGTCACAGGGAAGGAAACTGTCAGGTGCGGGGTACGGGTGATTTATTTTCTGCGGCGGCGGCCGGCCGGTTTTTCCGGCTGTTCGCCGCGCAGCTGGGCCGCCAGGTCCTGGTAGCCGCTGGAGGCGGCGATGTCGGCTGCTGTCTGGCCGGCGGTGTTGGTCTTGAACTGGTTGGCGCCCAGTTCCAGCAGCGCCTTCACCGTTTCCTCGCGGCCGCGGTTGGCGGCCATCATCAGCGGCGTGTTGCCGTTGGTGTCCTTGAATTCAAGGTTGGCGCCGCCTTCGGCCAGCGCCTGTATCACCTCGGTCCGGCCCTGCATGGCCGCCCACATCAGCGGCGGCCAGCCAAGGCGGTCCAGCGCCTCCATCCTGGCGCCGGCGCTTATAAGAATGCGCACCGTTTCAAGACGGCTCCAGCGCGAGGCGATGTGCAGCGCGGTTTCGCCTTTCTTGTTGCGGGCGTCCAGTTTCGCGCCGCGCGAGACCAGCAGGCGTATGATGTCGACATTGTCCTTGGCCGCGGCCCACATCAGCGGGGTCCAGCCGGCGGAGTCGGTGATATCGGGGGCGATGCCGGAGTCCAGCAGCTTGCGCATGTTGCGGACATAATTGTTCCTGGCCGATTTGATCATGCGCTCGTTGGGCGTGCCGAGGGGAATATCGCAGCCGGAGGCGAAAACGGCCAGGGCCGCCGCGCAGGCGAGCAGGGAAAAAAGTCGTGTCCTGTATCTCATATTCGAACAGACCTTAATATATAAATATTACCGGCCCGGCACAAGCGTTATGGAGCGTCACTTCGCCCCGGGGCCGGGCAGGCGGAAAAAATCCCCGCCCTTGTCGTCCACCAGGATGAAGGCCGGGAAGTTCTCCACGTCTATGGCCCAGACCGCCTCCATGCCGAGTTCCGGATAAGCCAGCGCCCCCACTTTCTTTATGTTGCGTTCGGCCAGCAGGGCCGCGGGGCCGCCGGGCGAGCCAAGGTAGAAGCCGCCGTATTTTTTGCAGGCGTCGGTGACGGCCTGCGAGCGATTGCCTTTGGCTATCATCACCAGGGATGCGCCGCGCGCCTGCAGGTTGTCCACGTAGGAGTCCATGCGGCCGGCCGTGGTGGGACCGAACGAGCCCGACGGCTTGCCCTTGGGGGTCTTGGCCGGGCCGGCGTAGTAGACCGGGTGTTCCTTGAGGTAAGCCGGCAGTTCTTTGCCGGCGTCCAGCAGCTCTTTGAATTTGGCGTGGGCGAGGTCCCTGGCCACGACTATGCGGCCGTTCAGGGAAAGGCGGGTGCCCACCGGATATTTGGAAAGTTGCGCGCGCACTTCGGCCATCGGCCGGTTCAGGTCCACGCTGACACAGTTGGAACAGGAAGAGAATTTGGCGCGGATATCTTTGGGGATAAGACGGCCGGGGTCACGGTCCAGCTCCTCCAGCCACAGGCCGTCCTTATCTATGCGGGCCAGGATATTGCGGTCCGCCGAGCAGGAGACGCCCATGCCTATGGGCGCGGAGGCCCCATGGCGGGGCAGGCGCACCACGCGCACGTCGTGGGCGAAATATTTGCCGCCGAACTGGGCGCCATAGCCCAGGCCGCGCGCGGCCACCAGCAGCTCCGCCTCGAGTTTCCTGTCCCTGAAAGCCCGGCCGGTCTCGCCCGGCGTGTCGGGCAGCGTGTCGAGATAACCGGTAGAGGCCAGCTTTACGGTCTTAAGGCACATTTCGGCCGAGGTGCCGCCGATGACAAAAGCCACGTGGTAAGGCGGGCAGGCCGCCGTGCCCAGCGACCGCATTTTCTCTACCAGGAAAGGTTTCAGTTTCTCCGGGGTAAGCGTGGCCTTGGTCTCCTGGTAAAGCATGGTCTTGTTGGCCGAACCGCCGCCCTTGGTAACGAATAAAAATTCGTAGGTGCTGCCGGGCTTGGCATAAATGTCTATCTGCGCCGGCAGATTATCGCCGGAATTCTTCTCGCGGTACATGTCCAGCGGCAGCGTCTGCGAATAGCGCAGATTTTCTCCCGTATAGGTCTCCCAGATCCCCTTGGACAGCAGTTCCTCGTCGTTAGCCCCCGTCCACACCTGCTCGCCCTTCTTCGCCATAACTATGGCCGTGCCTGTATCCTGACAGAAAGGCAGCTCAAAATTAGCCGAGATGGCGGCGTTGTCCAGCAGACAGAAAGCCACGAACTTGTCGTTCTCGGAAGCCTCAGGGTCGGCGAAGATAGCCGCCACCTGGGCATTGTGCGCCGCGCGCAGCAGAAAAGACACCTCGCGCACCGCCTCCCGCGCCAGCCTCACCAGCGCCTCCGGCGCCACCTCAAGCATCTCCCTACCACCCGCCTTCACAACCTTAACGCCCTCTTTAGAGAGTAAGCGGAACTTGGCCTTCGGCTTTTCAAGCTGGAACATTTCGGTATATTTAAATTCAGGCATATTATCCTTGATCGTGGGGCGGGGGGATATCTGAGGGGTAAATTCGCTGGTGACGCCGGGGCAGGATAAGGAAAACCGTCGTTGAGCCCGCCGCTTGCATAGCGCGGCGGGCGAATACCGAGCGAGGCCACGGTGTGGCCGAGCGTGTTTTCCGTTCCTGCCCTGGCGGCGCCAGCCGCGTGCGGGCTACTTCTTAGAGAGCAAATTGGCCAGCAGGAACTCGCGGTTCATGCGGGCGATGTTGGCCACTTTCACTTCCTTGGGGCAGACGGCCTCGCACTCGTACTCGTTAGTACAGTTGCCGAAGCCCTGCTTGTCCATAGCCGCCACCATGTTTAGAGCGCGCGCCGACCGCTCCGGCCCGCCCTGCGGCAGCAGCGCCAGCTGGGAGATCTTCGCCCCCGTAAAAAGCATAGCCGCGCCGTTGGGACAGGCCGCCACGCAGGCCCCGCAGCCGATACAGGCCGCGGCGTCCATCGCCTCCTCGGCCTTGTCCTTCTCCACCGGGATAGAGTTGGCCTCCGGGGCCGCGCCGGTGTTCACCGAAATAAAACCGCCAGCGGCTATCATGCGGTCCAGCGCCGAGCGGTCCACCACCAGGTCCTTCAGCACCGGGAAAGCCTTTACGCGCCAGGGCTCCACCGTTATCACGTCGCCGTCCCTGAAGCGCCGCATGTGCAGCTGGCACACGGTGGAATGCTCGTCCGGGCCGTGCACGTCGCCGTTCACCACCAGGCCGCAGCTGCCGCAAATGCCCTCGCGGCAGTCGCTCTCGAAAGCTATGGGGGTCTCCCCTTTCTTGATCAGCTCGTCGTTGAGGATGTCCAGCATCTCCAGGAAGGACATATCGGGCGAGATATCCTTGACCCTGTAGGAGACCATCTTGCCCGGTTCCGCCGGCCCGGCCTGCCGCCAGACGCGCACCGTAACTGAAAAATGCTTTGAGCTGGTCATGTTATTTGTAGCTCCTTTCGGCCATCTTGATGTGCTCGAACGTCAGGGGTTCCTTGTGCAGCAGGGCTTCCTTGCTGTCGCCCTGGTATTCCCAGACGGCCGCGTGGGAGAAGTTGGCGTCGTCGCGCCTGGCCTCGCCTTCGGCCGTGCAGGACTCCTCGCGGAAATGGCCGCCGCAGGATTCCTTGCGCTCAAGGGCGTCCCGCACGAAAAGTTCGGAGAATTCCAGGAAGTCGGCCACTTTCATGGCCTTCTCCAGGGTCTGGTTCAGGTCCTTATCCGCGCCGGCGATGGCCACGTTCTGCCAGAACTCCTCGCGGATCTCGGGGATCTTCTTGAGGGCTTTTTTGAGCGACTCGGCGGTGCGGCCCATGCCTACGTCGTTCCACATGACGTTGCCCAGCTGCCTGTGCAGTTCCGAGGGGGTCTTCTTGCCCTTGATGGCCAGCAGGCGGTTCATCTTCCCCTGCACCTCTTTGGCCGAGTCGGCGAATTCGTGGTCCAGCGTGGTGGCGGCCTCGAACTTGGCCGAGGCCAGGTAGCCGCCCACGGTGGAGGGGGCTATGAAGAAGCCGTCGGCCAGGCCCTGCATCAGGGCGGAGGCCCCGAGGCGGTTGGCCCCGTGGTCGGAGAAGTTGGCCTCGCCCAGCGCGAACAGGCCGGGGATGGTGGTCATCAGGTTGTAGTCCACCCACAGGCCGCCCATGGTGTAATGCGGGGCCGGGTAGATGCGCATGGGCGCCTTGTAGCCGCTCTCGTCGGTGATCTGGTAATACATGTCGAAGAGATTGCCGTATTCGCCGCGAATATTCTCTATGCCTTTGCGCTTTATGGCGTCCCTGAAATCCAGGTAGACCGACTGCCCCGTGGGGCCCACGCCGTAGCCGGCGTCCACCACGGTCTTGGCGGCGCGGCTGGCTATGTCGCGCGGCACCAGGTTGCCGAAGGCGGGGTAGCGGCGCTCCAGGAAATAGTCGCGCTCGGCCTCGGGGATGTCGCCGGGCTTGCGCTTGTCGCCCTTGGTCTTGGGCACCCAGACGCGCCCGTCGTTGCGCAGGCTCTCGCTCATCAGCGTCAGTTTGCTCTGGTGTTCGCCGGAGCGCGGGATGCAGGTGGGGTGGATCTGAGTGAAGCAGGGGTTGGCGAAGCCGGCGCCTTTCTTGTAGGCGGTCCAGGCGGCGGACACGTTGCAGCTGGCCGCGTTGGTAGATAGGTAGAACACGTTGGCATAGCCGCCGGTGCAGAGCAGCACAGCGTGGCCGGAATAGGCCTCCAGGTCGCCGGTGACCAGGTTGCGCACGGTGAGGCCGCGCGCGCGGCCGTTCTTAACGACGACGTCCACCATCTCGCGGCGGGGCATAACTGTGACGGTCCCGGCCGCCACCTGGCGCATCATGGCCGAGTACGCGCCCAGCAGCAGCTGCTGGCCGGTCTGGCCCCTGGCGTAGAAGGTACGGGACAGCTGCGCCCCGCCGAAAGAGCGGTTGGAGAGCAGGCCGCTGTATTCGCGCGCGAAAGGCACGCCGATGGCGGCGCAGTGGTCGATGATCTGGTTGGAGATCTGGGCCAGGCGGTAGACGTTGGCCTCGCGGGCGCGGTAGTCGCCGCCCTTTACGGTGTCGTGGAACAGGCGCCAGACCGAGTCCCCGTCGTTGGGGTAGTTCTTGGCGGCGTTTATGCCGCCCTGGGCCGCTATGGAATGCGCGCGGCGCGGGGAGTCCTGCAGCGTAAAGACCTTTACGTTGTAGCCCAGTTCGCCCAGGGAGGCCGCGGCGGAGGCGCCGGCCAGGCCCGAGCCCACCACCAGCACGTCGTATTTGCGGCGGTTGTTGGGGTTCACCAGCTTCAGGTCGAATTTATGGGCGTCCCACTTTTTTTCTATGGGTCCCGCGGGTATCTGTGCGTCTAGTTTCATAGTGCCTCCGGGCTTTATCTTATCACTACCACCTGGTAGCCGGCTTCGGCCGCTTTCAGGTCGATATTGAGCAGGTAGTACAGGGAGATCAGCGCGAAGCCGGTCATGGCCACGGCCACCAGCAGGCCGCCGGTCTTGATGAGCGGCGTGTATTTAGGGTGGTTCACGCCCAGCGTCTGGAAAGCGCTCTGCATGCCGTGGCTCAGGTGCAGGGCCAGGGCCACGGCGCCGGCGATATAGACGGTGACGAAGACCGGGCTGCGGAAGGCCGCGGTCACCATCTGGTAGAAGCCCATGGAATGGTCCACAAAGCGGAAGGTCAGCAGGTGGTAGGCCAGGTAGCCCAGAATGGCCGCCGCGGTGTAGAGCATGGTAGCCGAGCCGATGGTGCGGCCGCCCTGCCACTTGCGGGCCTCGTAGCCGCGCGGGGCGTTGATGAAATCCTCCACGCGCACCCACACGCCGGTGATGATATGCGCGATGAAAAGCGCCAGCAGCCCGACCTCGAGAAAAGGCGTCACCGGGTTGGAGAGCAGCAGGTCCACCCAGGCGTTGTAGGCGGCCTCGCCTTTAAAGAGCAGCAGGTTCTCGGCCAGGTGCACCAGCATGAAGCCGCCCAGCGCCAGGCCGGAGACGGCCATCAGGGCCTTCCTCCCTATGGAGGTTGTTATGAAGCGTTTTATGAAGGTCAGGTTCATTATAAAACTCCCTAAATTCGCGAATAAAAAATATCGTAAATAATAAAGGACGGCCAAAGCAAGGGCGTTCTTCTTACCGCGCTATTAGAAAAAATAATAACCGGCGGGGTTGCGGCCGGGGGAAAATTTTATAGAATAATCAGACCAACCTGTAAATAAGTGGAGGAAGTCCCATGAAGCGCATTGCCATTTTTTCAGCTCTATTCTGCCTGCTGGCGGCCTCGGCGTCGGCGTACGAGAAGATAGAATTTAAACTTCAGCTGCTGAGCCCCGCTTTTCTAAAGCCGGCCGCGGTGGCGGTTAACGACGGGCTGGTCTTTGTGGCCGACTCCAAGGCCAACGCCGTCTTCGTCTTCGACGCGGCGGGCAAGCAGCTGAAAAAGATAGAGGGCGGCCTTAAGGGCCCCGAGGCGCTGACTTTTGGCGCCGGCCGGCTTTACGTGGCCGATACGGGCAATTCCCGCGTGGCCGTGTTCGACACCGACGGCAAGCTGCTCTGGGCTTTCTCCGGCGAGGGATCGGCCCCCGGCCAGCTGGACGCCCCCAAAGGCATAGCTTACGGCCCCGACAACCGGCTTTACGTATCCAATACCGGCAATTCCCGCGTGGACGTTTTTAATTCCGACGGTATTTACCTCTACGGCTTCGCGGCGGCCAAGGCCGACGGCATCACCAAGCTCAATCCCGCCAAGATCTCGCTGAACCGCGCCGGGGAGATCTTTGTTTCCGACCCCGACAAGGCCCTGCTGCAGAAATACGACCGCGGCGGCCGCCTGCTCAGGGAATACGCGGTCGCCAATAACGGCGCCGTAGCCGACAAGCGCGGCCTGCTTTACATGATAAATTCCAGGGAAGGCAAGGTCAGGGAGGCTTCCGACACCGGCGAGACCATCGGCACTTTCGGCACCAAGGGCAAGGGCAAGATGGAGTTCAAGGGCCTGCGCGACATCGCCATCGACGAGGCGGGCAACCTCTACCTCTGCGACGACGAGAACAAGAAAGTGGTGGCGATAAACCTGGAAAGCGCCGAGACCGGCCCGGAGCTGCCGCTGGCCGTGCTGCTGGACCGGTTCACCGTGAAAGGCCCGGCCGCCAAATACCCCTTCAAGGCCGACGTTTTCTCCGTTACCCCCGACAATAAGATAGTGGCCTACATGCCGGAGGCCAGGGAGATCGTGCTGCTGGACGGCGGCACCAAGAAGACCCTGGTGCGCGAGGGTAAACTGCAGGGGCAGGTGCGCGCGCCGCGCGGCATCTTTATCGACCCCAAGGGCCTCATCTATGTGGCCGATACCGGCAACGACAGGGTGCAGATCTTCAACCCGGACGGCACTTTCTCCAACATGTTCGGCGAGAGCGGCTCCGGCGACGGCCAGTTCAAGGGGCCGGCCTCGGTGGCGGTCAACGCCAAGGGCAACATTTACGTGGCCGACGCCAAGAACCGCAAAATAAAGGCCTTCAGCCCGGACGGGATCTTCCTGTTCGCCGTGGGACCCGAGGTGGGCAACCTCATCCTGGCCAACCCGGTGGCGGTGCGCTGCGACGAGAACAAGAACGTCTACGTGCTGGACGCCGCCCTGAAGAAAGTGATCGTGCTCGACGCCATGGGCAAGTTCCTGCGCATCTGGGACGATTCCGGCAGCCTGCAGGACCCGGCCTCGCTGACCTACGACGGCAAGGGTTTCTTCTATATCCTCGACCGCGCCGCTTTCAACGTGAAGATCTTCGACGACGCCGGCAAGTTCACGGCCAGTTTCTTCGCCAAGGGCCGCGGCGAGCGCGAACTGTGGGCGCCGCAATACATGGCTTTCCGCAACGACAAGATCTATATCTCCGACGCCGAGAACGCCCGCATACTGGCTTTCGACATCAGCTACCTGCCCGAGGAGCCCTTCGACCTGAAGGCCGAGGCCGGCGAGAAAAGTGTGACGCTGGCCTGGAAGGCCAGGAGCAACGCCTGGACCAACGGCTCCAGGGTTTACCGCCGCCAGGGGGCGCACGGCGAGCTTAAGGAGGCCGGTTCGGCCAAGGCGAAAGCTTTCGAGGACGCAGGTCTGGCGCCCAACGCCACCTACTATTATTACGTGGCCGGCCTGTCCGTGACCGGCGTGCAGGGCGGGCTTTCCGCCCCCGCGGCGGTCTACTTCAAAGGCCCCGAAGTGACGGCCGAGGCGCCCGCCGCCGCGGTGGAGAACAAGAACGTCGCCCCGATGGAGATCCTGCCGGTGGAGCTCAACTACATCTTCTCCGCCAATTACAAGTATTACCAGAAGAACCCGGTGGGCCGCATAGCCGTGGTGAACAACACCGACAGTGACTTCACCAACGTCAAACTATCCTTCTACTTCAAGGACTTCATGGACTTCCCTTCGGACACCGTGGTGCCGCTGGTGAAGGCGAAGTCCCAGGCGGAGGTGGACCTGTCCGCCACGCTCAATAACCGCATCCTCAGCATCACCGAGGACACGCCTATCCAGTGCCAGCTGACGCTGACTTATTACGTGGACGGGGCGGAAAAGACCTTCACGCTGAACAAGCCGGTGAAGGTGCTCTCCAAGAACGCCATCGTCTGGGACAAGCCTGCCCGCCTGGCCAACTTCATCACTCCCAAGGACACGCCGGTGTTCGGCTTCAGCCGCTATGCCTTGAACGAGAAGGCCAAATTCGAGGACGAGACCTCCTTCCTCAACGAGAACGCGCTGACGGCGCTGATGGTGTGGGAAGCGCTGGGCGAGCAGGGCCTGAGCTACCTGGCCGACCCGGTCAGCCCGTACTCCGTGCTGAAATCCTCCAAAGAAGTGGTGCTGGACACCGTGCAGTTCCCGCGCAGCACCCTCAAACTGAGGAGCGGCGACTGCGACGACCTGACCGCCCTCTTCGCCTCCATCTTCGAGGCCTCCGGCGTGCGCACGGCGCTGCTGGACTACCCGGCGCATATAGCGCTGATGTTCGACACCGGCTCCTCCGACGCCCGCGAAGTGGGCATCCCGGAAGAGTTCCTGATAAAGTACAACAACACCTGGTGGGTGGGGCTTGAGACCACCATGGTGGGCAAGGACTTCTACGACGCCGTAAAGCACGAGGCCGACCTCTACCGCCGCTCCAAGGACGAGGTGCGCGTGATAGAAGTGCGCAACGCCTGGGTGGAATTCGAACCGGTGACGCTGCCGGAGACCGAGGCCGAGAGCTACCCGGACAAGGCCAAGTTCACGGCCCGCGTGAAAGAGTCCGCCGCCGGGCTGCTGAAGGCCCGCTACGACTACTTCAAGAATTACTATGGGGAGATACTCCGGGAAACTCCCGGCGACGCGGACGCCAACCTGAACCTGGGCATACTGACCGCCAGGAACGGGGAGGGCGCCGAGGCCGTGAAGTATTTCAACGAAGTGCTGGCCAAGGAGCCGTTCAACGCCGCCGCGCTCAACAACCTGGGGAACGTCTCCTTCGGGGAGAAAAAATACGACGAGGCGAAGAAATATTATTTCGACGCCGCCAAGGCGGACCCCTACGACGCGGAGATCTGGCTGAACCTGGCCCGCGTGTCGGAAAAGCTCGGCAAGAAAGAGGACGTGAAAGCTTTCGCCGAGCGCGCCGCCAAAATAGATCCCTCCGTAAAAAGCACGGGGGACAAACTTCTTAAATAAAAGGTGAGGGAGGCAGAGATGAAAAAGATACTTTTAACGCTGGCGCTGGTGTTCTCCGTGAACGCGGTCTACGCCGCCGATAAGGGCGACTGGAAAGACTGGTATGCCAACATGCTCAGGGGCCTGAAGGCCAAGGTGGAAAAACGGCTGGAGTCCAAGAACCGCGTTTCGGCCGTGGCCGCCGTGCGCGGCGCCAAACAGGGCGGCGACGCCCGGGCGCTGTACTGGAAAGGCGGCGTGTCCGACGCGGCCCGCAAGAAGCTGGACGCCGAGCGCAAGCAGCTTACCGACGCCCTGCAGCTGGTGATGGACGGGAGCCTGCCCGAAGGCAAAGCCGCCATCGGAAAATTCATAAAGGACAACCCGGACAGCGTTTACCTACCGGAGGCCAGGGAAGCCCTGGAGCGGCTGCCGGCGGAAGAGGCCAAACCGGCCGCGGAAGCCGCCAAGCCAGCGGAGGCCCAGCCCAAGGCCGAAGCGGCCCCCGCGCCTGAAAAGCAGACCGAAAAACAGACTGAAAAACCCGCGGAAAAGTCGGCCAACTGAGGCAACGGCAAGTAAAAAAAGAGCCCCGCACAGCGCGGGGCTCTTTTTTTATTTCAAGGCGTTCAATCGTCCGGGGTTTCTTCGGGTGCTGTTTTCGCTTTCCATTCCCGGTCGGTCGGCTCCGGCGTGATCTGGGCGGGCGCGGGGGCGGCGGATTCCTTGGTGGGGACAGCCCATGTCTTGTCCGGAGGTTCCGGCGTTATTTTGCCTTCTTCAGCCTGCCCGTCGGCGGGCTGGCCCGGCAGCCAGGTCCTGTCGGGCGGCATGGGCGGGCCGGAAAGAACGGCGGCTTTCTCTTTGGGCTCAGGCCCCGGCGGGAGTTCCGCGGGGGCGCCGCCGGCCGCTTTCAGCCGCGCGTAAACGTCCGTGGCCGAACGCCAGAGCATCTGTTTGAGCAGGCCGGTTTCGCGCGCGCCCGGTGCGAAAAAGGGGTAAAGCGGGGCCAGCAGCAGATGGAAGGTGGTCTTATTGCGGCCTTCGGTCTCTACCCGCACCGGGCCGGCGGCGGCGGCGAAGTCCGCCGTGAGGAAATAGTTGACCCGCAGGGAGGCGGGGATGAGGAAAATGAACCCGGTATCCACCAGGAAGGAGTGGAACAGGTCCCCGTAGGTCCACTTGCCGAAGGTGGTCAGCTGCAGGCGCAGGGTGCCGTGGCCCTTCTCCCTGTTATAAAGCCCGGCCTCTTTGAAAATGGTCCTCGCCCGGGCGGCCAGTTCGGCGGTGTCCTCCGGCGGCATCGGCGCCGGCTTGGCGACCTTCGGCTTGGAGATGGAGCCCTCGCCGATGGAGTCGGTGGGGGCGCGGTACGGGAAGCTCTGCCAGGAGACCTGGATATCGGAGAAGGGGATAACCTGCTTGTCGGAGAACATGGCCTCGGCGGCCTCGCGGTCCACTCTTATGTCGCCCGAGTTGAAAGAGGCGCAGCCGCCCAGCAGGGACAGCGCGGCAAGGAGAAGGAGCAGTTCGTGTTTTTTCATTTATTTGATATCCGGCAATATGAAAAGGCCGTGATTTTTACTATATTATATTATAAGACCGGCCTCTTCAAGGGCCACGGGGAGCATATGGCGCATAAAAAGATAGAAAAGATCATCAAAGGCGAGGGAAAGCCCGACGTGGTGATACGCCTCGCCAAGGTGCAGGACATGCGCCGCATACAGATGCTCTACGCGGAGGTCTACGGCGGTTCCTATTCCGTGTCCATAGTCACGGACAAGGATAAGATGCGCCGCGCCATAGAGGATAACGAGTACTACTGGCTGGTGGCCGAGTGCCAGGGCCGCGTGGTCGGCAGTCTCGTCTACGCGCTGGACCTGCGCTACAGGAATTCCAAGGCCTTCGGCGCCGTGGTGAGCCAGGAGTTCAGAAAACTCAACCTGGCCTACACCATGATGAAGCTGGTGCTCGACGACATCACTCACAACAAGGGCCTCGTCGACCTGGTCTACGCCACCACCCGCACCGCCAATTACGCCCCGCAGAAACTGACCGAGAGCCTCGGCTTCATAAAACTCGGTATCTTCCCCAATACGCATAAGGTCCAGGACAACGAGACGCACTGCCTGACCGGCTATTTTACAGAGGGCGCCATGCAGCGCCGCCGGGCCCGGCCGCGCATTATCCCCGAGGTGGCGCCTTTCTACGAGATCGTGCGCAGGCAGGTGGATCTGGACCCCCCGCAGGTCAAGGACGTAAAAGGGGAGTACAGCGACCACAAGGTTAAGATCCCGCTGCTGAATTTCGAGGCCATCACGGCGCCCGAGTTCGTGAAGAACCGCTACCGCAAGGTGAAGTCCAACAGCTTCTTCGAGCATATCTTCATGCCTTTCCACGAGCCGAACCTGATCCTGATCACGCCGGACCAGGGCACCGAGGTCTACCTGACCTTCAACCAGAAGGACAAGTACAGCGTGGTGGTGGGCGGCATGACCAACGAAGGTAGTTTCGCGGTGGTGCTGGAGAGCATAGCGCAGAAGGTCAGTCAGATGGACATGGCCTACGTAGAGGTGATCATCGACGCCTACTCCCCGGCCATACAGCGCGACGCGCTGGACGCGCGCTTCATCCCCAGCGCCTATTTTCCCTGCGCCAAGCGCATGGGCGGCAAGCGCTATGACTGCATAGTTTTCTCCCGGACCTTCGACATCCTGGACTTCCGCAACGTCAAGATCATCTCGCTCTATAAGAATTTCCTGCGCGAGTACCTCAAGCTGTGGCGCGAAAATTATATAGAGCTGGTCTTCAAGACGGAACCCAAATAAACTATGGCCGACCTTTCAGCAGAAGACCGCCTGCCGCCTTTTTATAAGCCGCTGAAAAGCCGTGCCGCCGTGGACGCGCTGTTCGAAACCCCGGCTTTCGAGTATTCGCCCAAGACCTCCCGGGCCTTCTGCGCCGCCATGCGCGCGGCTTTGGACTTTCAGGGTAAACGTGCCCCGGTCCTGAAGGCCCTGTATAAAACCGAAAAGTTCGCCCCGGCTTCGGTGAAGACCGAACGCGATATCGAAAAGATCCCCTTTATCTTCGTGGCCGCGCTGAAAGAACGCGACCTCACCACCCTGCCGTACTCCAAGATCGTCCTGGAGCTTAAATCCAGCGGCACCTCCGGGCAGCGCAGCCGCATGCAGCTCGACCGCGGCTCGCTGATGCGCGTGCGGCGCATGGCCTGGCGGGTGTTCGAAGGGCTCGGCCTGACCGACCTTGAGCGCGCGCACGACTATATCTGTTTTACCTACGACCCCGAGGTGGCCAAAGACCTGGGTACCGCCTGGACCGACAAGCTGTTAAGCGGCTTCACTAAAAAAGGCGAGATCTTCTATACCTTCCGCTGGAGCAAGGCGAAGAACGATTTTTACTTCGACATCGACGGCGCCGTTTCGGCGATGAAAAAATTCGAGGCGGCGGGCTCGCTCGTCAGGCTGGTGGGGTTCCCCGCCTTCGCGCTGAAGCTTACCGAGGAATTCAAGAAGCGTTTCGGCCGCTATCCCCGGCTGAACCCCGGCTCCAGCGTGGTGACCGGCGGCGGCTGGAAGACGCTGGCCGACGAGGCCATGGACAAGAAAGTTTACCGCAAGGTCCTGGCCGACAACCTGGGCGTGCCGGCGGAGAACGTGCGCGACCTGTTCGGCATGGTGGAGCACGGCGTGCCTTACGTGGACTGCCGGCTCGGCAATTTCCACGTGCCCAACTACGGCCGCGTGATAGTGCGCCACCCGGGGACCCTGGCGCCGCTCGGCTTCAATAAGACGGGCCTGCTGCAGTTCATTACGCCCTATCTGACCAGCTATCCTTCCCTTTCCGTGCTGTCGTCGGATTTCGGCCTGGTCCGGCCCCGCTGCGCCTGCGGCCTGCCGGGGCCGGTGCTGGAAATAAAAGGCCGCGCCGGCGTGACCAAGCTGAAGGGCTGCGCCATAAGCGCGGCGACGATGCTATGAAAATACACAACACCTATTTATTCGGGAAAGTCCTGAACAAGACCGCCTGGACCCCGGCCGAACTGGAAACTGTCGGCCGCCAGGCGCAGGCCGCGCGGGAACTTATGCGCGGCGCCTCGCGCGAATATATCACCGACACCCTGGCTAAAGCCGGGCGGCTGTTCGAAAAGGGCGGCAAGTACCGCGCGGCGGCGCTGGCCCACCTTAAAGAACACATCACTTTCTCCGAGCCGGTGATAGACAAAAGTCTGGACGTGATACCGGAGCTGCTCAACAAGGCGGCGATGAACAAGCGCCTGACCATGGAGCTGTTCCTGCCCTACGCCCTGGAGGCCCCGGTGGAGCGCCGCGGTTACGACGGGCTGATCCGGGCGCTGCCCAAGGGCGTGGTGCTGCACGTGGGCGCCGGCAACGTTTTTCTGGGCATCCTGGATTCGCTGGTGATCGGCTTTCTCACCAAGAACGTGAACATCGTGAAGCTTTCCTCCTCGGGGTCCAGCTTTACCAATATTTTCATGGAAGCCCTCAAAGAAGTGGACGAGAAGGGCATACTTTCAAAGTCCGCTGCGGTGCTCAGCTGGAAAGGCGGCAGCCAGGGGCTGGAAGAGGCAGCGCTTAAGAACGTCAACGCGGTTTTTGTCTGGGGCGGTTACGAGGCGGTGCAGGCCTACCGCAAAATAGCCCCCATCGACGTGCGGGTGGAGGGCTTCGGGCCCAAGACCAGCGTGGGCGTGGTGTTCGAGAGCTGCGTGGAGAACGAAGGCATGGACGCCGTGGCGCTGCGCGCGGCCACCGACGCCTCGCTGTGGGACCAGGCCGCCTGCTCCTCGCTGCATACCCTTTATTTTATAGCGCCGGCCAAAAAACACAAGGCGCTGGCGGCGGATTTCCTTAAGGCGGCCAAAAAACATTTCGCGCGGCTGGCCAAAGAACTGCCGCCGGGGAAATTGTCGCCCGACGAGCAGGTGGAGATAAACAAAGCCCGCCAGCTCGCCCGCGTGGACGCCGCGCTGGGCGGCGCCTCTTATGAGAGCTCCGCGCCCAGGACCGACTGGACCGTAATTTACGAGGCTGACCCGGTGTACCGCGTCTCGCCGCTCAACCGCGTGCTGTACGTAAAGACCGTGGAGACCCTGGAGCAGGTGAAAGAACTGCTGATGCCGCTGCGCGGTTATATCCAGACCGTGGGCGTGGGCGGTTCCATAGAGCGCAGGAAGGTGCTGGAGACCCTGGCGCCCGCCGGCATAGCGCGCGTGGTGAAGTTGGGGAAGATGCTGGAGGAGGCCAACGGCTCGCCGCACGACGGACTTTTCCCCATGATGTCGCTGGTGAACTGGGTGCCCATAGAGGAAAAACCGACCCCGCTGGACCGGCTGAGCGAGCTGGTGGAGTATGCCCGCGGCCGCAGCCCTTTCTACGGCCGCCATTTCAAGGGCGTGCCGAAGATAGTGAGCTTCGAGGATTTCGCCAAGGTGCCTTTCCTGGAGAAGCACCACGTGCTGGAGAATACGCCGCCGGACAGCGCCGACCTGCTGACCTCCAAGGTGCAGCGCGGCATTTATTTCGCCAGCGGCGGCTCCACCGGCCAGCCCAAGTATGTTTTTTACGACCAGCACGAGTACGACCATACCTGCCGGATGCTCGCCTTCACGCTGGAGGCCGCGGGTTTAAGCGGCAAGGACGTCATAGCCAACCTGTTCATCGCGGGCAACCTCTGGTCGAGCTGGCTGTCGGTGGAAAAGGCCATCGCCTACACCAAGGCCATCTCGGTGCCGGTGGGCAGCAACCTGCCGCTGGAGAACATCGTGGGTTATCTTGAGGATTTCAAGGTGACGGCGGTGATAGGGCTGCCTTCCTTCCTGGTGAAGCTGGCGGAGTACGTAAAGGCGAACCCGGGCAAACACAAGCTTTGCGTGAGCAAGATATTCTACGGCGGCGAATATGTGGGCGTGGAGATGGTGAAGTTCTTCAAGACCGTATTTCCGGGCGTGGACGTGCGCTCGGCGGGCTACGCCACGGCGGACGCCGGGGTGGTGGGGTTCCAGTGCCCGGTGTGCGTGAAGGGGCAGCATCATATTTTCGCCTTCAGCCAGTTCATAGAGTTCGTGGACCAGGATACCATGGCCCCGGTGAAGCCGGGCGATATCGGCGAACTGGTGGTGACGGGCCTGTCCAAGAAGCACATGCCTATTATCCGTTACCGGGTGGGGGACCTGGGCCGCTGGCTGATGAAGCCCTGCGCCTGCGGCAGGAAGGAACAGCTGTTCGAGATCCTCGGCCGCTGCGACGACCGTATCCACGTGGGCGGGGCGCATCTGTTCGTCAACGACATCCAGAACGCGCTGGGCGGTGTGCCGGACCTGAGCTTTAATTTCCAGGTGGTCATCGACAAGAAAGGCCACAGGGACACGCTGGCCATCCGCGCAGAAGTGAAGGACGCGGCGGCGCTGGCGAGAGGCGGGGAACTGGCCGACCTGCTGTGGCGCCAGATAGAGGCCCACTGCGAAGACCTGCACGAGAGCGTGCGCATGAAATGGCTGGACAAGCCGCTTATCGACGTGCTCAAGCCCAACGCCATAGAGCGCATCCAGCGCACCGGCAAGATCCGCAAAGTCATCGACAAAAGAGTGAAAGTCTAGCCGATTGCGGCGGACTGGCCGGCGAGGTAGCCGGTGGAGAAGGCTTCCTGCAGGTTGTAGCCGCCGGTGATGCCGTCGAGGTCCAGCAGTTCGCCGCAGAAATACAGGCCGGGCACCAGGCGGGATTCCATGGTCTGCGGGTTTATTTCTTTCAGGTCCACGCCGCCGCGGGTGACGGTGGCTTCCTGGATGGGGCGCGGCCGGGTTAAATGCAGCCTGAAATCGCCGAGCATGCCCGCTATTATTTTACGTTCCGCCCCTGTGATGGCGGCGCATTGTTTGTCGCGCGCGATGCCGCAGCGGCGCTCGAACACGGGGGCCAGCGAACCGGGCAGCGCCGCTTTAACGTAACTGGCGAACATCTTGGCGCCGTTGGCGGCGAAATAATCCTGGATAGCCGCGGTAAGTTCTTCGGCGGATAGGTCCGGCTTCAGATTCACCGAAAGCTCCACTTTGTTGCCCGGCTTAAGCAGCGCGTCGGACGCGACGCCGCTCATAACAAGAAGTTTAGGACCGGAGACGCCGAAATGGGTGAACAGCAGTTCGCCCCTGTCCTCCGCCGCCTTTTTCCCGTTTACCAGGATAGAGATAATTACGTTCTGCAGGGGCAGCCCCTGCAGGTCTTTTATGAACGGCTCGTCGGATTCCAGCGCCGTAAGGCCGGGGCGCAGCGCGACGATAGTGTGCCCGCATTTTTTAGCAAGGGCGTAGCCGTCGCCGGTAGAGCCGGTGGCCGGGTAGGACAGGCCGCCGGTGGCGATGATCACTTTTTTCCCGCGCAAAACTTTCCCGTCCGTAAGCCTGACGCCTTCCAGGCCCGTCCCGTCGCGCAGCAGGAGTTCCGAGGCCTGCGCTCCTAAAATTATGGCGGCCTTGCCGCGGCTGGTATAGCACTTCAGCGCGTCCAGGACGCTTTGGGCCTTGTCGTCGGCGGGGAAGATCTTGCCGTCCGGGTCCGCGCGGGTGGGCACGCCGAACGATTTCAGGAAACCGGTTAAATTCTCGGCCGAGAACACGCTGAAAGCCCTGTAGAGGAATTTGCCGTTGGCGCCGAAAGCCGCTATAAAGCCTTTTATGCCGGCGTTGTTGGTGACATTGCACCTGCCGCCGCCGGTGATCAGCAGTTTGCGGCCCAGGCGCAGGTTCTTTTCCGCAAGTATGACTTTGGCGCAAAGCTCGCCTGCGCGGCCGGCCGCCATAAGGCCGGCCGGGCCGCCGCCTATGACGATTATGTCGGCGCTGTTCTGGTCTGACGGGGATCTGTTCATCCCTTACGGCAGGCGTGTGTTGAGGGTGGCGGCGTTGATGTCGGTGAATTCGGCGCCCAGGATGCCGCGCTCCTGCAGGTTGGTGACGACCATCAGGGGCATGGTGGCTTTCACGTTGTAGACCATGTAGGGGATGGTCCAGAGCTTGATCTGCTTGTCAGCCGGCAGCACGCGGTTGAAGAGGATCAGCAGGTTGTTGGTGCAGTTGTTGCGGATAGTGTGGTAGAACTCGCCTTCGCGGTCCACCGCGGCCAGCGCCATGGACTCCTGCAGCAGTTTCGCCTTCTGCTCGTGCGTGAAATTTACCGGGTAAGGCACCAGGTGGCCTTTTTCATGATAGATGGTGCGGGCGGCGTATTCTTCCCAGGTGGAAAGGGACCAGATGATGCCGAAAGAGTTGCGCAGGCCGGTCACGGGGGAGAAACTCTGCCCCTCGCGGGTGCGGCCCTCGATGCTGAGCGCCAGGGCCATCGGCTCTTTGCCCTGCGCGTCCCGCAGGCCGCCCTTCTCGAAAGTGAACACCAGGAAAGAATGCGCGGCCACGATCTCCGGCTTAAAGGGTTTCTTGATGAAATAGACGTTTTTTATGAGTTCCGGCTTGATCGTCATGGTGGTCCAGTCGTAGGAGTCGGCCGGGGGGACTTCGGTCAGCATGGTGCGGACGTTGCCCAGCACCAGGTCTCCACCCTTGTTATCTATGATGACGGCCTGGCGGCGGCGCGCCTGGTAGGGCGGGGGCGTTACTTCGCCGGCCTTGGGCGTGTATTCCGCGATCCTGGTGACTTTCAGCAGCGCCAGGTCGTCGGCTTGTTTGGCTTCGGCCTCTATAACTACGGTCTTGCCGTCGAATTTGCCGGCTTTGGCGGAGGACAGGTCCAGTTTGAAAAGGCGGCCGTCGGCGGTGTTTATGAACACCCCGGCTTCGTTCCTGGCTATGACGCCCTTTAGCGTGTAGGCCACGCCCCAGCTTTTATCCGCCGGCAGGTCGAGGCCGGGCATTTCGGCTATGCGGGCGGCGTTGAGGTTTTCCAGCTCCGAGAAGGTCTGCGCGGGGGCGGCTAAAGGAAAGGCGACCAATAAGGCGAAAGAAAGGGCGTTTAATTTCATACCTATATAATACCCTCCGGCCGGCCTTCCTTTAAGGTGCCAAGGGCCCTGTTTTCGGCGGCAATCTTCCCAGGCCCCGGTAGGCCCTTTGGACCGTCGCTGAAACCGCGGCCGGGAAGGCCTCTTTTGTTATAATTTACGGGAAGCTTTTACCACCGACTTTTCAAGGAGCCGCTATGAACCTGTTCTCGAAGACCCAGCTTGAAAAATACG
>MGUD01000006.1 GCA_001799795.1 Elusimicrobia bacterium GWC2_61_19
GAATGGGGCTGGACGTTGGCGTGTTCGGCGCCGAAGAGTTTTTTGGCGCGGTCGATGGCGAGTTTTTCGGCGATGTCGACGTGCTCGCAGCCGCCGTAATAGCGCTTGCCCGGGTAGCCTTCGGCGTATTTATTGGTGAGGACGGAGCCGAGGGCCTCGAGGACGGCTTTGGAGGTGTAGTTCTCGGAGGCGATGAGTTCGAGGTTGTTCTGCTGGCGCAGCACTTCGCCTTTGATGGCTTTGTAAAGCTGGGGGTCGTTTTTGCGGATTTCGTCGTACATGGTGGTGTCTCCTTTGTTGGCTCTTACTTAAAAATTAAAACCGCGAGATGCTAAGTCGGTGACGGCCGGGACGTTCCCCTGCCCACCCGGGAAGAGGGAACCCTTGCGTCGGTTCCCCCCGCCTTACTTTGATGGCGGGGCCCCCTTCCGCAACGGGTGTTCAGGGGAACGTCCCGGCCATCGCCTCCAAAAAAACCGCTTATGTCAGAGCCACTGCGGTCGTGTATTTCTATTTTACTTCTTTTTTTAGTTTTTCGAGAGAGGCTTTGACGGCGGATTTTATTAATTTGAAGATCTCGAAGTAAAAGAGGGCGTCGCGGCCGTAGGGGTCGGCGATGTCGTCGGCGCCGAAGCCGGCGTATTCTATGAGCGTGAAGGTTTTGGCGGCGGCGGCGGGGTAGAGCTGGGAGATGCGGGCCTTGTGGTCGGCGGTCATGGCCAGGATGAGGTCGGCCTCACCGGCTATTTCGGCGGTCAGTTCCACGGGGATGTGTTTAAGATCCTTTACGCCTTCCTTTTTCAGCAGGTCGGCTACTACGGCGGGCTGCGGTATGTCTTTGGCGGCCAGGAGGCCGGCGGAGGTGAATTGCAGGGGGAGTTTTCCGGCCGCGGCGAGGAGGGCGGCGTAGTGATGGGCCAGAACGCTGCGGCAGGTGTTGCCGGTGCAGACGAAAAGTATTTTTTTCACGGCAGCCAATCCCCGGGGCCGCCGGAGGCGGGCTCCTCCCGTTCTTCTTCTTCGGAGCCGCCGGGGCGCAGCAGCACCACCACTTCGCCTTTCACGTCGCCGGCGGCCTCTATTCTGGCGATGGTCTCGTCCACGGGGCCGCCTACCCACTCTTCGTAGATCTTGCTTATCTCGCGCGCCACTATGGCGGTGAGGCCCGGGCCGAATTCCTCGCGCGCTATGGCGAGGAACTTTTTCAGCCGGTAGGGCGACTCGAAAAGTATGACGGTCTTTTTAAGGGTGAAGGCGGCGGTGAGGGCTTTTACTATTTTGCCGCGCGAGCGCGGCAGGAAGCCCAGGAAAATGAAGGAGTCGGAGGGCAGGCCGGAGCCGGCCGCCGCGGCTATTACCGCCGAGGGGCCGGGCAGCGCGCTGACCTTTATGCCGGTAGAGCGCGCCAAAGCCACCAGTTTGCGGCCGGGGTCCGAAATGCAGGGGGAGCCGCCGTCGGTGACCAGGGCGGCGCTTTTGCCCGAGCGCAGCCAGGCCATGGCCCCGGCTACGGAGCGCTCGTCGTGTTCGTTGTAGCGGAAAAGTTTTTTCTGGATGCCGAAATGGTTGAGCAGCTGGGCGGTGCGGCGGGTGTCTTCGCAGAATACCGCGTCCGCTTCTTTCAGCGCTTCCAGCGCGCGCAGGGTGATGTCTTTGAGGTTGCCTATGGGAGTGGGGACGATGAACAGCATCGGGGGCCTATTTGCCGACCGCGGGCCAGTTCTCGGTCTCCAGCTTGAGGAAAGCTTTTACCACTTCCGGGTCGAACTGGCGGCCGGCGCCCTTCGTCAGCTCGCTCTCGGCGATCTGCACGCTGAGGGCTTTGCGGTACGGGCGGTCGCTGCGCATGGCGTCCCAGGCGTCTATGGTGGCCACGATGCGCGCGCCCAGCGGGATCTCCTCGCCTTTGAGGCCCTCGGGGTAGCCCATGCCGTTGAACCATTCCTGGTGATAAAGCACCATCTGGGCCACGGGGCCGAGGAAGTGGATGGGGGAAAGGATCTGGTAGCCGATGGCGGGGTGTTTCTTTATCTCGTCGTATTCTTCCGTGGTCAGCTTGCCCGGCTTGGAGAGGATGGCCCCGTCTATGCCGATCTTGCCGATATCGTGCAGCAGCGCCGCGTATTCCACGTAGCGCAGCATCTGCTCCGGCATATGCAGTTCCTGGGCCAGGCGGCGGGCTTTCTGGCGGGCGCGGCCGGCGTGGTCGCCGGTGTAGGAGTCCTTGGCGTCGATCACGCGGGCCAGGGTCTGCACCATCTCCAGGTAGAAGTTCTCCAGGCTTTCGTAAAGTTTGATATTTTCCAGCGTGATGGCGGTCTCGCCGGCCAGCAGCGTAAGGAACTTCAGGTCGTAGTCGGTGAAGGATTCTTTGTCGCGGGAAAGGTGCAGGTTCAGCACGCCGAAGGGCTTGTCCTTGAGCTTGAGCGGGATGGCGATGAACGGGTCCAGCTGCTCTTCCTTGCCGATGAAGTCCTTGTACTGGGTGTTCTGCTGCGGGTCGGTGACGAAGATGGTCTCGCCGGTCTGAAAGGCGCGGCCGGCTATGCCCAGGCCGGGCTTTATGCGGGTGTTCTCGATAACTTCCCTGGAAATATTCTTGGAGGCGGCGATCTTCAGTTCGTCGGCCGCGGTGTCGTGGATCATCAGCGAGCCGCGGGGGGAGTTGATCAGTTCGCAGGCGCACTCGATCACGGTCTGGTAGAAATCCTCTTTCTTAATGGTGCCGGCGTTCACTATGCCTACCTCGTGGATGGTAAGCAGGCTGGTCAGCAGTTCGTCGAACTTGCCCCAGGTGGTCTTAAGGGAGTTATCGCGGCCTTCGGCGTCGGGGGCGTGCTTCTCGAGGCGCAGGTTGTAGACCTTGCGCAGGAGCGCGCCCACCGCGAAAAGCAGAATGACTATGACCAGCGAAAGCAGGTATATCATTAGACAAAGAATAGCAAAAGACAGGCATAAAATCCATTTAAATAAGGATATCGATAGCGGCCCAAAGCGCGGGGCGATTGTATCCCCAATCCCATAAAGTTTATAATTGGAGCATGAAAACGCATGTGTTGCGGGTGCTGGTCTGCGGCGCCGCCGGCCGCATGGGGCGCGCGGTGCGCGCCGAAATGGAGGCCTCGGGGGCTTTCACCTGCGCCGCGGGCATAGACGCCCGGCCCGGCCCCGGGGTGGAGGCGCCCGACGCTTTCGAGTATCTGCTGGCCGGCGCGGACGTCGTCGTCGATTTCTCCTCGCCGGAATCCGCCTGCCGTTACGCCGCCGCCTGCGCCAAAGTCCGCAAACCTTTTGTGACCGGCGCCACCGGTTTTTCCAAAAAACAACTGGTCGCGCTCAAGCTGGCCGCCCGCCGCACGCCGGTTTTCTTTTCCCCCAATATGAGCCCAGCGGTAAATCTGACCTTCGCCCTGGCCGGTTTCGCCGCCCGGCGGCTGGCCGGTTTCGACGCGCATGTCAGCGAGGCGCACCACGCGGCCAAGCGCGACGCCCCCAGCGGCACGGCCCTGCGCTACGCCGAGCATATCGCCGCGGCCCGCGGCGGGGCGCTGCCGCCCATAACCAGCGTGCGCGCCGGGGATATCGTGGGCGACCACACCGTGCTTTTCGCCGGGCCGCATGAGCGCGTGGAATTAACGCACCGCGCCCATTCGCGGGCGGTCTTCGCCGCCGGCGCGCTGAAGGCCGCCGCCTGGCTCTATGGCCGCAAGCCGGGTTATTACGACTATGCCGACCTGCTCGGCCTTAAAGGGCTGCTTTGCGGCTAGCTAGACTAACTGGTAAACAAGGAAGATCATGAATAAGGCTGAACTTTTGAACTGGTTCCTTTTCGCCGTCGGCGCCATAGCGGCTTTCGCCGTTTACACGTCCTACCGCAAGAGCGCCGCCATCATCCAGCCGGCCCGCAAGGCGGCGGTGGCGTACAACCCGGACCAGTTCCGCCTGGCGCACGAGACCATAGATTTCGCCACGGCCGACGGGGTCCGGCTCAGGGGCTGGTTCGTCCCGGCGCCGGGCGGCGAAAGCGGCCGCACCATAATCTTCTGCCACGGCTGGTGCTCCAACCGCGGCGAGACCCTGCGCGACACTTATTTCCTGGCGGAGCAGGGCTTCAATCTTTTCTATTTCGATTTCCGCGCCTCGGGAGAGAGCAAGGGTTCCGTCTCCAGTGTGGGGTATCTGGAAACCCGCGACTTCGACGCGGCTTACGAGTTCCTTAAGGTCAACCGCCCGCACGCGGCGGAGTCGGTGGCGGTTTTCGGCACTTCCATGGGCGGTTCGGTGGCCATCTACGCGGCGGCCAAATATCCGGAGCTGGCCTGCGTGGTGGCGGAGAACACTTTCCTTTCCTACAATAAGGTGGTGGCCAACTGGAGCTGGAACCGCCTGAAGACGCCGTACTTCCCGCTGGTGGCCATGACGCTTTTCTTCGTGCGGCGCAAGCTCAAGGCGGACCCGGAACCCTACAGCCCGGTGTATAACGTCGCCGGGGTGAAGATGCCCGCCATGTTCATAAACGGGGACAACGACGACCTGGTGCCGGTGCGGGATGCGGAGACGCTTTTCGGCATGTGCCCGTCGGAAAAGAAGCAGATGTGGGTGATAGCCGGGGCCTCCCACGCCAAGTGCGCCGAGGTGGGCGGCGAGGTTTACCGCGGCAAGCTGTCGGCCTTCTTTAAAGAGCACCTGCGCGAGCCGGAACCTGAGCCGGTAAAATAAGTGTTGCGTTCTCCGTCGGCATAATGTAATATTTACCTAACATCCCCGACGGGGATGAAATTCTGCCCCGGCGGTAAAGCGGGGGGAAGTATAACGGAGGGAATTAAAATGGCAGAAATGATACAGAAAGTCGGTCTCAAACGGGAAAAGGGTTTCCTGTATTTCATAGACAAACAGGGTGACATATCCTGCGCTGTCATGGCCCGCGGCAAAAAGAAAGGCGGCAAGGCCAAGAAAGCCGTGAAAGTCGGCGTAAAGAAAGAAAAGGGCTACCTTTACTTCATCGACAAGAAAGGCAATGTGTCCCGCGCCATCATGAAGAATTCCGGCAAGAAAAAGAAATAATAATTCTTTTTTATTGACGAATCCCCCCGTGTCACAGCGGGGGGATTTTATTTGGTAATATCTGGGTATGAAGATATTTATTCTGTTGCTGCTGGCCGCCGGTCCGCTTTCCGCCGAGTGGGGGCCGGCCGAAAATTCCGCGGCCGCCGCGCTGGCCGGCGCGCGCGTAGAGACTTCGGTGATAAGCGCCGTCCCGCTGCCCGACCTGTTGGCCGCCAGGGACCTGGCCAGCCGGCCGCTGACCATTGGCGGCGTGAAGTTCCTCTCTACCGTCGTCTTCGACGCGGCCTGGGACAGCTGGTTCGTCCTGAAGCCGGCCGGCGGCGGCCTTGGCGCCGGCGCCTGGAAGGAGACCGACCTGGCTGGCGGGGCCGTCTATAACCACGGCGGGCTGGAGCTGCGCCTGCAGGAGACGGACGGCGTGGTGACGGTGCAGGCGCCCGGCGGGGAGAAAGCCGAGGTGTCCATCAACGGGCTGTTCGACCTGCTGTACGCGGAGTCCCTTAAAATTAAATTCGGTGACGCCGTGACCTACGCGATGTTCCGCAACCTGGCCCCCTTGAGCGAAGAAGAGGGGACGGCGGCGCTGCGCATAGGGTCCGACGGGCTTTATTATTATTCCGTGACCCCTGACAGTAAGATAGAGGCCGAGCCGCGCTGGCTGCTGGCCATAAACTGGGTGCTGTACGGCCTCAGGATAAAGGACGGGTCCCTGCTCTTCGTGTCCAAACCCATAGAGATGGCGCCGGAGGATCACGCGGCGGAGCGCGCGCGGCCCCGTTAACGGACGGTGATGTTTATGTAAATGTGGCCGCCTTCGGACCTTACCGGCCAGGTTTTCAGGCCGCGGGTCTTCAGGGCGGGGTCGGCGGGGTCCGCGTGGGCGCTGTCGGGGGCTTTCGGCACCGGGCCGCTCAGGGCCTCGCCGCTGCGGACGTCGAACTGGGCGTAATGCAGCGGGCAGGTCAGTATCCAGCCCGTCAGCGCGCCGCGCTCCAGCCGCGCGTTGGCGTGGCCGCAGGCGCGTTCCACGGCGTAGAAAGTACCGCCGCAGTTGCAAAGGACGAGCTCGCGGCCCTCCAGGGTGACCGCCTTCATACCGCCGGCGGCGATGTCTTTTTCCTGCGCGGCTTTGATGAACATATTATTTCCTGATTAACTTGTTCGGCGGGAGCTGTTTTAATTTATCGGGGTCGGTCACGTCCTTATGGACGAACAAACCGCACCAGCAGCGCTTCATCGCGTCGTAGTGCTCGCGGTGAAAGGGAATACAGGGGCAGATTATCTTCATATTCTCGGCGCGGTCCCTGGTCCTGGCCTGGCAGGGGCAGTACGGCGCGCCCAGGCGGGCTTCCAGTCCGGCTTCCTGCTCCAGCAGGAAATCCGCGTCTTCCGCGGCGGGCGTTATCTTGTAGCCCAGTTTATCTACGATCGGTCCGAAAAGGTAGCGCAGGGCCTCCTTGCGGGCCTGTACGCTCACTTTTCCCCCAGCAGTTTCTCGAATTCCGCCGGGTCGTAGCCCTGCACGCAGGCGCCGCCTATCTTTATGAACGGAAAGGAGCCGGTGCAGCCCGCGCCGCGCATCTCCTCCATCATTTCTTCCTGCCTGGCGTCGTCCTGCTTGTCATAGTCCACGGCTTCGAACGGGATCTTTTTGCCCTCGAAATATTTTTTGCTCTTTTTGCACCACAGGCAGGTGCTGAGCGCGTAGATGGTCACTTTTTTCATGATAACCTCACAAAGACCTTGCCGTCTTTAATTTCCGCCGCGTAAGTTTTTATGGCGAGTTCCGGCGCGTCCAGGAATTTCCCGTCGCGGATGTCGAAGCGCCAGTCGTGGCAGGGGCACTGCAGCACGTGGCCTTCCAGTTTGCCGGCGGCCAGCGGGCAGCCCATGTGGGCGCAGCGGTTCTCCAGCGCGTAGATCTCGGCGCCGCGCCGTATGAGCAGCACCGGCAGCCCTTTCGGGAACACCGGGTGGGGTACGCCTTCTTTCAGCGCGTCCTGTGCTGCCGTCTCCGCCCATTCTTCGGTCATAATTCCCATTATACAACTTCGGGTTTTGAAGGCGCGGCCGATTTTGTTATTATCAATAAGACCTTCCACTGCGCTCTATTAAGGAGAAGATATAATGGCGGACAACGCAAAACAGGCCCCTTTTAAATACGAGTGGTTCACGCTGGGGGATATAAACGGCTTCTTCGGCCTTATGTTCGACAACATGACCGTGCTGTCCTTCCTGGCCGGCATCATGATCTTCGCCTTCGGCTTTCCCGCCGAAATAGTCTATAAGAAAATGTTCCCCGGCACCGCTTTCGGCGTGCTGTTCGGCGACCTGGTCTACACCTGGATGGCTTTCCGCCTGGCCAAGCGCACCAATAACCCGAAGGTGACCGCCATGCCGCTGGGGCTGGACACGCCGTCCACCATCGGCATAGCGCTGGCCGTGCTGGGCCCGGCCTTCCTGTCCTTCAAGGCCAGGGGCATGGCCGAGTACGACGCCGCCATGCTGACCTGGTACCTGGGCATGGCCACCATGGTGATGATCGGTGTGGTCAAGTTCGGCCTTTCCTTCGTAGGCGGCTGGCTGCAGAAGCAGATCCCGCAGGCGGGCCTGCTCGGGTCGCTGGCCGGCATCGGCCTGGCGCTCATCGGCTTCATCCCGGTGGTGGAGATCTTCGGCATGCCTATCGTCGGCATGATCGCCCTGGGTCTTATTATCTATACGCTGATAGCCGGCATAAAGCTGCCCAGGAATTTCCCGGGCGTCTTCGCCGCGGTGGCCGTGGGGACCGCGCTCTATTACGTGCTGGCGCCTTACGGGCTGGCCGGCGGGCATTACCAGGCGTTCTCGGCGCAGCTGCACTTCGGGCTGCCTGTCCCGTCGTTCGACTTCATCAAGGGGCTTAGCGAAGCCGTCAAGTTCCTGCCCATAGCCATCCCGTTCGCCATCCTTACCGTGGTGGGCGGCGTTAACGTCACCGAGAGCGCGCGCGTCGCCGGCGACGACTTCAATACCCGCGACATCCTGCTGACCGAGGCCATCGCCACGCTGGTGGCCGGCGTGTGCGGCGGCGTGGCGCAGAGCACGCCCTATATCGGGCAGCCGGCCTACAAGGCCATGGGCAGCCGCGCGGGCTACACGCTGCTGACGGGCATCTTCATCGGCCTGGGCGGTTTCCTCGGCTACGTGGGTTTTATCGTCGAGGTCATCCCGCGCGCTGTGATAGCGCCCATCCTGGTGTTCGTGGCGCTGGACATCATCTGCCAGGCCTTCCACGCCTGCCCCGTGCGGCACGCGCCGGCCGTGGCCTTCGCCTTCTTCCCGACGGTGGCGCGCCTGCTGCAGATAAAACTGTCCAACCCCGCGCTGGTGCCGCCGGAGATCTTCGTAAAACAAATGACGACGGTGGAGAAGGCCCTGCCGGAAATGCTGGTGACGGTGGCGCTGGGCAACGGCTTCATCCTGACGGCCATGCTGTGGGGCGCGTTCGTGGCCAAGCTGATAGACCGGCACGTGCGGGCCGCCGCCTTCTACGTGCTGGTCTGCGCCGCGCTCACTTTCTTCGGCATCATACATTCCGCCATCCCCGACGGGAATATGTACCTGCCGTGGACGCTGCCTTATCCCGCCAACCAGGTGCCGTACCAGTTCACGCTCGGTTATCTCGCGCTGGCCGCGCTGCTGCTGGTGCTCTCTTTCTCCAAAGAAGTGAAAGAAGGGCACGCGCCGGAACATTATTAGGGCTCCGTTGGGAAAAAATAAAAAAATAAATAAAAATAAGTGTTGCAATTCAATAGCACAATATATAGAATTCAATTCAGCGCACAGTTGGCGCAAGGAGAAAAATAACAATGGCTACCAAAAAGAAAGCTACCAAGAAAGTTGCTAAGAAGAAAGTCGCGAAGAAGGGTAAGAAGAAATAACTTAGCTTCTTAACGACAGAAGGCGGCACTTAAAGCGCGGTTAAAAGGCTTTTTAGTGCCGCCTCTGCATTTTATATGGGGACACCTTCCACACTCTTTATTCTCAATCCCGCCGCCGGGCACGGGCGCGCCGGGCGCGTCTGGGCGTCTTTAAAAGAAGCCGCGCTGCGGCTTACGCCGGATTCCGTCTGCGCGGTGACCCAAAGCGCCGGCCACGCCGCGCAGCTCGCGCGCGAAGCCGTAGCCCGCGGCACCACAAAAATTATCGCGGTGGGCGGCGACGGCACTTTCAGCGAAACCCTTGAGGGCGTGATGGCGGCGCCGGAACATCTGCGCCGCGGCGTCACGCTGGGCGCCATTCCCGCGGGTTCTGGCTGCGACCTGGCGCGGCACCTGGGCTACCCGCGCGGCCGCGACGGGCTGCTGGACCTGCTGGCCCGCGGCCGCGCGCGCCGTCTCGACGCGGGCAGGATAAATTATACGGGCTTGGGCGGCGAACCCAGGACGCGGCATTTCATCAACATCGCGGCTTTCGGCCTGGCCGGCGACGTGGCCCATCACATCAAGGCCATGGGCAAGCCGCTCGGCGGCACGGTCTCCTACGCCGTGTCCTCGGCGCGCGTGCTGCTGACGGCGCGCGCCAAGGCCGTGCGGCTGCTGGCCGACGGGGAAGACCTTTCCGGCCGCTACCACCTGGGCGTGCTCGCCAATACTTCCTCCATGGGCGGCGGCATGCTGATAGCTCCCCGCGCGGCCGACGACGACGGGCTGATGGACCTGGTGCTGGTGGCCGACATGAGCCGCATAGCTCTGCTGCGGAATTTCCCTAAACTTTATAAAGGGACGCATCTGGGTTCGCCGGGGATAACCCTAAGGCGCGTGCGCAGGCTGGAGGCCGCTTCGGACGAAACGGTGTACCTCAACATAGACGGCGAGGCCGACGGCAGGTTTCCCGCGGTTTTCGAAACGCTGCCCGGCGCGGTAAGCGTTCTGGTGCCGGAGAAAAAGCATGGATAGAGCGGGCAAAGAAGAACTCTTTAACAGCATAACCCATATGATCGGGGCCGTGCTGGCCCTGGCCGGGCTGGTGGTGCTGGTGGTGTCCGCCTCGCTGCGCGGCGACGCGTGGCGGGTCGTCAGTTTTTCCGTTTACGGCGCGACGCTTTTCCTGCTATACCTGGCCTCCGCTTTCTATCACACTTCCGGAGGTGCCGCCAAAAAAATATTCCGCGTTATCGACCACCAGTCCATCTACCTGCTGATAGCCGGCACCTATACGCCATTCACGCTGGTGACGCTGCGCGGCGCCTGGGGCTGGTCCCTGTTCGGCGTTATCTGGGGCCTGGCCGCGTTCGGCGTAGTGCTGGATTCCATACGCAATAAAGGCAGCCGCCTGCCGCAGCTGTTCATATACATCCTTATGGGCTGGCTTATAACCATAGCCCTGGGGCCGCTGCTGCGGGCTTTGCCCCGTGCGGGTTTTGTGCTGCTGGCGGTGGGAGGGATGTTCTACACTTCCGGCGTGGCTTTTTACGTTATGGACAAGCGGTTCAAATATTTCCACGGCATCTGGCACCTGTTCGTCCTGGCCGGCAGCCTCTCCCACTATTTCGCGGTCCTGCTCTACATTTAGCGGGGAACCGCACCCCCGCCGCCACCATCTCCCCTATAAGGGGGATTTAATCGTGCATTGGGACGGCAAGCTGGCTAACGGTGACTATCCCAAAAGCGGTTCCCACAAGATCTATATAAAAGCCAAAGATATGGATGGCAACCCCTCGGAGGCCGTCGCTGTCGATTTCAAGATAGACACCGGCGGCCCGATGGTAACCATCGGCAACCAGATAGCCGCCATTTACGCGAATTACCAGGGCATAAGCAAAATGAACCCCGCGTGCACCAACCCGTATATGGCGGAGACGTTGTCGCTTGGGCTTACGGTGGATGACCCGAGCTCCGGGGTGAGGAGGGTGGCGCTTATAGGCCCCGCGGGCACAGCGGTGTATAGCAAAGAGTTCCCCACGCCAACTGCTACGTACAGCGAGCCCGCGCTGCCCACCCTGGCGGACGGGCAGTATAAAGTAACAGCCGAAGACTGGGACACGTCAGGGCAGCGGCTGACGCAGAACAAGAGCTTCAGGGTTGGAGATCGTAATACTGTAATCCGTCTGCTATAAACTAACCGGGGGAGTAATTTGGGTTACATAATATCGTGCCGGTGTCTGAAAAAACAGCGGTTAAAACTTAAATTCGCCAGTAGCGTTTCATTGGGGAAATGACTAAAAAACTGACGCGCGCGAATTTGACAAACAGGCACTTACCCTCTATACTATTGCCGGGAGTCTTGGGCTAAGCAGCAGCACTGACCAACATCGATATATTATTAGGGAGTCTATATGAATAAGCTTATTATTGCTTTTGCTTTTATCTTCATGGCTGTCGGCGCGTCCGCGCAGACGCGCCGGAGTTTTAAGGACATAGATAAAGATATTAAACAGGCCAAAAGCACCGCAACGGCTATGGCCCTGATAAATTCAATAGGGGAAACTGAGCCGCAGACGGACGAAGACGTGCGGATACTGGGGCAGTTGATGGACAGCTACCCCAGGGAGGGACAGAGGGCGCTGGCCAAGACAAAGAACCCAAAACTTGCCAAAGCTGTAATGAAAGAATGCGACAGAGAGGTAAACAAATTCAAAGCCGACAAAGACAAAGACTGGAAGAACCTGCCCGAAGCCCAGCGCCAGGAAAAGTTCAATGCCCTATTGAATACCCAGGCTATGATGGTCACCCTTGGGAACCTTAAGAACAGGGAAGCCTTGCCCTACCTGAAACAGTATATATCCCCGGAATACGATGGCACCTTAAGCTACACGGCCTCCCAGGCCATAGGCAGGATAGCGCCGGATGATCCTGCGGTGTTCAGGGAACTTTGGGATAAGCAGGGGGTAAAAAGTATCAGCTACAACGCTTATGGCAAAAGCGTGCTAAAAGAAGTGGCCGAGAAAATGCAGGACCCGAAGGTTCCGCAGTCGGAAAAAAACAGGATTCTTGGCAAAGCTAAACCATCACTGTTAAGTGGAAAGGACCCGGAGGAGAAAAAATTGATTAAAGATATTCTTTTAAACCATCCCAGTAGTGATTTAAAAGGAGAAGTCGGTGGAGCAATGGTCCATGCCGTAATCAATAACCCCGAGGAAAGTGATAAAGATTTTGTTATTGAATGGGTGAAAAAGGAAAAATCTCTCGCGGTTTGGAATGCTCCATACGTTATGGATAGGGTTTGGGATGTGCGGTTTATTCCAGTCCTACTGGAGATGCTGAAAAATCCAGCTGACTGGATGCCGAAGGGAAACGTGGCGCAACTTTTGGCGCGACGCCAGGTAAAAGAAGCGCTCCCTTCCCTGGCAGAATGCATCGAAAAAGATAAAGAGGAAAATGTCCGTGCTTACTGTCGGGATAGTTATTACAAAATATCAGGGAAGATGCCTGTTGTTTTCCATCCCAATGATGTCGCATATTTTGAGAAACAATTTAAAGACCCATATACTCTTGATTTTTACTCCAAGCTTAAAGATAGTGATCCGAATAAGAAACAACAATTGGCTTTAATGGCCTCTCTCGAGGAATTCAAGAGGGGGCAGGCCAAGTGAAGAAACTTTGCCTCCTAATTGGGTTAGCCATCCTGCCCGTACACACTGCACGGGCGTGGTGGTCGATGGAGCCGTTCCTTTCAACACATAAAACTATCAGTGAACAGGCCGTGTTGCTTGTTAATCAGGGTGAGTACCCAGATATTAATAAGTTTTCTCGTGTCATTATCGACGCGACTACTACTCCGGGGATTGATGCAATAGCGCATGGGAAGGACCCGGAACATCCTGACGCGGGGAAATTTAATGGTGGAGATTATGAGCAATGGTGGAAAGATGCGCAGGATACGTATAAAAAACAAGAATACTCCGACGATTTTAAAGCGTACTTCCGCATAGGCTCCATGGCCCACTTGGTTCAAGACCAGGCTGTCCCGGCACATGCGGACAATATTTACCATGGACAGGAAGTCGGTGACGAGGGGTGTTTCTCTCTGCTATTTAACACTATTATTCCCTGTGACCCCGATGAACTTGAAAAATACGCCTCTTGGGTCGGATTAGCGGGGATGTTGAGAATAGACCAGAATGTGCCGGTAACCTTTGATGGCAATCCATTATCTCACTATTATAACCCTAAAAATCTTGCAGCCTCGATGATTTATACTACCCAAATACAAACTGAACAGGATAATTGGCGGTATCCTGCACTCGGCGGGGTAGAGCAATGGCGTGGACGCAGATACTGGTATCCAAATGGCCAGGAACAGTACGGTTATACCGGTCAGGCATTTTTTCCGAATAGTAACTTTTATAGTGGGCTTGGTTGGGGTGCTTACGGCGGGCCAGGCGAGCCCGGCGGAAAAGATATGTATGCGTCCTACACGTTTTATGGTTTAGAGAGCGCCTCTGGTTTTATCGCACATGACCAGTTGAACAAGGCTATAAGATATACCGCCGGCATGTTGATGGCCGTGTCCAAGTCTTTGCCTCCCATCGTCACCAACGCGGCTATTTCTGCTCCCAATATCGTGCCCGGGCAGTCCGTGGACATCACTTTCACTGTCCTGGAGAACCGCACGCCCGCCGCTACCATTTATCTTCTGCTCGACGAGCCCAACGGCAATGCCATAATCTCAAGTGAATACCAGTCCGGCAAGAACCTGCCAACTCTTTACGACGAGTATGCCGCGGATAAACTTCCTTACGGCCGCACCTACACTATCCCCTGGGACGGCAAGATGGCCAACGGGGAATACGCCCCCAGCGGTTCCCGCAAGATCTATATAAAAGCCAAAGATGTGGATGGCAATGAGTCCGACGCCGTCGCTGTGGATTTTAATATAGACACCGGCGGCCCGATGGTTACTATCGGCAACCAGATAGCCGTCATTTACGCGAATTATCAGGGCATAAGCAAAATGAACCCCGCGTGCACCAACCCGTATATGGCGGAGACGTTGTCGCTTGGGCTTACGGTGGATGACCCGAGCTCCGGGGTGCGGAAGGTGGCGCTTATAGGCCCCGCGGGCACGGCGGTGTATAGCAAAGAGTTCCCCACGCCAACTGCTACGTACAGCGAGCCCGCGCTGCCCACCCTGGCGGACGGGCAGTATAAAGTAACAGCCGAAGACTGGGACGGTAACACTACGGAGGCCCAGTTCCGGCTGGGGAGCCTGTCCATCCCTACCGATAAGGCGGGCAGTTCCGTGTTTTATAACCCGGCCACCAACAAATTCAGTGTGACGCTGAAAGTGAACGCCAAAAGCTACTTTCAGCTTGTAAGGGCTGAGCTGCTGGATGCCGAAGATAACCCGCTTGAAAGCCGCGAGCTCGCCGTTAAAGAGAGCCCCCTGACTTTTGCTTTAAGTGCGATACTGGATAACACGCAGAGCTTCCCCAGCCGCAATTATAACCTGCGCCTGACGGATACGTCCGGGCAGCGGCTGACGCAGAACAAGAGCTTCGCGGTTTGGGAAAGCTCCGTGGCTATGGCGGGGGTGGCGTTGGAGAAGTATTCGGCGTTGACAGACTTGATGGCCCTGGGCCTTCTTCCCGGGGGAGCCGCCAGCGCCGAAACATATATAAGTGGGGGACCATTCGTCTTTGTGCCCGGGCCGGCTATGAGCGGCTATATGTCGGACGCGCCGGAGCAGGATACCCAGATAACCCTTTATGTTCAAACGGGAGACGAGGCCAATGCCCTTGGCGGCGAAATGGTTCTGGGGATATGGAACAATAATTACCGCGTTTTCTCCGCGGGTTCGGTACCCCCCGATAATTGCGGCGGCATTGGATTACCGCTCCCGAGTGAAGCCCGTCTTTTATGCTGGAGCAAAATTATCAATAAATTGCCGATCAAGCGCTATGTTAAATTCCGCCTGAAGGGGGAGCAGGACCGGCCGGCTGGGGTTTATGCTTGCAGCAGGTGGGATCCTGACAATCCTGGTTATTGCGTTGAGGGGGTTGGATTTCCCGAGTTGGTTGTTGCCGGAAATCTTTGGGGGGTGGTGCGAGGCGTAAGACATTTCGACAGCATGACCCAATTAACCGGAGCGCCTGGCGTTAACCTGCCGGCCGGCACAGATGTTACGGCTAAAATAAGCGAGATATTAACAGCTACTTTCGGTAATGTCAGCCAAGCCGGGCTTTTGAGCGCTGTTTTTGTTACCCCGGCGGATTATCCCGGTACGCTCCCGTTAACGTCTTTTGGCCTGGATCTCGTTTCCGGGCAATATTCTGGGCAGGTCAGACTTGGGGTGAAGTATTCCGCCGCGCTTTCCCCGGGGCAGGAAGCGGGCATAGAGGCGTTCCAGGGGGTCTTTAACCCGGAAATAAACAGGTACGTGTTGCGCCCCATCGCTGCGCAGGTGGATACCGGGGGCAAGGAAGTTTTCTTCTCCACAGGCTCGCTTGGCGCTTTTCAGGTTACCGCGCCCAAGTATGCTACCCCCAACAGCTTAAAAAGCCCGGAATTATCCGACGGCCTGCCCGAGTATACAATGACGTCTAATTCCGGGTCTTTAACGCAACGCATGGTGGTGCCTGGTTCTCCGGAAGCTCAAAGTGTAGGCGCTAAGCTCGCCGCAAACAACCTGTTCGCAGTCGGCAACATTTTTTATATCGGGCCTGACGGAACTTCTTTTACACCGGATGCGGCGGTGAAAATGAAATACTCAGACTCCGATCTGGCCGCCAGGGGGATATTTGAGGATACTCTGGCCCTCTATGAGTTCAACTCTGATCTAAGTGTAATATTTAAGCTTTCGGGTCAGGTTGCCGACATCAGCGGAAATGAAATAGCCGGCGAGGTCTCCCAGTTGCATTCTATGTTCGCGATATTGGGCTCAAGCAGGGCGGTGCCTGTGCAGCTTGGCGAGGACCGGACCCCGCCGGTCACTAACGCGATTGCCGGGGTTCCTCCTTACCGCTCCGGGGACACAGCTTTTGTTTCCACGGAAACCTATATATTCCTGGACGCGTGGGACCCGAAGACGGAAGGGTCCGTTAATGCCGGCGTGAAAGAGACGTATTACGTGCTGGATCCGCCGGCCGGCCAGACAGATGCCATGCAGCTATTCAGCCAGCCATTTACACTTGCCGAGGGGATCCACCACCTGTATTACCGAAGCGTGGATAATCAGGGTAATCTGGAAGCAATTAAATCGGCGACCTTTTACGCGGACGGCACCGCCCCGGCCAGCACTGCCGCCATTGTGGGGCAGGGAAGCTTTGAAAACGGAGCCTTAAATATCACCGAGGGAAGCTCCATCGCTGTAACTGGCGCCGATATTGAATGGAACGGCGTCGCATCGGGCCTGGGCGCCATATACGTGGCCGTGTCCACTTTCCCCTGCGCTGATTTCAGCGAAGACGCGGCCGGCCCCGGGATATGTCATCCGGTGGTATACACAGGCCCCTTCGCCATCCCGATGGGGAATTATTATTTTTACCACATTGCGATGGATAATGTCGGGAATCATGAAGTGCCCAACGACGCGACTGTATCTGTACGCGCAAATCTTCCAAACCCGGCAACCCATCCGTTCTATGAGTTGTCCGCCTCTTTTGGTTCTTCGGGGGCCGGCCCCGGTCAGTTCGGCGCCTACGGCATGAAATTCGACAGGGATGGCAATTTGCTGGTAGCCGACCAGGGGAATCTGCGGATTCAGAAGTTTACCCCGGCGGGCGAATTTATAAGCATGTTCAGCGTCAACGGCTACGGGCACTCATATTTCTACTCTCCGTTGCAGGTGGCCCCGTGTCCTAATGGGGACATCTGGGTCAGTGATTATGGCACCAAACTGTTGAAATTTGCCGCCAGCGGTGCTTTCGTGCGGGAGATGTACATACAAGGGCTGGCGGGTTTTTCTAACGCCTATCCCAAGAATATTGTGTGTTCCCCGGAAAACGAACTGTATTTTTTAACCTGGGGCAATTACATATTCCGCCTGGATAGCCAGGGGAATAAAATCGGGGAAATCTCTGTAAGCAACAGCGGCAGCTACCTCAACGGCCTGGCGCGTGACAATGCCGGGAACCTTTATACCTACCACAGCGCCACCGGGAAGATCCGCAAATATGGCGCTTCCGGCGGCCTCCTGGCGGAATGGGCCAGTGTTAATGGTGCAGCTTCACTGGATTTTGTAGGGGTCTCTGTTGACTCCTTCGATAATGTCTATCTTTCAAGATTCGGTAAGCCGTTGGAGATATACACAAGCACCGGCGGGCTGGCCGGGTCATTCTCAAGTGTGATAGCTCAGGATGGGGCACAGCATTTCTTAAGCTCCGTGGAAACGGTCTACAACCCCGGCAATGGCAACTTGTATCTGCTGGGCGGCAGCCGGATAGACATCCTCCATCCGGATTTCCGCGTGCCTGCGACACCTGTGATGGTAAGCCCGTCGGACGGAGCCACAGTGTTGATCTCGTCCCCGCTGGTGGCGGGGCAGTCCGAGATTTCCAGCCTTGTGCGGGTGTATGACAGCGGGACGCTGCTAAAAGAGTTGACGACTAATGCTACCGGCTATTTCTCGTTCAACCTGCCCAATAGCACTTATGGGGAGCATATGCTCACTGCGCAGGCTTATGATGCGGCGGGCAACCAGTCCGGGCTTTCTCCGGTAAGATATCTGCGCACCGCCGCTATTAACGCGCCGGTATTGGGCCAGCCAATAGCAGGCCCCACCGGCTGGAGCGTTTGGGAGACAAGTGCGACAGTCACTGGCGACTTTGACGGTGACGGGATAATGGATGTTGTGGGGTTTGGGACCGTTTCCGGATATGGCGGAGCGTATGTGTTTTATAAGGGCCTTGGTAATGGCTCGTTTGTCGCCGCCTCCAGTGGCGGCGTGGTCGGGTTCACCGACGACCTGGAAGCTGTGGCGTATGATTTCAACAACGACGGCCTGCTGGATGTCGTAGCCGCCATGACGTCGATGGGGCTTAAACAGGACTCCCTGGTGTTCTTTAAAGGTCAGGGTAACGGTAGTTTTGACCCGCCGGTAATTGGCGATTCAGTGGGTTTTCGCCCGGATATGGCCGTGGCTGATATGGATAAGGACGGCTATTCCGACCTGGTGTTGTCCGCGGGCGAGAAACTGCGCGTCTACTGGGGTAATGCCGTGGGCGATTTCCTGCTTTCTATGTCCACCGGCCTGCCTGCGGGCGCGCATACGAATGGCAATTACGCGAACGCGTGCAGCGGCGGAATGGCTGTGGCGGATTTTGACCTGGACGGCAACATGGATGTGGTTTTCCGCAATGCCGTTATGTTCGGCTCTGGGCGCGGCGGTTTTGTCTCTTCAGCCCTTCTGGCGCTGCCGGTTCCCTTCAGCGCGGAGATGGGGGAGGCTCAGGCGGCGGACCTAAATGGGGACGGCCTTGCCGATATAGTTCTTGCCGCGGCAGGAGCTAATAAGGTGTTGTCCTATATTAATCTGGGCGGCCGTAAATTTATGCCAGCCGGATCAGTCTCGGTGGACAGTCTGGCCTACGAGAGCGTTGCGGTGGACCTTAATGCCGATGGGTTGGTGGACATAGCGCTTTCGCCCGCCGGCGCGGGCAGTCTTTATGTGCTTGCCGGTCGCGGCGACGGGACTTTCTCGGGCCCGTATAAATACAGCACCGGCGGCACTCCCGCATATTCATGGGGTTTGGGCGGGTTGAGCGCTGCCGACCTTAATTTGGATGGAAAAAAAGATATCGTCCTGGCTTCTCCCATGCTATATTTGCCCGGTAGAACGGTAAACAGCTTTATGGTTTTTCTTAACCAGGCTCAGGTCCCGGACTGGACCGCGCCGGCGGCTTCCGTTATAAGCGCGGCGGTTGACGGAAACAACGGCATCGTCGTGCAATGGACCGCTCCCGGCGACGATAATGTCGCCGGGCGGGCGGCGCTATATGACCTGCGTTACGCGCTTTCAGCAATAGTTACGGAAAGCGCCTTCTCGGCCGCAACGCCGTTGAGCGGGCTTTCAGCTCCGAAACCGGCTGGCCAGCCGGAATCTTTACTGGCTTCCGGGCTTTCAGGGGGGGCAACATATTACTTCGCGCTCAGAAGTTCCGACGAAGCCGGGAACCTTTCCGCCTTGTCAAATAGCCCCGGAGCATTTATTAAATTCGTATTTACCAGCACCAGTGTGGTAAATGATCTGCCGGAAATGACTTTTACGGCATCCACGCAGGCCAGTGCCGCCCTTATCAGTACCATATCGGCCCATGGCAGCGTGGCTTTGGGTGTAGCTGCAGGCACGGGACTTACTCTTGCCAGCAACCTTTACGAGATAGGCCCTGAAGGCGAATATGATCCTCCCGCAAGCCTGACCTTTGCCTATTCAACGGCCGCCATCACCGCGCTTGGGCTACAGGAAGATGATATCGGCATATACGAGTATTTTAGCGGTATCGGCTGGGTGTCGCTTGGGGGCCAGGTACCGGACGGAGTTGCGCACACAATAACTGTGCCGGTCACCCGCATTGCTTCATTATTCGCTATCTTCGGCACGGTTAAGGACCGGACCCCGCCGGTAACCAATATTTCAGCCTGGTGTCCGGAACTAATGAGTACCTGTCCTTCGGTCGGCACAGGCGGCGCGATGTATGTGGGCGCGGCTTCCAGTATTTCATTGGCGGCCTATGACCCGGTTATGTATGGAACCTCCACTGGGGTTTCTTTCACTGAATTCCGGCTGGACGATGCCGGCTCCGACCAGTTCGCCAAGTATTCAGTGCCACTGGCGCTACTTCCCGGCCCGCATAGGCTTGAGTGCCGCAGTGCGGATCACGCCGGGAATCTGGGGCAGGTCTTTGTAATAGATGTTTTTGTGGACGCGGAATCTCCTGCGGTAACTATAAGTTCCCCGTCTGTCGGCGGGGTGTATAGTGCCGGCCGTGATATGGTAAAAATCAGTTTTCAATCGATAGATAATTCAGGGCTAACCCCAACCTACAGCGCTGTGCTTGTCCAGGCCGAAGATAAAGGCAGTCCGCGTGGGGCACGGCCAGGCAATGTGTCTGTCTCGTCGGATAGCGTGATAGCGCCCATGGATATTGACGACGGGATGTGGCGGCTTGATGTAGTGGTTAGGGATGTGGTCGGGAACTCAACGCAGGCTGTATCCGGCCTGTTTGAGGTTGTCCACGACACGATCACCCCGCAGACCACACTGCTTATTGGCGAGCCGCAATTTACAGATACCGTGACCTTTATAAATTCCGGCACTCCTTTGTTATTCTCGGCCACCGACGATTTGCTTGTGGATGGGGACCGTCAGGGCAGCGGTGTCGGCGCAATTTATGTGTCGCTAGATGCCGGAATTGCGGTTGTGGTGCCCGGCGAGTTCTTTGTGTCTTCGGAAGGGGTTCATAATATTACTTACTTCAGCGTGGATAAGGCAGGCAATACGGAGACAACCAAGTCGGCCGTGCTTTCCGTAGATAACAGCGCCCCTGAAACAACCCAGTCTGTAGTCGGACCTGTTTTTGAGGGGGCTAATGGGTTGTATATCTCCACGGCTTCAGTAGTAAACTTGGCCGCTGTCGAGCCGCCCTCTTCCGGCGCGGCCAGCGGCCAGGCGGCCATATATGTGGCCGATTCCACCGATACCTATAAGATATATATCGGGACGTTCACGGCTTTGGAGGGCGCGCACCTGTATAGCTACTATGCCAAAGACAGGCTGGGCAATGCCGGGGCAGTAAAAACGCTTGCGCTTACTGCCGACGGCACGCCGCCTGTTTCGGCTGTCGAGTTTTCGATAGCACCCTCTACGGAAACTTCCGGTCGCCTTACGATATCTTCTGATACCTATATGGGGTTTGCCGGCGCGGACGCGCTCAGCGGCGTGAAGTCCGTAACTTATTCGATAGACGGCGCTACGCCCGCGGTGTTCGCCAGCAGCTTCACTTTGGTCCCCGGCGCGCATACCATAGCTTGGTGGTCGGTGGACAATGTGGGCAACGTCGAGCCAGCGCAGGCGGCCGCCATACAGGTAAGAGGTCTTACTGAACTATCCGGCGTGACGGTAAACTTTGAGCCCTCGGTCATCAACCTTAAGAGCGAAGGCAAATACGTGGAAGCAAGGCTTGCCGTATCCAGCGCGACCGGCCCCGGCTTCTACGAGGATTCCATCCGGATAACCAGGGTGAACGACGTGGCCTTGGCTTCGCCGATATATGCCATGGTTGAGCATGCGCGCGGCCACGGCAAAAACGACAAGTCCCGTGAGCGTAAGCACAGCGTGTCGGTTAAATTCGACAGGCAAGCGCTGATAGCCGTGCTGCCGGTGGACAGGATGGTGAAGGTGACCGTGGAGGGTTCATTTGACGACGATACGGCCTTTATGGCCGAGGACTACCTGCGCGTAATAAACCCCGGCAGAATAGGCAAAGGCCATGGCGGTAAAGTGCGGCATCATTCAAAGGCCTGCGCCGATATCCCATCCAAGGGCTTAAAAGAGGATACCGACATAACCGTAGTGGCGATGTATGAGCGTGACGCCGAGCGCCGTGAGCGCGAAGACCGCGCCGGGGCCAAGGGTTTAAAACGCCATGGTGATATTTATGAATTCGGCCCCGAGGGGACGGTTTTTGACGCGCCCGTGACCATCTCCCTGCCCTACGAGCCGCTTGAATCCGGAAAGGAAAAACCTGTCATAGCTTACTGGAACCCCTCCAAGAAAGACTGGGAGCCACTTGAGTCAGAACTAGACGCCGTGGGAAAAGTGGTAAAGGCCAAGGTGGGTCACTTCTCGCTGTACCAGGTGGTGGTTTCCACGCCGCAGGACGTAAAGCCCTTCCGCGCGGCCTCGGCAGCCGTTCCTAAAGCGGCCGGCCCCTCCGCCGATTTCCGCCTGGGCGAGGTTTATGTGTACCCGAACCCGGCCAAGGGCTCGGACCTGCCCGTTTTCCACATGGAGTGCGGCATAGCCGACAGCGTGAATATAAAGATCTACACGGTAAGCGGCCGCGAAGCGCACGAGGTTACCTTGACCGCCCTGCCGCAGGTAATAGATGACGGCAACGGGCAAAGCTACGCCTACGAATACGCCTGGCGCGGCCATATCCCCAGCGGCGTCTACCTTTACTACATAGAGGCACAGAAGGGTGGTCAGAAACTGAAGAAAACCGGCAAATTCGCCGTGGTCCGGTAAGGGGGAAATATGAAAAACAAAAACACCCCTCATGATACGCTCAACAAGGCGGTTTACTTGCTTTCGCGGCCGTGGGTATTAACCCTGCTGTTGCTTTTGGTGCTTATCCCCTCGGCAAAGATAAGCGAAGCCCTTGAAAGCGGCGCCGAGTTCCTGCGCATAGATACTGACGCCCGGGCCGGGGCCATGTCTTCGGCCGGGGCGGCTTCCGCTATGGGTATCAGCGCGATATTTTATAACCCGGCCGGGCTGGCCTCCATGGGCAAAGGCGAAGCCGCACTAAGCCACAGCGCGTGGTATTTGGGTTCGGCGCATGATTTTGTGGGCGCCGGTTTTACCATGCCTGGTTCAACCGGCTGGAAAATGGGTTTGGGGTTTACCCGGCTATCAAGCGGTTCTATGGAGGGTCGCACAGCATCAAGGTCCAAAGCCGGCGGTTACAGCGCCTACGATCAGGCGGCGAGCATTGGCTTAGCCAGGCAATACGGCCTGTATAGTGTAGGCGGTGCCGTGAAATATATTGAAAGTTCCATTGCGGGAGTAAAAGGAACAGGCTACGCAGTGGATATGGGTTTAAAGCGCGGGATAAGGGGCGTTCCGGTATCCGTGGGGGTTGCCGTGCAGAACCTTGGCCCCGGTATTAAATATATTTCGCAGCGTGACCAGTTGCCTTTAAGCGTAAGCGCCGGCGTGATGTTTATGCCGGTAGCCGGGTTTATGTTGAACTTTGACGCCCGGCGTTATGTGTATGATAAGTACACGGCGTATGGTCTGGGTACGGAATATGCCCTGTTCGGCGGCCCCGGCAGCATGTCGGGCCTGAGCCTGCGCGGTGGTGTTAACGGCGGCGCGGGTCAAACCGCGGCAGGGGCATTCAGTGCAGGCGCGGGTATAAAGTTGATGAACGCGGACCTGGACTATGCGATGTCGCCGGAAGGCAAACTGGGGAACACCCAGCGGATAACGCTGAAAAAGAAATTTTAATTTCCGCAAAAGCAGTTGCTGCCCAAAATGTGGTAAAATTAATCTTGCGGTAGGATTTTTGGGTGGTTAGCTCAGCGGTAGAGCGCTGTCCTCACACGACAGATGCCACAGGTTCAAATCCTGTACCACCCACCAGATTTTCAGCGTGATTTAAAATGTCGCCTTCCGGGCGGCATTTTTCTTTTAAAACTTTTGTGATCGTGGGGGCGGTGCCGGGGCGGCTGCGGCCTTTTGATGGCCGGGGCCGGGGGCGTTTCTTTTATATTCAATTCTTCTTTGGTGAGGCGCCGGAACTGGCCGGGCTCCAGGGCCCCAAGCTGCACCGGCCCGAAGGCCACCCGCTTCAGGGCGGTCACTTCGTGCCCGAGGGCCTCGAAGAGCCGGCGGATCTCGCGGTTCTTGCCCTCGGTCAGCTGTACGGTCAGGTGGGATTCGCGGCCGCTGACCTTGCGCAGCGTTATGCCGGCGGGTTTTAAAAATTCCCCTTCGTCCATTATGCCGGCGGCGGCTTTGGCCAGGTCGGCCTCGGTCATTTCACCGGCCACGGTCACGAGATAGGTGCGCAGGATGGCGTTGGCGGGATCGGTCAGGTAAGCCGACAGGCGCGTGTCGTTGGTGAGCAGCAGCAGGCCCGTGGTGGCCATATCCAGGCGCCCTACGGGGTGCAGGGTGCGCAGTTCCGAGGGCAGCAGGTCGAAGACGGTGCGGCGGCCCTTTTCGTCGCTGGCTGTGGTGACCACGGCTTTGGGCTTATTGAGCATTATGGCCTGCCAGCCGTCCTTCTGCATGGGCCGGCCGTCCACCGTGAACTTGTCCTTTTCCGGTGAGACCATGAACTGGGTGTCGTGGACCGTCCTGCCGTTCACCTGCAGGCGGCCTTTCATGATCCAGTCCCGCGTCTGGCTGCGCGAAGCCGCCCCGAGTTTTGAGAGCGCGCGCTCCAGCGGCACTTTTCCAAAGTCTCTTTCCATATATAAATTATAACCCTAAAAAGCCGGCCGCGGTGACACTAAAAAAAAGAAGGCGCCTGGCGCCTTCTTTTCTGTAAGTCGGACGGAGCGTCAATTGCCCGGAGTTTTTATCAGCCCCGCCAGCTGGTCCAGCTGGCAATCCTCGCCGTAGGCGCTCCAGTAGAGCTCGCCGGTCTCCACGTCCACGAGTTTGGCCTGGTAGGCGCAAACCTCGCCGCCATACACCGTGCCGAAAACAATGCCGCGCAGGCCGGCTATCTTGCCCAGCTTGATTATATCTTCAAGGCGAACTATCCCCTTAAGGGAGATGTTCTGTTCCTGCAGGACCTTCTCCAGGTTCTGCCTGTCCACTACGTCATACCCGGCGCCCAGCAGCAGGCCGGCGAACTTGTCGGCCCAGACGCCGCCGTCGCCGTCCCTGGCGGCCACCAGGAAGGGATAAACGCCCACCCGCATGGCGGGGGGGGGGAGCAGGCCGGGGTTGAAGGCGATGACCGAGGCGCCGCTTTCGCGGTAAAAGCCGGCCGGCGGCGTATTGCTCCAGGCGCCTTCGCCCAGGGTTTTTTGCATCGCTTTGCGCAGGGCGCCGTCCACGGCGCGGCCTACCCGGGAAACCTGCAGCTTGTTCTCGGCTTCGTTGGCTATGTTCCACACCACGCGGGCGGTGCCGGTTTCCACCAGCTTTACGGACACGGGCGGCGGCTCCGAGATCCTGGGCGCGCCGGCCATGGTGTAGGAATGGTAAGGGTCTTTGGGGTTGGGTTTGCCGAAGACAATGCCGTCCACGCCGAGCAAAGCGCCGATCCTGGGCGCCTGTACGGGGTTGACCAGGCCGCTTACGGAAAGCCCCTGCTCACCCAGTATCTTTTCCATGCTGCCTCTTTCCATGACGCGGTAGCCCAGGGATAGCAGCAGCGTTTCCCATTCGCCCGCGATCCGTTTCTGGGCCGGCGTCTCCGCGAAAGGCAGAACCGAGACCTTCCTGACGGAATTCAGCTCGGAATTGGGATTGCGGGTTATTTGCGGGCCGGCGCAGGCGCCGAAGGCCGCGGCCGCCGCCAATAAGGCGGCGGCGCGCAGCACGCCCGGTGCACGGAGGAGGAGCGGCATTGTTTACTCGGCCGAACCGGCGTCGGTCTTTATGGTGAACGCCTTACCCTGTATGGTGGCGCACTCCTCGCTGTAAATAAGCAGGATGGAGGATTTCTTGTGCGTCTTGACGCGCATGGAGATCAGGGCGTCGGCGCCGGGGATCTTGTCGAGCGCCTCGTAAGTGGCCTCCTGGATCATCTGCCCGCGGCCGCTGAACAGCACGCCGATAATAGGCAGAGAGGCGAGGAAGCTGCCGCCGCCGGCTTCCGCGCTGGACACCCGTTTGGCCGGCACGCCGCTGAACCACGGGAGCTTGCCGCCCAGCAGGTACTTGGAGCAGGCTTCGCCCTGCGTGTCGCCCAGCACTTTGTATTCGTTCCTGTAAAGGGGCATCAATTCAATGCCGGAAGTTATCCGGTTGACCGGATAGTTCTTTGTGTTGGTGTTGCTGCAGCCCGCCAGTCCCAGCAGCATTAACCCCGATGCCGCCATCATTAAGCTTCGTTTCATTGTTTTTTCCTCCGTAATTTACTTTCCGTCAAATCGAGAGAGAGAGGCCAAGACCCAGGTTGTCCACGCCCTTGAAATAATTCACTTCCGGGAGATGCTTGTATTCCACGAAGAAACCGACATTGCCGCCGGGCAGGGTGTACGCGGCGCCGATGCCGAAGATCCAGGTGTAGACGGTCTCGCTCTTGCTCAGGGAAGAAGTCGTGGTGACCCACCAGGGCGGTACGCCTAGAAAAGTGGTGTTGGTGGTGGTTTCGGAATAATCGTATTTTATCCTGGCGGGGCCGGCGTAGAGATACGGCGCGAAGTCGCCGGCCGGAGGGCTGAGGACCAGCGAGGCGAACAGCACGTCCCCTTTGGTCTCGTACGTGCCGCCGCTCCAGGACGAATAATCCTCGGTTTCCGAGACTTTGGCGTAACCGGCGTTCCAGCCCACGGCGCCGCCGAGCCCGGTCACCTTGAAGTCGTAGGTGTCGCTCTCTATGTCGGTATAAAAAGATTTTTGCAGAACGGCGGGGCTGAGGTCCAGCCGCACCGAGGGGTGCGCGGCGGGCTCGCCGGCCTCGTTCAGGCCGCCGGCCTTCCTGGCGAAGAACGGGGTGGCGGCGGCTCCCGGATAAGCCTGCATCCTGTTGAGGGACAGGAAGAGTTTGCCCTTGTCCAGGTTCTTCCATTTCAGGCCGAGGAGGGTTTTGGCGTCGTAACGCTCGGACATCCACTCGAGGGTTTCGGCGGGGAGTTCCCGCTGACTGGCTATGGCCCGGGCAGCCGGGGCCGGCTTGTCCGCGGCGAACCCGGGAACGGATAAAAATATTAAAAGCGATACGCTGAAAAGCGGGATCTTTCTCATTGCTACCCCCCAACCGTGCATGGGGACATTTTATACATTACTATATGAAATGTCAATTGGACTCTTTTACTCCGATTATCCGGCCGCCGTATAGTATTGTAAAATAGCTGTGTGGGAAACGTCACACCGGCCGCGAAAACGCGCCGGAAAAGGGAACGGGCGGAATAATGGATATCCTTGGCCATATCGCGGACGGACTGCTCTACGCCTTCAACGTTTTCCTGCACCTCGATAAAACCCTCGGTGCCGTCATCAAGGACTACGGCGCCTGGACCTACCTGATACTCTTCCTTATAATCTTCTGCGAAACCGGTCTGGTGGTGACGCCCATACTGCCGGGCGACTCGCTGCTGTTCGCCATCGGGGTTTTCTGCGGCCTGGGGGACCTGGACATCTACTCCGTGCTGGTGCTGCTGACGGCGGCGGCCATACTGGGCGATACGGTGAACTATGGGGTAGGCAAGTTTGTCGGTCCCAAGGTGTTTCACTACGAGAATTCCATGATATTTAAAAAAGAATACCTTAAGAAGACCCACGCCTTCTACGAAAAATACGGTGGCAAGACCATAATTATCGCGCGCTTCGTGCCGATAGTGCGCACTTTCGCCCCCTTCGTGGCGGGGGTGGGCGCGATGACTTACGGCAAGTTCCTGGCCTATAACGTGGCCGGCGGGCTGTTGTGGGTCTTTTCCGTGACGCTGGCCGGTTATTTCTTCGGTAATATCCCGATGGTGAAAAATAATTTCACCGCGGTCATCCTGGCCATTATTTTCATCTCCATGCTGCCTGGCTTGGTGGAATATATAAGGCACAGGCGCTCCGCCCGCGCCTGATGCCGGCCGGCCTCGATCTATTTTAAATACACCTGCGGAGGGATAATAATGAAAGAAGCATTTATAGTTGAAGGAATGAGGACGGCGATAGGCAGTTTTGGCGGCGCTCTGGCCGATATCAGCTCGGTGGAGCTGGGCAGGACGGTCGTGAAAGCCGTGCTTGAGCGGGCCAGGGTAAGCCCCGCCGAGGTAGACGAGGTGCTGATGGGCAGCATCTACCAGGCCGGCGTGGGCCAGAATATGGCCCGCCAGATAGCCATAGGCGCCGGCGTGCCCAACGATAAGACGGCCATGACCGTGAACATGCTATGCGGTTCCGGTATGCGCGCCGTGGCCCTGGCGGCCCAGCAGATAAAGTGCGGCGACGCCGAAATGATAATCGCCGGCGGCGCCGAGAGTATGACCAACGCCCCGTACCTGCTTAAAAAAGCGCGCTACGGCTATAAGATGGGCAACGGCGAAGTAATAGACTCGCTGATCAACGACGGCCTCTGGGACATTTTCAATAACTACCACATGGGTGTGACCGCCGAGAACCTGGTGGCCAAATATAACCTGACCCGCGAGGAGCAGGACAAGTTCGCGGCCGGCTCCCAGAACAAGGCCGAGAAGGCGCTTAAGGATGGCCGCTTCTCCGACGAGATAGCGCCCGTGGCCCTACCGCAGCGCAAAGGCGACCCGGTACTGTTCGCCAGGGACGAGTTTCCGAAGGCCGGCGTTACCGCCGAAGGACTCGCCAAGCTGCGCCCAGCCTTCAAGAAGGACGGCTCTGTTACCGCCGCCAACTCCTCCGGCATCAACGACGGCGCGGCCTGCGTGCTGGTGGCCTCCGCGGACGCCGTTAAGAAACATGATCTGAAGCCGCTGGCGAAGATAGTCTCCTATGCCTGGGCCGGCGTGGACCCGGCCATCATGGGCATCGGGCCTGCCGAAGCCGTGCGTAAGGCGCTCAAAAAGGCGGGTTGGGCGCTGAAGGACGTGGAATTGATCGAGGCCAATGAGGCCTTTGCGGCGCAGAGCCTGGCCGTGGCCAAGGAGCTGGGCTTCAATATGGATATCGTCAACGTTAACGGCGGGGCCGTGGCGCTGGGGCACCCCGTGGGGGCCTCGGGCGCGCGCATCCTGGTGACGCTGCTCCACGAGATGAAGAAGCGCAACCTCAAAAAAGGCCTCGCCACCCTCTGCATAGGCGGCGGTATGGGCATAGCCATGTGCGTAGAGCGCTGAACCGCTCACGCGCAATTAAAAAAAGAGCCCCGGCACTCCGGGGCTCTTTTTTTAGCGGACGCGGGTCACAGCAGGTCCATGAGGATTTTGGCGTAGGCGGCCTTGGATTTGATATCGGCGCGGGCCAGCCATGAGCTTTTAATGCGCAGACTCCCTAGGATCTTGGCGGCGGTGTGGCGCAGAGCGGGCGAGGGGACAGGGCCCCCGAGTATTACGACGCCGTTCACGCGGCCGCCGGCTGCGTGATCGCCGGCCCTGAGCAGGGCGGCGTAAAGCCCGTCGACGGCGTATTCCTGTATCAGGACTTCTCCCCAATCCGTGTTAAGGCCCAGCTCTCTGGCGCGTTCGTGCAGCGCGTACAGGGCGAACTCGGCCTCGCGGCGCCCTCCGGCGGGGCAGAAGATGCCAAGCCTGAAAGAGGATTTTGCCGCGGCCGGCCGCCAGGCGGCGGCCTTTTTCGCGTCGTCGTCGGTGACGGCGCCGGCCCCGGGCGCTTCGCCCGTGCCCAGCAGCAGGCCCAGTGTCCGGGAATGGGAGCTCTTGTCCGCGGTCCCCGGCGCGGCCTTCTCCATTTTTTTAATGTTCTCCAGAACCTTTATAGCTTCGCTTAAGGGCATCGCCAGGCTCGAGAAGACGTCCGCCAGCTCATTCTCCGAGATCCTGATCTCCAGTTCCTTTATGCGCTGCAGCAGTATGGCCTTGTATTCCCCGGGGCTGGGGCTCTTCAGGTCCACCGTCCAGCCCTGGGTGAACAGGAAGCCGGCGGCCTCCTCCAGGCCCGCTATCCGGTCGGGGGTTTGCCCGGAGGCCAGGATCACCTGCTTGTTCCGGTCCACGAAATCGTTAAGCCATTTGGAGATGTATTTCCCGTTCTCCGCGGAGACCAGCAGCAGGTGCACGTCGTCGATTATAAGCACCTTTACACCGGCCAGCCGGGCCTCAAGCTGTTCTATCTTTCCCTCGGCTATGGCCCGGTCGATGCCTCTTGAAAATCTTATCCCGTCGGTAACGAAGATGTTGTCCAGCCCGAGGGACTCGGAAAGGGCGTAAGCTATGAAGTTGATGAAATGCGTCTTGCCGGAGCCGGGTTCCCCGAAAACCATCAGGGGGTTGCAGATCAGGCCGGGGTCGTCCACGATGTTCATGGCGGCCGCGTGGGCGAAACGGTTATAGGTGCCGGGAAACAGCGTGGTGGGGATCAGGGGCAGTTCCATATCCCAGCCGCGGCCTGCCGGGGGCGGCGGGGGCTGCTGCATGGAAGTCTTCCTGGCCGTTTCCGGCGCCGGGCGCTGGGTGCGGGTGGAAATGGACGGGATCTGCATTCCGTAGGGCGTGTGCGCCGGTTCGGCGGCGGCCTGGCCGTCCGGGGGGAGCTTGGGACTGCCCTCCGGTTCATTATGCCTGATAGCGTCTTCCATATCTATATTATAAGTGCGGGACCTAATATTAATATAAATTAAAACTCATATCTTTATCAAATCGCGGCGGAGGTAAAACGGCCACGGCCGGCCGGCGCTCACTTGCCGGCGAGCTGGCCGCAGGCGCCGGAGATGTCCGCCCCCAAACTCTTGCGGATGGTGACTTCCAGGCCCATTTCTTCCAGCAGGTCGGCGAAGATCTTTATGCGTTCCCGCTCGGGGGCCCTGAAGGTGCCGCCGGTGCGGTTATAGGGGATAAGGTTGACCACGAAGTATTTGGGGGCCGCCACCGTGCGCAGCCAGGAGTTAAGCTTGGCCGCCTGGCTGCGGCTGGCGTTGTAGCCTTCCAGCATGACGTATTCCACGAAGACGCGGCGCTTGGTCATGACGATGTAATCCGTAAGCGCTTTGGCCAGCTGTTTTAAAGGGTAGGTGTTGTTGAGCGGGACAAGGTTGTTGCGGACCTCGTCCTCCACGCTGTGCAGGGAGATCGCCAGGTTGCACTGCGGGAAGTCCTTGGCGAAACGCCGTATCCCCGGCACATGGCCGGCGGTGGAGACCGAGAGGTGGCGCTGCCCCAGCCCTATCAGTTCCGGGTCCGACATGGCGCGCAGGGCCTCGGCGACGGAGTCGTAGTTCAGGAAGGGCTCGCCCATGCCCATGAAGATCACGCTGCCGATCTTGTGCGACCCTTTGGTCTTGAGGTAATGCGCCGCGGCCAGGAACTGGTCGGTTATTTCGTCGGGGGACAGGTTGCGCTTGAGCCCTTTGCGGCCGGTGGCGCAGAAGGGGCAGCGTACCGGGCAGCCGGCCTGGGTGGAAACGCAGAGACTCCATTTTTCCGGCAGGAGGTTCAGCAGCACGGTCTCTATTTTCAGCCCGTCCTTCAGTTCGAAGGAGAACTTGACCGCGTCGCCTTTTTTGGAGACCAGGGTCTCCAGGGGTTCCACGGCGTGGATCCGGAACCTGGCTCTCAGCTTTTCGCGCAGCGCTGCGGGCAGAACGGCCACCTCGTCCCACGAGGCCGCGAAGTTCTTGTAAACGGCGTCGCGCACCTGCTTCAGGCGGAAAGCCGGCAGGCCGCTTTCTTCAAGGAAAACGGAAAGTTTTTTAAAGTCCATAGTGTAACGACAAGTCTACCAAATTTAGGGGAATTCAACCCCGGCGCCGGGCGGCAGCCGGGGTTGCGCTGGCGGCTCTCAGATGGGGCAGATGGGGGCGGTCGGCTGCTTTGCGCAGTTGACTACTTCAGGCGCCAGCAGGGGCCGGAAGACGGGAACGAAAATCTCTTTATTTATGGATTTAAGAGAGGCCTGGTAATCGAAAAAATAAGAGCCGTGCCAGTCTTTTATGTTCCTGATCTTGAAAAGGTCGCGCTTGGCGTCCTTTTTGAGCAGTTTGTTGTGCAGTATCAGGTCTATAAGTTTGGGTTCCACGTTCTCCACGCTCGCGTCCGCCTGGGAGTTGGAGTCGGCGGCGGGAATGGCGTTGGAATAAGCGTCGCGCGAGGCCCAGATATTGGTCCAGACCTTGACGCTGGCCGGCTTGGAGACCGACTTCTCAAGATCTTCCTTGCGCACTTCGTACTTCATGAACAGCTTCACCACGAAGTTGGCGGGCACCAGCGGGGAACCGGCGGTTATAAGTTTGTTTATCCTGAGATCGGGACGGTAGCTTTCCAGGCGGTGCAGGGCCTCGTGCGCGAGCACGGAGCCCCAGCTGTGCGCCAGGATATAGACGGGCCGCCCCGTGGCCTTGTAGGAATCGCAGACGGCGGCTATCTTTTTCTCCAGTTCGGGCACGAACTTGTCGGTGTCGGCCGGGTCGCGGGACCAGGCAAAAGGCACCACGATAACGTCATGCTTTTCGTAGCCGGGGATCTCCTTAAGTTTCTGCTCCAGGTAATTGTCCGGCAGGCGCTGCCCGGCTGAGGCCTTGGCCAGGTCGCGGACGTCCTCATCGTTCTCGAGGAAGAAATAATCTTTGTTAAAGGCCACGAACCCGTTGATCAGGTCCTCTTCGGCTATCTTCTTGCCGGGGAAGAATATCTTTATGACCTTCAGGAAATGTTTCATTTCCAGCGGGCCCCAGCCGATCTCGCCGAAATTAAGCCCGGAGACGGTTATGACCACCGGGTCGAGGCCGTCTTTCTGTATTATGGCTTCCGCGATGGCGCGGGGCGGGAGCGGGGGATTAATGGCGGCCGTGAGTTCTTTGACATCGGCCTTGTTGAGGGTGTTGAGTTCGGCCGCGTGAGCTGCTGCGGCAAGCGAGAAAACTGCAAAAACGGCGACAAATGCGGTTTTTATCATTTTCATATTAATAGTAGAATAATGATATCAAATTTACCCGGTTTTGACCATTGTCAATCAAGCGCGGGCCGCAGGCCCGCAATGCGGTTATCCTGAGGATATACTACCTATGGGTTTAGAAAAAAACAGATTCGATCAACTGGGCGTTTTTCTGGCCCTCAATTTCTGTCTTTCACTGCTCATCTGCTCGTTTTTCCTGTTCTTCGCGGGGGGGCACCCGCTGGAACTGGCTTTTGTCTCCCTGGCGCTGGTTTCCAACACGGCCATGCTGTACGCGGCCCTGGCCCTGCCGGTGCTGGCGCTGTTCCTTATGGGGGGCGTGCGGCTAGCCGGGGCGGCCTTGGCTTTTTTTCAGCTTGCGCTGGTCACCGACGCCGCCGTTTATAAGATCTTCAAGTTCCATCTGAATTCAATGGTCGTGAACCTGCTGCTCACACCGGGCGGTCTGGATTCTCTCGAGCAGGGCTGGGGGATGAAGGCGCTTTTTGCGGCTATCGCCGCGGCTATGGCCGGCCTGCAGTGGCTTTTCTGGCGCTGGTCACGGACGATATCTGAAAGGACCGCCGGGCGCGGCCTGTTCTTCAAGCCGGCGCTGGCGCTGCTGTGCCTGTTCATCCTGGCCGACAAAGGGCTTTTCGCCTGGGGGACGCTTTACGATTCGGTCTATATAACCCGCAACGCCCAGCTTTTCCCGCTTTACCAGCCGCTGAAGATCCGCACTTTCGCCGGCAAGTATCTCGGCGTCAAGCTGGACAACGAGGTGAAGGGCGGTATCGACGTAAAATATTCCGGCCTGGCCTATCCCGCAGCGCCGCTGGTCGTTAAATCTCCCGCCAAACCGCTGAATTTAGTGGTGATAGTGGTGGATTCCCTGCGCCGGGACATGTTCACGGCGGATATCATGCCGGAAACCTGGGCTTTCGCCGGGAAGGCCGCGGTCTTCCGCAACCATTACAGCGGGGGGAACTGCACCCGCTTCGGTATTTTTTCGGTGTTTTACGGCATCTACGGCAATTACTGGTTCAATATGCTGGGAGAGCGCCGCGGCCCCGTGCTGATGGACACCCTGGCGGCACAGGGTTATGACCTGCGCCTGTACGCCAGTTCCAAGCTCAGCTTTCCGGAGTTCAACAAGACCTGTTTCGTGAACGTGCCGCGCGCGGGGATCTACGACGAACCGGCCGCGGCCGGGGTGGACGGGCGCGACGAGGAGATCTCCGGCAAGCTGACGGAGTATATCAGGGGCAGGAAAGAAAAAAAACCCTATTTCGCCTTCGTGTTCTATGACGCCTCCCACGGGGCTTACGAGTATCCGCCGGGCTTTGAGAAATTCAAGCCGTCGGCCGATACCAACCGCCTGCTGCTCAATAAGGACAATATAGGGCCGCTGTTCAATAAATACAAGAACTCCGTCCTGTTCGACGACCACCTCATCGGCGGCATACTTAAAGCCGTAAAAGATACCGGCGGCCTGGCCGATACGGCCGTGCTGATAATGGGGGACCACGGCGAGGCCTTCCTGGAGCGCGGGCGCTACGGCCACAACCAGGGCTACAGCCCCGAAGAGGTGCGCGTGCCGCTGGTGCTGTACCTGCCCGGGCGCGCGCCTTATGTCACCGACGGGCTGACCAGCCACATGGACATCGTGCCCACCCTGCTGCCGCTCCTCGGCGTGAAGAACCCGGCCTCGGATTATGCCGGCGGCCGGAGCCTGTTCGACAGGAGCCCCAGGCAGTTCGTGGCCGCGTTCTCCTGGGACTCGGCGGCTATAATAAAAAACGACGAAACACTGGAGATGCCGCTGGAGATGTATAAGGGCGGGCTTAAGGTCTACGACGCGAACTACGCCGAAGTGCCCGGCAAGCGGGCCGCCGCGGTTTTCTCGCCGCTGATAATGCAGTTCCAGAAAGAGGCCAGAAGATTCAGTAAATGACCGCCGCCCTCCCCGGCGCCGGGGTGGGGCTGAATTCCTGCCGCCAACCGGTTCTACCTGAGCTGGTTGGCGGCTTTTTTTATTATGGGCCCCGGGGCTTTTTTAGAGGCCTTGAGTTCGGCCGTCCCGTATAATTTAATGTAATCCTGCCTGAGGCCGGGGCAGATGGCTTGCAGGGAGCATTTTGAGCAGGCGGCGCCCTGCGCTTTTTCACCGAGATAGAGGGTGCCTTTGAGATGGCCGAGCTTGAACGTGTCTATCGAGCGGTGCTCGTAGCCCGGGGTCAGGCAGAGAGGGAAGCCGTCCGTCAGGAATTTCACGCCGCCGTCGTCGAAGATCTTGAAAGCCTTTAAGAGGCCCGGCTTTATGGCCGTCAGGCGCGGCACCAGCCAGGTCCTTTTTTCCACATGCCCCAGCACCTTCAGCATGTTGATCTCGATATAGAGGATATCGGGGAAGGCCGCGGCTATGAATCCGGCGTACTGCGGCAGGAAGCGGCCCGTCAGCGAGTTCACCACGAAGGTCAGCCGTACCTTGCCGCCTCCCGCCACGGCTATAAGGTTGCGGACGGCGGCTATTCTTTTTTTGAAATTATTTTTGGTCCGCGTCAGCAGGTCGAAGAGCTTGGGGGTGTGCGCCGGGATCTGCACATTGAACATCGTCACCCCGGCGTCCAGCAGGGCCCTCACGAACTCCGTATCGTCGAGATTCGAGCCGTTGGTGACGAGGATGATGTCTTTGGTGCCCCGTTCCTTGGCGTAGGCCACCCATTTCAGCAGGTCTTTGGCCAGCACGGGCTCGCCGCCCTCCACGCAGATGGAGTCCCTGAACGTGTTTATCAGCCGCTTTATCCTGCCGGGGGAATCGGCCGGATCGTAGCCGCCCCTGGAACAGAAAAGACATTTCTGGTTGCAGGCGTCGGTTATGCAGATGATGGGCTCGTTGTTCTTCATGGACGGTCCGTGCCGGTCCGGGGCCCGGCGCTCCTGGCGCGCCGCCTGGCCTTGCGCTTCCTGATCTTCGCTATCTCTTTAAGGCGCCCGGAGGTTTCCGGGGAGATCCTGACCTCTATCTCGTCGACCAGTTCGCGCAGGGCGATGAAGCGGTTGAGGGAGCGTTTGCGTTCGCGCTGGCAGCGCACTATCAGGCCCAGCGGCGGGTATTTCAGGAGCACGGTGTTGGAGGTCTTGTTTATCTTCTGGCCGCCGTTGCCCGAACCCCTTATGAACTGCTCTTCCACCAGCTTCAGGTCCAGGCCGAGGCGGGCGATGCGCGCTTTCAGCGCCAGGACCTTGGCCGGGGTGATCTCCGAAAATTCGTGAAAATTCATGGGTGCCGCGGCCGCTAATCCTGGATCATCCCGTGCTCGCGCAGGTATTTGCGGATGTGCGACCGGGCGCCCGCGGTCTTTACGGAGGCGAGCCAGTCCTTCTTGGGGGCGGAGTTCTTGCGGGTTATTATTTCGCAGATATCGCCGCTTTTCAGAGGAACATCCAGGCGCGCCATCTTGTTGTTGACCTTGGCGCCTATGCAGGTGTTGCCTATGTCGGTGTGGATAGCGAAGGCGAAGTCCAGCGGGGTGGCGTCCACCGGCAGGGGTTTCACGTCGCCTTTGGGCGTAAAGATGAAGATCTGGTCCAGCTCCAGGTCCGTCTTGAAACTTTCTATGAATTCCCTCGGGCTAGAGAGGTCCTGCAGCCATTCCATCCACTGCCGCAGCCAGTTGAGCTTCTCGTCCAGGTGGTGGTCGGCGCCCTTCTCGCCCAGCTTGTAGCGCCAGTGCGCGGCGATGCCGTACTCCGAGGTGCGGTGCATTTCCTCGGTGCGGATCTGGATCTCGATGATCTCGCCGGAGGCCGCCATCACGCTGGTGTGGAGGCTCTGGTACAGGTTCATCTTGGGCACGGCTATATAGTCGGTGAAAGAGCCGGCCACCGGTTTGAAGACCGAGTGCACCGTGCCCAGCAGCGCGTAGCAGTTTATCACCGTGTCGGTGATGATGCGCACGCCCAGGGCGTCCTGGATCTCCTCGAAGGGCTTCTGCTGGCGCAGCATTTTGCGGTAAATGGAATAAAGGTTCTTCGCGCGGGACAGCACGCGGTGCGGGATCTGGGTGCCGCCCAGGTGGCCCTCCACGCTGACCTTGAAATCCTCCAGCAGCTTCTCCCGCATCGCGTAACGCAGCTGCACTTTGGTCAGCAGGCTCTGGTATTCGTCGGGGTGGAGGTACTTGAAAGAGAGGTCTTCCAACTGGCTCTTGAGCTGGAAAATGCCGAGGCGCTGCGCCAGCGGCGCGTAGAGGGACAGGGTCTCGTGGCTGATCTCAAGCTGTTTCTCGCGCGTGAGAAAGTTCAGCGTGCGCATGTTGTGCAGGCGGTCGGCCAGCTTGATGACTATCACGCGGATGTCCTTGGCCGTGGCCAGGAGCATCTTGCGCCAGTTCTCCGCCTGGGCCTCGTCGCGCGAGGAGAACTTGAGCGTCTCTATCTTGGTGACGCCCGCCACCAGCTCGTAGACCTCCTCCCCGAACTCCTTCCTGAAGGTTTCGTGCGGGATCTTGGTGTCTTCAAGCACGTCGTGCAGCAGGCCGGCCGCCACGGTCTCCTGGTCCATCTTGTAGTCCACCAGGATCTCGGCCACGGCCGCGCAATGCACGAAGTACATCTCGCCGGAGGCGCGCTTCTGGCCCTGGTGGGCCTCGCTGGAATAGTTCCAGGCGTATTCCAGCACGGTGGTGTCCTGGCTGGAGTATTCCTTGAATTTTTTAAGCAGTTCGTCCAGTTCCATTGGCGTTATTCTCCGAGCAGATGCATGAGCAGCACGGTGAGGAAGCCGGCGGGGAGGAGCGCCGGGATGAGCCGGTCGTAGGCCTTGTGCAGGCGCGGCAGGATATCCGCCATGGCTATATAGAGGAAGGAGCCGCCCGAGAGCCCCAGCGCGAAAGCCTCGGCCGAAGGAGGGATGCTCTTGAGCACGGGCGCGGCTATGAAAGCGCCCAGCGGGGTGGCTGCCGCGAGCGCAAGGCTGAAGGCCAGGGCCTGGCGCCGGGTCTTCCCGGCGTGCAGCAGCAGCGAGACCAGGGTTATGCCGTCCGCGAACTTGTGCAGGATAACGCCCAGCGCTACGTTGAGGCCCGCCACCGTGCCCGGGGAGAAGCCGACGGCTATGTTGAACCCGTCGAGAAGGGAGTGCAGGCCCAGGGCGGCCAGCGCGGCCGCGCCTATGTGGTGCACCGTGCATTCCTCCATGTATTCGCTCGAAGAACAGCGCGCCGAGAAGGTCTCGAGGGTAAAAAGGGCGAAAAGGGCGGTCAGCGCGCCGTAGGAAAGCGCCGGGGCGTTAAGGCCGAAGCCGGCCGGAAGGATGTCCATCAGGGCGGCCGCTATCAGCACGCCGGCGGCGTAGGCGAGCGCGCGGGCCAGGAAGGTCTTGCTGAACCCGCCGAACCGGAGTACGGCGCCGGAGCCGGCCAGCGTAAAAATAACGGCCAGTATGCTGAAAAGAATTACCATTTACCGCGCTCCCTTATGACTGCGCTTCGTACAGGCCCTTGTAGACGCCGCCCAGTGCCAGCAGCTCCTCATGGGTGCCGGTCTCGGCCAGCTCGCCTTTCTTGAGCACGAAGATCTTGTCGGCGTTCTTTACCGTGGAGAGGCGGTGGGCCACCATTATCACGGTGCGGCCGCCGAGAATGCGCTCTATGGCGCCCTGTACCGCCTGTTCGCTGGCGGTGTCCAGGTTGGAAGTCGCTTCGTCGAGCAGCAATATCTTGGGCTTCTTGATTATGGCGCGGGCGATGGCCAGGCGCTGGCGCTGCCCGCCGGAAAGCTTCACCCCGCGCTCGCCCAGCCGCGTGTCGTAGCCCTGCGGCATGGCGGTGATGAAGGCGTGCGCGTCGGCGGCCTTGGCCGCGTCCGTCACCTCGTCCATGGAGGCGCCCGGGCGGCCGATGGTGATGTTGCCGTACACGGTGTCGTCGAAGAGTATCGTGTCCTGGGTGACCAGGCCCATGTGCGCGCGCAGGTCGGTGGTGTCCAGGTCCAACATATCGTGGCCGTCGGCCTCTATCCTGCCCGAGATCGGATCGAAGAAGCGCAGCAGCAGGTGGATGATGGTGGTCTTGCCCGAGCCGGAAGGGCCCACGAAAGCGGCCACTTCGCCGGGGTTGATGGTGAAGGACAGGTCTTTGAGCACCTGGGTGTCACGCGAGGGGTATTTGTAATTGACGCCCTTGAACTCCACCTTGCCTTCGAGTTTGTCGATATTCTTGGTGGTGGCCTTGATTATGACGGTGGGTTTTTCCTCGAGGATCTGGTAGATGCGCTCCCAGGCCGCCATGCCCTGCTGCAGTTTGGAATTCAGGTTGGCGATGTTCTTTAAGGGCACGTAGGCGGTCACGTAGGCCGCCACGAACGAGAAGAACTGGGCCGTGGTCATGGTGCCGTCGAAAATGGCTTTGCCGCTCAGATAAATAATGCCGATGAGTACGATGCCGCTGATGAATTCCATGATGGGGCCGCTCATGGCGGTGGCGCGCAGGTACCGCATCATCTTGCCGAAGTAGGCGTCGTTGGACACTTTGAACTTCGCTATGGCCTGTTCCTCGTAATTGAAGGCCTTGACCACGGTTATGCCCTGCAGGCTCTCCTGGAACTTGTGGGAGATCTCGCCCACTATCACATTGCTCTCGGCCGAGGCGCGCCGCATTTTCTTGCCCAGTACGCCTATTATCACGGCGATTACCGGCAGGACCACCACGGAGATGATGGCCAGCTTCCAGTTGATGTAGAAAAGCAGCCCGACGCAGGCGATGACGGTGAGCACGTCGCGGATGCCGTAAAGCGGGATGAACTGCACGGTGCTCTGCACATTGTTGAGGTCGTTAATGACGCGGCTCATCACGTCGGAGGAGCGCTTGCGCCAGTAGAACTCTATGGAGAGGCGGTGGATGTGCGTGAAGAGGTCCTCGCGGATGTTCTGCACCACCCGCTGCCCCACCCAGCTCATGAGGTAGGCGTTGGTGTATTCCACCAGCATGCGCAGCACGAACAGCCCCGGCAGGGCTATTACGATGAGGCGCAGCATGCTCATGTCCTTATTGACGAAGACGCCCTGGATGACGGGGCCGGAGATGTAGATGACCGCGTTCTTGATGGCGGCCAGCACGATCATGGAAACGGCGGCCTGGAACAGGCGGACCTTGTGGGGTTTCAGGTACTGTATCAGCGCTTTGGCCAGTACTTTAAGCCGGGCTTTGTCGGACACGGCGCGCGCTAAGGGTTCGGTCATGGTCAGCTCAGGTAGGTCAGGATCTTCTGCGCGGCGCGTTCGGCCGCCCCGTGCGAGCCCAGCATGTTCCGCAGGCCGATAAGTTCCTTGCGGGCGGCGTGCAGGCGGGCGGGGTTGTTTATGAAGGAGAAGGCCTCCTGGGCCAGGTTATCCACTGTGGCTTTCTCCTGTATCAGTTCTTTTACCGCCGGCTTCTTGAGGAGGATATTCACCAGGGAGACGTAGGGGGTCTTTACCACCCGCTTGGCCACCTCGTAGGTGAATTTGGACATTCTGTAGGCCACGGCCATGGGCACGCCCAGCAGCGCGTTCTCCAGCGTGGCTGTGCCGGAGCAGGTGAAGGCGAAGTCGAGCTTGGCGCGCTGTTTATAATCCTTCTCGCGCACTATCTCGATGTCCTTGGACCAGTACTTCTCAACGCTTTCCAGGGCCGGCACTATGTTCTCGTCGGGGAATTCCGGCACGGCGAACAGGTAGCCGCGCGCTTTGGGGTGTTCTTCTTTTATGCGGTAGAAGGCCTTTAAGAAAAGCGGCAGGTGGCGCGAGATCTCGGATTTACGCGAGCCCGGCAGGATGCCGATGTTCCACGCGCCGTTCTCCGGCGGGGTGTCTTTTTTCTCCGGTTCCGGCATGATGTCAAGCAGCGGGTGGCCCACGAAAGTGGCGTTGCCCTTTACTTTTTTATAGAGCGCCTCTTCGAAGGGGAAGATGACGAAGATCTCGCGGGTGAGCTTGGCGATCTTGGCGGCGCGGCCTGCCCGGGAGGCCCAGACCTGCGGGCTGATGTAATAGAACGCGGGGATGTTCCTGTGCGCGGCCAGCCCCAGCACCTGGTGGTTGAAGCCGTAGAAGTCCACGGCTATCACGCAGGCGGGGCGCTTTTCGTCCATATAGCGGCGCACCAGCTTTATCAGCTTGAGCCAGAGAAAGAAATTTTTGAAGGGTTCCGCGAAGCCCACGGCCCCCACGGAGACCAGGTTGTAGATGAAGTGCGTGGAAACTTCCTGCATGCGCACGCCGCCTATGGCGGTCACCAAAATTTCGGGGTCTTTGGCGCGCAGGGCTTTTATCAGGTTGGCCGCGTGCAGGTCGCCGGACGGGTCGCCAGCCACTACCAGTATATTTTTATTAGTCGGTGCGATTTTAGCCATAAAATTTACAGATGACCGCCGCCCCGGGGCGCGGGCGGCCGCCAAAAAGCCCCGGGCTTTTAGTGTTTGTCGATGCCCGCGTTCTTCAGGCCTTCTTCTACCAGCACCTTGGTCACTTTGCCGATGTCGGAGATGGAGCGGGCCAGGGATTCCTGGGCCTCGGGGGCCTTGGAGCCGGAGGCCTCAAAGCGGCGCATGTGCTCGGTAATGCTCAGCGCCAGGCGCAGCGCCTTCAGGCCCTTCTCGCCGCTAGGTGTGGGGGTCTTGGCGGTCTTGATGCAGTCTATGAAGTGGTTGAGCTCTTCCTTGATCGGCTGTTTCGGCTCGAGCTTGGGGAAGGTGATCTCGATGTCCTTGAGGGACTTCACCACCGGGGTTTTCTTGGTGTAGATCTTCAGGCGGGAGCTGACATAGTCCACCGAGATATAGGCGTCCTGCTGGTAAATGCGCATGCGGCGGGAGGCTTCCATGCTGGCGCGGCTGGCGGTGATGTCCGCCACGCAGCCGTTCTTGAACTTGAGGCGCACGTTGCAGATGTCCTCGTGGTTGGAGAGCATGCTTGCGCCGATGGCCTCGAAGGACTCCACCTCGGAGTCCAGCATGGTCAGTATGATGTCCAGGTCGTGGATCATGAGGTCCAGGGTGACTCCGGTGGCGGCCACGCGGGGGTCGTACGGGCCCAGGCGCTCGATGGTGACATAACGGGGGTTCTTCACGTGCTTCATGGTTTCCACCACGGCGGAGTTAAAGCGCTCGGAGTGGCCCACCTGCAGCACTACCTTGTTCTTTTCGGACAGCTCCAGCAGTTTGCGGGCGCCTTCCTCGGAATTGGTGATGGGCTTTTCCATCAGCACGTGCACGCCGGCCTCCAGGGCCTTTATGCCGATCTCCGCGTGATATTCGGTGGGGGCGGCCACTACCAGGGCGTCCACCTGGTTGAGCAGCTCTTCTACCGTCTTATAGGCCACGCAGTTGTAGCGCCAGGCCAGCATCTGGGCGCGCAGGAGGTTGGGATCGGAAACTCCTACCAGTTCGACTCCGGGCAGGGTGGAAAGGGTGCGGGTGTGGAAGCCGCCGAGTTTACCGGCGCCTATGACGCCGAAGCGCATCTTTTTTTCTTTTTCAGCCATGATGTCCTCTTGAACCGGGAAAATGAACGAAATCCGGGGCGAAGGCCCGTCTTAACCCTATTATTCTACTAAATGAGGGGAGTCTTTAAATACGGGCTTTATAATTAATTTAAAGATAAAACGCGCCGAATCGCGCTGTAAAAGGTAAAATACTCGTAAGTCCTTAAAATGGCGGATTATTTTTAAGGCACTCAGGAACTATGGTGAACACTGAAAACGCTGCGCCGTTGCCTAAAACCGACCCGGTCCTTATTTCCGGCGGCATGGGCGTGCGTATTTCCTGGTGGGTCATGTCCAGGATAGTCTCGATGATGGGCGGGCTGGGCGTGGTGTCCGGCACCGGTCTCGAGGTGGTCTACCCGCGCCTGCTGCAGGACGGCGACCCCGGCGGCCACGTAAGGCGCGCCTTTACCGAGCTGACCCGCCGGCGCCCCGCGCTGGCCGGGCCTGTCTGGGAACTTTTTGATAAATATTACATCGAAGGCGGCCGGGCCCCCGGCACGCCTTACAAGGCCGTGCCTCCCTGCCGGCTGACCCGCATCGAGAATTTCCGCCCCGGGCCCGATTCCTTCTGGGAGCTGCCCCGGGAGATGCAGGTGCTGGTGCTGGCGGCCAATTTCGCCGAGGTCTGGCTGGCCAGGGAAGGCCATGACAGGCCAGTGGGTATAAATTTCCTGCGCAAGGTGGAGCGGCCCCTGCCCTGGGCGCTGTACGGGGCGATGCTCGCCGGCGCGGCCTATGTGCTGGTGGGCGCGGGCAGCCCGGACGAGCTGCCGGCCATGATAGAGAAGCTTTCCAGGCATGAGCCGGCCGCCATGTCCCTTAAGGTCTACGGTACCCGTTCGGATTCAGGCGCCTTCTACGCCGCGGTGCGGCCGGAGGTGCTGGATGCCGGCGGCGCGCCCCTGCCGGTCCCTAAATTCCTCGCCATCGTTTCCTCGTTCGGCCTGGCTAACGCCCTGGCTTCCTCTCCCGCCACGCGGCCCTACGGTTTTGTGGTGGAAGGGTCTGAAGCCGGCGGCCACAGCGTGGCGCCTTCTAAAATGAATTTCGACAAGGCGGGGCGGCCGCTGCTTGTCTATACCGACGCCGACAAGGCCGATATCGGCGCCATAGCGGGGCTCGGGCTGCCTTTCTGGCTGGCCGGGGCTTACGGCAGCCACGCGCGGCTGAATTCCGCCAAAGCGCTTGGCGCCTCGGGCATACAATTCGGTACGCTGGCGGCGCTTTCCGCCCAGTCCGGCATGACCCAGGAACTCCGGTCCCGGGTACTTAAACTTCTGGCCGCCGGCGAGCTTAAGATAGTCAACAGCATGATCTCGCCCACCGGTTTCCCCTTCAAGGTGGCGCAGGTGCCCGGCACTATATCGGAAGAGGCGGTCTATGCGGCCCGCAAGCGCCGCTGCGACATAGGCCTGCTGCAGGTTAATTATCTGACGCCCGAGGGGGAGCTGGGGTACCGCTGCCCCGCGGAAGATGTCGAGACTTTTATCGCCAAGGGCGGCCGGGTGCAGAACACCGTCGGCCGCGGCTGCCTGTGCAACGCGCTGCTGGCGGCGGCCGGAGTCCCGCAGATCTGCCACGGCGGCTATGTTGAGCCGCCTATCGTCACGTTGGGCGAGGGCCTGGACGCGGCCAAAGAGCTGCTGGCGCAGCTGCCGCCCGGCCAAGAAACCTACACCATCGGCCGTGCGCTGAAGTTCCTGCGCGAAGCCGCCTGAAATATGCGGAATAAAATAGGGCCTTTTCGGATAAATTTAGAATCCACCTTTCGCAATACCCCAATTTCCAGTTAGGCATGGGTAACACGATTCTCATCGTAGAAGACGACAAGCGCCAGCGAGAGGCGTTGGTAAAATATTTTACCAGCTTCGGGTTTACGGCATACTCCGCCAGCAGTTGCCATGAAGCTGTTGAACTGGCTTTTAAGTACCTGCCCGATTGTTTTCTGCTTGATTTCCATCTCGGCGATGAGACCGCGCTTCTTATCTGCCTTTCTGTGCGCGGTTGCTCGCAACTCCGGGAAGCCCCAATCGTAATACTAAGCGGCGATGATCAACAAGTCGCCGATTGTTATGATAGCTGCCAGGCGGATGCTTTCATCCTAAAAGGACATGGGTATAAGGCTGCTTTGGCAGCAATAAAGCGGCAGTTGCGCCGGGGTGGCAGACCATGCTCTACCCAGGAGCCTTCTGACTTTGTTTTGGACCATAAGGCTATGCGGGTGATTAAAGCCGGGGTGCCGCTGGCTAAACTTTCCCAGGAACAATTCAGGCTTCTATCGCTTCTTTTCGAAAACAGGCCGCGCTGCGTTTCCAGCAATGAAATTATCGCGCAAGTGTTTGCCGAGTCCCCGCGCAATCCAGCGGAAGCGCTTTCTGCCCTGGTGTATAGGTTGCGTAAGGCGCTTAGGCACCCCTATGCCCGCAGGATAGCCCGCAAAAAGGGGCGCGGATGGGCATATATACAGCCCCGGTTGCGTGTAAAAACGACTATTTAGCCGCCTTTTGGGTCATTCCCATACCACTACTTCCTCCGACGTAAAACCCTCTCCAACATGACGCCCGTGCCATTGACTTCAGGCAAGGCGCCCCATATACTATTCTCCAAAGCTGGTGGTTTGTTATGGAGATTCGCATATGAGAAATTTGAATTCTGCTTTGTTTCTGCTCCTTTCGGTCGTTTCTTTTGCATATTCTGCGCCAAAAAGCGTGGAAATTAAAAATTCAACCACCACGGTTGTCGGCGCGAATTCCTCACAGCCGAGCTCCAGATTAAAAGAGAGAATTAAAAATATAAACACCACTACTTCCGCTGAGACAAAGGATGATGATAAAACGATCCAAAATTTAGCATACAAGCTTGATTCCGATGTTGATGCGCTCCCGATTGATAAAGACCTTATAAATTCCACCCGGGATAAGACCCTTAACTGGCGGACCAGGTATCTTCTTTTGGGCCGTATTGGCCATGCCAAAGATAAAAAAATCTCTAAAGATGAGGAAATGACGCTTTATTCGGACACTTTATTGGATAAACAGGAGCATGATAGGGTCAGAAAGCTTGCGGCTTGGTTCTTAATGGAGCCCGCAAAAACCAATGCAAAAGCTCGCCAGGCTCTTAGTCTGGCCGCCAAAGATAAAACCATGCCAGGTCCAGTGCTTGAGTCTGTAATGATAAGCGCAGGCTATGCGGGCATAGATGATGTGGACGCTTTGAAAGGCCTGATGGAGCGTGATCCAAAGACAAACAATGAAATTGGAATAAATTTGAACGCAGTGCGGGCTTTGGGGAAATCCAAGGACCCCCGGGCCATAGGTATGTTGTTTAAGATAATGGATGAGAGCCAGCCGGATTCATTTTATCATGCTACGGCGCTTGGTGAGTTTTCAGCCATATTGAGGGATCCCACTACGGAAGTTAAAATCCGGGCTATGCTTGTGCCCAGGCTATTGAAACTTCTGGACGACAGGTCCCATTATGGTGCTTCAAGGCAAACTGCCGGTAGACTTTTATTGCGGCTTAATGAAACCAGAGCTATCGACCCTATAATAAAATGGATTAAACCTGAAAAAGACGGCGGTGGAGGGGGGACTGACGCTGTATGGGCGGCGGAGATACTGGCAGAGTTTGGAGATAAAAGGGCTATTGTGCCGATAGAGGAACTGCTGAATAATTTTGCCACAGATGTGCGGTGGACTGAGCTTATTAAAAGATATCCCATGTACAGATTCCCGGAAGAGGCGATAGATTATGTGCACATACAGGAATGCCTTAAAAAATTGAAAGGTGAAGAATATAATAAGTCTAAGGTGATGCTACCCTTGGGCCACTAGGTTAAACTTATGCGCACAGTATGTGTGAGAATAAATTCACCCCGGATCAGCATTATGGCTTCTGCCATTTGCTCCCTATTTCTTTTTACACAATGTCCGCAATGGTTGATTGCTTCCTGTGAGCAAGATCAAACAGCTGTAATGCCGTCGCTGGCGGTTACCGTGCCGGGGCCCGATTGGTACGGGCATTGCCAAAACTATGACCCTAGTAATCCTTGTATAAATTATTTCGGCGATAATGCGGGCAGCTATTTTGGCGGAGTGTATACGCTAGTCGGGATAGTCTAGACCAGTTCTAGGCTCTTCCTAAGGTGGTCTGCATCAAGCTGTTCCTGCCGTCG
>MGUD01000007.1:0-8703 GCA_001799795.1 Elusimicrobia bacterium GWC2_61_19
CGAACGACCTTCTAAGCGGCAAGCATGGGAGGCCGCGCTGCGTGGCCGACCGTGCGGCATCTCGCGGATAAGCTTCCCCGTACCGCAGATCCAAGAGGAATTCATAGCGATTCCTCTGGATGTTGCGTGAAGTAGGTTACTAATTCGGTCTGTAAGGCACCCCAAATTTGAGTTTTCCGGATTTTCCCCGAGGCGGCCGCCGCCGCATAATTAAATTTCCGCAGTTCCAATATTACCCCGAAGGATCGCCCTGCTTGAACGCAGGGCAGTTTTTTTATTAGCGGACATTGACCGTCCACGATGTAATCTATACAATTCAAAAGAGGTATCATTACACTATGCAACGAAATTATTTTTCAGACGTAGCACATGCGATAATCCGTGTCATGGCAGTAGACCAGCGGCAAGATTGGACCCAAATGGTGACCAAAACGGAAAGGGCAGCGAGATTCCTCATAGCGCTCCTGTTTTGCGTGACTGCCTCCGCGGCTAAAGCCGCTCCGGTGTCCGGTGTTAAGAGCATCCTTAAAAGCGGTGCCAGCGTAGGGGCGGATCAAATGGACTCCACCCGAGGGCAAGCCATTGCTTCCGCTGACCTGCCATGGCGGAGCCCCGAGGACCTGGTGGAAATGGGCTTCAAGCGTTCCCGCGTGGTAATAATGAACGAGGCGCATAGCGGACTACTGCGATGCGTTCGCACACGTCTGATCGGCAAAAGAGTCCTCGCGGCGGCCCACGCGCAAGGAGTGCGCCATATCGCCATGGAGGCTCTCAATCCGAAGTTCGCGGAGGAGGCCAACAAGACGCGCAAAGTCCCGAAAGCGAACGGCTACTTAAGCCAGCCCGAAATGATCTCATTCATCCAGAGCGCCCTTGACCTCGGCTGGACCCTTATCCCCTACGAGGCGCAGGCGGCGCAAAGTCCGATCATTGCCGCCCTCGGCCCGCGTCCGGCCGATCCGCAGGATGCAGTGGAGTTCGACAGGAAGTTTCAAGAGACACTGCTCTCTAAGGATTACACCAACTGGAGGGAGATGGAGCAGGCGAAGAACCTTGTTTCGTCACTGAAGGCCTTACCCGACAACGGCAAGCTCTTCGTATGGTGCGGCAACAGCCACCACAAAGAGTCCCTTTCGAACAATAGCGATTGGATCCCGATGGGCTATCAGTTCATTCAGCTCAGCGGCCTCGACCCGTTCACGATAGATCAGACGCGCACTGTCGAATTTGCTCCCGGTCAGACAAGCTCCGGAAGCGATCTTGCCAGGAAATACGCAAGGGATCTGGCCCAGTTGGGGGGAACGGCGGGATTTCTTAAACAAGAGGCTCCGGAAGGTCTCAAAGGCATTTCGTTCGACGCTGTCCTCCTCTCCACGGACAACCGGCTCGAGTAGGCGTAGAATTTCAGTTAGCAGCCCGAAGAATCGCCCTGCTTGAACGCATGGCAGACTTCGCGAAGCACAGTAGAAAAGTCCCCGGTTTCCCTAGGCCGGGGATTTTTATTTACATGGAGATATTGCGAAGCGCACAATTCAACGCATTATGTTCCGCTTTCTGCTTTTAAAAGCTAAAATATCACTATGATAAACACCCTTTGTACCGTTATGCTGCTGGCAGCGGCACCGGCCGCCGCGGACGGCAGGTAACCATGGAAATACTGATAACCAACGACGACGGCATCTACGCCGAAGGCATTTACGCGCTGGCCACGGCTTTGAAGAAACTCGGCAATATCACCGTGGTGGCCCCGGACACGCAGCGCAGCGCCGTCGGGCACGCCATAACCATCGCCGACCCGCTCCGGGTGGTGACCGCCAACCGCAACGGCAAGTTCTTCGGCTACGCGGCCAGCGGCACCCCGGCGGACTGCGTTAAGCTGGGCATCAAATCCATAATGAAGAAAAGGCCGGACCTGGTGGTGTCCGGCATAAACCTGGGCGGCAACCAGGGCTACAATATCCTTTACTCCGGCACGGTCTCCGGCGCCACCGAGGGGGCGCTGCTGGGCATCCCGTCGCTGGCGGTCTCGTTGGACACGTTCACCAAACCGGATTTCAGCGCCTCGGCCGCCTTCGCCGTAAAGATCGCCGGAATGATGAAAAAGCGCGCGCTGCCGCCCGGCACGCTGCTCAACGTCAACCTCCCCAATATCCCCGCCGCCCGCATAAAGGGCGTAAGGGTCACCAACCAGAGCCGCACCTCTTTTAACGACTGGTTCGACAAGCGCAAAGACCCGCACGGCAATACCTACTACTGGATGACCGGCGACTTCAAACCTAAAGACGCGGACCTCGCCAGCGACCTCAACGCGCTGCGCGCCGGGTATGTCTCGGTCACGCCCATTCAGTTCGACCTCACCAACTACAAATTCATCTCCGAACTTGAGAATTGGAAGATCACGTTATAGAGAGGGGGCAGATTGAAAAAACTCATATTAGCCGCTTTAATGATCCCGGCCGGGCCCGCCGCCGCGCTGGATGAAGCAAAAGTCCCCGCCGCGCCTGTCACCGCGCAGCCCGCCGGGCAGAAACCGCCTGTCCCGCCTTTAAAATATTCACCGGAAATGCAGAAGGCCATGAAGAACCTGGCCCTGCTGCTGGAGCGCGGCGCTGAAATACCCCCGGCGCGGCTCGAGGCCCTGGCGCCGGAACTGGCCAGGTTCAACGGCAAGCTCGAAGACGCGCTGGGCCCGGACCTTATAGCCGACGCCGCCCGCCGTGAGAAAGCGATAGAAGCCGCCAGGCGCGCGGCGGCCGCGGTAAGCGCCCTCCAGGAGTTCAGGAGCGCGCTGCAGACCTATTACGGCGTCAACGGCGGCAAATACCCGGCAGACCCCGCCGAACTTGCGTCCGACCCCAGCCAGGCCATACCGGAATTACTGCTGCCGGACCATAGCGCCACGGCCAAGGTCACGATAATAGATTCCAGGAAATACGACGACGATTTTACCAGGGCCGTCACGGACTCCGGCGGCTGGCTCTATTTCTCCAACCAGGATTCGGTGAACTACGGACTGCTGCTGATAGACTGCCGCCACACGGCGCCGGATGGGACGGAATTCTTCAAATATTGAGGCGATCATGCTTAAACACAGGCTTAAAGAAGAAGCGATAGATAAGACCGTCGAGAAACTCATCAAGAAGTACCCGTCGGAAGCGGAACGGATCTCCGCCTGCGTGCGCCGCGCGGCCACCCTCTGGAACACCAGGGCCGACGGCACCGCGGCCGACTTCAGGCGCTTCTGCTGCGATAATTTCCTCATCGGCCCCGACTTGGAGAACCTGCTGGCGTCCTTCGAGAAGAAGCTGGAAAGCGCCAACGGCCATTTCACCGCCCTGCTGCTGAAGCTCCGCCGCGAGGTGGACGAGGACACGGGCCCGCTGGGCCCGGCCGACAGGCTGTTCGCCTCCTATTCGCCCGGCGCCCACTTCATAGAGGATATGTTCAAGACCCGCCTGGCCTTTCTGGCCCTGCTGAATTTCCCGGTGCAGACGCTGGAAGCCTGCCTGGAACAAGGCCCCGCCTGGAGCAGGGACGAGTGGGCCCGGGCCCGCCTGGCGCAGCGCTTCGCGCACCGGGTGCCTTCGGAGATAAACGGGGAACTGGCGGCCGCCTACTCGCAGGCCGAGCAGTATATAAATTCCTACAACATCTACCTGCGCAGCGTTACCGGCCCGGACGGGGAAGAACTTTTTCCGAAAGGGGTAAAGCTGATCTCGCATTGGGGCCTGCGCGATTATCTCAAAGGCCTCTACTCCGAGAAAACGGACGGCCTAAAAAAACAGCGCGTCATACAGGCCGTGATGGAGCGGATAATCACACAGGAGATACCTGAGAAAGCTATAAATTCCGAGAAGCACGCCTGGGACCCGGCCGCCAATACGCTGGACGGTGCGAAAGCCGCGCGCGAGCCGGACACCCGCTACGAGCGGTTCCTGGAGATCTTCAGGGCCCACCTGAAAGAAGACCAGTATTACCCGGCGGAACCCACGCACATGGACCGCAAATTCAAGCTGGGCCGCGAAATACCGGAGCCCGAGGTAGAGGCGATGTTCGCCGGCCTGCTGGAGGCGAAGGAAGTGGAAGAGGCCGCGGCGCTCATAGCGGCGAGACTTGACCGGCCGCTCGAGCCCTTCGACATCTGGTACGACGGGTTCAAGGCCCGTTCCGGCGTGTCGCAGGCGGAGCTGGACCGCGTAGTGGCGGCCAGGTACCCGGACACCGCGGCTTTCCAGAAAGGCATTCCGGAGATACTGCAGAAACTGGGCTTCTCCAAAGAGACCGCGCGCTTTGTGGCCGACAGGGTGGAAGTGAACGCGGCCCGCGGGGCCGGCCACGCCTGGGGCCCGGGCATGCGCACCGAAAAAGCGCACCTGCGCACCCGCGTGCCCAAGGGCGGCATGGATTACCAGGGCTTCAACGTGGCCATGCACGAACTGGGCCACTGCACGGAACAGGTCTTTTCTCTCTACAAAGTGGACCACACTTTGCTGGAGGGCGTACCCAACACCGCTTTCACCGAAGGGTTCGCCTTCGTTTTCCAGGACAGGGACCTGGAAGTGCTGGGCATCGGGAAGCCCGACGAGGAAACCGCGCACATGAAGACCCTGGACGCTTTCTGGTCGGCGCGCGAGATCGCCGGCGTGGCGCTGGTGGACATGAACGTGTGGCGCTGGCTTTACAAGAACAAGGACGCCGAAGCCGCCGACCTGCGCCAGGCCGTATCGGAAATCGCCAAGAGCGTCTGGGACCGCTACTACGCGCCCGTCTTCGGCGCCAAAGGCAGCGCGCTGCTGGGCGTTTATTCGCACATGATAAACCACGCGCTATACCTGCCGGACTACCCGCTGGGCCATATCATCGCCTTCCAGATAGAAGAATATTTCAAGGAGCACAACCTGGCCGACGAGATGGAGCGGATGTGCGTGCAGGGCGCCATCACCCCCAGGGAGTGGATGAAGCGCGCCGTCGGCGCGGATATTTCCGCGGAGCCGATGATAAAGGCGGCCGGGCGGGCGCTTAAAGCGCTTAAAGAAGCGGTGAAGAAATGAACCCTAAAGAATACAGCCTGATAGCGGTGGTGGGCGTCTCCGACGACGCTTCCAAATACGGCCACAAGATATTCCGCGACCTCATCAACGCGGGCTACCCCGTAAAAGGCGTAAACCCGAAGGGCGGCTTTGTGCTGGGCCACAACCTCTACAAGAGTCTGTCGGAAATAGAGCGCAAGCCGGAACTGGTCATAACCGTGGTGCCGCCGGCCGCTACCGTCCTGGTGGTGGAAGAGTGCAACAAGCTGGGCATAAAGACAGTGTGGATGCAGCCCGGCTCGCAATCCCCCGAGGCCCTGGAAAAGGCCGGAGCCTACGGCATTAAGACCGTGACGGCCTGTTTTATGGTGGCGAAGGACGTGTGGTGATGTTCCATAAAATGCTGGGTAAAAAATACGACGCCTACCTGGCTTTTATCAGGAAGCAGATGATAAAGGACCAGATAGAGTCGCGCGGAGTAAAAGATCCGCGCGTACTGGCGGCGATGGACAAGGTCTGCCGGCACTGCTTCGTGACCGAGGACATGGTCAGCCGCGCCTACGAGGACTACCCGCTGCCCATAGATTACGGACAAACCATTTCCCAGCCGTATATAGTGGCGCTGATGAGCGAACTTCTGGGCTTAAGCGGGGGGGAACGCGTGCTGGAAGTGGGCACCGGTTCCGGCTACCAGACCGCCGTGCTGGCGGAACTTGCCGCAGACGTGGACACTGTGGAGCTGCAGCCGGAGCTGGCCCGCGCCGCCGAAGAGAGACTTGGGAAACTGGGATACAGGAACATAAATTTCAGGACCGGCAACGGCGCCCTGGGCTGGCCCGAACGCGCCCCCTACGACGCGGCGCTGATCACCTGCGCGGCGCCGGCGGTGCCGCCGGAACTGGTCAGACAGCTGAAGGCCGGCGGCCGCCTGGTGATCCCGGTGGGAGGGGAGGACGGGCAGGAATTGCGCCTGATAACAAAGACCGCCGCCGGGCTGGAGAGCCAGGCGGTCTGCGCCGTGCGCTTCGTGCCGATGCTGGGAGACAAATGACGGACACCCTGGCTTTTAAGATAACCTGGCGCCTGTTGTTCTACCCCGCCCTGGTCTACGCGCTTTTTTCGTTCATATTCTTCTGGCTTTACGCCCATCCCAAACGCTACATAGGGTCTTACCAGCCCTCCGATTTCGGTTTTAAGCCGGAGGCCGTAAGACTCAAAACCGCCGACGGCATAGAGCTGGACGCCTGGTTCATCCCGCACAAGACCAGCAAAAGAGTTATCGTCGTCTGCCACGGCTACCCGATGGACAAAGGCGACGTGCTGGGCCTGACCGTCTTCCTCGCGCGCGAATTCAACCTGCTGTACTTCGATTTCAGGGCCACGGGCCGCAGCGGCGGCTTTTTTTCCACCGGCGGCGCCCGCGAAATCCGTGACGTTGACGCGGCGGTCAAGTTCCTGGAGAGCCGGGGCTTTACCAACGGCGTGGGAGCTTACGGCTTCTCCATGGGCGGCGCCGCGGTCCTGCTTTCCAAAAACCCGGCGATAAAAGCCCGCGTACTGGACGCGCCTTACGCCGACCTGGCCGGTGAGCTGGATTATATTTTCCAGGCCTGGGGCGTCTGGCGAAAACCGCTGATAGCGCTGATGAAGGGCTGGAGCTTTGTTCTCATGGGTGTCAATATAAACGCCGTTAACCCGGCCCGCGCCGCCGCCGCCATCGCCACGCCCATACTGCTGGTGCACGGCGACGCCGACACGCAGGTGCCGCTGGCCAACTCCGAACGGATAAAGGCGGCCGCTCCGGCCGCCGAGCTTTGGGTAGTGAAAGGCGCCGGCCACGGCGAGAACTGGTACCGCGCCGGCAACGAATACGAAAAGCGCCTGAAAGCTTTCTTCAACAAGAACCTTTAGTGTAACATCGGCTACATGTGACGATTATCACGTGGTGCACCGCCTGGCGATGTATTATAATATCGAGGTTCGAACTTAGGGGAGGCATATGAAAAAACTACTTCTTGTAATCGCTGTCGCTTTTGCGCCGACTGCGTTGCACGCAGAACAGTGGCAGATACTCGGCACCAGGCCCATGGGCATGGGCGGCGCCTTCGTCGCCATAGCACAGGGCCCTATAGCCCAGTACTGGAACCCGGCGGGCCTTTATACTTCCACCGGCAACGTCTCCGGTATGGAAATACCCGTGGCCGCCGGCATAGAGTTCACCGGAAAGACCATGGAGAACGCCAGCAAGCTGGGCGAAGTGGCGAAGGATTACGCCGCGATACAGAGCAAGCAGACCACCGGCGGGGCGATGGACGCCCAGCAGATGGCTGTTTTCGCACAAAGCTTACCACTTATAGCCAGCATGAACAAAAAAGGCACAGGCGCCCTGCTTGAAGCAAATGGCGGCCTGAACCTTAAATTCGCCAAGGTGACGGTTTCAGTTAACAATTACACCGCTATAGGCGCCAGTCCTTTTGTGGACACTAAGAATATAGGCCTTGGCAGTGCCGCCGGGATAACCGGTGTTCAAATGGGCGGCACTGTAATTACTGCGCCTGTGGACCCGACCAATGCCGCTTCCGCGACACAGATCGCCGGCGCGATCAACACGATAAACTTCAACACTATCGAAAGCCTCATCTGCGGTAGCGCCGGGTGTTTAAACACACAGAACAGCATCACCACCTCGGCCGAGTTGGCTAATGCTTTAGTGAATCAGGCGGCCACTAATGGGCTGACCCAGCAGCAGATAGCTGACGCCGCCAGCCAGCTGGCCGCCAATGCCGCTGCCGCCGCGCCTATCATAGCCGCCGCCGCTTCCGGCAATCCTTATACAAACAATCAGACCGACCTGACCGTTAAAGGCGGTTCCTTCACGGAAATAGCCTTCGGTCTTGCGCGGCCCCTGCCCGTGGACGGCCTCACCGCCGGCGGCAATGTTAAGCTGATAAACGGCCGCATGGCTTACACCAACTTCAAGGTGCTTTCCAACAACACCGGAGTGACCGACCCTTTCAAGGACCTCACGGACACCATGAAGACCAGCTGGGCCCCCGCCATAGACCTGGGCGTAATGTACGACATAAACAAGCTTATGCCCAAGTTCCCCATGAAACCGCGCGCTGGGCTGGTGATTAGGAACCTTAACCGCCCGTCGTTCAAGAACCCTGACGCCCAAGGGGGAAACACCCATCTGGACACCCAGGCGCGCATGGGCTTAGCGTTCAAACCAGCCAACTTCTGGAACCTGGCCATGGACCTGGACCTGACTAACAACCTGACTCCGGTAAAGGGTTACAAGTCCCGGCAGCTCGCCATGGGCACGGAGTTCAATCTTATAAACCGCAAGGCCTTCAACATACCGCTACGGGCCGGCCTGATGAAGAACCTGGCCAACAGCGATTCCAAAATGGCTTACACCCTCGGCACCGGTCTGAACCTGCTCTACATGCACATCGACCTGGCCGGAGTAGTAAGTTCCAACCGGGTAAAGATAGAAGACAAGAATATCCCCACCAAGGTGGAAATAGCGGCCAGTTTCGGGCTGCTGTTCTAAAGCCCTAGCCGTTCCAGAAATAATCCCCGCAACGGCGGGGATTATTTTTTCATAGATGTAACCGGAACAACTGGCGGAGGTGCTGGCCGGGGCGTTGCCCTGAGAACCCTTTGGGGA
>MGUD01000007.1:8713-24973 GCA_001799795.1 Elusimicrobia bacterium GWC2_61_19
GCGCAACGGTTCCCATCTTCCAGGGTTCTCAGGGCAGCGCCCCGGGCAGCACCGATACTTTTTTGTATTTGCTAGAATTTGAATATGGCAGCCATAAAGACCACCGACCTGGTAAAGCGCTACGCCGAAGTAACGGCGGTAAACGGCGTGTCGCTGGAAATACCCGAGGGGGAAGTGTTCGGCCTGCTGGGGCCCAACGGCGCCGGCAAGACCACCCTTATAAGCATGCTGGCCACCCTGGTACGCCCCACCTCCGGCACCGCCCTGGTGGCCGGCCGGGACATAAACACCGAGCCGCTGGAAGTCCGCCGGCACATCGGCATAGTCTTCCAGGAACCCAGCGTGGACGACCTGCTGACCGCCCGCGAGAACCTTTACCTGCATTCCATGCTCTACGGCATGCCGCGCCGCGAGATAAACCCGAAGATAGACAAAATGCTCGCCCTGGTCAACCTGTCCGACCGCGGCGACAGCTTCGTCAAAACCTATTCCGGCGGCATGCGCCGCCGCCTCGAAATAGCCCGCGGCCTCATCCACAGCCCGAAAATACTTTTCCTCGACGAGCCCACCCTGGGCCTGGACCCCGCCAGCCGCAAAGCCGTCTGGAGCCATATCCGCGAACTGAAAGAAGCCCACAACACCACCATCATCCTCACCACCCATTACATGGAAGAAGCCGACAGCCTGGCCGACCGCATAGGCATCATAAACCAGGGCAAGATCATAGAACTGGACACCCCCGAAGCCCTCAAGAAGAAAGTCGGCCAGGACCTGGTCTTCATCCGGGGGGCGGTCAACGAGGCTGCCATAAAGGCCCTGCCCTTCGTTAAAAGCCTGGAGCGCGATAATTCGCGCTACAAGATCAGCCTGGCCAGCTCGGGCAGCAATCTCCAGGCCCTCCTGAACGCCGCCGGAACCATAGACGAAGTGGAAGTCCGCCGCGTGACCCTCGACGACGTGTTCCTGAAATTCGCCGGCCAGCAGATAAGCGAAGACGCCGAAGAAGACGCCGAAGAACACGCCGAAGGCATTTTCGAACGGATAGCCGTCAACAAGTCCACAAGGCGCTGACAATGATAAACCTTAACGCCGTCTACGCCCTGCTGCTGCGCGAAGCCAAGATCTTCTTCCGCGAGAAAGAACGCATCATTTCCATCCTCGTCTCGCCACTGCTCTTCCTGTTCGTGATGGGCAAAGGCATGGCCACCGGCCACAGCCCGGTGGAAGGCTACACCTACCAGCAGTTCATTTTTCCCGGCATCATGGCCATGGTGATATTGTTCACGTCCATCACCTACGGTCTTTATATCATATGGGACAAGCGGCTGGATTTCCTGAAAGAAGTGCTGGCGGCGCCCATCTCGCGCGCCACGCTGTTCCTGGGCAAGGCCCTGGGCGGCATGCTGGGCGCCATCATTGAGACGCTGATCCTGCTCCTTATAGGCGCGGCTTTCATAATCCCGCTTAATTTCCTGAAGGTCCTGTTGTGCCTGGCCGCGGCCTTCCCGGTCTCCTTCATGATAACCAGCATCGGCCTGACCATAGGCGCCAGAATGAAATCCATGGAGGGCTTCGGCCTGGTAATGAGCTTCCTCACCTGGCCGCTGTTCTTTTTCAGCGGGGCCCTGTTCGACCTGGGCACAGCGGCGCCGTACATCAAAGTGATAAGCCTCTTCGACCCGGTGACCTACGCGGTGGATATAATGCGGATAATAATGCTGGGGCGGGGGACTTTCCCGGCGTGGCTGGATCTGGGCGCCATAGCCGCCTTCTGCCTGGCCACCGCCGTCATGGGCGTGGCCGCCTTCGGCAAACTGCAGCACGAGAAATAAGATCGACGAACCGCGCGAACAAGGCCCGTAAAGTCATTACGGGCCCGGGCGGCTTTATGCCTTGGCGGTTTTCAGGTGAAGCGGACAAGAAGCGCGCGGGCCTGCTGTTTTTCTTCCGGCAGGAAGAAACCGGCCGCCAGCAGCACCACCGGGTAGGCGGAAAGCGCCAGCAGACGGTAGGCTGTCCACTGCCAGCCGCCGTGGAAAGCGCCGGCCAGCGCCGGGGCGCACAGCGCCAGCGCCGTTACAACCACGATAGCCAGGCGTTTAAGCTCGTAGGGCACGGGGAAATAACTGCGGCCGTACAGATAGATGACAAGGGCCATCACGCAGTAAGAAGCGAACGCGGCCCACGGCGGGCCGTAGATGCCGAACGTCGGGATAAGCGCGAAATTGGCGGCCACGTTGACCAGGGCGCCGGCCAGCGTGGCCACCATGATGGCCTTGGTCTTCTTGGCAATGATTATGGGCGCCAGCAGGTTGACGTAAATGCCGTTGACCAGGTAGGCGAACAGCACCACGGGCACGATGGGGAGCCCGGGCCAGTAGCTTTCGTGGATGAGGGCGCGGCCGGCCACCTGGAACCGGGCCAGGTCCGGGATGAAGAAAGAGAGCGCCATCCCGAGCCACACCAGGACCAGCGTAAAATACGTCAGCACCCGCGCGAAGACCGCCGGCCCCCCGGGCTTATCGGCGCGCTCCAGAAAAAAAGGCCGCCAGGCCTGGTCGAACATGCTCACGATCAGCACCATGAAGATCCCCAGGCGGTAATTGGCCTGGTAGATGCCCACGGCGGATTCCCCGGCGAGGCGCAGCAGTATGGGGCGGTCTATGACCTGGACGGCCATGGCACCCAGCCCCGCCGGCAGCAGCGGCAGCGAATAGGCCGCCAACTGGCCGAACAGCTCCCGGTCGAAACTGAAATTGAAGCGCTTGGGCACGGCGGCCACCGAGATCAGGGAGGAGATGAGGTTGGCCAGGAAAACGCCCTCTATGCCCATGTGCAGCCGGGTAAGGAAAACGATGTTCAGGATGACGTTCACCGTTATGGAGAAGACGCGCACGCCGGCGAAATAGAAAGGTTTGTGCGCCATGCGCAGGTCCGCGAAGGGCAGCACGTTTATGCTGTCGAGGAACAGGATGGCGGCGGCGTACAGCACCAGGTTGCCGCGCTCCGCCCCTATGCCGCCGAGAGCCGCCCAGAAGGAAGGCGCGCAGGCGAGCGCGGCGGAAAACACTACGGAAGTGACCAGCACGGTAGAGTAAGCCGTGGAAAAAGCTTTTTCCTTGTGTGCGTAATGCCGCATGTAGGCCTGGTCCATGCCGTACTGGTAGATGATGTTGAGGAAAGCCATGTAGGAGAACACGGTGGCCACCACGCCGTACTCCGCCGGCAGCAGGTAATGGGTGTAGAACGGCATCAGCAGGAAGTTAAGCAGGCGGGCGCCTACCGTCGAGAGGCCGTAGATAAGGGATTCTTTTCCGAGCGCTTTGAGGTCTTTGAGCATGCCGAATTAAATAAAAGCGTCGCTGCCGTTCCGTATAGTTTAGCAAATGACGGCGGGAGCGGAAATAAGATATAATAGGGTTGTTACAGGATGCAGGATGGGGGGGAAAATGGACAGATTCACTAAAAATCAGGCCCCGGACTGCGGCGTATGCCGCTTCAAGGCCAATTGTTTCTACAACAAGCTCGACGCCCAGGCCCAGAAGTCCTGGAACGCCATAAAGGTCGGGCGCAAGTTCTCCGACGAGGAAGGCATTTACAACGAATTCCAGCCGCCCCTCGGCATCTACACGGTCTGCAAGGGCCGCGCCAAGGTCTTCTCCACCGACGCCAAGGGCCAGCAGATGATAACCTGGATAAGGCACCCGGGCGAGACTTTCGGCCACATAGCGCTGTTCTCCGAGAACGATTATTTCTGCAACAGCCGCGCCATGGGCGAAACCATCCTTTCCTTCGTGGACAAGAAGAACCTGGAGCAGTTCCTTAACGACCACCCGAAGACCTACAAGCTTTTCCTCACCAAAGTGGCCACGGAAATGCGCACGCTGCAGCTTAAGCTGAAGGACACCGCTTATAAGCCTGCCCGGTCCAAGGTGGCCAGGGCGCTGCTTAACGCCATCTCGTTCAAATCCAAGGACACCTCCACCCCGGCCATCCACGGGCTGAAGCGCACGGAGATAGCCGAGATAACCGGCCTGGCGCTGGAAACCGTGGTGCGCACCCTGGCGGAACTGGAAAAGCGCAACATCATAAAGCGCGAGACCAAGGCCATCAAGATCCTGGACTACCCGACGCTGGTCAGGGTGGCCGACCCCCACGCGCCGAAGAAGTAAACCCGCTCCGGGACAATGAAAAAGGGACAGCTTACGCTGTCCCTTTTTCATTGTCCCGGAATGCCCTAGTTGGTCCCGAACATCCTGTCGCCGGCGTCGCCCAGGCCCGGCACGATGTAGCCGTCGCCATTGAGCCTCTCGTCCACGGTACCGACGTAGATCGGCATTTCGGGATGGGCGGCGGCCAGGCGCTTCAGGCCTTCCCTGGAGGCGATCATGCAGATAAAACAGATGTTCCTGGCGCCGCGGCTTTTCATTATCTCCACGGCCTCCACGGCGGAGCCGCCGGTGGCCAGCATGGGGTCGGCTATGACCACCAGGCTGTCGGAGACGTTCTCGGGCATGCGCACATAATATTTCACGGGCTTAAGGGTCTCTTCGTCCCTGTAAATGCCGATGTGGGCCAGGCGGCCTTCCGGGTAAAGCCGCATAAGGCCGTCCACCATGCCCAGCCCCGCGCGCAGGATGGCCACAAAGACCACGTCGTGCGCGAGCTGCATGCAGTTGGCCATAGCGATCGGGGTGCGCACCTTGACGCTTTTAACTTTGGCGTGCAGGAAGGCGTCGTGCGCGAGGAACATGCTCAACTCGCCCATCAGGCGCCTGAAATCCGCCACATTGGTCTTTTTGTCCCGCAGGCGGGCGATCTTGTCCATCACCATCGGGTGCTTCGAGACGTGAACGTTTTTCATCCTGCCTCCTACTTGATTATTTCGCGGATCAGCGGCTCTTTGCGGGGCGCCTTGGGCCCGTAGGCGAGAGCGGACTGGAACATCTTTACGCCGTCGGAGAGTTTGCCCGGCGAAGAGGCGTAAGCCCTGGCGATAACCTCGCCCGGCCGCACGCGGTCGCCGGGTTTTTTCTCCAGGATAAAGCCGGCGCCGAAATCCACGGCGTCCTCGGCCTTGGCGCGGCCCGCGCCCAGCGCCACGCTGGCGAAGCCCACCGTGCGAGCTTCCATGGCCGTCAGGAAACCGGCCTTGGCGGCCTTGATCTCCCTGACAAGTTTGGCCTTGGGCATATAGCGGTCCGGGTCGGAGGCCACGCGGGGGTCGCCGCCCTGCCATTTCACCATAAGCCGGTATTTCTCGAGAGCGCTGCCGTCGGCGATGACCGCGCGGGCCTTGTCCTCGCCCTCGGCGGCGGTGCGCGCTTTGCCGCCCAGGTGGATCATCCAGCCGGCCAGCACTTCCAGTACGCGCGTGAAATCCTCGGGGCCTTTTTCCCCGGCCAGTATCCTTATGGACTGGGCCGTCTCTATGCCGTTGCCTATGGCCACGCCCAGCGGCTCGTTCATGGCCGTCATCACGGCCACGCAGCGGATGCCGAGCAGCTTGGAGGTATTCATCAGCGCCACGGCCAGTTCACGGCTCTTCCTGAAATCCTTGAGGAAAGCCCCGGAGCCGTATTTCACGTCCATCACCAGGCCGGTGATGTCTTCGGCGTATTTCTTGGAGAGGATGCTGGCCACTATCAGCGGCAGGGCCTCCACCGTGCAGCTGGCGTCGCGCAGGGCGTAAAGTTTCTTGTCGCTGGGGGCCAGTTCGGCCGTCTGGCCGAACATGGACAGGCCCGTGGCCTTAAGCTGGCGCACGATATAGGCCGGCTCTAGGCGGACCTTGAAGCCCTTCATGGCCTCCAGTTTGTCCAGGGTGCCGCCGGTGTGGCCCAGCCCGCGCCCGCTCATCATCGGCACCACCACGCCGGCCGCCGCGGCCACCGGGGCCAGGGCGATGGAAACGCCGTCGCCCACGCCGCCGGTGGAATGCTTATCCACCTTCATGCCTTTTATCGACGAGAGATCGAGTTTCTTGCCGGAGAGGGCCATGGCGCGGGTGAAAGCGGCCGTCTCTTTGGGGGTAAGGCCGTTAAGGAAGGCGGCCATCAGCCAGGCCGAAAGCTGGTAATCGGGAATGGAGCCGTCGGCGGCGCCCAGGGCGATGAATTCGAGTTCGGCCGGAGTCATCTCCAGGCCGGAGCGTTTTTTAAGCAGCAGGTCCAGCATTCTCATGTTTTATACCGCCTTTGACTTGAGCAGGCCTTCTAGCAGGGCCCGCATTTTTTCGGAGACTTTCTCGCCCAGCGCCAAGACTTCCTCGTGCGTCAGCGTGGTCTTAGAAATGCCGCTGGTGAAATTGGAGATCCAGCAGAGCCCGGCCACGCGCATCTTGAGCTGGCGCGCGGTGATGGTCTCGGGGACCACCGACATGCCGGCGATATCGCCGCCGAGCAGGCGGTACATCTTCACTTCCGCCGGCGTTTCATAGGAGGGGCCGGTCACGGCGGTGTAGACGCCCTCGCGGGCGCGGATCTTGAACTTGCGGGCCAGCTTCATGGCTTCGCGGCGCAGCACCTTGTCGTAGGGTTCGTTCATGTCGGGGAACATGGCGCCGAAGGCCTCGTGGTAGTTGCCCATGAGGGGGTTGGACCCCATCAGGTTGAGGTGGTCGCGCAGTATCAGCATGTCGCCGGGCTTGAGAGCGGGTTTCAGGGACCCGACGGCGGCGGTGAGCAGCAGGTTCTTCACGCCCAGCGCGGCCAGCACCCTTATGGGGAAAGCTATGAAGCTGAGCGGCCGGCCCTCGTAATAATGGAAGCGGCCCCGCATCATCACCGCGTCTTTGCCGCCCATACGCCCGAACACCAGCTCGCCGGCATGGCCTTTCACCGTGGTGGAGGGAAAACCGGGGATGTCCTTGTAGGAAATAGAGACTTTATCTTCCAGGCGGGGGAGGGAGTTGCCGAGTCCCGAGCCCGCGATGATGGCGGTCCGGGGCTTGAAACCGGCGGCTATTTTCTTAAGCCAGCCGGCTGTTTTTTCAACGTTCGCGAGTATTTCCGAGGATTCCATGATGTCTCCTTAAAGGTGTTAAAATCCGAAACCATCCGCGCTGAAGGCGTCCTCGATATGTTCCGGCGCCTCGCCGGGGACTATGCCTATCACGTCGAACCTGAAACTTTCCGCCTCAACGCGGCGTGCCTTCAGGTAAGCCATGGCCGCCTTGATTATCTTCGCCCGCTTCGCCGGCGTCACGCTTTCGGCCGGGGTGCCGTAGGCCGGGTTTGACCGCGCCCGCACTTCCACGAAAACGACCGTATCGTCCTTCCTGGCCACTATATCCAGCTCACCCATCGGGGTGGACCAGTTCCGGTCCAGTATCTCAAAGCCGTTGGCCTTTAAAAAAAGAGCGGCCTGCTCCTCGTATTTCGCGCCCTTGTCGTTCACCGCGGGATCCCCGCGGCTGCCCTTACCGGCGAAAAACTCAGCCTGTGCTCCGGCGAAGGGCCCAGGAGGCGCAGCGCCTGCATATGGGCCGCCGTGCCGTAACCTTTATGCCCCGCTAAACCGTAGCCGGGGTAGCGCCTGTCGAGTACTTCCATCCAGCGGTCGCGCAGCACCTTGGCGAAAATGCTGGCCGCCGCTATCGAAATAGATCTGGCGTCGCCGTCCACTACCGGTTCCTGCGCTATGCCTTCGAGGCGCTTTATCCTGTGCGGGCCGTCCACCAGCAGCAGGGCCGAGCGCGGCTCTGCGCCGGCGGAAAGAAGGAGACGCCTGACGGCGGCCCCCATGGCGTTAAAAGTCGCCTCTAAAATATTGACGCTGTCTATTTCGGCGGGCCCGGCGAAACCGAAGCCGAAGCGGACGCCGCAATCCAGCATGAGCCGCAGGGCCTTGGCCCGCTTTAACGGGGAAAGTTTTTTGCTGTCGTTAACCAGGGGAGAAAGAAGGTGGTGAGCCGAGACCGGGACCCAGGCCGCGCAGGCCGTAACCGGCCCCGCCAAAGGACCGCGCCCGGCTTCGTCGACGCCTACGAGGATGGCCGGTTTTTTAGTTTCAAGGACCGCTGTGTCGAATCTGCAGAGGGGCACGGTTAAGTTTACCTGCCTTTACACCCCCGTCCGCCCGGTGCGGACGGGGAAGCGGCCGGTTTATTTGCCGGCGGCGGGCTCGGTCTTGGCCGGCTCCGTCTGGGGGACGGCGGCGGCTAATTCTTTATTCACTTCGTTGAGCCTGGCGGCTTTGCCGGAGAGGCCGCGGAGATAATAGATCTTGGAGCGGCGGACCTTGCCGGCCTTGACCACTTCGATCTTATCGATGCGGGGGGAGTGGAGGGGGAACACCCTCTCGACGCCCACGCCGTAGGAGATCTTGCGCACGGTAAAGCTCTCGGAGATCCCGCTGCCGCGGCGGGACAGGACCACGCCGTCGAAGATCTGGATGCGCTCGCTGTCGCCTTCTACCACTTTGGTGTAGACTTTAACGGTGTCGCCTGACTGGAAATTGAATTTATCCTTCTTGATTCCCAGATAGTTAGCTATGTTTATCATACTGCCTCCTCGTGGACTAATTAAAACAAAATCTATTTCGCGGCTTTCCTCGCCGCTTTCTTTACCGGCCGGGCGCCCGACAGGTCCGGCCTGGCGGCGCCTGTGAGCTTTGCGGCCATCGAGGCGCGCCACTCGGCTATCAGCTTGTGATTGCCGCTCAGCAGAGCTTCCGGCACTTTTTTCCCGCGCCAGACCGCCGGTCTGGTGTAATGCGGGGCTTCCAGCAAGCCGCCCGTAAAAGTCTCGTTCACCGTGGCGTCGCTCTTTTTAAGCACGCCGGGGATAAGCCGGGTCACCGCGTCTATCACGGCCACCGCGGCGGGCTCGCCGCCGGTCAGCACGTAATCGCCTATGGACAGTTCCATGTCGGCCAGCGGCACGATCCGCTCGTCTATCCCTTCGTAGTGGCCGCAGATAAAGATCAGGTGCTTCTTCTTGGCGAGTTCGAGGGCGGCCGCCTGGTCGAACTTCCTGCCTTTGGGCGTCAGGAGGATCACGAACGAACCCTTCTTCCTGACTTTTTTGACGGCCCGGTAAACCGGCTCGGCCATCATCAGCATCCCGGTACCGCCGCCGTAGGGCTTGTCGTCCACGGTGCGGTGCCGGTCTTCGGTAAAATCCCGGGGGTTAACGAAGCCCAGCTCCAGATACCCCTCGGCGCGCGCGCGGCCCACGATGCTTTCCGAAAGCGGCGTGTCTATCATGCCGGGGAAAAGCGTGACCGCGTCGACGCGCATGTTCAAAGAACCTAGTCTATGTCCAGGTAGACTTTCTTGTTCTGCCTGGCTGCGGCGGTCTGCAGCACGGTGCGGATGGATTTAACCACGCGCCCTTCCTTGCCTATGACCTTGCCGCGGTCGGAGGACGCCACTTCCAGCTTGAAGCGGACGATGTCGCCGTCTTCGGCGACCCCGACTTTAACGGCCTGCGGGTTCTCCACCAGCGAGCCGATGATGTACATTAAGACGTCTTTCATAATTGCCGTAACCCCGGGTTACTTAGGCGCGGCGGCGGCCTTCTCGGCCTTGCGCGCCCGGTTTATGAGAGAGCTGACGGTCTCGGAAGCCTTGGCGCCGTTCTTAACCCAGCGGTCAAGCTTGTCCGTCTTTAAAGAAACCTTTTCCTTGTCTTTCTCGGCCTTGGGATTGTAGTGACCGATGATTTCCAGCGGTTCGCCGTGCGGGCCGCTCGATTTCTCGATGGCGACTATCCGGTAGTGCGGCTGGGTGCGTTTGCCGATTCTCTGAAGCCTCAGAACAACTGCCATAGTATCCTCCTTAACGATTGCCGACGAAGCTATGCTAGTGCCGCATATTAGGGCTATGCCCATCAGGCGGCCAAAAATCCGGCACGCGCCCGCCTCAGGCGGGCTGGCGTGAACGTTTATTATATTATATTTGAGGGGGGTTATGGAACAGTGTTGCGGCGCTACCCTATCAGCTTCTGTATATGGCCCAGCAGGCGCGCCCACTCATACGGCTTGTTGACATAAAAATCGGCGCCGGCGGTGAAGGCGTTCTCCATGTCGCCCACCAGGCGTTTGCCCGTGAGCATGATGACGCGTATACCGCTGGTGGCCTTGTCGGCCTTTATCAGTTCGCAGAGCGTGGTGCCGTCGATCCTAGGCAGACCGATGTCGAGGATGACCAGGTCCGGCTTTTCTTTTTTTACGGCGGCGAGGCCCTCTTCCCCGTCGAACGCCGTAACGACCTTATAACCGAGGCCGGACAGGCGGATGGCCAGGACCTTGGCAATAAGGTCCTCGTCTTCGACTACGAGTATTTTTTTAGCCATTCTAAACCTTCTTCCTGAGGGCGCGCAGGAAAGCGGCCGGGCTGCGCGCCTTGAAAAGCGCGCTGCCTATCACCAGGGAATCCGCGCCCGCACGGGCGGCCAGCTCCGCGGTGGCGGCGTTCACGCCGCCGTCCACCTGCAGCCACACGGCCCGCCCCGACCGCGTTATAAGGGCGCGCGCGGCCCCGATCTTGGGCAGCAGCCCGGGCATGAACGCCTGCCCGCCGAAGCCCGGCTCCACCGTCATTATAAGGACAAGGTCGAGGACGCCGAGGAAAGGGATGATCTTTTTAAGCGGGGTTTTCGGGCGCAGCGCCAGGCCGGCCTTCAAACCCATTTTCTTTATCCTCGCCACGCAGGCCCCGGCGCCCCGCGCCTCGGCGTGAACGGTGATAAGGCCCGCCCCGGCCGCCGCGAAAGCGTCGATAAAGCGGCCCGGTTCCGCCACCATCAGGTGCGCGTCCACCGGCAGGCCGGACGCCGCGGCCACCGCCGCGGCGATGTCCGGGCCGAAACTCAGGTTGGGGACGAAGTGGCCGTCCATCACGTCCACCTGCAGCCAGTCCGCCAGGCCGCGCACCGGGGCCAGGCTGTCCTTCAGACAGGAAAAATCCGCGGCCAGGACCGACGGCACCAGGGCCGCGCGGCCGGACGGGAGGGGGAAGGCCTTTTTCATTTCACCGGCCTTTCCTCTACGAGGATGCCGTTGACGAAGATGCGGACCTTCTCGGCGCCGCCGTAGGGCACGGAGAGGTCTATCTTGGAGCCGGGGTCGCGCAGCCCGTTGAAGATCTCCCTGTCGCCGCTCTTGCCCAGGGCGACCACCCTGATATGGCGCTGAGCGCCGCTCTGCGACACTTCGTAGTGGACCCGGAATTCTTTTTCAGAACCGGCGGAGGCCCCTTTGCGGGAGCTCACCGTCAGCGTTATTCTGGAATCGGCGGCCACCACCGTGTCCGGCGCGGGGCCCTGGTCTATTATGGTGCCGCCGGGGAACAGGGACGCGGGATCCTCACTTATGGAAAGGCTCATGCCGCTCTGGGACGCCCACTGCTGCGCGTCCTCGTTCTTCTTCTGGCGGAAGTCGGGCATCATCACGATGCCGGCCGGCGGCAGCCCGGCGGAAACGGCCACCTGGACCATCGTATTCTTGGAAACGCTCAGCTCCGGCTTTGGGTCCTGGGAAAGCACGGTGCCTTTTTCGGCCTTCAGCGAATAGGATTCGCTGACCTCGCCCAGCACCAGCTGGCGCTGGCGCAGCAGTAGCTCGGCGTTCCTGAGCGGCAGGCCTATCAGGTTGGGGGTGAAGACGGACTCGCCGCCCTGGCTGAAGACCACGCGCACTATCTTGCCTTCACGCACCGTGGACCCGGCGTCGGGGATCTGCCTGAGCACCGTGCCTATCGGCACGGCCTCGTTGAAGTCGTAGCCCTCTATCTTCATGGCGAGGTTATTTTCGGAGAGGGCCTGCAGCGCGTTCACGGAGGACTTGCCGGAGATGTCGGGCACCAGCACCTCTTTGCGGTTGTGAATGACCGTCTCCATGGTCCAGGAGAAGAGAAAGTAGGTGAGCAGGAACAGGGCCAGCCCTACGCCGCCCACGCGCGCCACGAAGCCGGGGCTGACTATCCTCTCGTCGGAGGAGGAGAAATGACGCTGGTAGAATTCTTTGAGTCCCATAGTGTGTCCTTTAAGATCTCAGCGGAGCGTGTCGCCCGGCCCGAGCCGGAGCCCATTGAGAAAGTCGGCGCCGGGCATCTCTTTTTTTCCCTCGGGTTTTACGGTTTTTACCAGCAGCCCCCCGACACCACATTTTACAACAAACCCGCCGCCCGGCTCAACGGAAAGCACGGCGCCGGCGGGAGCGTCGCGCACCGGCCCCAGCGGCAGGGCGGCGGCCAGCACCTGCACCATGACCTTGCGATCCCGCGAAGCGAGATCGAAGCGCGCCCTGGGCCCGCAGGCGAGCCCGCGCACGCGGCCCTGCAGCGCGGCCGCCGGCAGTGAAAAATCCAGCACGGAGTCGGCGGAGGTCAGCTTGGGCGCCAGGGACGGAACGCCTGCCTGCGGTTCCCTGACGATCTCCCCGGCCGCTATCCTGCGCACGCCTTCCTCCAGCAGATCGGCGCCGGCGGCGGAAAGGCGGGAGAAAAGCGAAGCCGCGTCGTCGGTCTCCAGGACGGGCTCTTCGCGCCTGAGGAAAACCGGCCCGGTATCCATGCCCTTGTCCAGCCAAAAAAGCGTGATCCCGGTGGTCTTTTCGCCGTTGATGAGCGCCCACTGCACGGGGGCGGCGCCGCGGTATTTAGGCAGCAGCGAAAAATGCACGTTAAGGAACCCGACGCCGGCCAGCGCCAGCGTGGCCTCCGGGATCAGCCGGCCGTAGGCGACGACCACGGCCAGGTCCGGCTTGAGTTCTTCGATCACGGCGTGCAGTTCGGCCCTGGAGGCGGGCTTAAAAGCGTTCAGGCAAAGTTTGGAGGCCAGCACGTTGACGGGGGAGCAGCAAAGCTTGAGGCCGCGGCCCACGGGCCGGTCCGGCTGGGAGATCACCCCGACGATATCGTGCCCCGCGCCGGCGAGGCGGCCGAGAAAGCCGCAGGCGATAGCCGGGGTGCCCAGGAAAACGATCCTTAGTTTTTTCATTAGCTACGAACTACATCGGCCGGATCATCTTGCTTTCGTCCAGCTTCTTCCACTGTGCCTTCAACTTCAGCAGGGAGGGTTTGAGCTTGAGGCGCGCCATCAGCGGCAGGCGGCTGATAAAAACTATCCCCTCCAGGTGGTCCATCTCATGCTGCAAGGCCCTGGCGAACAAGCCCTCGGCGTTTATCTCTATGGGCAGGCCTTTCTCGTTAAGGGCGCGCACCTTCACCTTGGCCGCGCGCTTCACCTTGGCGAACAGGCCGGGGAAGGAAAGACACCCCTCCTCCTCGTTCATGCTGCCGGACCGCTCCACTATCTCGGGGTTGATGATCACGATGCTGAGCGGCTCCTCGCCTTCGCGCTGGATCTTTATGACGGCGAGGCTCAGCCCCACCCCTATCTGGTTGGCCGCCAGGCCCGCGCCGCCGACGGCGTCCATCGTCTCGAACATATCCGACAGCAGGGCGGGGAGGTCCTTCTTTATTTCCGCGAAGTCGACCTTTTTGGTCTTCTTCTCGAGTATCTTCTCGCCGTATTTGCAGATCCTGCGTATAGCCATATATCCCCCGGATAAATTTCAGCTCAACTGGTACGTCATCTGCCTGCCTTCCCACACAACTTTTGCCAGCACCGGCTTGGACGGAGCGTCTGATTTTCTGAGCATGCCCCAGGCCATCGCCAACCGCTCCAGCTGGATCTCCGCGCCGCTGGAGCCGGACACCCCCATCACGATTTCGTCGGCGCCGGCGGCCTGCGCCACCTGAGCGATGGAATAAAAAGGGTCGTTGGAGAAAACGAGCAGCGGCTTCACCGTCTTCCCGTACTTTTCGGCCAGCAGCACTACGGGGGTAAACAGCTCCCGGTCCTCGTCCGTTATGGAGCCGGTATCGCCGTCAAGCTGCATGCCTTTCGCTATTTTCGCCGAAAGCACTATGATGTCCGTAGTATCGTCGTCCGCAGTCTCGAGCACGCTCTTGAGGTGGACGAGATTATTGGGGTTACGCACGGGCACCAGGATCTTGCGGGGCTTCGTCAGCTCCGGCAGGATGGTGGCGATGTCGGCCTCCTTCCTGAGGTTCATTTTCTCGTCGGAGTCCTCGTCGGTCGCGTAGAACTGCGCCTTCTTCCTGTTCATGTTCTCCGAGATCTGGAAAAGAGCGTACAGCACCAGGGTGGAGGCCAGGCCGGAAATCGTGGCTATCCTTTTCGTCAGCAGGTTCATCAGGCTGGAGGAGAGCAGCACCATAAAAACCAGCACCATCCCCACGGGAAACTGGACGCGCCCGATCCTGATATTCAAAGGGAACAGCCACTCACGCGGCATATCCGGCTTGAAGCGCAGGATTATCAGCGACAGGGTCTTAAAGACCAGGCTCCAAAGCACGCCGAAAGCGTAAGCCTCGCCTATCAGGTAAATGTCGCCGCGGGAAAGTATTATCACCACTATCTGCGATATCGCCACCAGGTTGATCATCCTGTACGTGGTGCCGTACTTCTTATGCAGGTGACGGAACCAGTCGTGCAGGATGCCGTCCTCAGCCACGCGGTTGAGCACCCCGTTGGACCCGACCAGGGAAGTGTTGAGGGCACCGACCAGCATCAGACTGCCGGAAGCCACCACGAAAGACTGCAGTATGAGCTTTGCCCAATACGGGCCTTCCAGTTCCAGGGCCAGCCCGCTCAGCAAATTATCGGCATATTTCCCGCCTATCAGGTCCGCCGGGATTATCAGGGACGAAAGAAAGGTCAGGCCGCCGGTGAACACGAAGGCGAAAAGGAAAACGGCCAGGGCGGCCCTTTTGAGGTTCTTGATCTTGGGATCCTCTATCTCGCGGTAGACCTGGGCAAGGGTCTCGAGCCCGCTCATAGCCAGGATCGAATGGCCGAAAGCCATCAGAATGCCTACAACGCCTATAGTCTGCCACACGGGGAAATTCGCCATCCAGCCCAGGGATTCGTGCGTGAATTTAAGCCCGAACGGGGGAAGCGTAAAGCCCCTGACATAGATCGTGAACAGGGACCAGACTATCAGCACGGCGCCGACCACGGATACAAAACCCATGATCTTCAGGTTCTTGTCGCTGGATTCCTCGACGCCTTTTATGTTCTCCTTCCAGAAATAGATCGTGACCGCGATGGCGAAAAGCACGGCGAAAAGCTTGGGGGGGACATGCCAGTTTACGTGCAGCAGCGGCATGATACTGTAAAGCAGGCTTGAAACGTAAAGGCCGGCACTGATGGAACTGATGGGCCCCGTTATCACGTAGTCGAAGATGAGCGCGGAAACCGAGACCTTGGCCATGGAATGCCCCATCGCCTCGTTCACGACCTTGTAGACCCCGCCGCGCACGAACATGGCGCAGGATTCCACGTAAACGGCCAGCATCAGCCCTCCGAAAACCATGACCGCGAGCACATACCAGGGCGCCGCCGGTCCGAAGGCGTTCATGGCAATGCTGCCGGCGTAATAGGCGCTGGACCCCATGTCGCAGAGCACCACGGAGGCGGCTTTCCAGAAAGAGATAAAACTGAGCATGGCGGTGCTCAGAACTAGCACCTGCTTAAATTTGGGATTAGGGACCATATAACAATTATATAGTTTTAATGACGGCAGCGGAAGAAGGCGGGAAAGCTATTTGCCCGTGACGAGCGCGGCGGCGGCGGCGGGGTCTTTCTGAACGGCGAGTTTTTCTATAAACTCGGGCTGGAAGGTCTGGCTGAGCAGCGACAGCATATTGAGGTGGCGCTGAAAAAAAGCCGGGCGGTGGGGGGAAAGCAGCAGCAGCAGGGCTTTAACTTTCAGGCCGGTGGCCTGGTCGGTGAACCCTTCATGCAGGATGCCGAGCACGGCGTGAAAACCGTCCAGCTCCGGGAACTTGGCGTGCGGGATATAAAAGCCGCTCTCCAGCACCGGGTTGAGCTTCTCCACCTCGGCCACGCGGTCGAACAGCACCTTGCGGCTGATAAGGCCGTCGACACGCGGGAATATCGCCTCCGTAAGGCGGAGGACGGCTTCTTCCTTGGAGGGTTTCCCATCCAGGAAAATCACGTTTTCGGGCTTTATTAGTGCTGAAAGGCTTACGCCGTCTGACTGTCTTATCATAAGGACTGCTTGTATGGTTATATGTTATCATTTACCATCCCCGTCGTCAATAAAGCGAAGACTATTCATGAAAAGAACCAAAGCGAAGCCTGCCGGAATAGCGGCCCTGGGCGTGGACAGGGGAGGCACCTGGACCAGGGTGATCTCCATCGACATAAAACTGCGCCCCGTGAAGGCCGTCCGCTTCAGGACGCGGCCGCTCAAAACCCTGCC
>MGUD01000007.1:24988-39461 GCA_001799795.1 Elusimicrobia bacterium GWC2_61_19
GCGCCTGGCGCGCTGGCCGGGAGCCGCCGCGGCCCCGCTGGTGATAGCGACGCGCGGCGCTTTCAGCCGCGCCTGGAAAAAAGATTTCCTGTTCAGGGCCCTGTCCGCAAAACTGAACCTGGTGGACGTGATCTCCGACGCGGAAGCGGCGCACTACGCGGCCTTCGGGGGGAAACCGGGGCACCTGCTCATAGCGGGCACCGGTTCCGTTGTTTTCAGCGGCAGGCCCGGCGCTTACAAAAAAACAGGCGGCTTTAATCCGCGCTCGGGCGACCCCGGCTCCGGCCGCTGGCTGGGCCGCCAATACCTTAAAATGCGCGGCCGCCTGAAGGAAGCCGGGGCCATGAGCCACGGCAGGTCGGCGGCTTACGCGAAAAAGCTTCTGGCCCGCGCAGCGCGCGGCGACCGGGCCTGCGCGGTGATGGCGGCGGCCGCCCAGCATGAGCTGGCGGAACTTTTAAAAAGCGCCGCCGGGGGGCGGGGGAAAATAGAAGCGGCGCTGGCCGGCGGGCTGATGGACAACGAGCTTTTCAGGACGGGGTTCGTCAGGGCCGCGCGCAGGGCCCTGGCTAAAAGAAAACTCGTGCTGGCGCGGACCGGGATCTGCGCCGGGGAAGCGGCCGCGCGCCTGGCTTTACAAAGGAAAGGCAACACATGAAAGAACTGGAGATCCTTAAAAAGGCGGCGCTGGCCGGCGGCAGGATCCTCGCCGCCAAATTCGGCAAGGTCACTTACCGGCTCAAGGGCCGCGCCAACCTGCTGACCGAGGCCGACCTGGCCTCCCAGAAAACGGTCATTTCCATCCTGCGCAAGGCCTTCCCGGCCGACGGGTTCATGGCCGAGGAGAGCCCCGTCGAGGAAACCCCCAACGGGCGGCTCTGGATAATAGACCCTCTCGACGGCACCACCAATTACGCGCACGGTTTCCCGGCGGCCGCGGTCTCCATCGGCTTTTCGGACAACGGGGTCGTAAAAGCCGGCGGGGTCTATGACCCGTTCCGGCGGGAGCTCTTCCTGGCCGCGCGGGGCCGCGGCGCTTTCGTCAACGGACGGAGGCTGGCCGTTTCAGCCACGCCCTCGGTCTCAAAAGCCCTGCTGGTCACCGGTTTTCCTTATGACAGGGCGGAGAAGGCGGAATTTTACTGCGGTTTCTTTTCTGAATTCATGAAGCTGTCCCACGACGTGCGCCGCATGGGCTCGGCGTCGCTGGACCTCTGTTGGCTCGCCGCCGGCCGCACGGACGGTTACTGGGAGTTCGGCCTGAAACCCTGGGACGTGGCGGCTGGCTCGCTGATTCTGGAGGAGGCCGGCGGCAAGGTAACGGACTTCGCCGGCAGGCCGTGGAAAGTGAATGCCGGCATGGGCAGCCAGACCCTGGCCAGCAACAAACGGCTGCACGCCGGGATGCTGCGCGTGATGCGGCGGCTGCTGCGGAAGGGGAAATAACCGGTGCTGCTGTGGATCATAGTCTACTGCACGGTTTTTGCCCTGGCCTGGACCTGGGCGCTGGTGTGGATAATCGAACGCAAGGAAACGCGCTACACGGAGGGAGGCGTTTCTTTTACCGACGCTTTCCTCATCGGGGCCTTCCTCCTTATTTTCGTCTATATTTCCAATATCGTTGTACTGATACGCTGGCCCCGTTCGGCTGTAGTCTACGACCTGCTCCTGGTCACCGGCCTGGCCGGCTTCGGCCTGTACAAGGAGACCCTTTACAAAGCGCGCGCGGCTTTCCGCTGGAAACGCCTGCGCGACGAAGCGCTGGCCCTGGAGTGGAATATCACCAAGGACCCGGCCAACGGCGCCTATTACGAACGCCTCAGCGAAGTTTACGAGAAGATGGGGCGGAAGCGCCGGGCTATCGAAGCGGCGCGGGCCGGAGCGAAACTTGACCCCTCGATAAAGAACGCCCTGCGGCTGAAACATCTGGAGGAAGATAATTTATCGGGCAGAAAGTGAGACCGCCAGGCGGCGCGCCGCTTCCCTGAAAAGGTAGTCTTCGGCCGCAAGAACGGACTCCGACCGCAGTATTTCCCCGGACGCCGCGTTCACAAAACGGACCGTTACCTCATAACCCTTTTTATTCCTGGAAACGACGCCGAAAACGGCGAGGTCCGCGCCTGATAGACGGGCCAGCTGGGCCGCGGCGGTCTGCTCGGAAAGCCCGGCGTAGTCCAGCTTTTTTTCAGCCAGTATAAAATCAAGTTTTTGGCGCTCTACCACCCTGAACCGCCCGGTCTTCACCAGCTCTGATTCGGTCAGGTTGCGCAGCACCGCCGCCTCGGTCTCGGTAACCCCTTCTCCGGCCGAAAACCCCGCCACGGCCAGGGTTGCCGCGCGCGCCGGCAGCGGGGCCGGCTTCTTCCGGGCGGAAACGTCCGTGGCGGCCCCGCCCCAGGCCCAACCGGCCGTCATGCGGTGCGCGGCGCCCAGCTCGCCGTAGGGCGCGAAAGCGTAGTCCAGCAGCAGCCCGCCGAACTTGAACCCGAAGCCGCCGGCGAACGCCCCCATGAAGCCGTGATCGTCGTAATTCTTGAAGTTCAGCCCCGCGCGCAGGAACAGGCCGGAGGCCGCGGCATAAGGCAGGAACCACTCGCCGGCGAATCCCAGGTAGGGGGCGTGATCGCAGGGCACCCGGCCTTCCAGAAGCAGGTTGACTTCCGGCGTATATTTCCACCTCAGCCCGCCGCCCACCTCGAAAGGCAGCGGGTCTTTTTCACCGCCGAGCTTGAGCGGCGGCCCGAAATTCCTGAGCGTAAGCGCCATCTCGGTACGGGAAGGAGCGGCTTCCCTGAAGATGAAACCGGCGTCCAGGGCCGCGGAACTGCCCGAAGCTTCGGCCAGGCGCGACTTTATGTATTTCAGGGTAACGCCGAAATCCACCAGGCCGAAACTGCGCGCCCAGCCCGCGCCGACGGCGGCGTCATAGGCCGGGATCTCGTCCCCCGTGCCGCTGCCCGCCCCGTCCAGTTCCTCACCGGGCGAGGCGGCGTTGTAAAGCAGGCCCGCCGAAAAGACGCCGGAGGCGGTCCCGTTGGAGAAAACAAGGCCGGTGCGCGAAGCTCCCGCCAGCAGAGCCTCGTAAGAAACCGACGCAGCGCGGCCGCCGACGCCCGCCGACGCCGTGCCGGCGGGATTGAGAAAAAAGGAATCGGCGCCCCTGAGCGCCAGCCCGCTGCCGCCCAGCGCGGAGAAACGCGCCGAGGGGGGGACCTTAAGGAACTGCGCCCCCGCCAGCCCGCGGGCATCGTCGGTAAAGGCGTTATCGGGGAAAAAGCCGCCATGCGCCCGGCCCGCGCCGAGCGTAAAGGCGAGCAATATGACGGAGAACTTTTTCACTGGTCTTACTTTTTCAGGTCCGAAAGGAGATACGCTATCCTGGCCTTCAGTTTGGGTTTATCCAGGGAGTCGATGTCGGCCAGCATATCTTCCAGGAATTTAACGGTGAAATCGTTGTTGACGCGGCCCTTCGACAGCGCGGCCTCTATCACCCGGAGGCGGCCGTCGAGGCCCGAGATCCCCTCGTAAATGCCGCGCACGAAGTTTTCCGCGCGGTTCCCGCCGGCGGGGACTTCCGCGGGGATAGGCGCCGCCTGGCTTGCGGCCGCCTGCACCGCGGGTTCCGGCAGGTCGGGCTGTTCGGCCACCGGCGGCAGCAGGTCCGGATCGGCCGGTTCTTCGGGAACGCCTTCCTCCTCGAACACATTGGCGTTCTTGAGTTCCAGGTACCGGCGTATGGAGTAGACCAGCGTGAACAGCGCGACGGCCGCTACGGCGGCCCACAGGTAGAACACCGGGTCCATCCAGGCAGAATAAAAGTTGAATTTAGGCATATGTCCGTCCAGTTTAGAGTTTTACTTCCTGGCCTTCCCTGACCGCAAAACATTTCATCTTCGAGCCGGCCTTGCGCGCCTTGCGCCCGCAGTCCTCCACTATCCGATCCAGTTCGGCGTCGTACCGGTCCTGGTTGTGATGGAAAAGGCCCAGCGCCCGGACCTCGGCCTTAAGGGCCATGTCCAGGGCCTGCTGCCAGGTGGAATGCCCCCAGGTCCTGCGCCGGGGATACTGCGCGTCCGTGTAGTCGGCGTCGTGCACCAGCAGGTCGGCGCCGCGCGAAAAAGCGACATAGTCTTCCACGGTCTTGCCGCCAGGATGCACGAAGCCCAGTTCGTTGTCCGTGAGGAAGACGAAAGTTTTTCCGCCCTCGCAGAACTTATAGCCCAGGCCGTTATTGGGGTGGCTCAGCTCTATGGGCAGCACCTGCATGCCGCCGATCTCGCAGCCGCTGGCGCACAGCGAGTCGAATTCAAAACGCGCGGAGATCTCCTCGAACTTTACCGGGAAGCCGGGAGGCTGCATGGTCTTGGCGATTATCTCCCTCACCGAATCGGAAGAAAAGGAACAGCCCCGTATCCTGATGTGGGTCTTCTTATTGTAGATGGGAGCGAAGAACGGGAAGCCCAGCACGTGGTCCCAGTGGGAATGGGTGAACAGCATGTTGAAATTGTTATGGGAATTCTTTATGAGCTCCTTGCCCAGCAGCCGTATGCCGGACCCGGCGTCCACGATGATGAGTTCGTCTTTTTTAGAGCGCACTTCCACGCAGGTGGTGCTGCCGCCGTACTTTATATACTGCCTGCCGGAAACGGGGATAGAACCCCGCGCGCCCCAGAATTTAATATGCATAACGTTATTATATTAGCAAAAACCGGCGTGTTTTCGGGCGGGTATCAGTACAGCCCGCTTTTTTTAAGTTCCCCGGCGCTGAGCGGGGTCCTGAAAAGTCTGTATACCCAGACCTGATAACCGATCGCCACGGGCAGGAAGACCAGCACTACCGCGGCCATAAGTTTAAGCGTGTACGGGCTGGAGGAAGAATTGTAGACCGTGAGGCTGAAAGCTGGGTCCAACCGGGAGGCCAGCAGGGCGGGGTAAAGCCCGGCGAACCCGGTAAGCGAGAACAGGGCGATGGAGACGAAGGAAGCCAGGAAGGCTTTGCCCGGCAGCCCGCGCGCGAGAAGGAGTTTTGCGGCCGCGAGCGCCACTACGAGCCCAAGCGGCAGCGCCAGTAGTGATCTCCTCACGATGAAATTGCCGGAGAGGCCCGTATGCAGCCAACTGGCCGCCAGGAACACGGCCAGCAGAAGCGCCAGCGCGTACCAGCTTTTTGCGGCCAGCCGCCCGGCCCGCGCGGCCACCGGTCCGGCCGTCTTGAAGGAAAGCCAGAGCTGCCCGTGGAAGAAAAAGAAAGCGCAGAAGAGCAGGCCCGTCAGCAGCGCGTAAGGGTTCAGCAACCCGAAGAAAGTGCCGCTGTAGCCGTCTGCGCCGATCTCCAGGCCGCGGAACAGATTGCCGAAAGCCACGCCGAACAGCAGGGCCGCGAGAAAACTGGAAACCGCGGCCGTCCTCGCCCAGAAGCTCTGCCAGCCTGGCGACTGCAGTTTGCCCCTGAACTCCAGCGACACGCCGCGCGCTATCAGCGCGAACAATATAAGGAAGAGGGCGGGATAAAGCCAGCTGAAAAGGCAGGCGTAGACGGCGGGGAAAGCCGCGAAGGTGGCCCCGCCGGCGGTTATCAGCCAGACCTCGTTGCCGTCCCAGAAAGGCCCGATGGAGGAAAAAACATTTTTACGTTCCTCTTCGCCCTCCGCCGCCAGCCAGCCGGAAAAGCCCACGCCCAGGTCGAACCCGTCGAGCGCGAAGTAGCCGCTCCACAGCACCGCCCAGAACACGAACCAAAGTTTAGCGTAATCCATATTATTTACCCCTTGAGTCTTCCACCGCCGCTGCGCTGCACGCCATGGGGCCGGAACGCAAAACACGTTCGGGCACACCGTGCCCTCACTCGGTATTCGCCCGCCGCGCTTATGCAAGCGGCGGGCTCAACGACGGTTTTGCTAACCCGGCCCCATGGTGTGCAGCTAGGCTTCCATTCCCTTCTTCGCGTATTTCGCCAATAACCAAATATCTACTATTCCCAGCGCGGAGTAGAATAACGTAAAGCCGATAAGGGACATCCAGACCTGGCCGGTGCTGACGGTTTTAGTGACGCCTTCGGCGGTGCGCATAAGGCCGTAGACCGCCCAGGGCTGGCGGCCCATTTCGGTGACTATCCAGCCAAGCTGTATGGCGATGTAAGGCAGCGGGATGGCCAGCACCATCGCCTTAAGATAAAACGGATAGTTCTGCAGCTGGTCCTTGCGCCACAGCCAGACCCCGGCGCCGGACAGCAGGATGAAAAGGCCGCCGAGGGCGACCATCGTCCTGAAACTCAGAAAGACGGGCAGCACCGGGGGGCGGTCCGCCGGCAGGAAATCGCTGAGGCCTTTAACCTCGGCGAAGGGGGAATGGAAGGCCAGCAGCGACAGCGCGTAGGGGACCTTGAGCGCCTCCACGGCGTTGCCCTCCCCGTTCAGGCGCGGGATGGTGAGCAGGGCCATGGGCGCGGCGGTCCGCGTCTCCCAGACCGACTCCATGGCGGCGAACTTGGCCGGCTGATTTTTGGCGGCGTTCACGCCGCTCAGGTCGCCGACGCCGGCCACCAGCAGGGAACTGGCCAGGGCGAAGACGGCGCCGGCGCCGAAGGACTTTTTAAACAGGTCCTCCTGGTTCCGGCGCAGCAGATGCCAAGCGGACACGCCCATCACAAAAAAACCTGCGATGACCCAGCCCGCGAACACCGTATGGAAGAATTCCAGCCAGCCGTAGGGGTTAGTGAGCAGGGCCGCAAAATCCACCATTTCGGCGCGGCCGCCGCGCAGCACGTAACCGACGGGCCGCTGCATCCAGCCGTTGGCCAGCAGGATCCAGAGCGCCGACATGTTGGTGGCGAAAGCCACTATCCACATGGCCGCGGCGTGCGCTTTTTTAGACAGCCGCTCCCAGCCGAAAACCCAGACCCCGATAAATGTGGATTCCAGGAAGAAAGCCGCCGTGGCCTCTATGGCCAGGGGCGCGCCGAAGATATCGCCGACATATTTGGCGTACTCGGCCCAGTTCATGCCGAACTGGAATTCCATGGTGATGCCGGTGACCACGCCGAGCGCGAAATTTATAAGGAAGAGCTTGCCCCAGAAGCGGGTGAGGGAGAGCCAGCGCCCGTCGCCGGTAAGCGCGTACCGGGTCTCGAACCAGGCCGTCAGCCAGCCGAGCCCGAGCGTGAGCGGCACGAAGATAAAATGGAACATCGCCGTCAGAGCGAACTGCAGCCTGCTTAAAGCCAAAGTATCCATGCGGCAACCTCCGTCCTCGCGCCGTTCAATATGTAGATAATTATAATTAATTATGACGCGCCCATAAAACAGCTAAATCCTAAATACCTTAAAACATCCAAAAACCTTGCGCGGATAAAAAGCATTTTGTAGACTTTAAACAGGTTAGGGGAAAATGTGGCAAAGTACGAAAAATATTTCGTTCCTGTCGTTTTTTTGGTCTTCGCGGCGACGCTCTCGCCGTGGGCTTTCGATTTTCCGCTCAACGACGACTGGGCCTACGCCCTGGCCGCCCGCACCCTGGCGGAGACCGGCCGCCTGACCCTGTGCGACTGGGGCTCTTCCACGCAGGTCCTCCATATAATAGCGGGGGCTCTTTGCTCCAAGCTTTTCGGCTTCAATTTCGCGGCGCTGCGCACCGCCAACATCCTCATTGCCGCCGGCGCACTCTTCCTGTTCGTCAAGCTGCTGGACGAATTCGAGATCGGCCCCTTCGAAAAGATCGCCGCCGGGCTCACCCTGGCCTTCTGCCCGCTTTACCTGGTACTGGCCAACTCCTTCATGACGGACATCCATTATTTTTTTTGGATGCTCGGCGCTGTCTATTTCTACGTGCGGCACATCAAAGACCCGGCCGGCCGGTCGGCCCTGGTCTGGGCGGGCGCCTGCACCGCCGCCGCCTACCTCACCCGGCAGCTGGCCGTGGCCCTGCCGGCGGCTTTCACGCTGACCCTGTTGTTTCAGGGCCGCCTTAAATGGCGGAGCCTCGCGGCCATCTGGGCGCTGCCAGGCGCCGCCATGCTCGGCTACGCGCTGTGGTTCAGCAAGATGCACGGCCCCACCTGGGCCTCCGAGAATTATGTGGCGGCGGCGACGCTGGCCCATGTCTCCAGGCCCCTGGCCTTCCTGAACGACTCGCTTTACCGCCTTTTCGCCTCCATGGTGGAAACTGGCCTGATGCTGCTGCCGCTGGCGGCCGGTTACATATTCAGCGTTAACCAGTTTTCCGCCCGCAACGGCCTGCGCCACCGCGTCAGTTCCGCCGGCCCCTGGCTGGCGCTGGCGGTGCTTGCCGCCTTCGCTTTCGTGAACGGCCCGCTGCCGTACCTTGAGAATACCCTCGCCCATTCCGGCATGGGGGTATTGACGCTGGGCGGCGGCGCCCTCAAACCCTCGGGGCCGTTCGCGGACCCGCTGTTCTGGTTCCTGGCCACGGCTGCTTCCGCCGCCGCGGCCGTGCTCCTTATGTGCGCGTCCGGCCTGGCGCTGCGGGCCGGCGACCCGGCCCTGCGCTTCGTCTTCCTCGCCTTCATGGCGCAGCTGGGGATCTCGCTCATCGGCGCCAAATATTTCGACCGGTACCTGCTCACCACCCTGCTGCCCTGGTTCGCCGTGGCGGCGGTTTTCGCGGCCAGGGGAGTGAGGTTCTCAAAACCCGCCGCGGCCCTTACCCTGGCCCTGTGCGCCCTGCTGGGCTGGGCCGGCATGAAGGATTACCTGGCCTGGAACCACGCCAAATGGGAACTGGCGGCGAAACCCCGAGAGGGGGTTTCCCCGGACGAGATCATTAACGGCTTCGATTACGACGCCTGGCTGAGCTACGAGAAGAACATGGCCTATCTTAAATCCATGAAGCCCCTTGGCATGATAGGGGAGTGGGAATGGCAGAAAGTAACCAAATACAAGGCCGTAATAGCTTTCCAACCGGACCCCAAATTAAGAGTGGTGGACCGGCTGGAATACGCAACGCCCTTTTCGTCCCGGAAAGGCGTCCTGTACCTGATGACCCTAAAAAATTAAGCCCGCGGCCGGTTCTTTGCCTGTATTTCCGGCAAACCGGCTTTTGGCTATTTTCCTTACGGGTTTACGGCCCGGCAGCCCGGCTTTTTGGCCGTTTTTGTTGCCAGCGGTCTCTCTTTTTAATAAAATATACCTTATGATATCCTTAAACGGCCCGTTTTGGCCCGTTTACCCCATAACAATTTAAAACCCGGGAACCCCTTTAGCAAGGGGGCGGGATGAAACGACACCAGCCAAAAAGAGGCATACAGATTATGAACAATGAAAAAATAGCGATAGTCGGTCTCGGTATAATAGCCCCCAAAGCCCTTAACAAGGAAGAATTCTGGCAGAACGTGCTGGACGGCCGCAACTGCATAGGCGAAGTGCCCGCGGACCGCTGGGACTGGAAACTCTATTTCTCGGAAGACCACAAGGCCGTGGACAAGACCTATTCCAAGATAGGCGGCTTCATAGAAGGCTTCAAATTCGATTCCATCAGGTACAAGATACCGCCCCAGACCGCCGCGCAGATCTCGCGCCTGCAGCAGATGACCCTGGAAGCCGTGCGCATGGCCCTGGAAGACTCCGGCTACGACAAAAAGCCTTTCGACCCGAAGATGGTGGCCGCCGTGATGGGCAACGCCATGGGCGCGATGCGCAAAGAGATGACCGACCTGCGCGTCTATAAGTTCTACAACGAGGACCTGTTGAAAAAGACCGCCGCCTTCTCGTCGCTGCCGCAGGCCAAGCGGGATGAGATGATAAAGGAGTTCGAGGAAGGCATAGACAACGGGATCATCAAGATCACCGAAGACACCATGCCGGGCGAGCTGTCCAACGTGACCGCCGGCCGCATAGCCAACGTCTTCAACTTCAACGGCCCCAACATGACCATGGACGCGGCCTGCGCCTCCTCCATGGCCGCCCTGGACTACGCCGTGCTGGGCCTGCGGGCGGGCAAGTTCGACATGGCGGTGGCGGGGGGAGCCGACGAGATGATGTCGCCCCCGGCCTTCGTCAAATTCTGCAAGATAGGCGCGCTGTCGGCCGAAGGGTCCTACTCTTTCGACGAGCGGGCCAACGGCTTCGTTATGGCCGAGGCGGTCTCCGTCTACGTGCTCAAGCGCCTGTCCGACGCGGTCAGGGACGGCGACAAGATCTACGCACTGATCAACTCGGTCGGCGCCTCTTCGGACGGCAAGGGCAAAGGCATCACCGCCCCCAACCCGAAAGGCCAGAAGATAGCCATAGAGAACGCTTTCGCCGGGGTGGACTACTCCCCGGCCGACGTGGATTTTGTGGAAGCGCACGGCACCGCCACCAAGGTGGGCGACGCCGCCGAGGTGCAGGTGCTGGGCGAAGTGTTCGGCCCGCACATGGGCGGGGGAAAGAAACTCGGTCTCACCTCCGTTAAATCCCAGATAGGCCACACCAAGGCCGCCGCCGGCGCTGTCGCCATAGCCAAAACCGCGCTCGCGCTCTACAACAAGACCCTGCCCACCTCCATAAATTACGTTAAGCCCAACCCCGGCATAGACCTTAACCTGTTCCGCGTTATAGACAAAGCCGAACCGTGGAAGAAGGACGGCATACGCCGCGCCAACGTCTCGTCTTTCGGTTTCGGCGGCACCAACTTCCACGTGACCATGGAAGAGTATACCGGCCCCAGCCACCAGCGCAACGCCAAGGCCGGCGCCGCCGCCGACAGCGCGCCCCGCGCGCAGGCAGAAGTCGTGGAAAACCCCAAAGCCGTTTTCTCGGCCATACAGGGCGAGGCCGTCACCTTCACCGGTGCGACCCCCTCCGACGTAATAGCCCAGGCCAAAGCCGCCGCTGCGGTAGCCGTTTCCTGGCCGGAAACCTACCCGCTGGCCGTCTTCGCCCAACCCACGCAGACCAGGGCCAAGGCCGCCTGGGGCGTGGCCATAGTGGCCAAGTCGCCCAAGGACCTGATGGAGAAGGTTGACTTCCTCGCCAAGAACGCCAAGGACGAGACCTGGACCGCGCCGCCGCTCAATTTCAAGCTGAAAGGCGTCTACACCTTCAAGACCGGCAAAAATAACGCCAAGGTCGGCCTGCTGTTCCCCGGGCAGGGCTCCCAGTACGTGGACATGATGAGGGACCTGGCCGCCAAGTACGACGTAGTGCAGAAGACTTTCGACGAAGCCGACGTCATCCTGGAAAAAATGATAGGCGTGCGCCTGACCGACGCCATCTGGAGCAAGCCCGGAGAGAGCAAGGAAGAACTGGCCAAGCGCGAAGCCGCCATAAAACAGACCCAGCTGACCCAGCCGGCGATGATGACGGCGGACATAGCGATGTACCGCCTGTTCAAGGAATTCGGCATACAGCCCGACATGGCCATAGGCCACTCCCTGGGCGAGTACGCCGCCGCCACCGCCGCCGGCATATTCACATTCGAGAACGGCCTGCGCGCCGTGACCAGCCGCGCTAAGGAAATGGCGGCCGTAAAGGTAAAAGACCCCGGCAAAATGGCCTCCATCGCCTGGGGCTGCGACAGGGTGCAGGAACAGCTCAACAAGATCGACGGCTACGTGATCTGCGCCAACAAGAACTGCCCGCTGCAGACCGTGATAGCCGGCGAGGCCAAGGCCGTGGAACAGGCCCTGGAGATATTCAAGGGCCTCGGCGTTGAAGCGGGGGAGATCCCCGTGTCGCACGCCTTCCATTCCGAGATAGTGGCGCCGGCCATGGGCCCCTACCGCAACTTCCTGCAGAACATCCCTATCAAGCCCGCCGACATGAAGATACTTTCAAACGTCACCGCGGACTTCTTCCCTACCGACCCGCAGGGCATCTACGACATGCTGATAAAGCAGATGACCAGCCCCGTGGAGTTCATTAAACAGCTGGAGCGCATGTACGCCGAGGGCGTGCGCACTTTCATAGAGTGCGGCCCCAAGCGCGTGCTCAGCGCTTTCGCCACGTCCACGCTGAAGGATAAGACTGACATCACCGTGCTGGCCTCCAACCACCCCAAGCGCGGCGGCATCACGGAATTCAACGACCTGCTGGCCAATATGACGGCGCTGGGCATCCCGGTGAAATGGGACGGCAAAGCTCCCATTACCGGCGGCAAGTTCTTCAACCCTTACTACCAGAATTGGGCCCTCAAAGCCTCTTCTCCGGCGCAGGCCGGCGCCGCCGCGCCCGCCGCGCTGTCGGCGGACAAGGCCTCTATCGCCGAGAAGTTCGGCTTCAACTTCAACCCGATAGCCATCTCCGGCATAGCCGGCGGTACGCCCGGCACCTGGGACAAGCTGTTCCGCGAAGGCAACCTCGACGAGATCCTCGCCGGCAAGAACATGATAGAGCCCATCCCCGCCGGGTGGCGCGCCAAACAGATAGACAAGAACATCATCCGCGTGGTGAAATCCCCGACGGGCAACCACAGCATAGAGGCCATCGACTCCGTGGACCAGGCGATAAAGCTGTCCGCCCGCCGCGGTTCTCTCGACATCGAGGCCGAATTCGGCCTGCCGCACACCGTGGCCAAAGCCCTGGACTCGACGTTCAAGATGGCCATAGGCGCCGGCGTGCTGGCCCTGAAGGACGCGGGCCTGCCGCTGATCCATTATTACAAGAAGACCACCACAGGCAGCTACCTGCCGGAGAAATGGGCCCTGCCCGAACCCCTGGCCTCGGAGACCGGCGTGGTCTTCGCCTCGGCCTTCCCCGTGATGGAATCGCTGATCAAGGAAGTAACGCATTACTTCAACCATAAATATTCCGGCCGCACCGCCGCCCAGCTGTGGGAGGTTTACCACAAGATAGTGGACAAGCTGCCCACGGAAGCCGACAAAGCCGGCCTGCGCGCCTGGCTGCAGAAGGAATTCGCCGGCTACCAGCCCGGCGCCGACAAGGACCCGTATTCCTTCAGCCAGAACTTCCTGCTGAAGGTCATCCCGATAGCCGATTCCCAGTTCGCCCAGTGGGTCGGGGCCAAGGGCCCCAGCATCCACATGAGCGCGGCCTGCGCCTCCACCACCCAGGCGGTGCACGTGGCCGAGAGCTGGATCCGCGCCGGCAAGTGCAAACGCGTGGTAGTGATAGCCGCCGACGACATCACCAGCGAGCAGATCCAGGAATGGACCATGCCCGGCTTCCTGGCTTCCGGCACGGCCACCACCAAGGAGAACGTCTCCGAGGCGGCGCTGCCGTTCGACCGCCGCCGTCACGGCCTGATAGTGGGCGCGGCCTCCGTCGGCATGGTCTTGGAGGACGAGACCCTCGCCCGCGCCCGCGGCATGAAACCGCTGGCCCGCCTGCTGCTCAGCGAGTGCGCCAACTCCGCCTTCCACGCCACCCGCCTGGACACCGAGCACGTGGCCTCCGTCATGGAGAAATTCATAGCCAAGGTGGAGCGCATTTACGGCCTGAAGAAAGAAGAGATAGCGCCGTATACGATGTTCATGTCGCATGAGACCTACACCCCGGCCCGGGGCGGCAGCGCCGCCGCCGAGGTGAAAGCTTTGAAGCGCGCTTTCGGCGCCGCCGCCGACAAAGTGGTTGTCAGCAACGTAAAAGGTTTCACCGGCCACACCATGGGCGCCGGCCTTGAGGACGTGGTAGCCGTACGCGCGCTCAACACCGGCATAATCCCGCCCATCGCCAACTATAAGGAAGCGGACCCGGAGCTGGCCGGCATCAACCTGTCCAAGGGCGGCAAATACGACCTGAAGTACGCCCTGCGCTTCGCCGCCGGCTTCGGCTCGCACATGGCCATGTCCATGACCGAACGCGTCTGGAAAGCGGGGGAAAGCCGCTACGAGGACCAGGCCCGGTACAACAGCTGGATAAAAGAAGTTTCAGGCGACCCGTCGGCCGAACTGGAAGTGGTGTTCAACACCCTCAGGGTAAAGGACAAGAAGACCGCAGGCGCCAAACCCCCTGCCCCGGTGAAAGAACCGGCAGGCGTTGCCGCGGCCCCGGCGCCCAAGCCCGCGCCCGCCGCTTACGCCGCGCCCGCCCGCGCGTCTGCCGCCGCCACGGCGACCAGACCCGCCGGCGTCAGCGCCGACGCCGTACAGGAAGAGATCCTGCGGATGATCACCGAGAAGACCGGTTATCCCAAGGACATGCTGGAACTGGACCTGGACATGGAAGCCGATCTCGGGATAGACACCGTGAAACAGGCCGAGCTCTTCGCCGCCATGCGCGAGCATTACGATATCCCGCGCAAGGAGAACCTGTCCCTCAAGGATTACCCGACCATCCGCCACTGCATCAAGTACGTGATAGAGGAAACCGGAGGTTCAACCTCCAACGGAGGTTCAACCTCCGAAACCCACGCGCAGCCCGCACCCAAGGTTGAGGCCATGCCGGTTCACCGCGCTCCCGCCGCTTCAGGCGTCAGCGAGGACGCCGTCAAGGAAAGCATACTTGCCATGATAACCGAGAAGACCGGCTATCCCAAGGACATGCTGGAGCTGGACCTGGACATGGAAGCCGACCTCGGC
>MGUD01000008.1 GCA_001799795.1 Elusimicrobia bacterium GWC2_61_19
GTCATAACGCCGGTGGCGCTCATGGAGCCGACTATTACGCCGTCTGATTTGCGCCAGATCTGCGCCATCTCTGTATGCGCCGTGCCGGTGCTCACAATATCAAGCGCGGCCTGCGGCACCCTTGTGGAGATGCCGATGGTCTTGCCGGAGAGGTCGCCATACAGCACGCCGCCGAGGTTGAGGAAGTTATTTGTGGTGGCGGCAGGCGCGTCTTCGTCGTAGCCGATTATGATGTTGCGGCTGCCCGTGGTCAGGCTGTCGCCGGCCTGGAAGCCTAAAAGCAGGTTATCGGAACCTGTAGTCACGGCAAATCCGGCTTTATAACCCACTAAAGTTGAACTTGAATATGAATTTGCACTTACGCCGTAACCTGCCTGAGTGCCGAATATGGAATTTGCGGAACCCGTTATATTCCCAGATCCCGCTTGATAACCCAGGATAGAGTTATTTGCGCCGGTAGTATTATCATGACCCGCACTGGAACCGACAAAAGAATTATTATCCCCACTGTTGGCATAGCCTGCATTAGAACCAAAGAGTGAGCTATGACTTCCGTCAAAACCGTTTCCTCCGGCATACTTGCCCACAAAAGTGTTATCTGAACCGGTTTCATTAGAGAATCCCGCTTGATGCCCTACGAACACATTACTGAACCCGGAACTGTTATAATAACCCACCTCATAACCGATGAAAGTATTATCCGATGCCGTATTAAGATAACCGGCTTTATAGCCAAAAAAGGCGTTATCATCACCCGTGACATTCGATTCACCGGCCTGCTCGCCTACAAAAAGATTATAATCGGCATTGGCGCCATTTAATATCCCAGCGTTTATGCCTATGGCGAAACTCTTATATCCCGGCAATATAGCCATAATGGTGCTTTTATTGATCAGGTATCGTGCAGCGTCCACATAGCCGGCGGCCGTCACTGTACTGACACCACTAATATTAAATCCCGCCATGTTCAGCGTGGTGGTGGCGATGTGGTTGCCCAGGTTGTCACCCGAAATGCCAGTGAGCCCCGAGCCGTCGCCGTAGAAGCGGTTGGCGTAGACGGAGCCGTCGCCGGTCATGCGGATCACGTCGCTGGTGCCGGTTGAAATCGTCATCATGGTGCCGGCTTCCCCGGCGCCGCTTGAAACCACCAGGCGATATGCCGGCGCAACAGTCCCGATGCCGACGTTCCCATTCGCTTTTATCGCCATGCGGGTCGCCGCATTCCCGGTTCCCATAGCGGTTCCAAAATTAAGGTCGGTGCTGTAATCGCTGTTAAGATAGTCCCTGATATACGCCTTGGGGGCGCCGGAACCGTCACTAGCATGGTGAAAATCCACCCCGGTGACATCCCCGGTAACCGCGCTGGTATTTCTTAATCTCAATACCCCCGTGCCAGTATTAGTGTTGCTTATCTCAAGCCTGGCGCCGGGGCTGTTTGTACCGATACCGACGCTGCCCGAGGCGACGGCGAAGGCGGCCGCGCCGGTCACGGTCACGCTGGAATAAACCGTCATAGCGGCGTGGGCTGTTACGGACGCCACGTTCACAATATTGAACGTGTTCATATTCAGGGTGGTGGTGGCTATATGGTTACCCAGGTTGTCGCCGGGGCCGGTTATAGAAGGCAGCGTGGCGTAGAGCGTGCCTTCCGAGGTCATTGAAGCCTTAATGACTCCGGAACCATCGCGCCAGATCTGCGCGTAGATATTTGCGGCTGTGCCGGTAGAGACTATATCCAAGGCGGCCTGCGGCGCACGGGTAGAGATGCCGATGGTCCTGGCGGATAGATTGCCAAATAATACGCCGCCGATATTAAGTTCGTTGGAAGCGGTCGGCGCGCTGGCGTCCTGGTCATAGCCGATCAAAATGTTTCCGGCGCCGGTGGTCAAGGCATCGCCAGACTGGTACCCGACAAGGATATTATTGGAGCCGGTACTTAAGCCGGATCCGGCGTAATAGCCGAATATTGAGTTGTTCCCATACGAATTATTGGATACACCATTCCCGGCATAATAGCCGAATACCGCATTGTTTGAGCCGGTTTTCGTCGCATAAGCGGCGTAATTTCCGACAATGCTGTTGTAATTGCCGGAAGTGTTGTTCCCACCGGCCATGACTCCCGTAAACACATTGTCCCTTCCGTTAAGATTCTCGGAACCGCTTCCTGATCCGGTAAAAACGTTATTTACGCCTGAAGTGTTCTTCCACCCGCTGCCAGAACCAAGGAAAGTATTGGTCGTCCCGGTATTATTATCCCTGCCTGCAAGGGCGCCAAAAAAACTGTTAGAGGATGCAGCATTGTTCATGCCGGCTTGCTGGCCTACAAAAGTATTCTGTGTTGCGGCTGCACCGCTGAACCCGGCCTGGTATCCGATATAAACGTGGTTCGTCCCGGTAGTGTTTCCATTACCGGCCTGGTAGCCGATAAACACATTGTCGTTGGCAGTATTGACGCGTCCGGCATCCATACCAACAGAAATAGACCTTCCGGAAGGGATTGTCGCCAGCACCGTGCTGCCATTTATCTGGTAGCGCGCGGCGGTGATATTGCCGGCGGCAACAATGGTGCTTACGGAAAGATTACCGGCCACCGTCATGCTAGAGTAGGTAGTAATGGCCGCATTGGCCGTTATCGCCCCCACATTCACTATATTGAACGTGGCCATGTTCAGAGTGGTGGTGGCTATGTGGCTGCCCAGATTGTCGCCCAAGGCGGAGCTGCTGGTCCACTGCAGGTAGCCGTTCGTGTTTTTGCTGAGTATCTGCCCTTCGGAGCCGTCTAGTATGAATACCCTGCCGGCTTCGGTAAAAGTAGAATTTCCTGTAAAATAAGCCCCGGAGGAAACGGAGAGGACGCCGTTGACTACAACGTTGCCGGCTCCCGCCACCGCGCCGGGATAAGCGGTCTGGGTGGCGCCGAAAACGGTAAAGCCTTTTATCTCGGTGTCGGGATCAATGGCGGTGCCGGTGGCGCCCAGTACGGTCAGGTCATCCTCTGACCCCAGCTCGGTCTGGGCGCGGAGACAGGGAGGCAATGAATGTGAGACAGCGGCGATGAGAAGCAGCCGGGCGGCGAGGCCTGAGAATACGGAATAGGCGTTCCGGCGCCGGGGATCTTTGCGTCTAAATATCATGTCCCTATGATTGTAATGTAAAACCTTAAAGTCCCACATGAGGCAAAGAGCTCACGCGCAGGTGCCTGTTTGCTCAGGAGTGGATCACTGGCTAAAGCAGGTGAATAGGGAGTAATAAACTCGCTATCAAAAAGGATCAATATGTGATTAAATTGTCTGGGAGGCCTGCTATGGGAACCATATTTTCAAAGGCGTTGGTAAAATACAGGAAAGAAGCCGGCTTTAAAACGGCATATCAATTCTTTCATAGTAACGGCGGTAAGCCGTTCTTTAAGATCTCCTACCGGATGTATCTGCTTATTGAGCAGGGGAAGCTTCCACTCCCTTTTAAAAATATCGGGACGTATATGCACGCGCTTCGCCTGTTCCCCCAAAGTTATGACGGGATCGTGTTCGTTATGGCGTGGTTGAAAACCACCGTCGGGGAAGACCCTTTTGCCGAACTATTGGCGCCGCTCATAACTCTGCCGAAAGAAACGTCCATTTCCTCTTCCCTGCATAAAGCGGTGGCAAAACTGCTGACAGAAAAGAAGTTCTATATGACACGGGCGCAGGTTACTGTTGTCACCAGGAACAAGGGGACGTATTTGTGCTGGGCCGCCCTTAATAATGATACCGGGAACTGGACCAGTAAAACCCTGGCCGCGGCAATCGGGTTGTCCCTGCCCGAGGCAAAAAGGATTATCCTGGAGTTTGCCGGGGTTAAATTGATCAAACGGCAAAAAGACGGCACTTATAAATGCCCGATGGCCGGCGCGATAGTGGAGTATCCGCGTATGGATATTCTGCATTCGGATATCCAGAAGAAAATACTGGATTACCAAAATGAGCTTGCGTCCAGCGGGCGCCCCACATACCTGCGGCTGGGCATTCTCAGGGCCTCTTTGCTGGAGCTTGCCAATTGCTATCCGTTGCTGTCGTTGAACGTCTCGACCGCGGCAACCTACGCCATTACGGAAAAGCGGAAAGATTCCGCCCTCTTCGCCGTGGAATGCAAAGTGACCAGGATACGGGATTTTTAGTTGACTATCCGCCCTTCAAAAAATAAAGAAGCCGGCTTGTTGAGCCGGCTTCTTTATTGGTGAGGACTGGGGTTATTTGTAGTGGCGGCGGAGGTCGGCTTTGTTGACGCTGGCCAGTTCGAAGTCCTGGGACATGGCCAGGGCTTTCTTGGGGCAGACCTCGGCGCACTGGCCGCAGTAGACGCAGTGGTCCAGCTTCATGATGCAGTCGAATTTCTTCCTGGCGGCCACCGCGGGCTGGCCCTCCACCTGCGCGGGAGAGGGCGGCTGCTCCGCCGACAAGGGGATCTCTATCGCCTTGGACGGGCACACGCGCACGCACATCTGGCAGCCGATGCACTTCTCGCCGTCGAACACGATGCGGCCCCGGAAGTTAGGGAAAATATAGGCCTTCTCAAAAGGATACCTGGAAGTCGCCGGCTTCTTGAAAAGGTGCTTTATCACTTCGCTGAAGACTCTTGCGGGGTGTTTCATGGAGTTATCCTAATTTGTACTTGAGGAAGATATCGAAAGCCACCTGCGCCATAGCGACGGGCGCCAGGTACTTCCAGCAGAAATTTATCATCTGCTCGATGCGGATACGGGCCATCAGCACCTTCAGGAGCGCCAGCAGGAAGGTGACGAACAGCGTCTTGCCCAGGAACATCGCCGCCCCGGCCCAGCCGGCCAGGCCCAGGGAACCGCCCAGGAACACCGCGTTGACGAGCGCCGCGCCCACCACCAGTTCCATATCCACCGCCAGCAGGAAGAAGTCGAGCAGGCGCCCGGAATATTCCGTGAACTGGCCGCCGACGATCTCGTTCTTGGCGTGCGGGATGTCGAAAGGCATGCGCTCGAGCTTGCCCTGCAGCGCTATCAGCGCCGCCAGGAAGCCCAGCAGCTGCGCCGGGATGAACGCCGGGTTGGCCGCGTAGAAAGCCGAGATCTCGGAGAGGTTCCAGGTGCCGGCGAGTATCGCCGGGCCTATCAGGGAGAGCATCAGCGGCACTTCGTAGGCGAAGAGCTGCGTAAGCACGCGCATGGACCCTACCGTGGAGTAGGGGCTCGCCGAGCTCCAGCCGGCCAGGAAGAACGTGACCGTGGGGATGGTGAGCAGGTAGATCACCACCACCATGTCGCCCTGGAAGGAGCAGAGCGCGGTGCGCCCGACGGGGATCAGGATCATGGCCGTCATCACCGCCGCCATGGCGAAGAAAGGCAGCACGCGGAACATGGTCTTGTGCGTGGAAGCGTCGGGCACTATCACCTCTTTCGCCAGCAGCTTTATAAAGTCCGCGTAGCCCTGGAACCAGGGAGGGCCCATGCGGTTCTGCATCACCGCGCAGAGTTTCCTGTCCACCCACTGCAGGAACAGGCCGTAGACGGCCAGGAACAGGAAGCCCGGGAAGATCAGAATATAAGCGAGAGGAAGTATTGAGTCCATTGTTATGTGTCCTTAAGTCCGGCTCACAGCCTGCCGAAGTCGACGCCGCGGCGCTTGTAATGCTCTATGCCGAGTTTGCGCATGTCTTCCCAGCTGTAAACCTCGGTCTTGCCCTTTTTGGGGTTCCAGACCGCGGCGCGGTCCGTGCAGGACATGCAGGGGTCTATGGCGGCTATCACCAGGGGCACGTCGGCCAGCCACCCGCCCTCCAGCATGTAGGCCACGCTCTGCAGGTTGGCCAGCGTCGGGGCGCGCACTTTCAACCGCTCGGGCTTGTCGGTGCCGTTCGATTTGAGATAATGGATGTCCTCGCCGCGGGGCGCTTCGTAATGGTTCACGGCCTCGCCGGGGGCTATCCTCATGGGGATCTTTACTGCCACGGGGCCTTCCGGCAGGTTATTGAGGACCTGGTTTATGATCTTGTATGACTCCAACAGTTCCAGCGCGCGCACGACCAGGCGGCCGAAGACGTCGTTGGTGTTGTGGGTGATAACGTTGAAGTCCAGCTGGCTGTAGATCAGGTAGGGGTCGTCCTTGCGCACGTCGCGGGCCACGCCGGAGGCGCGGGCCGTGGGGCCTACCGCGCCGCGCTCTATGGCCACGTCGTAAGGCAGCTTGCCCACGTTGGCGGTGCGGGCCAGCACGGTGGGTTCCTGGGTGGCCAGCTTTATGTAATACTGGGTGCGTTCCTCAAGGAACTTTATGCGCTTCAAGACTTCCGCCTTCTGCTCGGCGGAGATGTCGCGGCGCACGCCGCCCAGGGTGTTGATGGAATAGTGGACGCGGTTGCCGGAAAGAAGTTCAAGGCAATCCAGCACCTGCTCGCGGTCGCGCCAGGTGTACATGAACAGCGTCTCGAAGCCCATTTCGTAGCCGGCCACGCCCAGCCACAGCAGGTGGCTGTGCACGCGCTCAAGCTCGGCGAACAGGGTGCGGATGGCCAGCGCCCGCTGGGGGATCTCGGCCTTGGCCAGTTCTTCCACGTTGGTGATATAGGTGGTGGTGTGGGAGTGGGAGCAGATGCCGCAGACGCGCTCTATGAGGTAGAGGTTCTGGATGTAGGTGCGGCCCTCGGCGGCTTTCTCCATGCCGCGGTGGTTGTAACCGAGGTTCACGGTGGCGCCGGAGATCTGTTCGCCTTCCAGCACCAGCATGAAGTTCTCGGGTTCTTTAAGCGCGGGATGCTGCGGGCCCAGCGGAATGGTTATTTTGGACATGTTATTTAGTCTCCGTCTTTAAAGAGGCTTGCTGCGCCAGGTAATCTTCCGTCTTCCAGTCCTTGCGCAGGGGATACTGGCCTACGGGGAAGTCTTCGGCCAAAGGGTAGCGGCGGCCCGGGGGCAGGCCCTGTATCTTGATGCCCAGCATGTCCTCGAGTTCCTTCTCGTAGGAAAGGGCGCCGGGGAATACCGCCAGCACCGACGGGATGGACGGGTTGGCGCGCGGGGTCTTGACCTTCAGCGTCACTATCATCTTGGTGTCGGTCATGTGATAATAGGCGCCGAGGTTCTCCCCCTCGTCGAAACCGGTGATGGTGGCCAGGTGGTTGAAGCCGCCGGCCTTCATCCAGGCGAGGATCTCGGGCAGCTTGTCGGCGGCGGCGTCCAGCCACACGCGGTTCTTACGCTGCACCAGGGCGTTGGTGACGGCCCCGGGGAATTTGGCCTCGAGGCCGGCTTTCACTTTTTCTTCTTCTTGAAATTCGCTCATAGATCTCCTTACTTAGACGCGGCTTCCACGCTCTGTATCATCTTCACCACGCCGTCGATGATGGCCTCCGGGCGCACCGGGCAGCCGGGGATGTAGACCGACACGGGCAGCACCTGGTCCAGGCCGCCGGGCACCACGCCGTAGCAGCCGTCGAAGACGCCGCCGGAGCAGCCGCAGGCGCCTATGGCCATGACGAACTTGGGCTCGGGCATCTGGTCGTAAATGGTGCGCAGGCGTTTGGCCTGCTGGCGGGTGACGGGGCCGCTGACCACCAGGATGTCGGCGTGGCGGGGCGTAGCCTTGAGGACTATGCCGAAGCGCTCAACGTCGTACTTGGGGGTGAGGGCGTCCACTATCTCGATGTCGCAGCCGTTGCAGGCGCCGGAGTTGAAGTGGAGTATCCACGGGGATTTAAGCAGCGACCAGGTTATCAGTTTGTCTATGATTTTCATGTTGGTTCTAGTCCACGAAGAGTATCGCGAGTATTACGCCCACCGCGGCCAGGTAGCCGGCCACCAGGCCTATGCCCGAGGACAGGGGGTTGAAGCCCCAGGTGGCCAGCATCAGCCCGGCCACGTGCAGCAGCGTGAAGAAGATGGCGAAAGGGAAGAAGACCTGGTAGTCCGGGATGGCCTTGGCCTGGTCCTCGGGGACGTCTTCGCCGCAGCCGTAGGCCTTGTGCTTGGCCGAGCCCGGCACGCGCGCGGGTTTGGCCGCCAGCGGCGAAAGCAGCGCCGCCAGCCCCGCCACGAACAGGAGCGAGATGATGAAAACTACGGGAGGAAAAAGGAGTATGTTCATAAGATTATCCCTTGAGACCGTCCAGTTTCCAGATGTCGGCCGAGCCGTGCACGCGGAAGTTCTTTACCAGCAGCGCCAGGCCCGCGGCCACAACCACCACCTCTATCACTATCATGGTGAGGACCAGCGCCTGGGCGAAGACCAGGTTGCCGGTGAGCGCGCCGGCCGATATCACCGCCAGCATCGCGCCCTTGGAGACTATCTCAAGGCCGATGAGCTGGCGCACTATGCTGCGCGATGCCAGCATGCAGTAAAAGCCGGTGAAGACGATGATGGCTATCAGGTACCATTCCATTGCGAAATTGCTCATTTGTTCTCTGTCCTCCTCGGGAAGACCGACTTGATGACGAAGACGCCCGCCGCCAGCATCAGCACCTGGCCAAGCAGGTCGGGGCGGCGCAGGCCCCAGAGGGCCGTGCCGATGGTGCCTCCGCCGGCGGCCATCTGTCTGCCGGCTGCCAGTTCTTCGAAGAAGGGCGGCAGGTAGAACCAGGCGGCTATGGCGAAGACCGCCGCGGCCAGCGGCAGCGCGTAGGCGAAGGCGCGGTTCTCGGGGCGCTTGTCCTCGTCGGCCCGTATCAGGCTGACCGCGCCGATGAAGAGCACGGTGATCAGGCCCGCGCAGACCGAAAGCTCGAACACGCCGGCCCACGGAGCGCTGAAGTCGAAGAAGATCAGGGAGACCGCTACGCTGACCAGGGCCAGCATGATGGCCGACGTCAGCAGCTTTTTGGCCATTACGGCCCAGAGCGCGAACACGGCCGCCAGTACGAACAGCAGGTTATGTGTGGTCATAGGAGTATCCTTTCCGCCACCATCTTCACGTAGACGTAGAAGTACGGGAACAGCAGGCCCAGCGCCACGATGAGGCCGCTCATCAGCACCACCGGCGCCAGCAGTGGCGCGCAAACCTCCGGCGAGCTTTCGGCGGCCGGGGTCTTTTTGCCGAAGAAGACTTTTTTCTGCATCATCATGAAGTAGGCCAGCGTTACGATGCTGAACAGCAGCGCCAGCACGGCGTAGCCCTTAAGGCCGGCTTCCCACAGGGCCAGGATGATGATCAGCTTGCTCCAGAAGCCGGACAGCGGGGGCACGCCGGCGGTGGACAGCAGCGCCACGATGGAGGTCCAGGAGGTCCAGGGCATGGTGTGCTCCAGGCCGCCCAGTTTGTCCATGTCGGTGGTGCCGGCCGACTTCTCGACGCTGGCGCTGTTGAGGAACAGCACGGTCTTGAAGGTGGCGTGGTTGATAAGGTGGAAGATGGCGCCCATGATGGCCAGCGGCGTGCCGAGGCCCGCGGCCAGCACGATATAGCCGACCTGGCTGATGCTGGAGAAGGCGAGCATCCGTTTAAGGTTGGTCTGCTTGAGGGCCGCCAGCGCGCCCACGGCGATGGAGAGCAGGCCCAGGAACATCAGCATCTCCGAGAGGGCCTGCGCCCTGCCGTCGAAGAAGCGCAGCAGCGTCGCCATTTTGATGATGGCGTAGACGCCGGAGACCTTGGTGACGATACCGGCCAGATGCGCCGAGACCGGGGCGTAGGCGCCCTGGTAGGCGTCCGGGGCCCAGGTGTGGAAGGGCACCACGCCGGCCTTTATGATGAAGCCCAGCAGCATCAGGGCCGCCCCGAAGGTGACGGGGCCGGCGGGCAGGTCGGAGGCCATGAAGAAGCGCAGGCTCTCGAAGGAGAGGCTGCCCAGCGACATCAGCATCACCGCTATGCCGATGATGATCAGCGCGGAAGCGGGGAAGGTCAGGAAGAAGTATTTCAGCGCGCCTTCCAGGCCGGCGCCGGACTCGTCGGTGGTGATCAGCGCGAAGGAGGTGACCGCCAGGACTTCGATGAACACGTAGAGCGTGAAGAAGTCGGTGGTCGTCACCACGCCGCACATGGCCGATACTGAAACCAGGATCAGCGAGTAGTAGGCGCTCCTGTTGGGCAGGCCTTCCTCGATGAACCAGGCGGAGAAGAAGGTTACGCACAGCGCCACCAGGTAGACGGCCGCCACCAGCAGCAGCGAGAAGCCGTCGCCGGGGATGTCGGCGAACTCGCCCCTTATTATGGAAGGGCGCAGCGCCAGCCAGGCCAGGTTGGCCAGGCCCGCCAGCAGCGTCACGTTGGCCAGGATGTCGGCCAGCTTCGGCCGGTTCCTGGCCGCGAACGGGATTATTACCGCGCTCAAGAGCGGGATCAGGAGATACGCAAGAAGTCCCTTATCCATTATTTAAGTCCTCCAGCCAGCAGAATGTAGACCGCCGCGCAGGCCAGGGTGAGGGCCATGTAAAGCGGGTAGGAACCGTTGTGGAAGCGGCGCGAAGTCCCGCCGAAGAAGCCGGAGAGCCGGCTGGGGGCCGCGTCTATGGCCCAGTCGAAGAAACGGTCCGCCTTGAACAGCGCCAGCGAGACCGCCGGCACCGCACGGTCCATAAGGACCTCGTAAAGGTCGAACACCCGGCGTTCGGCCATGGCGTAGGTTTCTTTAAGGACCGGGGCGTAATGGATGTGGTCGGAAGACTTGCTGGGTTTTCCCCCGCCTATGGCCAGGCCGATCATGTGGTTAGCCACGGCGGCCAGTATCACTATCACGGAGACGAAGTAGAGTTTGTCCGGGTGGAAGCCGCTCAGCAGCGGGTGCGGGATGTTCATCCCCGCCAGGGCCGGCGAAATGAACCAGTTGGTCGGCAGCCGCGCGCCGAAGCCGAAGGCCACGCAGATGCCGGCCAGCGTCAGCATCGGCAGCAGCATGGAGAAGGGCGCTTCCTTGGTCTCTTTCAGGTTCTCGGGGCGCTCGCCGAAGAACACGGCGTGGCCGAGTTTAAGGAAAGAGGCCAGCGTCAGGAAAGAGCCGAGTTCGGCCGCCAGGAAGAATATCGTGTAACCGGTATCCAGCGTGCCTTTGTAGACGAGCTCTTTGGAGAAGAAGCCGTTGAGCGGGGCTATGCCGGAGATGGCCGCGGCCGCGATGACGAAGCAGAGCACCGTCACCGGCATGGCGCTCCACAGGCCGCCCAGTTTGGACAGGTCGCTGCTGCCGGTCTGGCGCTCCACCGAGCCCGCCGTCATGAACAGGCAGGATTTGTAGGTGGCGTGGTTGATCATGTGGAACAGGCCGCCGGCTATGCCGATGGGGTTCAGCGTGCCGATGCCCAGGATCATGTACCCGGTCTGGCTGACGGCGTGGTAGGAGAGCAGGCGCTTGTAGTCCTTCTGCACGAAGGCCATCATGACGGCGACGAGTATCGTCACCGCGCCCAGGGTCATCAGCACCAGCTGCATGGTGCCGTTGAGGGTGAAGAGGTAGATGCTGGCGCGGGCCAGGAAATAGATGCCCAGCAGTTTGTCGATGGCGGCGGGCACATAGGCCATGAACGCCGCGCTGGAGTCGGTGGCGGCGTCGGGGATCCAGGTGTGGAACGGGAACGCCCCGGCCTTGGAGACCGCGCCGATGAGCAGCAGGACGTAGGCGAACATGGACCAGCCGTAGTCCAGCGTGAGCTTGTTCTGGGCTATCTCGCTCATGCTCATGGTTCCGGCGATATAGGCGGTGATGGTGATGCCGGCCAGCAGACAGAGGTCGGTGACGCCGTTAATAAGGAAAGCCTTCATGGCCGTGCGCTTGGCCGCGTAGGTGGTCTGCGAGAGGGCGATGAAGGTGTAGAGGAAGACCAGCAGGCCTTCCCAGAAGAAGAGCATGGCCAGCAGGTTGTCGGCCAGCGCCGCGCCGGCGGCGAAGCCCTGCGTCATCAGCAGGTTGAAGAAGAACCACTTGGCCGGCCCTTTGTTGGGGTTGCTGAAGGAGTAGACCGAGATGGCCAGCGAGAACAGCGACACCGCCAGCAGCAGGAAGGCGCTGAGGTTGTCGGCCCGCAGGGTGAAGGTGATGCCGGTGCCCAGCCAGGCGTAGGAGACGGCCTGGACGGGCAGCAGGAAGATGTTGGCCGCGGCCAGCAGCGCTACGGCCGAGGTGCCGATGGCCAGCAGTTCCTTTAAGTATTTGGTCTTCTCGCACATGAGCAGCAGCGCGAGAGCGGCGATGATGGGCAGTACTATCGGTATGAATATGAGGTTCATTGAAGGTTCACTCCTAAGGTGTTGGTGAGGAGCTCAGCGTAGGCTGACGGGTAGTAGATAAGGAAGCCCAGCGCCAGGCCTATCACGGCCAGGGCCAGTACGCTGGCTACCATGGTGTAAGAGCCTTCTTTGGGGCAGTCGTGCCCGGCCGGCTCGCCCAGGAAGATCTTGTAGAACAGGCGCACCAGGTAGAGCAGGGTCATTACGGCGCCCGCCAGGAACATCAGCAGCACTACGAGGTTGCCGTTCTGGGCCGCGCCCGAGAAGACCAGGTACTTGCTGAAGAAGCCGCCGAAGGGCGGGATGCCCATGACGGAGAGCGAGCAGAGCGCGAAGGCCACGCCAGTCAGCGGCATGGAGGCGAACAGACCGCCCATCCTGGTGATGTCCTTGGTGTGGGTGTTCTGCTCGATGATGCCGGCGCACAGGAACAGGCCGCCCTTGGCGATGCTGTGCATGAGTATGTAAAGGAGGGCGCCGACGAAAGCGGTCTTGTTGCCCGAGGCGAGCCCCAGGAAGATGAACGCTATCTGGCTTACCGTGGAGTACGCGATGATACGTTTGATATCGGTCTCTATGAGCGCGGCTCCGGCCGACACCAGGGCGCTGGCCCCGGCTATGTAGAGCACGGCGTTGGAGAAGGCGTCCGGCGCGGCGAAGGTCACGCCGAAGATGCGCGCGTAAGCGTACACGCCGATCTTCACCAGCACGGCGGCGTGCAGCAGCGAGGTTACGGTGGAAGGCGCGACGCCGGCGTCGGGCAGCCAGGTGGAGAAGGGCAGCGTGGCCGACTTGGACAGGATGCCCGCCAGGATGAAGGCCGCGGCCAGCAGGGAGATGGGCTGGCCGTGCAGGGCGCGCAGGTCGAGCGTGCCGTAGTGGAAGTAGACCATGATTATGCCGACGAGCATGCACAGCGCGCCGAAGACGGTCACCAGGATGGTCTTGTTGGCTTTGGCCACGTCCTTATCGGAGCGGAAGAAACCCACCAGCCGCCAGCTGCAGAAGCCGGTCATTTCCCAGAACACGTACATCCACAGCAGGTTCGCGGAGAACACCAGGCCCATCATCGAGCCCAGGAAGAGCACCACCATGGCGTAGTATTCGGTCTGACCTTCGTAATGCGAGATATAGTCCAGGGAGTAGATCAGGATGATCAAGCTGACGAAGGCGGAGACGGAGGCCATGAAGACCGAGAGCAGATCGGCGTGCAGGATCAGGTCGAAGCCGCGCGGGAAGCTCAGCATCCAGGTGGAGGTTTGTCCCCCCAGCACCGTGGTGAAGAGCGAGGCCGCCGCCAGGAAGGTGAACAAGCCCAGGAGCACCGCTAGTGCGTTCCGGACCGGGGTTGAGATCCGCGCGGCGAACGGCACTAGGAAAGCGCCGAAAACCGGTACCGCGACCGCCATTGTGAGCATTTTAACAGGTAGATCCATATGTTTTCCTTAAAGGATGTGCTGGAACTATTGTACAAAAAATGGAAAAAGGGCCGGTTTAAAAAACATTAATAGAGGTATAAGCGGAACTAATAACGGCGCGCGGGCGCTCCGGCGCTTAAGCGCCCGGAGCCCGCGCGCCTGTGCGCGCTATAGCGGTATGTTGCCGGTGTGGCCGTGTTCCCCGGCGCGGCGTTTGCCGGATAATATGCGGAACGCGCCTATAAGGCGGGCGCGGGCACTGGCCGGCTCGATGACTTCGTCCAGTGAACCGGTGGACGCGGTCTGGTAGGGCGAGGCGAATTTGTCGGAGTATTCCTTGGCGAGCTTCGCCCGCAGGGCTTCCCTGTCCTCTTCTTTGGCTTCTTTTATCTGCCTGGAGTAGAGGATCTCCACGGCGCCGCGGGGGCCCATTACGGCTATTTCCGCCGACGGCAGCGAGAAGTTTATGTCCCCGCCCATGAACTTGGAGCTCATGGCGATGTAGGCGCCGCCGTAGGCCTTGCGCAGCACCAGCGTCACTTTGGGGACGGTGGCTTCGGCGTAGGCGTAGAGGAGTTTGGCGCCGTGGCGGATGATGCCGCCGTGCTCCTGGGCCACGCCGGGCCAGTAGCCGGGCACGTCCACCAGGGTGAGGATGGGAATGTTGAAGTTGTTGAGGAAGCGGATGAAACGCGCCGCTTTGTCGGAGCCGTTGATGTCCAGGGCGCCCGCCATGTGGGCGGGGTTGTTGGCGATCACGCCCACCACCTGGCCGCCCAGGCGGATGAAGCCCACTACGATGTTCTTGGCGAAGTCGTGATGCGCTTCCAGGAACTTGTGGTCGTCGGAGAGCCACCAGATGATATGGTGTACGCGGTAGGGCTTGCGGGCGTCCACTTCGCCGAGCTTCTCCAGCAGGGCCACCTTGCGGTCGGCCGAGTCCTTGGTCTCCTGGGCCGGCGGGGCCTCGAAGCGGCTGGCCGGCAGGAAGCCCATCAGTTCTTTTACCTGCCTGAAGCAGTCGGGTTCGGAGTTGGCCACGAAATGGCAGACGCCGGACTTGGAGGCGTGCGTCATGGAGCCGCCGAGCGTCTCGAAGTCCACGGTCTCGCCGGTAGCGGCCTTCACCACCTCCGGGCCGGTCACGAACATGTTGCTCATGCCCTTGACCATGAAGACGAAGTCGGTCAGGGCCGGCGAATACACCGCGCCGCCGGCGCAGGGGCCGACGATGATGGAGATCTGCGGCACCACGCCGGAGTACTTGGTGTTGCGGTAGAAGATCTCCCCGTAGCCGTCCAGGGAGTCCACGCCTTCCTGTATGCGGGCCCCGCCCGAGTCCAGTATGCCGATAACGGGCACGCGGGCTTCAGCCGCCATGTCCATGAGCTTGGCTATTTTGTCGGCGTGCGTGCGGCCCAGCGACCCGCCGAGCTGCGTGAAATCCTCGGAGAAGATGGCCGCCAGGCGGCCGTTCACCTTGCCGAAGCCGGTGATGACGCCGTCGCCCTTTATGTGTTTATCCTTTATACCGAAATCCGTGCAGCGGCTCTCCATCAGCAGGCCGAGTTCCTGGAAAGTGCCTTCGTCCACCAGGTAGGCGATGCGTTCCCTGGCGGTCAGTTTGCCTTTGGCTTTCTGGGCGGCTATTTTTTCGGGAGGGCCGCCGGCCTCGGCCGCGGCGTGGATTTCCCGGAACTTCTTGAGCGACTCGGCGACTACGCGCACTTTCTTGGGATGGGCTTTCTTGCCGGCTTCCTGCGCAGCGCTCGCTCCCGCGATGGGGTCTTCCATTAAATCGGCCATGTGGTGTGTCCTCTCTTTGACTGTAGTTGTATTTTACCTTTTTAGTTGCGGTCCGCGGCCAGCGCCGTCCAGAAGCCGGCCGGGTAGGCCCGGGTTTCCACCGTGAACGGCGGGCTGCCCATTTCCTTATATCTTTCAAGGGCTTTGCCGCTGAATTTTATGCCGCCGGCCGTCTCTATATCCAGCGGGTCGGCCATCAGTCCCAGTCCGAGGGCTTTCAGCAGGGCCTCTTTTATGGCCCAAAGCCGCGTGCCCTCCGAAGGGTCCGGGGTTTTGAGTTCCGAGGGATGGAAATAATCCGCGTACCAGGCCGGGTGGCGGTCTTCTATTTTTTCCAGGTCGGCGCCCAGAAAAGAGGAGCCCGGTTTCAGCGCGGCCAGGGCCCAGCCGTTGGAGTGCGAGATGGAGAGCAGCGCGGCTCCGCAGCAGGGGCGGCCCAGCGAGTCACTGTCTATTTCGAAGCCGGCCCTAGGCGCTCCCCCCGCCCCGGCCAGCAGGGTCTTGGCGGCCAGCCGCCCGGCCAGCCATTCGCGCCGTCTCTTCTCCATCCGGAAAGTGGAATAGCGCGCGGCCTCGCCGGGCGACAGGGCGTCGCCGGGCTCAAGGCCCTCCACCTTAACGAAGTGTACTCGCGCGCCGCTTTCGGCCCAGGTTTCCGGTGTGTCCATCGGTTATATGGGCGTGGGGATCATGGCGTAGTCGCGCAGCTCGGCGTACAGGTCGAAGTCCCCGTCGAAAGCCCAGGCGTCGTACAGGCTGCGGTTGTCTTCTGTGCGGCCTTTGAAGACGCCGTAGAGGAACAGCGTTTCGGGGTCGACGGGCTCATGGTCGTAAACTATGGCGGCGCCTATGGCGTCCGGCAGGGCCATGGACCTGTCGAACTGGATGTCGCGCCAGCCGCAGGCCTGGAACAGCGCCTCGAAGACCAGCGGGTGGAAGACCAGTTTGGCCGGGTGGCCGGGCTTCCAGAGCGGGGCGGCCGGCCGTTTGAACACCGCCAGCACCGAGCCCTTGTCCACTGAAAGTATCCCGTCCAGCACCTGGAAGCTGGGGCCGTGGAAATAAGTCTTGTAGATGGTGGCCGAGTCCGTCTTGTACTTTTTAGTCTTGGGGAGCACGGGGCGCACCGACTCCTTCCAGGCCGACTGCACGTCGGGGACGGAGACGGCCTTGAAGTGGGTGCGGGTCTGGCCCAGGCGCAGGCCTTTGGGGCTGACGAAGTCGGATTCCAGGCGCATCTCGCAGCCGCCCCCGGCGCCCAGGGTGAAGGCTTTTATCTTAACGTCGGCCGGTTTGTTGCGCAGCAGCTTTATCGGCACGGCGAAGCGCACGGAGGTGAGCGCCTTGGGCGGAGCGCCGTTGACCAGCGCCGAAACTTCGGCGAAGGTCTCCAGCCCCATCACGCCCGGCACGTAAGGCGTGCCGTTGATGGAATGGTCCAGCAGGTACGGGTCGGAGTCCAGCGAGAACTCTTTCGAGGCGGAGAGGCTTTCGCCTTTCAGCAGGTCCTCCACCTTGGGGGCGAAGTGGTGGCCCGTAGATCCAGTGGCGGAGAAGCCGGGTTCGTACATCAGCTGCTTGTCCCAGTCCAGCTTGCCCAGGCTGCCCGAGAGGATTATCTCGGGCACCTTGCCGTAGGCCAGTTCGTCCAGCATGGCCTGCATGCCTTCCTCGGGGTAGAGGAATTCCATTTCCTGGGATTTCAGGAAGGCCTCCACGCCGGGCCGGGCGCCCATGCCGATCTGGGCGTAGCCGGTCATGTCCACGCTGACCGCGCGCACGCCGCGGTTGGTCTGGCTGAGGCAGAATTTGGCGATGTAGTCCGAGGCCGCCGCGTAGTCGGTCTGGCCCAGGTTGCCGAATTTGCCGGCTATCGAGGAGACCATCACCCAGAAGCCCTTCTCCTTGACCACGCCCGACTTCCACAGGTTTATGGCGGCGTCGGCTTTCACGTTGAAGATCAGGTTGAATTCCTCGACGGCCTTGTCCATGGCCAGCTTGGAGCGTTCCAGGCCGGCGAAATGCACCAGCCCGTCCACCGCCCCGAAGTCGGTCTTGATGTTCTGCACGGCCGCGGCGAAGCTCTCCGGGTTGGTGAGGTCGCAGCGGTAATAATGCACCTTTACGCCGAGGGCGCGGATGGCCTCCATGTTGTTATGCATGTCGGCGGCGTCCTTGAGCTTGGTGAACTCGCGCTCCAGGATGGCCGGCGTCGGTTTTTCCGTCGTGGCCTTCAGCTCGTTCCAGAGCTCGCCGGTCTTGTAGGCTTTCAGCTCGTCCGCGCTCATGGCGGTGAGGCGTTTGGCCTTGTCGCTGATGTCGATGATGTCCAGCAGCACCAGGTTGGGCTTGTGCTGTTCCGCCAGCATCCTGGCGAACATGGCGCCCAGGCCGCGGCCGCCGCCGGTGATCAGCACGTTCCTGCCTTTGAGTTCCGTGGACGGCCGCGATTTATCCAGCGCGGCCGGCTTGCCCACCAGCGTCCAGCTTTTGCCGTCGGCGTAGCCGATGGCCAGGCGCTTGTCCGAGTAAAGGATCTCGTAGAAGGTCTTCTGCACTATGGTCTGGTTGGACGAGCTGGGTTCGAAGTCCAGCAGTTTTACGGCGCTGTGTTCGAACTCTTTGCGCAGGCACAGCGTCGGGCCGTGGATGGCGCCGTAGATGGGGTCGTAGGCTTCCCGGGTCTTGTAGCCGAAACCGCCGTCGAGCGTGGTGACTACCGCCATGAAGGTGGAGAACCCGGGCTCGATCTTCTGCAGGCCGGCGCCCAGGTACTTGGCCGCCAGGAACAAAGGCAGCGCGTAGCGCTTGAGGTCCTCGAAAGCCGCCGTTTCCTGCGACAGGGACTTCACCATGCAGCCCGGCAGGTAGACTATGCCCTGGGTGTCCGGGTGCGCGGCCGCGAAATCCTTCAGCGCGCCTTCCAGCGCGGGGATGTCGCGGAAGTCCACGGTTATGGCGTCCTTCACTTTGGTCTTGGCCGGGGTGAAGATATAGGAATCGGCGCGGTGCTTGTTGAGCTCGGCGCGGAAAGCCTTGGCCAGGTCCAGGTCCTCGGCGAAGATCGCCACGGGGCGTTTGGGCGAGAGCTTCTTTATGACTTCCTGCTCCACCGGGGCCTGTATTATCGCCGGCACGTGGCGGATGTGGCGTTTGGGATGTTCCTGCTTCGCGGGTTTTTCCGCCGGTCTCTCGGCCGGCTTGGCGGCGATGTCCATCAGCTCGGGCTGTACGGCTTTAGCGGCCGGCGCTGTTTCCTCCATCACGTACTTGATGCAGTGGCGGATGGTCGGGTAATCCTTTAGGGACAGGTTCTCTTTGCGCGGGATATCGTAATGCTCGCGCATGGCGGCGAAGAGCTCGGCCTGTTTCACGGTGTCTATGCCGAGGTCGGCTTCCATGTCCAGGTCCAGCTCCAGCATGTCCTTGGGATAGCCGGTCTTCTCGGCTATCATGTTAAGAATGCTTTCCTTCACGGCGTCCTCATTGACTCCGGCGGCGGCCGGGGCGTGGTGGACGGGTGCGGCGGCGGCAGGCGCCGGCGCGGCCTTAACCGGTGCGGCCTCAACCTTGGGCGCGGGCTGCGCCTGGGTTTCGGAGGTTGAACCTCCGGTTTCCTCCATTACGTACTTGATGCAGTGGCGGATGGTCGGGTAATCCTTTAGGGACAGGTTCTCCTTGCGCGGGATATTGTAATGTTCGCGCATGGCGGCGAAGAGCTCGGCCTGCTTTACGGTGTCTATGCCGAGGTCGGCCTCCATGTCCAGGTCCAGTTCCAGCATGTCCTTGGGATAACCGGTCTTCTCGGCTATCATGTTAAGAATGCTTTCCTTTACGGCGTCCTCACTGACGCCTGAAGTAGCGGGGGCATGGTGGACAGGCGCAGGCGCGGCTTTAACCGGTGCGGCCTCAACCTTGGGCGCTGGCTGCCGGGTTTCGGAGGTTGAACCTCCGTTGGAGGTTGAACCTCCGGTTTCCTCCATTACGTACTTTATGCAGTGGCGGATGGTCGGATAATCCTTTAGGGAGAGGTTCTCTTTGCGCGGGATGTCGTAATGCTCGCGCATGGCGGCGAAGAGCTCGGCCTGCTTTACGGTGTCTATGCCGAGGTCGGCTTCCATGTCCAGGTCCAGTTCCAGCATGTCTTTGGGATAGCCGGTCTTGTCGGCTATCATGTTAAGGATGCTTTCCTTTACGGCGTCCTCGTTGACGCCTGAGGTAGCGGGGGCGTGGTGAACCGGCGCGGGTGCGGCTTTAACCGGCGCGGCCTCAACCCTGGGCGCGGGCTGCGCGTGGGTTTCGGAGGTTGAACCTCCGGTTTCCTCCATTACGTACTTTATGCAGTGGCGGATGGTCGGGTAATCCTTTAGGGACAGGTTCTCTTTGCGCGGGATATTGTAATGCTCGCGCATGGCGGCGAAGAGCTCGGCCTGTTTCACGGTGTCTATGCCGAGGTCGGCTTCCATGTC
>MGUD01000009.1 GCA_001799795.1 Elusimicrobia bacterium GWC2_61_19
GACCAGGGGAAGGTCTTTACAAGGTTTCCGCTGGATGTGACGCGAAGTAGTGTCGAACTTTGATAGTGAAGCTCCGAACTTTTTTGCTTTTAAAAAAATCGGAATTAAAATTTAAAATTTCTGCGCGCGCAATAATTAATTTTGGAAGTCAGCCGGCTAACCGAACCTCATTAAACTGTAGAACCAATGCCGACTGCCCACCAGATGCGAGACGAAGATGCTCAAGGATGGGAGGATAAAGAAAAACACTAGGTTGACCAAACTAAATATCAACAAGGCCTTACCGGGTTTGGGACATATGCGTCCCTCCTTAATGCCATGAATCAACTTGCTTCCACAAGCACCGATTATCATGCCGACTAGCACAGATATGACTGCCAATATAATCAGCACTTGAAACAACCACGCCTCCCACCAAACTTTAAACAACCCTTTCTCAATTTTGATCCATGCTAAGTTGATGGCAAAGCACAAGACATATCCGACGTAAGCCAGTATGGACGAGTATGTAATGGAATTCATCATCTTCCCGCCCTTCAAATCAGTGTTCCATATTTCCATTCTTGCCCAGGAATACCCAACAAGGAACCCAATAGCACCTCCCACAAGTATAAAACGCGGATGGCCAAATAGAAAGAAAAAAGTTGACGCACCAAAAACCAGCGTCCAGATGTTAATTCCCCAGGCAGCAATAATTCGTCTATTCATTTTACCCTCATGCTCGCGGCGAAAAATTGGGCATTGCACGTCGCATAAATTCATCGAAAAGCGGCACGGTAAACGCCATGTCACCATATTCCGGGCTATATATCATCCCCTTATTGATTAGATTCCCGCGCGTAGGGCCAAGGCTATTCATTTTTACCCCTAATACTTCGGCAATATCGCCTGAGCGCTGCGGACCGGAGCCCAGATGGGCCATCGCCCGGAGGTACTCCTTCTCTCTCGGAGTGAGTCTGTCAAATCGGACCCTAAAAAAGTTTTCATCTAATCGCTGCATGACAACCTTGGTCGCCCGCTTCACGTCTGACAATGTAATAGGCGCAGCCTCCGCGTGATTCCATGATTGATACCCCCATTCCTGAATGAAATACGGGTACCCCTGCGTTAATCTGTAAATTTCTTTAATCGCTTCTCCGGAAAAGTCTACTCCGGCGCGAATAACAGGATCGCGCAGCGCCTTAGTCGCATCGGTCTCAGATAGGGGACCGATTGCCGGAAATTCAAACAGCCTTTCAGCGTATGATTTTGATTCTCCAGCCAGCCTTGTCAAAATCGGGAGACCGGCACCTATTAAAACCAGCGGCAACTGCCGCTGCTGCATTTTGTGCATCCCCATTATTAGGGCGCTCAATTCTTTACTGGAAAAGTATTGGATTTCATCAATCAGTATGGCGAGAGCCGTGCCGCGATCCTGCGCGGCTTCTGCTACGGCGATAAACAAGTTAGAGAGGTCGACCTCCAAATCACCACTATCGGCCGTGCCGCGCTCAGGTTCTATGTCTATGCCGAACTCAACTTCGGCGACTTTGACCTTAATGCTGCCAATAAAGCTTTTCAATACGCCAAGCCCGCGCTTGACCTTATTGCTTAATCCCTCCATCCTATCCAGCTCAAAGAGAACGCGCCTTAAGTGCGGCGCCAATAGCGCCGCCAAGGATTTATCCTCATGGGCTTCCAGTGTTATTGTGTGATATCCTGCCGCATTAGTCAGCCGCTCTATCTCATTCAATAAAACTGTTTTCCCGACACCACGTAAGCCGACAAGAAGCAAGCTTTTTTCTGATCGCCGCTGCTGAACTCTCCCAAGAAGTACCTTTGATTTTTCAATAATTGCATCCCGGCCAACAAGTTCTGGGGGAGGCGAGCCAGCACCAGGTGAGAACGGGTTGTTTATTTGGTTCATTGTGTATCCTAATCAACTTATACAAAGATATACATAGTTATATCACAAATCACATATAAGTGCATATAGGTAAGTATAACCCCGAAAATATGGAGCAACATATTGCCCGAGGCCGCTGCAATCCGTACAATTCAAATAATGAGGCTTGCAATTCAAATCCCGACTTGCATTATGCATTTGCCAGAGAAAAACTATTTAAAGTTATTTATCACCATCCCCTGGATGATTGGTGTGGCATTGCTGCTGGGGATAATCGACGTGTACATTGTCAGCGTGTGCCCCGCCGATTCATTATGGCTGATTTGGAGTATGTTGGCGCTGGTTGCACTTGCTATCGGAGCATGTGTAGGATGGTTCTGGGATAGATTGGGCCTATTGCTTCTTTTGTTCGTCCCGCCTATATTCATGTACATTGGCCATTTGCGCGTAAAACCCTTCTACAGCAATGATGTCGGCTGGGGGTTGCCGGTTTTTTTATATTTGGTCCCCACGTTGCCATTTTTATTACTAGGCATTGTCCTCAGTGGATTTCTTCACTCGCGACGCGATTCCCAGAAGTTAGCCAATATCGCACAAAAATAAGGCGGGCTAGGGCGGGGGCGACGGCCATTACGCGGCCAGGCGCTACCGCCCTGGCTTTTCCATATTTTCTTTGCTGTTAACTCCCCGCCGGTGGCTACAAGTCATTCACAGAAAAGACCACCGCGGCGACCGCAGCAGCGGACGCCGGGGCGGTTTTTAATCAACTCGGTGCCACCGGCATAAATGCAGTTCAATATTATCAGGAACAAGCCCGCGCCGCGAGTGGCTTCAGCAGAAGCCACTGGCGAGCGCAGGCAGAATCTGTAACTATAACAGAATCAACTCTTTGCAGTGCGCGCGGGGAATAATTTTCTGATTAGTTTAAGAGCGGGACACCTTATGAAAGTAGTGTCGAACTTTGATCCTGAGGCTCCGAAGTTTTTCGCTTTTAAAGAAATCGGCAGAAAAATTATTAATTTCCGCGCGCGCCATTACCGGCCCGATTAAGAAGGCTTCGGACGGCGCTACAGCACCCCACTAGGACAGACCGGCTTCTACACCGGCTCCAAAAATCTTTCAACAACCATACTCTTCAGGTCTATCGATACATAGGTCAGTACGGTCTTAGCCTGCCCGGGTTGGACGCAGACCGTATTCGCTATTCTTCCTTTCCATACCCCGCTAATTTCCGGCGACTCGTGAATATGCCCGTGTAGAGTCAAGAGCGGGGCGTTTTCTATTATAAACCGGCTTACGGCCGCGGAACCGACCTTCTCCCCGGAACGAATCACATCCAAACCAAACCCGGCAGGCGGCATATGTATTACATAAACCGTTTTCGCGGGATTTGCCGGCTTAGGAAGCGCCGCCAATTCCTCTACCATGTCAGGCAGGCCCTCGGCATATGCGGGCCAGTCCGGCAACTCGCGAAAACCTTCCGGGGTTGAAAGCAGGCCGGTTCCGAACTGCGCCTGAAATATATACCCAGGGCCGTCACGCCGGCACCGGTCTTTAAGCCTGAACGGGTAGTCCGTCACCCAGTTCATGCCAATAAACTCAAAGCCGCCGAAAATGACTCGCCGCTGCGCAAGGTTTAGAATATTTTTATGCTTCCGGCAAACCTTATCGAAAACCGCGTCATGGATTTTCAGGTCATCGTTACCGGGCAGCCCCAGCCAGGCGATCCCGGCCGCCGCACAATCAGATAAATGTCCGGACAGGAACCCCTCTATGAACTCTCTTTGGGAGCCATGCAGATCGCCGTCCAGCGGAAGCATATCGCCGCCGTTAATTACGGCGGCGGCCCCGTTCGTATGAGCGGCTTCCAAAATAAGCCTGTATTTACCCGCGTCTCCATGCAGGTCCGTCACATAAAGTATTTTCACTTTATCCCGCCTCAACACAGACTAAACGCAGATCTTCTGTTATCCAGGGATATGCATAGTTACAGCGTAAAATACGTATAAATGTGTACAAGTTCATATATGCTCCCTGCGTCGGGGCAAATAAGGCAGGCCAGGCCGGCGGCGGGCGGCTACCCATGCACCGTCAGAAGTTTGATTACTTCGGCAAGGAGTTCTTTAAGCGGCGTGGTTTTAGGGAGAAACCTATCAGCTCCGTGTTCCGTCCCAACGCACCCTTCCGCGGCCGGATCTGAGCTGAATATTATTATGGGGATCCTCCGTTCCTCACACGCCCTTATTGCCGCGCATACGGGAACCGCATCGCCATCGGAAAGATTGAAATCCAAAACCACACAATCCGGCCTGTTTGATCTTACCGTCTCGATCGCACAGGCGCGGGACGGCGAGACCAGTACCTGGTACCCGCTACCCGTAAAAAGCCTATAGAGAAGCTTAAGCCATATCGGCTCATCGTCCACTATAAGGATAGTCAGCTGTTTCATAAACGCGGACCTCTACCATGTGGACTATTGTGCTGATAGGAAAGATACAGCCTCAGTTCCCGGGCCTGCTCCCCCGGTCTGAAAACCGAAACCCCCTCCGCCTTGCGAGCCCCCCACATCACAGGTATTCTAATATAGGCCCATAAACCCTGTCAATAGTGCCTATAATATCTTCCCGCCGCCGTGAAAATGTCTTTCAATAGTACTTATGGACAGTTTTTATTCTGAAATTGGCGGGCGGATAAAATCAGTGCGCAAGGCTTTGAGGCTAACCCAGGCGCAAGTGGCAGAGAAGGCCGGGATAGACACTTCTTTCTACGGGCAAATAGAGCGCGGGGCAAATATCCCCAGCTTAAAAACTTTCGCGGCCATAGCCGGAGCGCTTAAAGTAAACCCTTCTGACCTTTTCGGGCGGTCCGGGCGCGGGAAGGAACGGCTTTATGAAACCGCAATAGAAGTCCTGTTGGACGGGCTCGATTATAAACGCAAGGCGCTGGTGCTGGGCCTGTTAAAAGACATAGTCTCCCACTACAGAACAAAATAACCGCACCCGTCGGAATATCCTTATCCGGCCCCCCCTACGCGGTAAATCTCCCGGCTAAACGGTTTTGGCCGCAACCCCCCACGTCCCGTTTAAACGCTGGGGTTATTTTATACAATTGCTTTACATTATGACCGCAAAAGCGAATATCCTTATCGTGGACGACGAAGTGCAGATAGCGGAGATGATCTCCGCCTCGCTGCTGGCGCACGGCTATACCGTTTCGGTCGCCTACGACGGGGAGCAGGGTGTCGCCAAGGTCGGCGCCGAAAAGTTCGACCTCGCCATAACGGACATCCAGATGCCCGGCATGGACGGCATAACCGCCCTGGGCGAGATGAAGAAGCTGGACCCGGAAATAGAGGTCATCATCGCCACCGGCCACGGCACCATGGGCACCGCCATCCAGAGCATGCGCAAGGGCGCTTTCGACTACCTGCACAAACCCTTCGAGATCAAGGAACTGCTGAAGGTGGTGGAAAGAGCGCTTGAAAAACGCAAGTTCAACGACATCGCCAAGGCCATTTTCTCCACCATCCGCCCAGAAGAACAGCTCCGCGTGATCATAGACTCCGTGGCGCGCATACTCAAGGCGGAAGAATCCCTGCTGGTGCTGCCGGACCGGGAAAACCGCCCTTATATAGCCGTCTCCGAAGGCCTGGACGACGACGCGCATAAGAATTCCCGGCTCGCTCTTTGCGCCAGGATCATTAGCCAGCTGGACGGCGCCGGCTCCAAGTCGGTAATACTGGTGGAAGACCCGGGGAAAGACAAGAAATTCTCGGATATACCCGGCATAGACCGGGTGAAGTTCTCTCTGTTCCTACCGCTGATGGAGAACAACAAGCCGGCAGGGCTGATAAACATAAACCGGCTGGAGGACGAGGCGTATTTCAGCGAGGACGACATGCAGCGCGCCCGGATCTTCGGCTCGCTGGTGACCCTGGCGCTGCGCAACTCCAGCCTTTATCGCCAGCTGCAGGAGACGCAGTCCCAGCTCATCCAGGCCGAAAAGATGTCCGCCCTGGGCCAGTTGGCCGGCGGCCTCGCGCACGAGATCAATAACCCGCTGTCCGGCATCCTGGGCCTGACCCAGTTGGTGCTGGAGAACACCGACGCCGCCAGCCAGAATTACACCGACCTCAAGGACATAGAGAAAGCGGTCTTCCGCTGCAAGAAGATCATCGTCTCGCTGCTCTCCTTCGCCCGCCAGGAAAAGACCAGGATGGAGCCGGTGAGCATCAACGAGGCCATAGAGGAAACCCTCACGCTCTGCGCCCGGCAGATGGAACTCAAGCACATCAGAATAACCCGCCGGCTGGCCCCGGAGCTGCCGATGGTGAGCGCCGACTTCCAGCAGCTCATGCAGGTGTTCCTGAACCTCTTCACCAACGCCCGGGACGCCATGGCCGAGGGCGGCGAGCTGACCATAGAGACCAGCCGCCTCAAGTCGCCAGCCGGCAAGGAAATGGTGATGACCGCCATCACCGACACCGGCTCCGGCATCAACCAGGAGATCCTCAGCCGGATCTTCGACCCTTTCTTCACCACCAAAGAAGTGGGCAAGGGCACGGGGCTCGGGCTGTCCGTCTGCCTGGGCCTGATCAACAAGCACAACGGCGCCATCAAGGCGCAGAGCCAGGCCGGCAAAGGCTCCACCTTCACCATCAGCCTGCCCGTCTGAACATGGAAAAGAAAATACTTATAGTGGACGACGAGGACCTGGTGCGCAATTACGTCCGGCGCGCCCTTTCCACCCGCGGCTGGGCCGTCTCCGAAAGGCCCGACGGCGCCGCCGCCCTGGCCCTGCTTGAAAAAGAAACTTTCGACGCCGTCATCTGCGACCTGAAAATGCCCGACATGCGCGGCGAAGAGGTCATAAAACGCATCCGCGCCGGCTACCCGGCGACAAAACTTATCGTCATCACCGGCTCGGTCTCCAATATCACCAGCCCCCTGGTCCCGGGCGTGGAAGTGGACGGCTTTCTGATAAAGCCGTTCGGCATAGACGAGATACGGGAATTGACGGAAAAGATATTTAAGGCCTGACTGTCGTCACCGGCTGTAACCGCTTTCGCTCCCGGCCCCGAACCTTCGCCCTTAATGCAGGCCGCACTCGTCCGAGATCTTCGCTTCTTCGTTCATTATCGAGATCACGGTATTCATCTCCCCTACGCTCAGCTGCGCCGCCTCCGGGTTCTTGTGGTAGGCGTCCAGCAGCTGGTAGAACTTTTTCCTGCCCTCCTGGTCCACTATTTCACCGCCGGGGTTGCGGGTCAGGCTGGAGTTGGCGAACCCGGGCGAAAGCATCTGGTGCGCCCAGTATTTGGCCTTGGCATCCAGGGCGGCGCTCTGCATAACGGACAGGCGGGCCCTGCGGGCATTGCAGGTATCGGTGTTCAGGCTGGCGGGCGCGTCGCGGAAATCCACGAACGCCGGCTTAATATCCTCTTCCCCGAACATCGCGGCTATTTCCTTCAGGTCCGGCACGTCAAAGGAGAACTCGGGCCGGTCCGGCTGTATATCCCACTGCCTGTCGGTCTGGGCCTCCACGGTGTGCAGCACGGCGCCGGTAAGAGGGTCTATCATCTTGGCTATTATCTTTAACTTGTCCTTGGTGCCGAATATGGTGCCCACTATTATGGCGTCGCTGGGGTCTATTCTGGCCTGGGACCCGTCCTGCTCCTCCGTCACCCCGGAGGCCGCCAGGCGGCGCTCCTCAAGCACCTTATCCAGCTGGCCGCGCTCCAGCAGGTTCATCTTACCGGAGGCCACTAGGCAGGACATGAGTTTTTCGGAGAAGTATTCGCTCTCTTCGCGCGAGGTACGGGCCTTGCGGGAGAAACCGATGACGGAGACGTTCTTTACTTTCTTGTCGGTGGAGTATTTGGCGAAGTCGTTCGCCATCTTCTTGTAGACATCCTCGGCGGAGAAGGCCGGGGCGGCGCCCAGGGAGAGCGCGAAGGCAGCTGTTAAAGCCAGTGTTAAAACCGAATTGGTCCTGGTCATAACCCCTCCTCTACCGCCCGGGTTTCCACATCAATACTATAGTAGAGGGAGTTACTGGAAAGACCAAAGAATCGTCAAATTTCAGTCAAATTTATAGCCGTGGCCGGTTACGCTGGTTATATGGGCGCCTATTTCCGGGCCCAATTTTTTGCGCAGGGAGGAAACGTGGACGCCCACGGTGTGCGGGTCGTTATAGCTGGCCGGGTCGTAGCCCCAGACGGTTTCCAGCAGGTAGGGGATGCCAAGCAGGCGGCCCTCTTCGGTTATCAGCACCATCAGCAGGTCGAATTCTTTGCGGGTCAGGTTGACCACGGCGTTCTTTATGGTCACGGTGCGGCCGGCCGGGTCTATCACCATGCCCAGCTTCCTGATGTTCTCGGTCTTGGCGGCCACGCCCTCGTAGCGCTTCATGACGGCCTTCAGTTTGGCCAGGAGCACCGGGAAGGAAAAGGGTTTAAGGATATAATCGTCGGCGCCCTTGTTGTAGCCGGCCAGGATATCCTCTTCGCTTATCTTGCGGCCGGAGATTATAATAACCGGCATCTGGGTGAACCCGTCGGTTTCCTTAAGCACCTTGCACAGCGTGAAACCGTCCAGGCCTTTCATTTCGGCGTCGGTGATCACCAGGTCCGGCTTGGAGTCGCGGGCCATGACCACGGCCTCGGCGCCGTTATCGGCGGCCGCCACGCTGAACCCGTGCCCCTCGAGGTATCTCCGGGTTGAATTCAGCACCAGTTTGTCGTCATCTACAAGAAGGATCTTTTTAAACATAGTTTTAGCCCGCAGGCCGCCGAACATATTTCAAAGCCGTCTCCGCGCGCGGACGGATATCCCGCCGCTATTAAAGATTTTATTATATTTAAGCGGCAACGCGCCCGACTTCCCGCCCGGGATATTTTTGATATACTTTATCCAATGAGCACGGCCCGCGCCATAGCCAAGAACTTCCTGTCGCTGACGGCCGCCAACGTCGTGGTGAAGATGCTGGGGCTGGCCGTGGTCCTGCACCTGGCGCGCGCGCTCGGGCCCGGGGATTTCGGGCTGGCCAACTCGGCCTTCGCCACCGTCGGCTATTTCGCCATGCTCGCACACCTCGGCATAAACAGTATCGCCATGAGCGAACTGGCCAGGGGCAAGGCGGACCGCTCCCTCTACATCAGCAATATCCTTTCCATCAAAACCGTTCTCGGCGCGGCTGCTTTTCTGCTGCTGGTGCTGCTTTCTTTCCTCTCGCCCTCGGACAGGCCGGACTTCCGCCCCCTCCTGCTTATCTACGGCCTGACCATCTTCACCACCAACGTTCTGCCCCCGGACTGGGTCTTCCTCTCGGAGGAAAAAACAAAATACCCGGCTATCGCCACGGCCGGCCAGGCGGTCCTGTACGCCGCCCTGATATTGTGCCTGATCTCCGGTCCGCGCGACCTGGTCCTTATTCCCTGCGCGCTGCTGCTCGCCCAAACGGCCGCCACCGCCTACCTCTTCCTGATTTTCCGCAGGCGCTTTCCGTCGGTAACGCTCCGCTTCGACCTCACGCTGGCGCGCGGCATATTAAAAGAAACCGCGCCCCTGGGGCTGTCCGGAATAATGGCGATAATAGTCTCCAACACCGGCCTTTCCATGCTGGGCTTCGTCACAAATCCCGAAGAAGCCGGCTATTTCTCCGCGGCGGGAAAGATCTCCGGCCTCTTCACCGAAGCCCTCATGGCGTACGGCATAATCATACTGCCCCCTATGGCCAGGCATTACGGGGAACAACGCCACAAGGTGGAGAAACTCATCAATTACACGCTGAAGGGGCTCGCCGTTTTCGGTATTCCCGCCGCCGCCGGCATCTCGGTGCTGGCCTGGAAAATAACCCCCCTTATCTACGGTGAGCGGTTCATGGCGGCGGCGCCGGTGCTGAGCCTGCTGATCTGGAGTTTTATCCTGATCTTCGGGTCGAGCGTCCTCTACCTTGTGATAGTGGCGGCGGGACGGCAGAACAACCTGATAAAGCTCACGGTCATACAGGCGGCCGCGGCCCTGGCCCTTAACGCCCTGCTCATAAGGGCCTACGGGGCCTACGGCGCGGCCCTGGCCACGGTCCTCACCGGAACCCTCACGTTGTGGATGTTCCTGCGCGAGACAGGAAAGTTTCTGGACGTTAAGGTCATGGACGCTTTTTTGAAACCGGGCGCCGCGGCGGCGGCGATGGCGCTGGCCCTGTTCCCGCTGCGCGGGGCCAGCCTGGCGTTGACCATCCCTTTGGGCGCCGCCGTATACGCGGCCGCGATCCTTGTTTCCGGCGCCATCACGCGGGAAGACGCTGAAACCTTCAAAAGGATATTAAAAAGAAACGACGCATGACGGGCAAAGAACCAAAGGCGGATAAGTGAAGATCTCCGCGATCATAGACACCTATAACTACGGGCGCTACCTGCCCGCGGCCGTAGAGAGCGTTCTGGCGCAGGAAGTCCCCGGCCACGAACTGGAGGTCATCATAGTGGATGACGGTTCCACGGACGCCACGGCGGCTATCGCCGCCGCCTACGCCGGCAGGGCCCGCTACATCCGCAAAGAGAACGGCGGCCAGGGTTCGGCCTTCAACGCGGGGTTCGCGGCGGCGTCAGGGGATATCTTCTGCATGCTGGACGCGGACGACTCGTGGGAACCGGGAAAACTCGCGAAGGTAGCGGCGGCTTTTGTTTCGGACCCCGGCCTCGGCCTTGTCCGCCATTACATGGCCGACATGGACGCGCAGGGAAACCCTCTGCCGCCGCCCGCGTCAGTTTCGCTGCCGGCGGACGGCGACGCACCCGGCCTGTTACGCTCAAGGCTTTTTACCATCGGCACAAGCGCTTTGTCCTTCCGGGCCTCGGCGCTGCGCCCGCTGCTGCCGGTGCCTGACAAAGTGCGCATCTGCCCCGATGAATATCTTTTTTCCCTGCTAGTACTGCGTTCCAAGGTCCTGACGATCCCGGAATTCCTTTCACGCAGGCGCCTTCATCCCGCGAATTCCGGGCTTTACGGCCACAACCTGCTGAACCCCGCCAACCTCCGCGCTTTCATCAGCACCCGTGAAACGCTTGACGCCAGCCTGCTGGAAGCCATAAAAGCGAACGGCAGCGAGCCTGAAAAAGATTTTTTCTCCCTGTCACAGGCGCATGTGGCGCGGGCCAGGGTCCTGCTGAGTTCCATAGAAGGGAACAAAGCCGCGGCTTTCTCCGCCGCCGCCTCCTGGTTGTCACGCTCCGGCTGCGGCGCTTACGCCATCTTTAAATTTTCCACTATGCTGCTGGCCGCCGCGTCACCGCGTCTTTACGCCGCGGTCTTTTCCTTTTACGACCGCAGTTCCCGGCCCGCCGCGCTGCGCCGCTCCCTGTCGGGCGGCACCCGATGACCCCGGTCTGCCCCGCCTGCGGCGCTTCCGCGCCGGCGCCGCGCCTGACGGAGGATTATTACCAGCCGGCGCAAAAACGATACTACAAGCTCTACCGCTGCGCCGCCTGCGGCGTCGACTTTTCCGACCCGATGCTCAACCCCCCGCCGGGAACTTACGCGCTGCTTTATCCCGGGGTCGAAGGCTTCCCAGGCCTTAAGGCCGATTGGCGCGCCGAAACTTTTTTTAAAAAAGTCCCGGCGCCGCTCAAGGTGCTGGACATAGGCTGCGGCTGGGGCGTGTTCGTGCATCTGGCCCTGTTAAAGGGGTACGACGCCTCCGGCACGGATTATTCCCCTGAAAAGATCCGGGTGGCCGAAACGCTGGCCCCGGGCAGGATACGCGCCGCGTCCATCTCCGACTTCCTGAAAGAGGGACTTTCCGGCTCCTGGGGGGCGGTGACAATGTTCGACGTGCTCGAACACCTGGACAACCCGCTGGAAACCGCGCGGGAAGCCTTAAGGCTGCTCAAGCCCGGGGGGCTGCTGGCCGTAACCGTCCCCGACCGCCGCGGATGCAAAGCCCTGACTAACCGTCATTATGATTCCCCGCCCCACCACCTGACCCGATGGGACCCGGGCGCCCTGAAAGGTTTTCTTGAAAGGGCCGGGTTCAGGGTATTACTGATAGAGAACCAGGCGCTTTCGTTACTGGAACTGCTTTCCCGTTTTACAGCCCCCCTCATGACCGCGGCCTCTGGCGCGGCGGCGGTTTTCAACGGCCCGGTGAGCTCCGGGCCGGCGCCGGCGGCCGGCACCGGCGCGGCGCGCAAGCCCGCCGGCGGGCGGAAGGCCGTCGCCGCGCTGCTGAAGGTTTTATTCTCGGCCCTGTGCCTGATCCCGGCCGCCGCCCTCTACGCCTGGTGCCTTTTATTCAAGCCGCACGGACCCGCACTTTTCGCCCTGGCCGCCCGCACGGACCAAATTGCTAGAATATCCGCGCCGGCGACACAAGATCGTTAGCCCTATAAAAGATGACCATGCCCCCAAAGATCTCGGTGATAATAATCAATTACAATTACGGGCGTTTCCTGGGCGACGCCATAGAAAGCGTCCTCGCCCAGGATTTCGCCGGGGAAATGGAAGTGCTGGTCGTTGACGATGGCTCGACGGACAATTCCGCCGAACTGGTAAAACCTTACCTGGACCGCGTGAAATGGCTGCCCAAGACCAACGGCGGCCAGGTCAGCGCTTTCAACCATGCCATGCGGCACGCCACTGGGGAATGGGTGGGCCTGCTCGAGGCCGACGACACGTGGGATAAAAATAAACTGGCCAAGACGTTCAAAAGACTGGAGCGCGAACAGGACGCCTCGCTTATCCAACACTGGCTTCTTCAATCGGATTCAAAACTGCGCCCCTTGGACGGGTACATCTACCCCAAAGGGCCTGAACATTTTAATTTCGACGACACCCTCATTGGCCTCCCCTACGGCGGGACAAGCTGTATAGTCTTCAACCGGGCCCGCCTGGCCGCCATGCCGCCGATGCCCGAGGATATGCTTTACGGCGCCGACATCTGCCTGCGCTGGGCCGCCGCCGCCGTAAAACCCATAGCCAATATCCCGGAAGTGCTCGGGAAAAGGCGGCTGCACGGGGCCAACCTTTTCGGCCGGACGCTCTACGACGATCCGGCCAAGATAACGGCCGCGATAGCCTTCCATACGGCTCTTTTAAACTACCTGGCTAGCGTCGTGCGGACCACCGGCACGGCGCCGTCGCCGGCCTCCCTCGCCCATATTGCCAGGGAACGCGCCCAGATGGATATTTTCCACCACCGCTATTCCGGCCGCTCCAGGCAGGCCTTCTCCGCCTGGCTGAAACTGGCCCGGCTGCTGCCGGCCGCCCCGGGTTCCCTTTTTAAGATCTTCAGCACGCTGCTCATAGTCGTGAGCCCGCGCGCGTATATCAAGCTGCAGGGCCTTTACTCAAAGCTGCTTTTAATCAAGGCGAAAAAGAATGGCTGAACTCTTCACCGTGATCGTCCCGTCATATAACCGCGCCGGCTTGCTGCGCCGGACGCTTAAAAGCCTGGCCGCCCAGACGTTCCCGGACTACGAGGCCTTCATAATCGACGACGGCTCCACCGACGCCACCCCGGAAGTTTTCAGGGAATTCTCCGGCCGGCGCGGCTGGCATTTTGTCCGCTTCGACGCCAACCGCCGCCAGGGCGGCTGCCGCAACTACGCCATGGAGCGCGCCTCCGGCGACTATATCACCTTCCTCGACGCCGACGACCTCTGGCTGCCGGGCCGGCTGGCTAAATTCGCCGGGCTGATAAAAAATAACCCGCGCGCGGGCTTCCTCTTCTCCAACGGCTACATCCTGCGCGACGGCCGCCTGGCCGGCAAATTCTTCGACGAGAAGCGGGCGGTGCCGCGCGGCAAGCTTCCGCCCTATATGGCCATCTCCGACAAGTGGCTGCCCTATGTCACCACCAACGTGGCCTTTAAGAAGGAAGTGCTTAAACAGACGGGCCCTTTCAGGACCGACATGAGCCACCTGGAGGACATGGAACTTTACGTGAAGATCCTGCGCGACTGGGAGGCGGACTACATCGCCGAGCCGCTGTCCGTCTACCGCATACATTCGCTGACCGCCAACCCCGCCAGCCTGACGCTAAAATGGGACGACGGCATAGCGGACTTCCACACGGCGCTGGCCACGGCCGCCCCCGACGCCGCGGCTGAGCGCGAGCTTAAGGACTACGTCTACCTGAAACAGGCGGAAGTCTACCTGAAGAATCTCCAGCCCGCCAAGGCCCGCGAGTATCTGTTCAAGACCTCGTCCCGCGGCCCCGCCTTTCTTAAGCTGCTGGCCGGCACTTTCCTGCCGCGCCCGGCGCTGGCCCTCCTCCGTTCCCTCTACGGGCTAAAAAGAAAAGCGGCGCCCGCGCTGGACGCCGCCATGACCGAGGCCGAAGCCTGGGTTAAAGAACTGGAAAGCTGAACTTATTCCCCCCTGTAGGCCTTAGTCATCCTTTCGGGTGACACCACCTTGTAGCCGTTCTCGGCCAGCCACTTAACAAGGCGCTTCGCCGCGGTGCGGCTCTGCGCGTGGATATCGTGCATCAGCACTATGCCGCGGCCGCGCTGCTGTATCATGGCGACGGTCTTCTCGAAAAGCTCTTCGGGGTCCTTGGTGGACCAGTCCAGCGTGTCTATGGTCCAACCCACCGGCACCAGGCCCAGCTCGGAATCCACGGCCTTCAGCTGCTCCACGGTGATTATGCCGTAAGGCGGCCTGAAGAACTTCGGCGCCGCGCCGGTCGTGCCCTTTATGGTTTCCTTCACGCCGCCTATCTGCCTCAGCGCCTCGGCGGTGGACATCGCGGTAAAGGGTTTGTCGCCGGCAGCCGCGTGATTATAGCCGTGCACCGCCACCGCGTGGCCGTCGGCCGCTTCGGCCTTTATGCGGGCCTTGCCGTCCTCACCGGCTATGCTGCGGCCCAGCACGAAGAACACGGACGGGGCATTGCCGGCCTTCATAGCCGCGGAGACCTCCTCGGTCAGCGGCCCCGGGCCGTCGTCGAAAGTGAGGATGATCTCGCCCTTCTTCAGGAAGCCGTCGAACTGCACCAGGAAAGGCACATTGTTCTTTACGTAATTGATCTGGCAGTAACCCTGCCTTATCGGTACGCCGCGCGAAACGGCGCCCGCTTCGGCAGCGGACTTGGACATTGAACTGTAAAAACCGAAAACGTCATTGAGCTCACTGAGCACACCGAATGATACCTGCCCGCGCTGTCTTGCGGGGGCCGCGCCCGTATAAACGGCGCCGGTTAGGCCGTGTATGCCGCGGGAAAGTTCTTCAAGTTTGGCGCGCAGGTACTGGCCGGAAGCCGCCGCCTCAAGGTACTCGGGGCTGCCCTGGGGGGCGACATAAGCCACATTGGAATACACCTTCAGGGCCGAATAAATTTCTTCATACTGCGCCTTCAGCGAGGCCGCGTCGGCCGAAGCCGCAGCCACGGCCGGCACCTCTACCGAGGCGGGCTCAGCGGGCAGCCGCAGTTCCTGGGCGGAAAGGGAAGGCAAGGAAAAAAGGGAAAAAACCGAGGCGAGGATAAAAGATTTTTTGGCCATTTATTTCTCCTGATTATCTGACATCTATATTATGCCCGTAATCCCGGGGATAATTAAGAGTCTAAAGGCCCAAAAACGCTTGTTTTTGGACCTAGGAGATGTGGGCCAAGTGGGCAGGTTTAAATGCCGCTGGTTATGAAATACCAGATAAGCAGCGCTATTATAAGGGACAGCACTTTTATCTGCCAGTTGCGGGTGAAGAGTTCCTGGATATTCATGCTTTATCCTGGGCCGCGGGCGGGGTCTGGGGCGCGGCCGGAGGCGGCGCCTGGGGCCTGGGGGCTCTGCGCAGCAGAGTTTTTTCCGCCTTGGAGCGGTACAGCTGATAAAGCATCGCCTCAAGGTCTTTCGGGTCCACGTGCTGCTGCAGCTTGCCGTTGCGCGCCAGCGAGAGGGTGCCGGTCTCCTCGGAGACGATGACGATGATGGCGTCGGCCGCCTCGCTCAGGCCGAGCGCGGCGCGGTGGCGCATGCCGAGGATCTTGGAAAGTTCCTGCTGCTCGGTCAGCGGCAGAATGCAGCCGGCGGCGACGAGCCTGTTGTTGGCTATGACGGCCGCGCCGTCATGCAGAAGGGTGTTGATGTGAAAGACGGTCAGCAGCAGTTCTTTGGAGACCGCGCCGTTTATACTGACGCCGGTCTCCACGATGTCGCGCAGGGCCATGTCCTGCTCGAGCACAATCAGCATGCCCATCTTCTCGGCCATGGCCGAGCGCACGGCCTCCATCATCTCGCCGATAAAGCGGTATTCGGCCGACACCATAACGCGCCCCAGCGGGTTGGAGCCGATGTTGGCCAGGGCGAAGCGGATCTCCGGCTGAAAAACGACTATCAGCAGCACAATGCCGGCCACCCAGAACTGCCCCACAAGCCAGACGGTGGCTTCGAGATGCAGGAGCTTGGCCAGCGAGGTGATCACGGCCAGGATGAACACGCCCCAGATAACCTGCATCGCCCGCGTGCCCTTGAGCAGCAGGATGAGCCGGTACACTATGTAATAGACGACGAATATGTCGGCCAGCGTTTTTAAGTAGTTCAGGTACAAAGTGCCTTCCCTTGTCGGCGGTTTTTAGGCCGCTTTAGCGCCCGCTATCAAAGAATCTATCTCCGCCGCGTCCACCACCTCGTTCTCTATCAGGCGGCCGGCGATGGCGTCCAGAGCCTTACGGTTGCCGGTCAGCGCGGCCTTCGCCTTCATGTAAGCGTCGCTGACTATGCGCTTTATTTCCTCGTCCACGATGCGGGCGGTTTCGTTGGAATAGCCGGCCTGGCGCATGATATCGCGGCCCAGGAACACCTCGGATTCTTCCTTCTTGAGCGACAGCGGCCCGATCTTTTCGCTCATGCCGAATTCCAGCACCATCTTCTGCGCGTAATTGGTCACCTTGGCCAGGTCGTCGTGGGCGCCGGTGGTTATCTCGCCGATGGCGATCTCCTCGGCGGCGCGGCCGCCCAGCAGCACGCAGAGGCGGTTCAAGATCTCGGTCTTGGAGGTCAGATACTTGTCCTCAAGCGGCATCTGCAGGGTGTAGCCCAGCGCGGGCCCGCGCGGGATAATGGTCACCTTGTGCACGGGGTCGCAGCCTGGCAGGGTCTTGGCCACCAGCGTGTGGCCGGCCTCGTGGTAGGCCACCACTCTTTTTTCGCTTTCGGAGATTATGCGGGACTTGCGCTGGGGGCCGGCGATATTCTTCTCTATGGCCTCCTCCAGGTCCTTCAGGTCCACCGACTTCTGCTCTTTCTTGGCGGCGAGGATGGCGGCCTCGTTGATGATATTGGCCAAGTCCGCGCCGGTGAAGCCGGGCGTGTGGCGGGCTATCACGCCCAGGTCCGTGTCCGCGGTGAGCTTGATCTTCCTGGCGTGCACGTTAAGGATGTCGAGGCGGCCCTTGATGTCGGGCACCGGCACGTTGATGCGCCGGTCGAAACGGCCGGGCCGCAGCAGCGCGGTGTCCAGCACGTCGGGCCGGTTGGTGGCGCCTATCAGGATGATCCCCTCTTTCGATTCGAAGCCGTCCAGTTCCACCAGCATCTGGTTGAGGGTCTGCTCGCGCTCGTCGTGGCCGCCGCCGATGCCGGCGAAGCGGGAGCGCCCGACGGCATCAAGCTCGTCGAGGAAGATTATGGCAGGCGCGGATTTCTTGGCGCGCTCGAACAGGTCGCGCACGCGGCTGGCGCCCACGCCCACGAACATCTCCACGAACTCGGAACCGGAAGAGGTGAAGAAAGGCACGCCGGCCTCGCCGGCCACCGCGCGGGCGAGCAGAGTCTTGCCGGTGCCGGGGGGCCCGTAGAGCAGCACGCCCTTGGGCAGCTCGCCGCCCAGGATCTGGTACTTCTTGGGGTTCTTCAGGTAATCCACGATGTCGCGCAGCTCGTCCTTGGTCTCGTCGCAGCCGGCCACGTCCTTGAACGTGACCTTCTGTTTCTTAAGGTCCTGCTGGCGGGCCTTCGACTTGCCGAAGGACATGGCCTGCTTGCCGCCCATCTGGGCCTGGCGCACGAACAGGAACCACCACAGGAAAACGAAAAGCACTATCCAGCCGAGATTCAGTATCAGGCCGGCGATCCAGCCGCGGTCGGCCTCGGCGGCGAAATTTCCCACGCCGGCGGTTTCCATATCCTCTATCAGCTTGGGGTCGGAGAGCGGGATGGTCTTGAAGGCGACGGTCTTATCGCCTTCCTTCAGTTCGCCGCGGATCAGGTCCTGCCGCACCATCACCTTGGCGATCTGCTTGTCGCGCAGCTTGGCCTTGAACTCGGAATAGGGGATCTGGCGCTCGCGCTCCACGTTCTTCACGCTCTGATAGACCGCCACAAAAAGCGTGAACGCGAGGAACCAGAACAGCAGCTGCCTGAAATTCTTATTTAACGACATGTTTTTATTCCTTCGATGGCTTCTTTAGTAAGGACGCCGATATAGGGCAGGTTGCGGTAGCGCTCGTTGTAGTCCAGTCCGTAACCGACCACGAATTTATCCGGGATAGTGAAGCCCGTGTATCTGATGGGCACGTTGGCCTTGCGGCAGCTGGGCTTGTCGAGCAGGGTGCAGATCTCCAGCGACTTGGGCCCGCGGGTCTTCAGGTTCTGCAGCATGTAGTTCATCGTCAGCCCGGAATCCACGATGTCCTCTATTATCAGTACGTCGCGCCCCTCGATATTTTCCTTGAGGTCCAGGATGGTGCGCACCACGCCGGTGGACTGCGCGCCGGAATAGGACGACAGCATCATGAAATCCAGGCGGGCGTCTATGGAGATGTTCTTGGCGAGGTCCGCCATAAAGAACACGCAGCCTTTGAGCACGCCCACCAGGGTGAGGGCGCGGCCGGCGTAATCTTCGGAGATCCGCGCGCCCAGCTTTTTAATGCCGGCGTTCAGTTCGGAGCCCGATATAAGTATCTCCTGCAGATCTTTATGCATCAGATGTATATTTTAGGTTTTTTGGAGGTTTTTTGCTATAAGAACCGGGCAAAAAGAAGCCCGGGGCTTTTGCCCCGGGCTTTTCAGTTTTGCTCCCGCAGCCGTGTTATTTCTGCAGCTCGGGTTTGGCCGAGAGCTGCGCGTAGAAGAACTGGGACATTATCTGCGACACCAGGCCGGGCTTGGTCTCGAGTTCCTTGGGGTTGTTGATCTTCTTGGCCGCCGCGAGGTCGTTGGCGAAAGCCGCGTCCAGCTGGGCCACGGAGGCGCGGTCCAGGATGTTCACGTTGACCTCGGTGTCGATGCGCTCGCCGCGGGGGTGCAGGTTGTAGGACCCGATGTCGGCGAACTCGCCGTCCACGGTCATGAACTTGGAGTGCAGCGTCTGCATGACGCCCTGCTTAAGATAGATGTTGACGCCGGACTGCTGCAGGGGGATCAGGCACTTCGCCATCGCGTCCACTATCGGCTTGCCTTCGGCGTCGATGCTCTCTTTGGAGTTGGTCAGGATGTTGACCTCCACGCCGCGGGCGCGGGCTTCCAGCACGGCCTGGGTCACGGCGGGGATCGCCACGAAGTAGGCGTTCTCGATATTGATGTTGCGGGTGGCGCCGTACATCGCTTTCACGATGCTGGTCAGGATAGGGGAGGTCTGGGGCGGGTTCTGCAGGACCACCGCCGCGCGGGCGCTGCCGCCCTCGTAATCGGCGTCCTGGGGGCCGCGCACGTCTACCGCTTTGTAGCCCAGCTTTCTGGCGTTCACCTGTTTGTTCCAGACGCTGCCGAGCAGGGCCTTGGCCTGCGCGACCGCGGGGCCGGAGAGGAGGACGTCGGTGTCCCGCCACAGGATGGTGCCGGCCTTATGGGAGTAAACGTCGCCGAAATTCATGCCGCCGGCGATCGCGTAATTATCGTCGGCTATCATCACCTTCACGTGCCAGATGTCGCCGGAGCGGTCCAGGTCGGTATGGCGCAGCACCTCCAGCCCGGCGTCCTGCATCATTTTCACGACTTTCTTGCCGTGGCTGGAGGCCACCGTGTCGTCTATCATGATCTGCACCTGCACGCCTTCTTTGTGCTTGGCTATCAGCATCCGGGCGGCTTCGTAACCGGTGGTGTCGTCATAGAAAGCCCAGCTGGAGATCAGCAGGCTCTTCTTGGCGCCCTTTATCATGGCATCCTTCGCCCTGAAGGAGTTCTCGCCGTCTATAAGGAAGCGGGTATAGTTGCCGGAAGAGAACTTGGAGCCGGTGGCGGCCTCGAACTCGGCGATGAAGCCCGAGTCGGTGAAAAGGGAGGGCTGGCCGGCCTGGCGGGCGGGGTAGGCGGCCGACTTGGAAGCCCTTATAACGCGCTCGGAAACGGCCTCGAAGGAAGGGGCGCCCGTGCCTGGGAACCAGCCGAGGTCGGAGATCTGCGTGCCGAGAGCGTGCCAGATCGTGACGGCGGTGCCGGAGTAGTAAATAGGTTCGGGGCCGCTAAAATTCTGGGAAGCGGGCTCGGCTACGGGCGCCGCTTCATAGCCTTCCAGGCCAAGAGCGCCGGCCGACTGGCCCAGGTTGCCGCCCAACTCTTCCAGTCTGGTGGCCGGGGCAGCGCCGCCGTTGGCGGTCTGCGCGACGGAGAACTGGGGGATCATGACACATGAGACCAGGAGTGAGAGGGCGAGTTTCTTGTTTGTCATGCTTATAGTATACGGCGCAGCCGGCATTTCTTAAAGGGCCATAAAGGCCCGAAGGGCCCAAAAAAGGGCCCATCAAAATATGGGCCCTAAGGGCAAACTGAATAATATCAGCTAATGTCCCCGCGCGCGGGCGGACTTATAAATCCGATTTCACCTATATCTAATCATACCCGTATATCTTGAAAGGGATTTATTCTTTATAATATAGATATCTATATTATAGAATTAGTCCAAATCCATGGGATTTATAGGCTTGGAGGTATCCCCGGAGTCCTCTATACGCTTCTTTTCCTGCTTGAACTTCTCCTCCAGCTCTTTTTTCTTGTCTTCCATGGACTTGCCGGCATTGGTGAAATAATCGTCCAGGCGGCTCTTGTCGGCCTGCATTTTCTTAAAAGCTTCCTTCATGGGGTCGCCCCCCTCTTTAACCACCGGCTTGTCCCAGTGGCGCAGCACCTTGCCGTTCTTCCTGTCCACCTCTATCCGCGCCTTGCAGCACGGGCAGTCTATTAAAAATGTGCCTTCGCTCATAACCCCTCCGGTAATTATTTAACGCCCCACAGCGGATGCTGCTGCGGCAGCACTTTCACCCGGCTCAGGACCGACGCCGCGTAACAGCAGGCCTCTTCCACGAATTTAGCGCCGGGCGGCCTGGCGCCCCCGCGGCGCGCCGTGGCCGGCTGTATAAAAAAAGGAACGCCCGGCCGCGCGGCAGCCGCCAGGGCCACCGCTTTCTTAAAGTCGGACATTTTAGTTTTCGACGTCACTACGACCTTTATAAAAGTTTTTTGCGGCGCGCGGGCGAGGAATTTTTCATGCTCGCGCCAGAAGGCGCCCTGCCCGGTGGAGGACGGAAGTTTTATATCCATGGCTATCACGTCGGCCAGTTTTTCCACCCGGCCCAGCTCCCGGTGCAGCACCCCGTTGGTCTCCAGGTGCAACTGGAGGCCCGCCTTTTTAAGCGCGGGCGCCACGGCCGTTATGAACCGCCAATGCAGCAGGGGCTCCCCCCCGGTAAAGGAGACGGCTTTGGCCTTGCCGGCCCGGGCCAGTTTGACGACCAGCGCCGCCGCCTCGGCGGGGAGCAGCCCGTAGGCCGAGGCGCTGTCCAGCGCGGCGGGTTCGTCGCAATAGGAGCAGGCCAGGTTGCAGCCGGCGAAGCGCAGGAATACCTGCCGCTGCCCGGCATAAAGGCCCTCCCCCTGAACGGAGCAGAAGATGTCGGCTATCGGCGTCTTTATTTTTTTCATTTCCCGGCCGCGGGGTCGGCGAAGCCGGCTTCCGCGAAACCTTTCGCCCGCAGTTTGCAGGAGTCGCAGCGGCCGCAGGGCCGCCGGCCGCCCCGGTAGCAGGACCAGGTCAGCTCCAGCGGGGCGCCCAGTTTAACGCCGAGCCTGGCGATGCCGGCCTTGCTGAGTTTTATCAGCGGGGTAAGGAGTTTTATTTTTTTGCCGCCGGCGCCGCTGCGCGTGCCGTAAGCGGCCGCCCGCTCCAGGGCGCGGTAGAATTCGGGGCGGCAGTCCGGGTAGCCGGAATAATCCAGCACGTTGGGGCCCAGCACCACGGCCTCGGCCCCTTCGGCGTCCGCCAGCGAAAAACCCACCGAGGCGAAGACCAGGTTGCGCCCCGGCACATAGGTGGACGGGATCTCGCCGGAGCCGCCTATCTTTGAGATCTTTACGTCGGGCAGTTTCAGTTCTTTATTGACCAGGGAACAGCCGCCGAACCAGGGGAAAGCCAGTTTTATCTCGTAGAGCTTTACGCCCAGGCGGCGGGCTATGGCGCGGGCGGCCGCGTTCTCGCGCGCGTGGCGCTGGCCGTAATCGAAGGAGACCGCCAGGCAGTCGTAACCTTTTGAGACGGCCCAGCACAGCGCGGTGGTGGAATCCAGTCCGCCCGAGAACAGAACTACGGCTTTCTTCTTCATACGGCGTTCTCCACTATGCCCGAGCCTGCCTTGAATTTTATCCTGGGAACGGCTTTCATATAGCCCTTCCTGAGCACCAGTTCCATGTCGCGCTTGCCCGTCTCCGGCCTGAAGGCCATGAAGTCCAGAACGCGGCCGCTGGCGTGTATCTCCTCGAGCGCCGCGGGGAAGGCGTCGCGCCCTTCCAGTTCCTCTTCCAGGGCGCGGGCGCAGATCATGTCCTCCACGTGCCGGTTGTCGTAGAACAGGCAGGCGGGCACGATCAGCGTCGGCTTGGGGTCTTTCAGACAGTAGGCCGCCAGCGCCGGGAAATTGGCGAAACAGGCCACCAGGATCTCGTCGGCCAGCAGCAGCGAGGCCGCGGCCGGGGAACCGGAATTGGTGACGCTGAGCGCGGGCCGGGCCGGGTCGGACCCGTAAAGAGCGGTATACGGGGAATTATCGTAATGCTCAACGCCCGGCCCCAGGTCCATCTCGGAGAACAGGTCGGCGTCCTTGACGGCGCGGCGCGCCGCCAGGGCCAGGGACGGCACGGCGTAAACCCGCACGTCGCGGCGGCCGCTTTCCAGCAGGGCGCAGATGGTATTGGAGAACCTGAACAGGTCTATCACTATGCCGCGGCCGCGCCAGACGCTGGCCTGCGCGGCGTCGAGCGCGATGGTGATCTTATTTTGCCGTTGGGGTGGAAGCTGCTGTGACATATTTTATGGCCAGGGCGCTTATGTAGACCTCCGGCTCCTGGTAAACGCCCATCTGGGGGCCGGACTCTACGGAATCCAGAGTTATTATAACACCGTCCGCGCCCATGGCGGCGGCCGCCTTGCGGGCCTCGGACTTCAGCTTCTCCGTCTTTGCCCCGCCCGCCCCGGCGCCTACGCGGGGGCTGTGGATTATACCTATGCCGCCCCAGGGGGCGCGGGTCGACTCGCGCGAGGCGAACACCTCCACCTCGCGCCAGTCACGCGCGGGAAACCAGGGGCCTACCTGTATTATGTCCAATTTTGTGGAAGCGCAGGCGGCTAGCGCCAGCAGGGCCGCGGCAAGAAAGGCGGCCTTGTATGCCTGCGCGCGCGCGGTACCGGGAACGGGGCCCATCACACTGCCGTCAGGGCTGGTCTACGCCGAGGTCGCGGCAGATCTTCCTGACGGTAAAATCGGCGATCTCGGTATGCCTGGTAACGGGAACTTCCTTATTGGTCACCGGGTTCACGAAGACGGAATACTTGCCGCCCTCCCGGGAAAGCTCACAGCCCTTGCTGACAAGATGTCTAACCAGATCCTTGCGTTTCATAGATACCTCTTACGGGGCGGGTGAACTAGCGCGCCCCGTACGTATATTTTAGCAATTCTGAGAGGCGGGAAAGCGGGCGGAGCCGCCGGTTCAATCCTGGCTGCGCGGTATGCGGCCGACCAGTTTCCAGGCCACGCCGGTCTTGCCGGCGGTCACCTGAACGAAAGCTATGCTGCCGTCATCCGGGCTTTCGAAGACCAGCAGCGTGCGGCCGGCTTCGTTCATGACGCCCTTCAGCTGGCCGTAGGAGGACGGCATGCCGCCCGGCACGGCGGGGTCTTCCTGCTCGCCGTCGCGGGCGGCGGCGGAGAAGCGCCCGTTTTCTTCCTGCTCGGATCTGGAATCTATCATCACCACCGATTCTTCGGCGTCCTGTTCGGCCGGTTTGGCCTCGGCGGGTTTGGGCGTTTCGGCGCGGACGGACTTCTTGGCCGGGGCCGCGGCGGCGGCGGCCGGTTTGGCCCGCGCGGCCGTCTTTTTCGCGTCGGCCGGCTTGGCCGCGGCCGCCGGGTCCGTGCCTTGCGCGTAAACGGCCTGAGCGCCAGCCAGCAGCAACAGCGTAAATATGGTTTTTTTCATGATCCTGCCTCCGTAACGTTCCGCGTCTTAGAACCGCTTCACGGCCACTTTCCCGGTCTTTATCCCCAGCAATTTAAGCGCGAGGCCTGAAAATCTTTCCGGGGCGTCGCTCACTATGAATTCGGAGCGTCCTTTTCCGCCGCCTTTGAGCAGCCCGCCGCGTTCAAGTTCGCGTCTGGCGCTGGCGGCGGCGACGCGCGCCGAATCCACTATGCGCGTATGCGGGCCCATCACCCCGGCTATGATCTTCTTCAGCAGCGGGTAATGGGTGCAGCCCAGTATCAGCGCGTCTATCTTCTTCCCGCGGAAAGGGGCCAGGTATTCGCGGGCGACCAGCGCGGCCACCGGCTTGGCGCACCAGCCCTCTTCCACCAGCGGAACGAACAGCGGACAGGCTTTTTCAGTGACCCTCACGCGCGCGCCGGCCGCGGCGAGGGCCTTGGAATACGCCCGGCTGTTCACCGTGGCCGACGTGCCCGTCACCAGCACCCGGCCGCCGGGCGGCACGGCTTTCAGCGCGGCCTCCACTCCGGGGACGATGACGCCCAGCACCGGCACGGGAGAAATTTTACGGATCTCTTCCAGGGCCAGCGAAGAGGCCGTGTTGCAGGCCACCACCAGCAGCTTGATCTTTTTTTCCAGCAGGAACGCGGTGATCTCTTTCGAAAAAGCTATGACGGCCTCGGCCGACTTGGTCCCGTAGGGGACGCGCGCCGTGTCGCCGAAATAGACCAGGTTCTCGGCGGGCAGCAGGGCGCGCAGGGCCTTGAAGACGGTAAGCCCGCCCAGCCCCGAGTCGAAGATCCCTATCGGCCTTTCTTTGTTCTTCATCGTCTGGCCGCGCTCCGCCGGCCTACTTCCACTGCCTGCTTTCGGCGTACTTCATAACGCCCCTGTAAATGGCCGAGGCTATTTTCACGCGGGTTTTCTTGTCGTTCATGTTCTTCTGGTCGGAAGAATTGGTCATAAAACCCATCTCCACCAGGATGCCGGGGGAGTAAGTGCCGCGCAGCACATAGAAAGCCGCCTGCTTCACGCCGCGGTTGGCGAAAGGCGTGCGTTTTTCCATCTCCGCCGTCACCATGCCCGCCAGGCGGCTGCCTTCGTTAAGATATTCGTTGCGCGCCATCGAGTGCAGGAGCATGGCCGCCGGGTCGCCCTGCCCGGCGCCGTCCTCCAGGCCCACCACGGAGTTTTCGTAGTCGGCGACTTCCGCGGCCCAGGGGTCGGAGGCTTTTTCCGACATGAAATAGATCTCGAACCCCTTCTCGCGCCGGTCGCGGGAGGCGTTGGCGTGGATGGAGATGAAGATGTCCGCCTTGAAATTATTGGCGACGATGGAGCGGTCGGCCAGCGGCACGAAGGTGTCGTCGTTGCGGGTCAGCAGCACGTCGAACAGTTCCTCGCCCTTGAGCTGGTCGTAGAGCTCCTTGGCCACCGCGAGGTTCAGGTCCTTCTCTTTCAGGCCGAACAGCTTGCGCCCGCCCGGGTCCTTGCCGCCGTGCCCGGCGTCGATGACGATCTTCTTGCGGCCGGAGCGTTCCACGGTCATTTTATCCGGGATGTTCATGCCGCCCGCCGCGGTGACCGCCGCGGCGCTGGCCGCCGCCACGCCGAACCCGCCGCCGTTCGGCGGGATCACGGCCGCGGCGTCCGTTTCCGGGGCCGTGATGGACTGCGGGATGGAGCTGCGCTGCTTCATAACGTCTATTACCAGCCGGTCCGGGTCCGTGAGCTTGAAGACATTGACGCTGCCGAAATTATCGTCGGGATTGACCACGACGCGGGCCATTTTATTCTCCTGTATCAGGTCCACCCCGCGCACCGTCCCGTCGCCGATATTGAGTTTTTCTTCGCCGCCTATCACCCCGCCCATGACCGTCACGTTGAAAAGATTGTTCTCTTTCTGGGAGGTCTGCCACTCCAGCGGCTCCTCCATGTAGACGACGATGCGCGTCTTGTCCTGGTAGGAGAAGAAGTTCACGGAGGTGATGTTCACCTCGCGCTGCGCGCCCAGCGCGCCGGTAGCTTTGTTGTAATCCAGCCTGAAGCCGAAAGCGTCCGCGAAGTGCTTCGAAACGAAGAAGTCCAGCGCCAGGAAGGCCTTGCCGCCGCGCACTATCAGCGGGTTGGGGAACTCCTGTTTCTCGTCGTTAATAAGCACCGAGTCGGACTTCATGAAGAAGACCACCTTGTTGCCCTTGATCTGCAGCAGCAGCTTGCCGGACACCGGGTACCAGTAGATCTTGCCGCCGATGAGCCTGGCGGCCTCGGAGGCGTTCAGATAGAGGGTCCCGCTCAGGCTGTAAGTGCCGATCTTGCCGGCGTAGACCCCGTTCCTGAGATAAGTCACCTCGTCGACCCTGGCCTGGGCCGTTGCGGCCCACAGCATGGCAGTAAAAACACACAACGCGATCTTTTTCAGCATAATTTTCGCTCCGTCGGCTTCTTCCTTCCGCCCGCCCCAGCGCTACTCCAGTATTATCCTGTAGTCTTCCCACGTAAGCTGCGGGTCCGACGCCAGTTTTACGCTGCGGTGCACGTTCTTCTCGATCATCGCCAGTTTTTTCCTGAGCACTTCGCACAGGATCGGGTGCGTCACCACGCGCAGGTTCCCGCCGGGGCGGCCCATGGTGATATTGTGGATCTCCCGCTGGATCTTGATGCGGATGCTCTCGCTGGAGAGCACGCGCCCGGAACCGTGGCACTCGGGACACTCCTCGGTGAGCAGGCTGACGGTGCTCTCGCGCTTGCGCTCGCGCGTCATTTCCACCAGCCCGAGGCGGGTGATGGGGAGGATGCGGATCTTGGCGCGGTCGCGGCTGACCGCGGCTTCCATGGCGTTGACCACCTTGTGGCGGTTGGAGGCCTTCTTCATGTCTATGAAGTCGATGACTATGATGCCGCCGATATTGCGCAGCCGGAGCTGCCGGGCGGCTTCCGCCGCGGCCTCCAGGTTGGTGGCGGTCACGGTCTCCTCCTGCGATTTGGAGCCGGTAAAGCGGCCGGTATTGACGTCTATGGCGCAGAGCGATTCGGCCTCCTGGATAATGATGCTGCCCCCGTTGGGGAGCGGCACTTTTATCCGGCGCAGCTCGTCTATTTCCTTCTCGATATTGAACGCCTTGAAGATGGGCGTCTTGCTGTCGTACAGCTTGATGCGGTCCTTCAGGTCCGGGGAGATCTTGGCCGCGAATTCCTGGACGTTGTGGAAATCTTCCTTATTGTCCAGCATGTAGATGGTGGTCTCCTCGGAGAGGATGTCGCGCGCCACCTGCATGGTCATGTCCATATCCTTATGCAGCAGAGCGGGCGGCCGGGAGGTGTCGTAGCGGGCCTGCACGGTATCCCACATCTTGAGCAGGTACTGCACTTCGCGCTCCATTTCTTCTTCGGTGGCCCCTTCGGCCTCGGTGCGCACGATGCAGCCCTTGGTGCCCAGCGTCTTGGTATCGGCGATCTTACGCATGATCTCGGAGAGCCGCTTGCGCTCTTCGGCGTCCTCGATGTTCTTGGACACGCCCACGAATTCCTGGAACGGCGTCAGCACCAGGAAGCGCCCGGGCAGGGAAACGTCCATGGTCACCTTCATGCCCTTGGTGCCGATGGCGTCCTTGGTCACCTGCACCATCACTTCCTGGTCTTTCCTGAGCAGTTTGTCTATCGGCTCCTTCTGGTTGCCCAGCACGTCGGAGATGTAGATATAAGCGTTCTTGTCCAGGCCGATGTTCATGAACGCGCTGGAAATGCCCGGCAGCACGTTCTCCACCTGGGCCTTGTAGATGTTGCCGACTATGTTGCCGGAGCTTCTGCGTTCCCAGAACAGTTCCGCCAGTTTCCCCCCCTCCAGTATCGCTATGCGCGTTTCCTCGAACGAGGTGTTCGCGAAAATTTCCTTCTTTATTTTTACGTTTGCCATATTAAAACTCTCCTTAAACTTTAAATAAACTTGTCCTTAAAACACTTCCAGCTTGCCGCTGGAGTCGAACCAGTACAATTCCTTCCTTACGATGCGTTTAAAAACCGGCTTCCCGCCGGCCATCAGTTCGGCCACCGTCTCCGGCTTCACGTTGCGCCCGGGCGCCAGCCGCAGCGTCGTCTTCAGCAGCGCCGAGGCCGGGTCGAAAGAGGCCGCCAGCACCGGCTCCCTCGCGTCCAGGGTCTTGCGCTCGCCGGAGGGCTTCACCTTTTCGAACGGCAGGGTCTTCAGCGCCAGGAAAGCGTCTACCGCCGCCTGCGCGAAACCCGCTGGGAAGTCCCCCTCCATGAAATACTCGGCCGCGTTGACGGCCGCCTCTATGGACGGGAAAAAAACCGGGATGCGCCGCGCCGAGAGCAACCGGAAGCGTTCGTCGTCGAGCGGCCTGAGCTTCTCCAGCACTTCGGCCTCCCGGGCGAACTCCTCCAGATAAAGATCGGCGTATTCGCACAGGCTTTCATGCCCCACCGACACCGCCGGCCCGAAGGCCATGCGCGGCGTGACCGTCCCGCCGGCCTTGGCCGGCCAGCACTTCAGGCCGCAGGCCGCGGCGCGGCCGCGCAGCGTCTTTATCTGCTCGAGGTGGCTCAGATCCTTCGCCGGGGCCAGCCTGGCGAATTTCAGCCTTATCCGCGATTTGGGTCCTTCGTTCATAATTAAACCAAAGCGTAGCGCCGGGCATAGACGGATTCCGCTATCCCCAGGGCGGCCATCGTCGCCACCAGGTTCGAGCCGCCGTAAGAAAGCAGCGGCAGCGGCACCCCGGCCACCGGGGCCAGCCCCAGCAGCATCCCGAAATTTATGCAGAAATAGACCAGGAACATGGCGAAGATGCCGCAGTTGGTCAGGTAACCGAACCGGTCCCGCGCCAGGCGCGCGCCCTGCATTATCCTGCGCATCATCAGCACGTAAAGCCCCATGACCAGGAGCATCCCCCAGAAGCCCATTTCCTCGCCCACTACGGCCAGGATGAAGTCGGTGTGCCGCTCCGGCACGAAACCCAGGCGCGACTGCGTGCCGGAGAATATCCCCCGCCCGAGTATCCCGCCGGACCCTATGGCGATGCGCGCCTGCAGCAGGTTGTAGCCGGCGCCGCGCGGGTCGCTTTCCGGCGACAGGAAAACTTCCAGCCGCTTCTGCTGGTAGTCCTTCATCTGGTTCTTGACCAGCATGCCTGAGAAAAAACCGAGGATAAGCACCAGCGCGGCCCCGGCGAAATAGACGCCGGTGACGTTGGCGTAAAGCTTCACGGAAAGGCGCCACAGCGCCCAGGCGGCGGCGGCGACGCCGGCCACGAAGGAAAGCGCGCTCAGCCAGGAATCGGACAGGTGGAAGAAATACCCCACCAGGGCGTTATCCAGCAGCTCCGGGTTCAGCGTTATGATGGTCCACAACACCGGGAACAGCGCGGAGATGAAGGCGTAGCCCAGTATGATGGACAGGTGGAAAACGCTGGCGCCCGAGGCGAACAGCATGACCAGCGCCACGGGGAAAGTGAGGAGGATGGCTGAGAAATCCGGCTGTTTTATAAGGAGGAAGAAGACGGGCAGGCACAGCGCGAAAGCGCCCATGACCGTCGGCAGTTCGCGGATCTTGCCTATGCGCTTGTCCAGGAAATTCGCCAGCACCAGGATCAGGCCCACCCTGGCGAATTCGGACGGCTGCACGGAGAAGAAAGGCAGGCGGTACCAGGAACGGGCGCCCTTGTCCACCACGCCGAAGATCAGCACGCCGGCCAGAAGCACCAGCAGGAGACCGTAAACGTACTTCCACTGGTCCTGGTAGACCTGGTAGTTCAGGCTCCAGGCGATGGAGAAAGCGATAAGGCCGAAGGGGATGGCCATAAGCTGGGTGCGTATGATCCTGGCCTGCTGGGGCAGCACGGCCACGGAGGAAAAAACCGCCACCGTGCCTATAGCGAGCAGCACCAGCACGGACAGGAACAGAACCCAGTCCATACGGCTTTTCTTAAGGCCCGCCTGCGGGGTAAAGATCACAATTCCACCTCCGCCTGTTCTGGCTGGGCGGGCTGCGGGGGCCCGGGCACGTCGGCCGGCGCCTCCGGGCGTTTGTTCTGCGCTTTAAGATCTTCGCTGAGCGCCGCTTCTATGACGGCCTTGGCTATGGGGGCGGCGGCCGAGGCGCCGTGCAGCCCGTGCTCTACCAGCACGGCCACGGCTATTTTGGAGGGCGCGTCCCCGACGGTGGCGTAGGCCACGAACCACGCGTGGTCCTTGCCCTGCGGATTCTGGGCCGTGCCCGTTTTACCGTACATTTCGGCGCCTGTTATCCTGGCCATCTGGCCGGTACCCTCGAGGACCACGCTGTGGAGGCCTTCGCGTATCAGCGCCCAGGTGGACGGCTTCAGGTCCACGCGGCCGAGCGTTTCCGGCTCGCCCTTGTAGAACAGCTGCCCGTCGCTCTTAACTATCCGGTCCACGTAGTAGGGCCGGTGGAAAGCGCCGCCGTTGGCCACGGCCGCTATCATGCCGGCCGCCTGCATCGGCGTCATCAGGGTTTCTCCCTGGCCTATCGCCAGGTTAAGCGTGTCGCCTATGAACCAGTAGCTTTTCTTCGCGGCGCGCGCGCTGGGCCCGAAAACGTTGCCGCTCCTCTCGTCCGGCAGCGCGATACCGGAGGGTTTGCCCAGGCGGAACGCTCTGGCGTATTTTTCTATGGTCAGCGCGCCGGCCCTCTGCCCCGTATAATAAAAATACACGTCGCAGGAGTTGGCCAGCCCGTCGATAAAGGACACCGCGCCGTGGCCTTTCTTGTTCCAGCACTTGAAAACGCGGCTGCCGGCGTCGTAGTAGCCGGGGCAGAGGAATTTCTCGTCCACGCCCACGCGCCCCGACTCGAGCACGGCGGCGGCGGTGATTATCTTGAAGATCGAACCGGGCGGGTAGCTGCCCTGCAGCGCCACGTTGAACTCGGGCAGGATCTTGCCGGCGGGCAGGCCTTCTTTCTCGGAGCCGGACAGGACGAACATGTTGGGATCGTAGTCCGGCGCCGAGGCGAAGGCGATGACCGCCCCGCTGCGCGGGTCGAGCGCCAGCACGGCGCCTTTGCCGCTTATGGACTTGACGAGCCCTTCTTCCGCGGCGGCCTGCGCCTTGGAGTTGATCGTGAGGAAAATATCCGCGCCGGGCACCCACTTACGGCTCTCCAGCACGCGGTTCAGTTTGCCGCGCGAATCCACCTCGAGGTAAATGCCGCCGTCCTTGCCCCGCAGTTCCTTCTCGTACATCTTCTCGAGCCCGGCCTTGCCCAGGCGCGAGTCCATGGAATAGTTCTTATCCCTGGAGCGGGACGCCCAGTCCTTCGCGTCCATCTTGCCGATGTAGCCCATGAGATGGCTGAGATAGGGGCCGAAAGGGTAATAGCGCCGCGCTTCGACGATTATGTCTATGCCGGGGTAGACCGCCTTCAGTTCGGAGAGCGCCAGCATGATCCGCTGCGGCAGATTTTCCGCCAGGCGCACGGGTTTTTCGCGGGAGGCCGCGCGGAAGATCCTGTTGCGCAGTTCCTCGTATTCCACGCCGAGCGGGCGCGCCAGGGCCCGCGCCAGGCGTTCTATCTCGGCGTTGGTCTTCGCCCCGCCGGGGAAATAAATGAGACTGAAAGAAGGTCTGCTGGTGGCCAGCGCCACCTCGTCCGAGGAGAAAATACGGCCGCGCGGAGCGGCCTGGGCTATGACCTGCGTGCGGTTCCTCTCCGCTATCTCGCGGTAATGGGCGGCTCCGAGCACCTGCAGGTTGACCAGCCGGAACAGGAACAGCAGTGCCGCGCAGTAGCCCAGCACCCAGACCAGTTCAAGCCGTTCCTGCGGTATCTGCCGGTCTATCATATTACGCCGGACCGCCGTTTCAGCAGGTAGAACACCTGGAACACCACCGGCACCGCCAGGGCGTTGAGGAAAGGTTCCGCCAGGAAGATCTTAAGCCCGAGCGGGTTGATCCGGGCGAAGGCCAGGCTGAGGCCCTGGTAAAAGAACATGCACACCCACGACAGCGCCAGCGCCGCCACCAGCTGGGAGAAGGGACTGGCCATGTCGAAGTGCCGCTTCATCACGTACACCGCGTAAGCCAGCAGCGAATACGTGAGCGCGTAGCCGCCGAACAGGCTCGAGCCCAGCATGTCGGCGTAAAGTCCGAGGAAGAAGCCCCAGGCGATGCCTTTTACGGGGCCCGCCAGGATGGCCGCGCAGAGCGCCGCCGCGAATAGGAGGTTCGGGGCCAGCCCGAAGAAGGTCAGGTTCTGCGTCCACCACCAGTAGAGGCTGCCGGTCGCCAGGTAGACGAGGACTTCCATTATGATCGTCATTTCCTCTCCGCCTGGCCGGTCAGGTCCGTCTGGATATTGCGCTTCACCACGAAGACTTCCTTGAGGGTATTGACGTTGACCGCCGGGGTCACGTCGGCCGTTATGAAATTCATGAAGGACTCCCGCGGGTAGACCTTGGCCACCTTGCCTACGGCTATGCCGGGCGGGAACAGCAGGCCGCCGGGCGAGGTGACGAGCTCTACGCCCTCGGCCAGCGCGGATTCCTCGGGCACGTAGTTCATCCGCAGCAGCCATGTCCCTTTGCCCTCCACCAGGGCCTCGAGCCCGGCGGGAGCTATCGAGCACACGGCGGACGCGGCGCTGTTGGTCAGCAGCAGCACCTTGGAAAATTTGGGGTAGACCTCGAACACGCGGCCGGCGAGGCCCGCGCGCCCTTCCTCCATGCCGAGCACGGTGTCGTTGACGGAGATGCCGGCTTCGGCGCCTTTGTCGATAAAGAAGGAGCCGTACCAGTCGGCCGGGGTCTTGTTGACTATCCTGGCCCAGGAACCGGCCCAGGGCAGGCCGCGGGACAGCCGCATCTCGCGGGTGAGGCGCTCGTTCTCGGAGACCAGGGGGGAGGCGTTCTGCAGCTTCACTTCGAGCCCGCGGAGCTTGTCCTTGAGGGCGCGGTTCTCCTGGTCTGTTTCCAGGAGCGCCACGAAGTTAGCCGGGACGTTGCGGATAAAATAGCCGTACTTGGCCCCGTAATGCATGGAGGGGTAAAGGCTGTAGCTCGCGGCTATCCGCGCGGTGTTGGCAAGTTTGGATGCGGGAAAAATAAGAAGGAGTACCGAAACGGCTATAAAAAAAACTATAGCGTAATTAGCTGCGTCCTTTTCTCTGCTCATCGCAATCCCCGGTAAGGGACCCGCCTGAAACCCAGCTCCCCCTCTAAACGGGGGCTCAGCTGCGGTACGACTTCAGGAATTCGGGCCTCTGCTGGATCTTGTCCAGCTCTTCAAGATACTTACCGCAGCCCAAGGCGACACAGCTAAGAGGATCGGCAGCCCTGTGGACGGGCAATTCTGTTTCCTGCCGGATGAGCTCGGGGAAACCGCGCAACAGCGATCCCCCGCCCGCCAGCACCATCCCGCGGTCCACAAGGTCCGAGGAAAGTTCAGGGGGCGTCTCTTCCAGCACCTGCTTTATCACGTCCACTATCAGCTGGACAGGCTCCATCAGGGCCTGTCTTATCTCTTCAGAAGTCACAAGAATCGTCTTGGGCAGCCCCTTGGCCTGGTCTCTGCCCTTAACCTCTATCGTCTTTTCTTCTTTTAAAGGGAAAACCGATCCGATCTGTATCTTTACCTCTTCAGCGGTAGTTTCGCCGATAACTAAATTGTGCTTGCGCCGGAAATACTGCACTATGCAGTCGTCCATCTCGTCGCCGGCCACGTCGAGGGACTTCGCCACGACCATGCCGCCCAGGGAGATGACCGCCACCTCGGTGGTGCCGCCGCCTATGTCGCAGATCATGCTGGCATGCGGTTCCGAAACCGGCAGGTCCGAACCGATGGCGGCCGCCATCGGCTCCTCTATGAGCGCCACTTCGCGCGCGCCGGCCTGTTCGGCCGATTCCTGCACCGCGCGCTTCTCGACTTCGGTTATGCCTGACGGGATGCCTATAACTATGCGGGGGTGCAGCAGGCTGCGCCTGTTATGCACTTTGCGGATAAAGTACTTTATCATTTCCTGCGTAACTTCGAAATCCGCTATCACGCCGTTCCTGAGCGGGCGCACGGCCACGATGTTCGACGGGGTGCGACCCAGCATCAGCTTGGCTTCCGCGCCCACCGCCAGTACCTTACGCCTGTTCTTGTCGATAGCCACCACCGAAGGCTCGCGCAGCACGATACCCTTGCCCTTAACGTAGACAAGAGTATTCGCGGTGCCGAGGTCTATACCGATATCGTTTGAGAACAGGCTGAAAAAGTAGTCGAACATTCCCATGGAGTCCTATTAAACCAGTTTTACCAGCGCCGTTTCCGTGGCGTCGCCCCTGCGGGCGCCCAGCTTGAGGATACGCGTAAAGCCGCCGGGGCGCTCTTTATAGCGCGGGGCTATCACGTCGAAAACCTTGTGATACACGACCTTGTCCTTGATGACGCGGCGCACTTCTATGTGCCGGCCGTTCTTGGCGTCGGCTATCACGCGCTCCACCACGCGCTTGAGTTCCTTGGCCTTAGGCAGAGTCGTCTCCACCTTCTCGTGCATCAGGAGGCTCGTGGCCATATTGGAGAACATGGCCCGGCGGTGAGACCCGGTCCTTGAAAGTTTCCTTGCGCCCAGATTATTTATCATATAGGTCCTTAAACGGGGATCAGTCTATCTTCATGCCGAGGTCAAGGCCCATCTCTTTAAGCTTTTCCTTGATCTCGTCGAGAGATTTCTGCCCGAAATTCTTCACGGCCAGCAGGTCGTCTTCGGACTTGCGGACCAGTTCGCCTATCGTGCGGATACCGGCCACCTTGAGGCAGTTGGAAGCGCGCGAGGACAGCTCTATCATTTCCACGCCCTGCTCCAGCTTACCGGTCATTTCGCCGCCGGCTTCTTTCTTGGCGACTTCGGCCTTGGCGGGCTCTTTGGCGGCTTCCTCGGCCGGCAGGAAGGGCATGATCGAGCGGCGCAGGAGCGCGGCGGTGCTGCTCACGGCGTCGGAGGGGGTCACGGTCCCGTCGGTCCAGACCTCGAGCACGAGTTTATCGTAGTCGGTGCGCTGGCCCACGCGGGCGTTCTCCACGGTGTAGTGCACTTTCTGGATAGGGGAGAAGATCGCGTCCATCGGGATGAAATCCATCGGCAGGTTCATGCGGGAGCGGATCTCTTCGGAGGTAAGATAACCCGAACCGCGGGCGATCTCGAGCTCCACTTCGAACTCGGCGCCGGACTCGACGTGGGCGAGCACCAGGTCCTTATTGATTATTTCGACGTTGGCGTTCTCCTGGATGTCGGAGGCCTTGACCTCTTTCTTGCCCTTCAGGGAGATCATCACGGTCTCGGGGCCTTCGCCCTTGAGGCGCACGCGCAGCTTCTTCAGGTTCAGGACGATGTTGACCACGTCTTCCTGCACGCCGTTGATGGCGGCGTATTCATGCCTGGCGCCCTTGATGCGCACGGCCACCACGGCCGCGCCCTCGAGGCTCGACAGCAGTATGCGCCGCAGCGAGTTGCCTATCGTGTGGCCGTAGCCCTTTTCATAGGGCTCGGCGGTGAACTTCGCGTAATTTTCCGTCTTCGACTTGTCTTCTACGTTAAGCGCTTCGGGAATAACCAGCTGTTTTGAGAAAGTTGCCATTAAGAACCTCTTTTATTTGGAATAGAATTCGACGATGAGCTGCTCGTCGGCGGAAATACTCGACTCCGCGCGGTCGGGCCAGCGCACGAGCTTGCCCTTCTTGGCGCCGGCGTCCCACGACAGGAAGCTGGGGCGGTAGGAGGCCTTCTCGGCGTGCTCGAGCCCCTGCTTCACCAGCGCGGTCTCGGCGGTCCCCGCGTTGATCGAAACTTCGTCGCCGGGCTTGAGCATGGCGGACGGGATCGAGAGGCAGCGGCCGTTCACGTTGATGTGCCCGTGGTTGACCAGCTGGCGGGCGGCCTTCAGCGACACGGCGAAACCCAGGCGGCGCACGATGTTATCGAGGCGCACTTCCAGGAAGCGCAGCAGCGCGACGCCGGTCTGCCCCTTGTCCTTGGAGGCCTTCACGAAGAAACGCTTGAACTGGGCCTCGGTCACCTGGGCGCTGAGGCGGGCTATCTGCTTCTCGCGCAGATGTTTGCCGTAGTCGGACATCTTGTTCGGCCGCTTGCCGCCGCCGAAGCGCTTTTCTTTTTCGGCTTTCTGCGCGCGGTCCACGAGGCAGTTCGTGTGGCACTTGGTTCCCTTAAGGAACAGCTTCTGGCTGACTTTTTTGCATTTCTTGCAGCTGGGTCCGGTATATCTCGACATTGGTAAAGTCTCCTTGGGTTTTCTCGCTGTTACACGCGGCGGGCTTTAGGGGGCCTGCAGCCGTTGTGGGGGATCGGGGTGATGTCCTTAATGGACACCACGTGTATGCCGCTCTGCGCCACCGCGCGGATGGCGGTCTCGCGGCCGGGCCCGGGCCCGCTCACCAGCACCATGGCCTGCTTCACGCCGTAATCGGCGGCTTTAGCCGCGGCCTTGGCCGCGGTTATCTGCGCCGCGAAGGGGGTGCCCTTCTTGGTGCCGCGGAAGCCGTTGCCGCCGGAAGTGGACCAGGCGATAACGCCGCCCTTCTCGTCGGTAAAGGTGACTATCGTGTTGTTGAACGAGCAGTTCACGTACACGCGGGCGAACGCCACTGTGCGGAAGCGGCGCCGGGGCGCGGCTTTCTGGTCGGGCTTCTTCGCCCCGTCCTGGGGCTGCTGGTTTTTATTTTCGTCTGCCATAGTTTTAAATCATCCTCCGTAGTTTTTCCCCCGCTTTCGCGGGAGGTTCGCCGCTAGGCCTTAGCCGGCGCCGCCGCCGCCTTGGATGCACCCACCGTCCGTCTGCGGCCTCTGCGGGTCCGGCCGTTGGTGCGGGTGCGCTGACCGCGCACGGGCAGGTTCCTGCGGTGCCTGTAACCGCGGTAGCTGTTGATCTCGACGTAGCGCTTCAGGTTGGCGGTGATCTCGCGGCGGAGCTCGCCCTCAACCTTGTATTCCTTGGTTATGAAAGTGTTCAGCAGACCCACCTGGTCCTCGGTCAGGTCTTTCACCCTGGTATCGGGGTCCACCTGGGCCTTGAGGCTTTCAAGGATCTTCTTGGCCATCGGGCGCCCTATGCCGAAAACATAGGAAAGCGCTATGCTTATCTTTTTATCTCTGGGTAAATCCACACCTGCTATACGTGCCATACATTCTCCTCTTAACGTCCTATAATCGGTAGCTCCGGCGTGCCGGACCTTATCCCTGCCGCTGCTTGTGGCGGGGGTCTGTGCAGATAACGCGGACCACGCCCTTGCGCTTGACTATCACGCACTTCACGCAAATTTTTTTAACGCTCGCTCTTACTTTCATTGAAGCACCTCTAAACTATGGTTATGCCGTCGCAGCGCCGCCGCCGAGCGGCCTTATTTTTCCCTGTACACTATGCGGCCCTTGCTGAGATCGTAAGGCGAAAGTTCCATCTTCACCTTGTCGCCCGGGAGGATCTTTATGTGGTGTATGCGCATCTTGCCGGAAATGATGCCGAGTATCGTTTTGCCCGGGGCTATTTCAACCTTAAAAGTGGCGTTGGGGAGGGACTCTTTCACTATGCCCTCTATCTCTATTTTTTCACTGTTTTCTGACATATTTATATATTATACAAAATTCGGCCTCAACCGTTACCGACAATGCTTAAGATCTCGCAACCGCCCTCGGTAACGGCCACCGTATGTTCGTAGTGGGCCGCCAGGCTGCCGTCCGCGGAAACCGCCGTCCACCCGTCGTTCTTTACGATTACTTCGGCGCGGCCCAGGCACAGCATCGGCTCTATGGCCAGCGTCATGCCGGCCTTCAGGACCGGGCCCGAACCGGGCCTTCCGAAATTAGGGATCGAAGGCTCCTCGTGCAGCCGCCGCCCTATGCCGTGGCCGGTAAACTCGCGCACCACCGACATGCCGTTCTCCTCCGCGTAGCTCTCAACGGCGTGGGACACTTCGCCGAGCCTGGCCCCGGCCCTGACTTTTAAAAGAGCTTCTTCCAGCGAGCGGCGCGTCACGTCCATCAGGCGCTTTGCCCCGCCGGAGATCTCGCCCGCGGCCACCGTCAGCGCCGCGTCTCCGTAAAAACCGTCGCAGACCGCGCCCAGGTCTAGGCTGACGATGTCGCCTTCCTTCACAAAACGTTTAGGGCTGGGAATGCCGTGCACGATCTCTTCGTTTATGGAAACGCAGAGCGTGGCCGGGTAACCGCGGTACCCGAGGAAAGCCGGCACGGCCCCGAGGTCACGCACGCTTTTTTCGGCGAACCGGTCAAGGTCCAATGTGGACACGCCGGGCTTCACTCGCGACTTCAGTTGTAAAAGAACTTCTGCCACCACGCGGGACGCTTTGCGGATGCTGACGATCTCCGCCGGGGTCTTTATCTCTATCACGGCTCAGGCTTTCCCGGCGAACATCGCGGCGATCTTCGCGGCCACGGCCTCCGGCGCCAGGGAGCCGTCCGCCTCGTGGAATATGCCCGAAGACCGGTAGTAGGACAGCAGCGGTTCCGTCTGGTCCTTGTAAACCTGTATGCGCCGCGCAATGACCTCGGCCTTGTCGTCCTCGCGCGTCAGCAGAGGCTTGGCGCAGACGTCGCAGACGCCTTCTTTGGCGGGCGGGCTGGTCACCACGTTGTAGATCTTGCCGCAGCCGGAACAGGTGCGCCGCGCGCCCAGGCGCCTGGCCACTTCCGCTTCGGGCACGTTAATAAAGATCACGGCGTCTATGGCCTGGCCGCGCGACTCGAACCAGTTGTCGAGTCCTTCGGCCTGTTCCACGGTCCTGGGGAACCCGTCGAACAGGAGCCCGCGGGTCTCGACGCTGAGCCGGGCCTTGAGCACTTCCAGCACCAGTTTATCCGGCACCAGCCGGCCGGCCGTCATGTAGGAAGCCACTTCAGCCCCGAGAGGCGATTTTTTCGCCAGCTCTTCCCGGAAGATGTCCCCGGTGGAGACGTGGAACATCCCCAGTTTTTGAGAAAGAACCTTTGCCTGGGTCCCTTTTCCGGAACCAGGATACCCCAGTAAAATTATATTCATGATCCGCTTAACTCCCGACGTTGAACCAGCGGCCCTTGATTCTTGAGTTCTTGTAGAAGCCCTCGTAGTTGCGCATCACCAGGTGGGCCTCGGTCTGCGCGATGGTATCAAGAGCGACACCTACGACGATCAGCAGCGACGTGCCGCCGAAGTAGAAAGGGACGTTGAATTTGGCGCGCAGGTAGTCCGGCAGCACCGCTATCAGCGACACGAACAGCGCGCCGCCGAGCGTTATCCTGTTCAAGACCCACTCGATATGGGAGGCCGTTGGCTCGCCCGGGCGTATGCCGGGGATGAACCCGCCCCACTTCTTCATGTTCTCGGCCAGGTCCTTCGGGTTGATGCTGACCGAATTGTAGAAATAGCAGAAGAAGATGATAAGCGCCACGTAGAACAGCTGGTACATAACGCTCGAATGGTTCATCAGGCTCATCAGCTTCTGGGCCCAGGGGGCGCCGGGATTGAACGACCCTATGGTGTAGGGCACGCTCATCAGGGAGACCGCGAAGATAACGGCGATAACGCCGGACTGGTCCACCTTCAGCGGCAGGAACGTGGAAGCGCCGCCGTACATCTTACGGCCCACCATGCGCTGCGCGTACTGCACCGGGATCTTGCGCTGGGCGGTCTCCACCCAGATCACAAAGGCGACGATGGCGACGACCATGGCAAGTATCAGCATGCCGGAGATCAGGCTTACTTCGTCTATCTGTATCAGCCGCGTCATGTTCAATACTGCGGCGGGCAGACCTGAAACTATACCGGCGAATATGATAAGTGAGATGCCGTTGCCGATGCCGCGTTCGGTTATCTGTTCGCCCAGCCACATCACAAAGATGGTGCCGGTGACCAGCGTGACCACGGTCACGAAGTAGAACCCGAAGGTCGGGTTGGTGACGATGGAGGGTCCGCCGCCCGCGTTCATCTTGGTCATCGCGATGGTGAGCCCCAGCGACTGGAAAGCCGCCAGGAACAGCGTGAAGAAGCGGGTAAACTGCGTGATCTTCTTGCGGCCGGATTCACCTTCTTTCTGCAGGCGGTCCAGCATGGGGAACACGTGGGCGCCCTGCACCAGGCTCATGATGATGGAAGCGTTGATATAGGGCATCACACCCATCGAGAAGATGGAGAAGTTGCTAAGCGCGCCTCCGGAGAAGATATCCAGGAAGCCCAGCAGCGAGCCTTTCTGGGCCTCGAAGATGGCCTGCAGCGCCGCGGTGTTGATGCCCGGTATCGGGATAGTGGCGCCCAGGCGGTAGACCGCCAGCGCCCCGAGGACGAAGAATATCCGTCTCTTAAGATCCTGGATCTTGAAGATATCGGTAATCTGTTGCATTATTTTTTATCCGTTTTGGCTTTTTTCTTGGCCGCGTTCTCGGCGTCTACCAGGGCCTGTTTGGCGGCCTTGGCCCCGACCAGCAGGGTGGTCTTGCCGCCGGCCTTGGTTATTTTTTCGGCCGCGCCTTTGGAGAAGGAGTGGGCGGTGACGTTGAGCGCCTTGGTGACTTCCCCGTTGCCGAGGACCTTCACCAGCGTGTCGTGCTTGATCAGCCTGCGCTTGAGCATGTCCGCCGGGGTAACGCTGGCGCCGGCGGCAAAATTCTTTTCGAGGGAGGAGAGGTTGACCCACTCGTAGTTCTGCCGGAACTGGGTATTGCTGAAACCGCTCTTGGGGATGCGGCGCAGCAGCGGGGTCTGACCGCCTTCGAAACCGTTGCGTTTGGTACCGCCGGAAGTGGAGTTCTGGCCTTTCTGGCCGCGGGTGGAAGTCTGGCCGTGACCCGATCCCTGGCCGGTGCCGAGGCGCTTGCGCTTGTGCACAGAACCGTACTTGGGTTTAAGATTGTTCATTCCGACCATAGTGTTTCTCTCCTGTTAGCTTGGATCGTTATACTCCGGGCCGCGCCCTATTCGTGGCCGCGGATCCTCATTACTTCTTCTTTGCTCTTGAGACGCTTGAGCGCGTCGAGCGTGGCGTAAACCGTATTAAAGGCGTTGCGGGTGCCGAGGTTTTTGGTCAGGATGTTCTTGACGCCGCTGGCTTCCAGCACGGCGCGCACGCCGCCGCCGGCTATCAGGCCGGTACCGTCCACCGCGGGCTTCATCCACACCTTGCCGGCGCCGAAATGGCCTTCTATTTCGTGCGGGATCGTGTGGTTCTCGAGCGGAAACTGGAACATTTCCTTGCGGGCGCCGGCGGTACCCTTCTGGATGGCCGACTGCACCTCGTTGGATTTACCGAGGCCCACGCCGACCTTGCCGTTGTTGTCGCCTACCACTACGAGCGCGTTGAAGGAGAAGCGCTTGCCGCCCTTGACCACCTTGGTAACGCGGTTGACCACGACGGTGACTACTTTTTCTTCCTTGGCGTCGGTCAGGTCGAGTTCCATGGCTTCGCCGCGGGGCTTCAGGCCGCCCTGGGCGTTGAGTTCCTTGCTGGTCTTAAGTTGTTTCTGGTTTCTGAGCATGTTTGGCTTCTCCCTTAGAATTTGAGGCCGGCTTCGCGAGCCGCGTCCGCCAGGGCCTTTATGCGGCCGTGGTATATCCTGCCGCCGCGGTCGAAACAGACCGCTTTCACGCCCTTGGCGACGGCGCGCTTGGCCAACAGCGTTCCGACGGCCTTGGAGGACTCAAGGTTCTTGCCGGACTTCAGTTTGCCCTTCAGTTCCTTGTCGAGGCTGGAAGCCGCGGCCAGGGTGACGCCCTTCAGGTCGTCGACGACCTGGGCGTAGATGTGCTTGGCGCCGCGGTACACGCTCAGGCGCGGCATCTTGATGCCGTGCTCGAAGAGGCTGTTCCTGGTGCGGATCTTGCGGAATTCGTAGCGTTCCTGTTTGCTTATCATAATGGTCCTGTTTTCCTGTTTCCCTTGTTATTGTGCTTCGCAGCGTTATTTCTTGGCTGCGCCGCCGCCCGCGCTGGCGCCCGCACCCGCCGCGGTCTTGCCGGCCTTGCGGATGATATGCTCGCCCTGGTACTTTATGCCGGTGCCTTTGTAGGGCTCGGGCTTCTTGATCCTCTTTATCTGGGCCGCCAGGTTGCCTACGGCTTCCCGGTCTATACCCTTGATGGTGAGAACGACCTGCTTGGGGTCGAAAGACATCTTAATGCCGGCCGGGATATCGACTATCACGGGGTGAGAGAAGCCCAGCTGCATGGTAACGCGGTTGCCTTCCACGGCGCCCTTAAAACCTACGCCGCTGATCTCGAGCACTTTCTCAAATTCCTTGGTGACGCCGCTTACCATGTTGTTGATGCGGGCCCGGGCGGTGCCGAACAGCGCGCCCTTGTCCATGGCGCCCTGCGCCACGCTGACGTTCACGTTCGTGCCGGCCACTTCGGCGTTGATGCCGTCGGGAAGGGAGTAGGAGAGTTTGCCCAGGGGGCCTTCCACCAGTACTTTCCTGCCGTCGATCCTGGCTTTCACCTTGTCCGGAAGCGCAACCGGTTTTTTTCCAATTCTGCTCATAGTTTTACCTCTTAAAAGTTTCTAGTCTAGCCTTCGGGATTCCGCCGCTCTTACCACACCTGGCAGAGCACTTCGCCGCCGAGTTTCTGCTTCTTGGCCTCGGCGTCGGTCAGCAGCCCCTTGGAAGTGGAGATAATGCTCACGCCGAAAGCGGCGCGGACGCGGGGCATCTCGTCGTGGGGTCTGTAAATACGCAGGCCCGGCTTTGAGACGCGGCGTATGCCGTTTATCACGGGCTGTTTGTCCAGCGTGTACTTCAGCGTAATCCGGATCACGCCCCTGCGGTCAATGGTCTTGTCCAGCTTGGGATCAAGCACCTTGAAATTGGAAACGAAGCCCTCTTCCTTGAGGAGTTTCACCAGCCCGGCCTTTATTCCGGAGAAGGGCACGTCCACGCGTTCTTTTTTCTTGGTCGTGGCGTTCTTTATCGCGCACAGCATGTTAGCTATAGGGTCCATTCTATTCTCCTTAAAAACTTTCTAAGCGTTACCAGCTGGACTTCTTGAGTCCGGGGATCAGGCCCTCGTGAGCCATCTTGCGCAGGCAGATCCTGCAGAGTCCGAAGTCGCGGTAGTAACCGCGCGGCCTGCCGCAGATCTGACAGCGGTTGCGGAAGCGCGTAGAGAACTTCTGGGGTTTGCGCATCTTCGCCATCCAAGCATATGTAGCCATGTCTTTCTCCTAGTTTATGTAAATCGCTTTCTCGGCCGGGCCGCTTACGGCTTGGCCTGTACTTTCTTCACTTCGGGCTTCTTAAAGGGCATGCCCATGTGCTCGAGCAGGGCTTTGCCTTCCGCGTCGTTGGCGGCCGTGGTCACGAACGTAATGTTCATGCCGCGCGCCTTGGGTGACTTTTCCATGTTGACTTCGGGGAAGATGTGGTGCTCTTTCAGGCCGATGTTGAGGTTACCCCTCCCGTCGAAGTACCTGGGGTCTACGCCCTGGAAGTCGCGGATGCGGGGCACGGACAGGGTAACGAAGCGGTCGAAGAACTCGTACATGCGGATGCCGCGCAGCGTGACGCGCACGGCTATGGGCATGCCTTCGCGCAGCTTGAAGTTGGAAATGGACTTCTTGGCGCGGCGGACCTGCGGGGTCTGCCCGGCTATCATGGTCAGGTCTTCTTTCGCCAGGTCCAGCGCCTGGATATTTTCCTTGGCCTCGCTGACGCCTATATTGATAACGATCTTGGTTATCTTGGGGGCGGCCATCGGGGAAGAAAGATCGAAGTCCTTCATGAGCGCGGGGCGCACCGTGTTGGTGTACAGTTCGCGCATGCGCGGCGTATAGCCTTTCGGCAGGGGAGCGACCGCGCCTTTGGGCGCCTCGGTCGCGTGGAACTTCTGGTTGGCCTCTTTATTCTTGGCCTTCTGCTGTTCCTTGGAAGCGTGCTCCTTGTGTTCTTTAGGAGCGCGCTCTTTTTTCTGATCTTTGGGGGTTTCCTTCGCCATTTAAATTACCTCTTTAGACTATCGCTTCGCCGCATTTCTTGCAGGCGCGCAGCTTTTCGCCGCCCTGTATGGAAATCTTCACGCGGGCCGGCTTGTTGCACTTGGGGCAGACCAGCTGCACGTTGGAAATGCTCATGGGGGCTTCCACTTTGTGGATGCCGCCGGGCTTTTCCTTGGTGGTCTTCTTGTGCTTGGAGACGATGTTGATCCCCATCACTACCACCTTGCGCTCTACGGGCATGATCTCTTTAATTTCACCTTTCTTGCCCTTGTCCTTGCCGGTCAGCACTATTACGGTATCTTTTTTCTTAAGTTTCAGCATATTGTTCCGCCTTATTAAATTACTTCCGGGGCCAGCGAGACCAGCTTAAGGTAGTTCTTGCCGCGCAGCTCGCGGGCAACCGGGCCGAACACACGGGTCCCTTTGGGATCGCCGTTCTCGTCTATCACGCAGACGGCGTTGTCGTCGAAGCGCACATAGGAACCGTCCGGGCGGCGCACTTCCTTCCTGACGCGCACGACCACGGCTTTTACCACTTCGCCCTTCTTAATGGCGCCGTGCGGGATGGCGTCCTTTACGGAGCACACCACTATGTCCCCCAGGAACGCGTAGCGGCGGTAGCTGCCGCCCATCACGTGGAAGCACATGAGCTTGCGGGCGCCTGAATTGTCGGCCACATTAAGCATTGTTCTCAACTGTATCATTATCGTTTCTCCGTTACTAAACTATGTTTGTGCCGTAACAGGCGCTATGCGCCTCCGACGGCCTGTCGGGCCTGGTTACCTGGCGGCCTTCTCTACTATGCGGCTGATCCGCCAGCGCTTCAGCGCTGACAGGGGGCGGGTGCTGACTATTTCCACCAGGTCGCCGCTCTTGGATTCATTGGCCTCGTCGTGCGCGTAGAACTTGCGATTGCGCCGGAGGGTCTTCGAGTAGACAGCGTGGCTGATAACGTGGTCCACGCTGATCACGCGGGTCTTGGACATCTTGTCCGAGACGACGACGCCGCGTAAAACTTTCCGGTTAGTTCTGCTTTCGGTATTTTCGGTCATTATTTTTTAACCTCGGCGGTCTTGGATTTCGCCAGCTCGCGCTGCCTGAGCCAGGTGTTGATCATGGCTATTTTGCGGCGGGCGGTGCGCAGCACGAGCGGGTTCTCTACCGGCGCGGTGGTGCGTTTGAACTTAAGCTGGAAAATGTGTTTCTTGAGGTCCGCGGCCTGCGCCTTCAGTTCGGCGTCGCCCATGTGCATCAAGGTTTCCTTGTCTTTTCTTTTCATAAGGGGCTGCTCTCCTTGTTAATTCTCTTCGCGGCTGATGAACCGGGTCTTTATCGGCAGTTTGTGGCCGGCGCGGATAAAAGCTTCTTTCGCGGTGGCGACGTCGAGGCCTTCGACCTCGAACAGGATGCGGCCGGGCCGCACGACGGCTACCCAATGGTCCGGCGCGCCTTTACCCTTACCCATGCGGGTTTCGGCGGGGTGCTTGGTAACGGCCTTGTCCGGGAATATGCGGATCCAGATCTTGCCTTTCTTGCGCAGGTAGCGCACGATGCACACGCGGCAGGCTTCTATCTGGCGCGCGGTTATCCAGCGGGGCTCCATGGCCTTCAGGCCGAACTCTCCGAAAGCCAGCGTAAAGCCGCGCTTCGCGACACCCTTAATACGGGGGGCGGAATGCGTTTTGCGGTATTTTACTCTCTTAGGCATCAACATAGTTATTGCTCCTTAAAAAGGTCTTAAGCGGATGGGTTCGTGTTCCTGCGGGCGGCCGCGGATTCGTCCATCACCGGTATTTCAGTGGGGTTCTCGGCTTCCATCTTCAGCAGCTGCTCGCGCAGCTCGCGGGGAGTCTTCGCGAAGAAGAGTTTCTTGAAGATCCACACCTTTATGCCGATCTTGCCCATGCTGGTATTGGCTTCGGTTAAGCCGTAATCGATGTCGGCCGATATCGTCTGCAGGGGCACGCGGCCTTTGCGGTACCACTCGCGGCGGGCGATCTCGGCGCCGCCGAGGCGGCCGGAGGCCATGACCTTAATGCCCAGGGCGCCGGAGCCCATGGTGCGCTCCATGGCGCGCTTGATGGCGCGCTTAAAGGAGATGCGCTTCTCGAGCTGCTGCGCCACCGACTGGCCGACCAGCCGGGGATCGAGCTCGGGGATCTTGATCTCGGAAACGTTAATGAAAACCTTGCGCTTGGTGAGGCGCTCCACGTCTTTCTTGAGGTTCTCGATGTCGGCGCCTTTGCGGCCGATCACCACGCCGGGGCGGGCGGTGTGAATGGTTACTTTAAGGTAGGCGCCGGCGCGCTCGATGTCCACCCAGCTCACGGATGCGAGCTGGAACCTGTCGGAGACCATGTTCCTGATCTCGAAATCTTCCCGGATGAGTTCCGGCATCTTCTTGGGGGAGAACCAGCGGGACTGCCAGTCCTGAATGTAGCCAAGCCTTAAACCGCGGGGATGTATTTTCTGACCCATATTATTTCCGCTCCTTGGTATCCGACACGACCACATTGATGTGGCACATCTTGCGCTTGAACGGCATGGCGCGGCCCTGGGGGCCGGGCTGCACGCGCTTAAGCATCTTCATCGGGCCCTGATCGGCGCTGGCCTGGGTGACCCAGATGGTCTTCAGGTCGAGCTTGCGGCCGAGCTTCACCGAGAGATTGGCGCCGGCGGACTTAATGGCTTTGTCCACGATGTCGGTGGCAATCCTGGGAAGGCTCTCCAGTATGTAATGCGCCTCGTAAAGGGATTTTCCCCTTACCGCGTCGAGCAGCTGGGCCACCTTGCGGCGGCCGAAGCGCTGGTATCTGAGATGACATTTAGCTTCCATAAATTTCTCCGTTTCGTTTTATCTGTGAGAACCCGGGTTCCCTTAACGGGAACCCCGGCTCCCGGAATTTACTTCTAGGTCAGCGCTGTCGCTTCCTTGGTATGCGACTGGCCGTGGCCCTTGAACAGCCGGGGGAAAGAGAACTCGCCCAGCTTGTGGCCGACCATGCGCTCCGTCACGTACACCGGCAGGAACTTGCGGCCGTTGTGGACCATAAGCGTCTGACCGACGAATTCGGGGGTGATGGTGCAGGCGCGCGCCCAGGTCTTTATCTGGCGCTTGTCGCCGGACTGCACGGCAGCCTGTACTTTGGCCAGAAGTTTCTGGTCTACGAAAGGGCCTTTTTTAGATGATCTGCTCATTTATATTCCTCCGATTAAGCGTTCGTCGACTTGCGTCTGTCCGCCACTATCATCCAGCCCCAGATCTTGGATTTGGTCCTGGTCTTGTAGCCCTTCGAGGGCTGGTTCCACGGAGAGCGGGGCACATTATTGCCCTTGGAACGGCCGCGGCCGCCGCCGAGCGGATGGTCGCAGGCGTTCATGGCTCCGCCGCGCACGGTGGGCTTCACGCCGATGTGGCGCTGGCGGCCCGCCTTGCCGAGGGTGATGGTATTGTGTTCGATGTTGCCGACCTGGCCGATGGTGGCCAGGCAGCCCTTAAGCACTTTGCGGATCTCGCCGGAAGGCATCTTGATGGTGGCGTAATCGCCCTCTTTGGCCATCAGCTGCGCCTGGGTGCCGGCGGCGCGCACGAACTGGGCGCCCTTGCCCGGGATCATTTCGATGGCGTGGATAAAGGTACCGTCGGGGATATTGGTCATCGGCAGCGCGTTGCCCAGGCGTATCTCGGCCTTGGGGCCGCTCATGACCGTGGCGCCTACGCCCAGGCCCAGAGGGGCGGGGATGTAGCGCTTGTCGCCGTCCGCGTAGAACAGCAGGGCGATGCGGGCGTTCCTGTTGGGATCGTATTCAATAGCGGCGACGCGCGCGGGCACGCCGTACTTTTCGCGCTTGAAATCGATGTCGCGGTAGCGCCGGCGGTGGCCGCCGCCGTGGTGGCGGACCATGACCATG
>MGUD01000010.1:0-31911 GCA_001799795.1 Elusimicrobia bacterium GWC2_61_19
GCTCGTCCTCGGGAATGTAGCTGGACAACATGTTGAGGAAAGTGGTCTTACCGGTACCGGTACCGCCGGAAATGATGATATCTTTGCGCAGCCTGACGCAGGCCTTTAAAAAGTCCACGGCCGTCTGCGAGATACTGCCCTTCTTTATCAGTTCACCGTCGGTAAAGGGCTTGGCCGAGAAGCGGCGGATGGTGAGCGTGGGGCCCGACACGGCCAGCGGCGGAATGATGCCGTTCACGCGGGAACCGTCCTTCAGGCGGGCGTCCACCAGCGGCACGGATTCGTCGATGCGGCGCCCGAGCGGCGCCACGATGCGCTTCATCACCTGCATGATCTGTTCGTCGTTGCGGAATTTGTATTTGGTAAGGATCAGCTTACCGGCCTTTTCTATATAGACCTTGTCGAAAGAGTTCACCATGATCTCGGTGACGGATTCGTCCCGCATCAGTTCTTCCAGCGGGCCCAGGCCCAGGATCTCGTCGAGCAGCTCGTTTATGAATTTCTGCCGCTGTTCGCGGGTGAGCGGCGTGGACGCCTCCTTCTGCAGCAGGCCGTTGATAATGCCGTCCACCTTCTTGCGGGTTTCCTTGTTGCCCTCGGGGTCGTCCGCGATCTTTATGCGTTCCGTCTCCAGGGCGGTCACGACATTGCGGTGCACGCGCATCTTGAGCTCTTCCCAGAAAGGCGGCACGTCCACCCTGGGGGCGCCGGCCTGGGCGGCGGCCCCGGAGGCGCCGGGGGCGGCGGCGGGCGCGGCTTCCTTCTCCGTAGCCCGCCAGAGCATGTCGGAACCGTGGGAGAATTCCGTGGAGGAAACGTTGGAGACCCACTGCTTTTCGGTGGGCTTAACCTCCGCCAGGCGCCCCAGCAGCACGCGCAGGATCCTTATCCACTGGGTGTTGGGAGCCTCGGTTATCAGGATCTTGTTCTGGTTGGCGTAGGCGGGCAGGGAGTCTTCCCAAGGCATGAAAGCCAGGATATCCTTGCCCATCTGCTTGTAGAACTTTTCGACTTCCTTGGGCCCCACGGCGCCGGGCATGTCGTAAAGGTTGGCCACCACTTCGAACTTGTTCATCGGGAAATGCAGTTCGTTGATCTCGCGGAAAATGCCGGCGGTGGCGTTAAGGGAGGAGACGTTGGAATTGGTGACCCAGAAAACCAGGTCGGAAATGTCGAAAGCGAACACCTGCATGGGGAAGTAGGGGTCCACGTCTATGAAAATATCGAAGTTCTGCGACAGCTTCGACAGCATGGGCAGGATGATATCCGGCGACAGCTTGGCGATGTCGGACCGTCGCTTGGAGAGCGGCAGCACGCCCACGCCCCACTGCGAGATCGGGATCTTGCCCCTGAGCAGCGCGCCCAGCGCGCCCACGGACTCGCGGCCCAGCTGCTGGATGATCTCCGCCATGGAGGGCGGGTTGAGGCCCAGCAGCTGCGCGTGCTCCGCGCGGCACAGCGGGTCCAGCGGCAGGATAAGGACGTTGCGCTTCTGGTAGTTGGCCCAGGCCAGGGCCAGGTTCATGACAATGGACGTCTTGCCCACGCCCTCTTTGGGGCCCGAGAAAGTTATGACTCGCGGTAAGATGTTCGGTTCGGCCATAGATCTGTTTACCCGCCGGCTGCCACGCCGCTTACTTAATGATGTCGAACGTTACGAACAGGAAGAGGGAGCTCTGCTCCTCCACCACGTCCGTGGAGCTGAACAGCGCGCCGATAAGCGGCAGGCTGCCCAGTATGGGCACGCGGTTCTTGGACACGTTGCGGTTGCTGCGCTTCAGGCCGCCTATCACCAGCGTTTCGCCGCTCTTCAGTTCCACCTCGGTCTGGATCTGGCGGGTGATCATGGAGGGAATGGTGGTGCCGGAGGCGATGACCGGCTTGGAATAATCCGGGTTGGAGACTTCCAGCTGGATCTGCACGTCCACGGTGTCCTTTTTTTCCGTCAGGATCACCGGCAGGACGTTGAGGATCACGCCGAACTTCTTGAACTCGGCGCCCACGCCCTGGTTATTGGAGTACGGCACCGGTATCTCGCCGCCGACGGTAAAGTTGGCCTGCGTGCCGCTCTTGGTAATGACCTTGGGGTTGGAGAGCATCTGGGCCTTACCCTCGGTCTCCAGGAGCTTCAGCGAAGCCGCCAGCTGGGTCTTACGCTCGAAGTCGCCCAGGGTGATGATACCCGGCACGGTCTTTTCCGAGAAGTCGAAGAACTGGTTCCAGGAGAAGCCGCGCGTTTTCTGGATGGAGCCGCTTATCTCCACGATGTCGGCGCTGACGGCCACCATGGTGGGGGCCTCAGCGGCGGCGGCGGCCGGCAGGGCCAGCGACGCCAGGATGAAGAATATTTTTTTCATGGTAAGTTCCTACTTTATAAGCCGCTTGAACGAAGCTATTTCCATCGGGTGCAGCTCCACGTCGCCAAGGCCGCGCACCACCACGTCCACCGACCCCTGTTTTACCGACAGGGCCAGGTACTGGGCCTCGTTGGGGTTAAGCGCCAGGGAGAGCGCCGCCTTCTCCGAAAAGGCCTGGTCAGCAGCGGCGGCGGCGTCCTTGGCCTTGGCCTGCGCCCCTGAAAGCCCCTGCCCCAGGTTGGAGCCCACGCCCAGCACCAGCACGTTCTGCAGGATGGTGGCGGTAACCTTTTCCTTGCGGTTGTCGCCCATCACGGCGTCGAAGCTTACGAGGATGTCCACGCGGTCGCCCGGCTTTATCAGGCGCAGCAGGTCGTTCTCCAGGGGCAGCACGCAGCCGCGGTAGCCCGGGGGCACTTTCACGCTGAGGCCGGCCTCGGGGCTGAGGGAGACCAGCGAACTCTGCGTGATCTGGTTGCCTTTGGGCACGCGCACCGAGGTGACCAGGTTGGTGACCAGCTTGATGTCGGACTGGCTCTTCACTTCGTAAGCGTCCTGTTCGATGTACATTTTGGGGATGACGCGGGTTTCCACCAGGTCCACGTTCATGATGGTGCGGGCCGGCAGGTCATACTTGGCCACCAGCACGGTGGCGGGCTCGTTCTGGGCGGCCAGGTCGCGCTCCTTAGAGGTCAGTACCCACCAGTAGATGGCGGCCGCGGCCAGGGCCAGCACCACAGGGACAAGCATGCCTTTCTTTTCCATATAGATATTCTCCCGTTAAATTATTAACTTCCCGTTAAATCCGTGTTAAATTAAATCTCCGTCAGTGACGGCCGCCTACTGGAAGTACGGCTTCTCCACCGGCATCCGCACCTTCACCACTATCCTCTTTTTCCGGCTCCCCTTCGGCGGATCCGAAAGGACGTAGCTCGAGCCGGGGAAGATCAGCTTGCCCTGGTAGACCAGGGTCACCAGCAGGTCCTCCCCCATCTGGTACGACTGCGGGTCCTTGAGCGTCGGCACCAGGACCCCGTTCACGCTGATCCCCGAGGCGCTCGGGAACATCTGCCCGAGCACGCTCTTCATCTTGATGTTGGCCGCGCCCTGCCCGCCGCCGGAACCGGTGCCGTTGGGCCCGGCCACCAGGGAACCGATGCGCGCCAGTTCGTAGGCGCAGTGATGCGCCAGTATGGTCTGGAAGGCCATGTTCCCCATCTCCATTATAAAGAACAGCAGCAGCATGAAAACAGGCAGCACCAGCAGCAGCTCGATGGTGACCTGCCCGGCTTTCCGGGCGCGGCGCGCCGCGCCTGATAAATAAAGCGTCATGCTCATAAGCTAAACCCTTCCCGGGCGGTTAAAACCCGGAAAGATCAAATCTGCGGGCCGTGCCGGATAGAACGCCGCGGCCCCCTGTCCGCGCAGGCGGACGGGCAAATTACCGCCGGTTTAGTTGTTTCCGCCGGAAGCGCCCAGGGTGCTGGCCGCGCCGTTGATCATCCCCTGTATGCTGGAGAACAGCGTAGGCATGTACTTCTTCAGCGCCACGCCGGCGATGAGCACCACGCCCACCACGACCGCGAGCATCAGCAGGTATTCCACGGTGTTCTGACCTTTCCGGTTCTTAAACAGCTTGTTCATTATGTGTTCCTCCGTAAACAATTTCAGATCTTACCAGGGCGTTTCCTTGTACATCCTGATTATCACCAGCCCGCCCCGCTTGAACTGGTTGGCCAGCGAATACTGCAGGGCCTTGAACATCATCACAAAAATAAAGAGCAGCGAAATAGTGACCAGCAGGTACTCTATGGCCGTCTGGCCGCCGCGGCGCCTTGGACCCGGGACCGCTTTTTTACCGGTAAAGAACATCTTCCGACCTTTAAAGCCCGCGGCTTTCTAGAACTGGAACTTGAGCGCGAGCTGGCTGGACTTGCCCAGCGCGCCGAACGGCACAAAAGTGTAGTCGAAGCCCATACCGTACCCCAGCGCCTGCGCGCTGTAAAGCCCCACGCCGAAAGCCCAGCCGGAAGTGTCGGTCATCCCGAGGCTGTCCAGCGTCTTGTCGTCCGTGTTCTTACCCAGGTTGTCGCCGGGCGTATAACCGACCCGCAGCGCCACACGCCCCACCTGCAGCAGCTCCTCGGGCAGGCTCAGCTCCACGCCGCCGCCCAGCCGGGCGGCGCGGTCGGAGTAGGCTTTCTGCTCCAGGGCCAGCGTCAGAAAAGGGTTAAAAGCGAAGGCCGCGCCCAGGCGCTGCACCTTTACCACCTGGTGCGCCTTGCCGGAGAAGTTCTGCCCGGCCCAGCCGAGGGACAGCTTGCGGCCCACACGCAGGATGGCACCGAAATCGAAGACCAGGTTCTTATACTCCGCCGAATAGTTGTCCTCCAGCACCTCTTTGGCGCTGACGCCCACCAGGAATTTCTCCAGGAAAAAGCCCTTCGCGATGCCGAGCGTGGCGTAGCCGTTGCGCACTTTCACGTCGGTGCCGAACTGCGGCTTACCCTCGGAATCGCGCACGTCGAAGTTCTTAATGCCGTAATAAGCCAGGTTCACGCCGATCACGGACTGCCCGATAGGGTGCACATAGGACATATACTGGCCGGAATAATCCTGTATCCAGCTGAGATAGGAGAACGACACCTCGCGCATCTGGGCGGAAGCGATGCCGGCCGGGTTTATTCCCAGGGCCTCGCCGCCTTCCACAATGGACACGCCGCAGTTGCCGAGGGCCTGCACCCTGGGGCTGCCGGTCGGGATCTTCATGAAAGCCGCTCCCTCGGTGCCTATCTTGGTTTCCGCGGCCTGAAGCGCGCCCCAGAACAGCAGGACGGCCCCGGCCGAAAAAAAGATATTTTTCATAGTTCTCATAAAATTTACCGCCTTCCCGGGGTCCCGCCTACGGCACCAGGATCTTCTTCACCGTCTGGCATACGTCCCTGGTGCCCTCGGTCGCCTCGAAGCGTACCACCGCGAAATACACGCCGGGAGCCACCGTCCTGCCGTAGGTGTTGACCTTCGGCCAGCAGGCCTCGTTGGTGTGGGAGACGGAGCATTTGCCGTTGCCGTCCACATTGTCGCCGACGCCCCGCACGCCGTAATCCTTCTTATAGACCAGGTCGCCGGCCAGGTTGTACATTTTCAGGGAGGCGCGGCCGTTCATCAGCATCGGGATCCTGAACCAGCCGGACTCGCCGGTGTACGGGTTGGGCGCGAAGAAAGTGTCGTGCGCGAAGTCGCCGCAGAGGTCGCCGGTGCCGCCCTTGGTGACCGGGATATTGGAGGTTACGACGTCGTCGGCCAGCAGCGTCCCGGCGGCCACGGTGCCGTCCAGCGTGCTGATAGCCTCGGTTACCGTGGAAGCGTAGACCTTGAAGACGTAATTGCCGTCCGGCACCTTGGACAGCGTCATGTCGGTGCCGTCCCAGTATTCCTCCACCTTGGTGCGCGCGGGCCGCACGCCGATAATGCGCTTCACCAGGGAGGTGCTCTCCGGAGGCGCGGCGATGCCGGCGGCGTTAAAGCCGGTGCCGGGCTTGAAGATCTTGGTCACCACTTTCATCGGCTCGGACACCTGGTAAGACACCACGGCCGGGTACTCCATCGTCAGCGGCGTAATGGACACGTCGAAGATGCGCAGCGGGTACACGTCTATGGTCATCTGCACCGTGGCGCGGCTGGCCAGCTGCGAGGAGATATCCTGCGCGGTGACGCGCACGTTATAGGCCCCGCCGTCCACGAAGTTGCCGGTATCGTCCTTGCCGTCCCAGAAATCGCTGTAACGCATGTCGCCGTCCCGGACCTGGCCGGCGATGACATTGGCCATAACGCGCGGAGGCATCTCCAGGGAAAGCACCTGCACGGTGACCGAAGACTGCCTGGTCACCACGTAACTGACCTCGTAAGGCGGCAGTTTTATGGTGTCCGAGGAATTATACATCGTCGGCAGGCTGGGCGTGACGTCGAACATCGTAAAAATGATCTGGCCGCGGGAGATATCCACGTAGCCGTAAGTTTCATCGATGGCGTACATCGTCTGCGCCGTGACCACCGGGGAAGTGGTATGGGCCACCAGCACAAAAGGATAGCGGCCGTCCGGCACCAGCAGGCCGGAGCTGTCGCGGCCGTCCCAGTACTCGGTGATCTTGTAGCGCCCGGGGCGCATGCCCTGCACGTTATAGACGGGGTCGGACGGCAGGCCGGCCAGGCTGGGGTTCGAGCCCGGCGTCCAGATCTGGTACGGGTTCACCGTCACGGAGGTCTTATAGACGTTCAGCTCCATATACATCGGCTGCGACATCTCGAACGAGATGGTGGCCACGTCGGAGGTCCCGCCCAGCAGCGGTGTGGATTTCAGGTCTACGATGCGGAACATGTTTACCGGGATAAGGGCCGTAGCCGTAGAAGTCTTCATATCGGAACATTGGAAAGGGTCTTCCGTTATCAGCTCGGCCAGGTAGGTGCCGCTGGAGACATAGGTGCCGTTGTCCCGCTTTCCGTCCCAGATCTCCCTGTTGGAGAAATTAGCGAAGCGCACTTCGCGCGTGGTGACGTGCCGCACGATATTATTGGCCATGTCGCGGATATTCATGGTCACAAAAGTGTCGCGCGTCGGCGTATAGCGGAAATAGAACGGGTCCAGGCCCGCCACGGAAGGCGAGGAACCTATGACCGTGGAGGAGGGGCTCATCAGCGACAACACGTTGCCCCGGGCCACGGGCACGGTGCCCACCGTGGTGCGCCTGGTCCAGACCTCTCCGTTAGTGGCGAAGGGAGAACTGGAAGGGAGGACCGCGTCTATCGCGTACATATAGTCGCCGTCGCACACCGGCCTGCCGCTGCTGTCGCGGCCGTCCCAATAGGTAGACGCGGTAACCCTTCTGTCTTTCTGCTCGATAAAAGACCGCAGAGGATACACCGAGGCGTTGCCGGTAAGATAGTCTATCTGCGTGCCCGGCGGGTAAATATCCACGTAGACCGTAGCCGCCTCGGTCAGCATGTAGCTGATAGTGGCCATGTCCGTGGAGGAGGCGCCCAGCGGTTTTATCGCCACGTCGGTGATCTGCAGGGTGTCCAGGGAGATCTGCACGGTGGTGGGGAAAGCCATGTCGGTGGGCGGCTGCCACATGTCGTTGGACTGCGCGTCTATGCGGGCCAGGTAATTGCCGGCCGCCACCAGGTTGCCTGTATCGTCGCGGCCGTCCCAGAAGTCGCCGTTGGTCAGCGTGCCGTCGGGGGTGCCTTCGCCCACGCGCGGGGTATTTATCAGGATCCTGCGCACCAGCGGCAGGGTGATCGGGTCGCTGGCGTCATAGATATTTATGTTCACCAGCGCGTCCTTGGACAGCCGGTAGAGGATATTATAGGGCTGCGCCGCCACGCCGGTTATGCGGCCCACCACGGTGGGGCTGGAGCGCACGGTATGGATATTGGTGACGTTCACCTGGATGGGGATCTGTTCCTCGCCGGGAAAAGCCGCGGTCTGCTCTATGGAAATATTGCCGGCCGAAGCGCTGACCTGGTTGGTGCGCACCTTGGTACGGAAACCGAACTGGCCGTTGGTCTTACCGAACATGCCGTTTAGGTTATAAGAACCGTCCCAGGGGGTGCAGAAATAATCGTCGCCCGTGGCGCTGTTCAGGATAACGGTCTCTACGTTATTGTCGCTAAGACATTGCCCGACGTTATACATGGAAATGGTCTTAATGGGCGGAGTGGAGGCCGGGTCCAGCGGGTTGGAGCCGGCGCCGAACTTGAACACCTCGAAGGTCAGTTCGTCCACGCCGAAGTGGCCGGCCGTGCTGACGCAGACTATCTGGGCGCAAAGCGCCAGGCAGCCGCCGGGATACGAGCCGGGGCGGGGCCGCTCGAACTCTATCAGTGAGGATTCCTGCCAGACATTGCCGCTGGCGGTGAGGAAAGAAACGCTGGGAGCGTTCCCGGTAGCGTCGCTGCAGTAACCGTTGGAAGGAGTCGCGCTCCCCTGCGGGGCCACGGTGCTGTATTTTACGTCGATATTGCGCACATAGAGCTGCTGCGCGTTGGCCGCGGCGGACAGCCCGGTAAAAAGCGCCCAGGCGCTAAAAATTGAAACCAGTTTTTTTCGCATAGTCTTCCTCAGTAAGAACAAAGCGGAACCGGGGGTCGGCTGAGCCGCGCCCGTATAAATTTACTTCCCAATTCTGCCATTTTAGTCATAATAAATCAATATTAATTATAAGTCTTTAATGAATATCTCTTCAGTTCGAAACCGCCGGCCAGTTCACCGGCCTTTTCCACCGCCCACAGGGAGGCGCCGTCCACCCAGAAAGCCGCGGCTTTGTTCCTGCCGAAAGCCTGGCTGGAGAGTTTCTTGAACACCCCGTCTTCCAGGGCGTAGCGGCGCAGCACATTGTTGCCGTCCAGCGTCCACAGCCGGCCGTTGGCCCACTGCATGCAGAGAAGGTTCCTGACCCCGTCCAGCTGGTAAGTGGCCGAAGCGCCTGATTTAGGGTCGAGCGCGTACTTGTAAATAAGGCCGGAGGAGGCGTCGAAAGCCCACAGATTATAGCCGTCCCAGGCGGCGCCCTGGGGGGCGGGGCCGGGGGTCCTGACCGTCTCGGTTATTTTCCCGTCCTTGTAATCCTGGCGGGCGTAGCGCAGCTGCGCCATATCCAGCGTCCAGAGGCCGCTGCCGGAGGCGCTGAGCGCGCCGGGCCGCAAGATCTCCCCCGCCGGGGCGGGCAGTAAGCGCAGCGTCGCGAAATCTTTAGCGTCCTTGAGCGCCAGGCCGCGGTTCCAGTCGGCCAGCCAGACGCCGTCCTTGGTGACCGCCAGCCCGGAGGGGTTGGGCAGGTCTATGGGCGCGCTGGCCACAAGTTTATAATGAGCCTTGGCCCGCCAGGCATAAACCTGCCAGGCGGCCCCGCTCATAAGCAGCAGACCGGCGAGCCCCAGCGCCAGCGCGCGGGACACGCTGGTGCGCGCGCGCACAAAAGCCGTATCGGGGCCGGCCGAAACGAAGACGCTGGGCAGTTCCACACCCTTAAGGGCGTAGAGTTTGAGCACCTGCGTCACTTTTTCCGTCCACTGGCTGGACTCCTTAAGTATATTGGCGATGCCGGCGGCGTTCTCCACGCCTTTGGATTCCTGCTCGCGCATTTTCATGGTCCAGGCCTCGCGCTCCGAGCGCAGGCGCTCTTCCCAAACCGCAAATTCCTGCCTGTGGGTTTCCCAGACGGAGCGCTCCCTGTCCCAGAGCTCGCGCCACTGGGTCCGCTCGGCGTCCCAGTTGGTCTTGGCGCTCTCAAGGCGGCCGGCCAGGTCTTTTATCTGCGCTTCCTGGTCCTTCAGTCTGGCCTGGTCGTCACGGCGGTTCTTGCGCTCCGCCAGCAGCTCGGCCAGGGTCCGCTCCACCGCCTCTTTGGAATCGGCCATCTTGGCCTCGAGCCCGGCTTTCGCGTCGGCCAGGTCGGCCTTCTCGACGGTGAACACGTCGCCGCGCTTACGCGCCTCGTCGCGCTCCATACGCAGGGCGTCTATGCGCTCCTGCAGGCTCACCAACTCCACCTTGGTACGCTCCAGAATTTCTTTAAGCAGGGTAACTTCGCGCCCGTGGTTCTTTTTCTGGGTATCCAGCAGTTTCTTCGAATCTTCCAGGTTCAGCGCCGTGGCCATTTCTTCGTTCAGCATCTTTTCGCGCGCTTCCTGGTAATGCTGCTTGACCTCGCCCAGGTGGGCGCGGGTATCCTCCAGCTGGGCGGTCAGGTCGCGCAGCTGGGCGTCTTTGGCGGCCAGCAGCGACTTCCAGTCGCTTTCGGCCTTTGAAAAATTCTCGCGCAGGAAGCGCATGGTGTCCAGGTTGGCCTGGCGCATGTCCGACGGCAGCGGCGAAGCGTCCGGCACGTAGTCGTCGCCGGAGACTTTCTTCCAGAGGTCGTTCAAATGTCTGTCTATGTCTTTGCTTTCCATAAATTTAAGTTCTGAAAGTCACGGAGTTCATAAAACCCCATAACTCCCGGCTAGGTAAAGTTTAGCAGGAGGGTATTAACCGGCCGTGAAATAAATGTTAACAAAAGGTTACGGAAGGCGTTTGCGCGCGGCCGGCCCCTAGCGGACCAGCGCCTGAAGCTCCATCGTGGCCTGGCTGATGTCGATGCCGGCATCCTGGTACTGGCCTATCATGCGCTGCAGGGAGCCGCGCAGCACGTCGGCCGGCGCCCCCCCGCTCTTCAGCTTAAGGTAAGCCTGCCAGTCATTGCTGAAATCGTACCTGAGCTGGTTAAGCTTATCCGTCCGGCGCTTCTCGCCCAGGGCCTTAAGCTCGGCTTCGGCGGCGGCCTGGCGCCGCACCACTGCGGCCAGGCGGTCCTTCTCGCCGGCGACGCTCGCCCGCTGCTCTTGGGTCTCCCTGAGTTTCGAGTTAAGAGAATCTATTTCGGCCTTCATCGAGGTCAGCTCCTCTTTCAGGAGCCCCTCGCGCCTGGCGGATTCGTCGAGGGCCTCCACCAGGTCACGCCGGTATTTTATTTCCTGTTTTATCATCCGCTCGTATTCGCCTTCCACGTCGCGGTCGCCGAAGCGCAGCGCCAGCGTAAGCGCGTGGGCCGGGATCACGGCGCCGGTCAGGGGCACCGCCAGGCCGTACGAAATTTCCGAAGCCAGATGCTTCCAGCCGAGGCCGAAGCTCATCGCGGAGGCGCGCTCCGCCAGGAAGAGGCCGGCGCGGGAGAAGAACCGTCCCGCGCGCTCCGTGCGCCAGAGATGTTCCACGCCCGGGTTGACGCTGAAGTTGCCTTTCTGCCCGCCCGAGGCCGTGCGTTTGGCCACGTCGAGCGAAAGGGTATAATCCTCGCGTTTCTCGGAGACGCCCGCGCGCAGCACGAAGGGCGCGTTGTCCTTGGCCAGGCCGAGCTTGTAGGAGGGGTTGTTCAGGTTGAGGATGGCCAGCCCCAGCGTGTGCCTGCTGTCGGGGCGGAAGACCGAGCCGATGTCCAGCCCCAGGCCGGCCGCGGAACCGCCGCCGGCGGGGGCGGCGGCCTGCATGATCTTGAAATTGGCGCCGAAGTCGAAAAGCCCGGCGTCCTTCCGGATCAGGTTGGTAGTGGCCCAGCCGAAAGCCAGCGTCTTCTGCTTGACCTGGTCGCTGTCGTCGCGGAAAACCCCGGCCAGCGTAAGCGTGCCCATCCGGCCGTAGGCCATCTTGGGCAGCAGCGCCCAGGCACCGTAAGAGCTGAAATCGGCGGGGCCCTGCGTGGTGCGGTGGGAGGCCAGGAAAAGCGCCCCGGTCTCGAACTTGCGCGAAGCGCCGGGCAGCGCCGGGTTGGCGAAAAAGGACACCGGGTCCTCGAGCGCGGCGCCCTGGCCGCCGAAACCCAGCTGCCTGGCGCCCATGGGCACGTCCTCGAAGACGGCCGCCGCCGGCGCGGCGCAGAGCAGCACGCAGGAAAAAGCGCAGAAAAGTCTATTTCGCAGGAGCATTATCCTTCCCTTCGGCCGCTTGGGCCTTTTTTGTTTCCTCGGCGACGTCGGTATAAAGCGCTATCTTGCCGCGGCCGTGCGATTTTACCCAGTAAAGCGCGTCGTCGGCCTTTTCCAACATGGCGTCCATGGTGGCCGCGTCCTGGGGGAAAGTGGAAATGCCTATGCTCATGGTAAAGCGCAGCTCGCGGGTCTTGGAGAAGGGCACCGGGATGCGCAGTTCGGCCAGTTCCTGGCTGAGGCGCTGGGCCAGGCGCTGGGCCTCGACGCCAGTGGCCTGCGGCAGCAGGATGATGATCTCGTCGCCGCCGTAGCGGCACGGGAAGTCTATCTTGCGCAGGTTGGACAGGATCACGCGCCCGGCTTCCTTGAGCACCTTGTCGCCGATCTGGTGGCCGTAGGTGTCGTTGACCTCTTTGAAGTAGTCGATATCGGCCCACAGCAGCGCGAGCGGCTGTTTGAAGCGCTCCGCGCGGTAGAACTCTTCCTGGAAGCGCTGATTGAAATAGCGGCGCAGCGGCAGCTTGGTCAGTTCGTCGTAAAGGGACAGCTCCTCCACCTTGTCGAACAGGCGGGAATTATCCACGGCCAGGGCTATCTGCCCGCCGAAGGATTTCAGCATGGCCAGTTCCGCCGGCTCAATGCGCTGCTGGCTGAGCAGGTTATCCACTATCAGCAGGCCGATGGTCACGCCCTGCACCGACAGCGGCATATAAAGCACGCAATCCTTATAACGTTCCATGAACGCGCCGGAACTGCGGCCCAGCACGATATCGGCGAAGCGGTGGGCGCCCGGCTCCAGCGGGATCTCCTCGTAGGAAATGCTCTTTATCTGCCCGCGGATATCGGCGGACAGCTCGCCCTTGAGCTTGCGGTTGGGCTCGTCTATCAGGTACAGCCGCACGCGGTCGAAGCCGAAATAGGTCTGGATGCCGGAGAGGATGTGCCGGAAGCTGTCGCGCACGCGCAGCGCCGTGGCGAACACCTCCGTCAGTTCGGTTATCGCGGCCACGTTCTTGTCGTACTTGCGGTGCAGCGAAAAGAACTCGGCCTTGTAGTAGTCGCGCAGGAAGGACTTGAGGTAGGCGTCGGCCCGGGCGGCCTCGGCGGCGGTGAACCCGCGCCGGCGCGGCGAACGTTCCAGGCGCACCAGGCCGAAGCAGGGAATGACGCCCTTGCCCCCGGCGGGGTCGCAGTACTCGAAACGGAAAGGCGAATACAGGAAGCTGCCGCCCGGGCTTTTGGCCGGGACGGCTTCCAGCGTGTCCAGGGCGCGCGCTACCGGAGAGCCGGGAGAGGGCCGCAGGTCCTCTTCGTGCTCGAAAGAGACCCCCGAAGCGTGGCGGTGGCGCAGGCGCAGCAGGCCGTTCTTTTCGTCGTACTCGTAGAACGAGGCGGCGTCCAGGGCGAACTGCCCGGAGACGGATTCCAGGGCGGCCCTGAGAAAGGCGTCGCGGCCGTCGTAGAACGCGCGGCCGGTTTCAGCGCCTAAGATCAGTTTCCCGTTCTTTTTCATCGTTAAAGCATCAATACAGCGACAGCAGATAATCCGCCTCGCCCTGCGCCATTATCAGTTCGCGGGTGAGGTCCTCCCTGTCGTAGTCCCTGCGGGCGATCTTGAGCGACAGGTTCCACAGCGACCGCTCCAGCAGCAATTCGGCCGTGGGGTAGACCATGATGTTCGGCTTAAGTTCCGGCGCCGAAAAGAGCCGTTTGTAAACGCCGGACTCCCGCTCCGAACGCAGCTGCTCCTCAAAAACCGGCTTCAGGCAGGGGAACACGCCGAAACCCTCGGCGAAGAGGGACAGGTTGCGCGGCTCCTGCGCCCACGAAACGAACGCGGCGGCGCCGGCGGGGTCCTGGCAGGAGGCCGACACGGCCAGGTTATATACCAGCATAAGGCCGCCGCCCGAGGGATAACCGGGATAAGGCAGCATTTTCAGCCCGGAGCGGCCGGCCAGTTTCCTGGAAGAAATTATAAAAGCGCACTCTTCCGCCGGCCTCGGGCCGTTCTCGAAGCGGTCCGGGCTGAACAATTCTATCTTGCCGCTGATCGCCAGCTCCAGCCAGTCCTCTATGCCGCCGGCCGTTTCCTCGCGGGTGAAGGTGGCGCGGTTAAAATCGTCGGAAAAGAGCCCGCCCCTGCGGCCCCACACGCGCGGCAGCACGTCGGCCACGGAGACGGAACCCGAAGAACCCGGCACGGAAAGAGCATGGGCGCCGCGGCGGCGCGCCGGGGGCGCCACGCGGTCGAGCGCGGCGCGGAAGCCTTCCCAGGAAGCCAGTTCTTTCTCCGGGTCGGTCACGGCGCCCTTGAGCGCGGCCGGCCGGTAGAACAGGGCCGGGGCCTCCAGCCACCAGGGCGCCGAGAAGGCCCGCGTTTCCTCGTTGCGGCAAAGTTCTTTAAGTATGAAGTCGGGGTAGCGCCGGGACCCCAGCACCTCCACTCTGGACGACAGCTCCGCCAGCAGCCCCAGCCGCGAGAGCAGTTCGGTCCAGTTCTGGGGGATCTCGATGACATCGGCCAGCGGGTTGCGCTTGGGATCGCGCAGGTGGGCGAACAGGCTCTCCCACATGCTCCTGCGGCTTTTCACCGAGAACTCGGCGGCCGCGTCGGGAAAAGCCGAGGAGAACCTGGCCAGCATGCTCTTAAAGGCCAGGTGCTTCCTGTGGTCGTAATCCGAAAGAAGCCAGATTTTCATGAATTAAAATTATAAGCGGCGAATATTACGTTAATATTGCGCGCGCCCCCCTACCAACCGGGGGTCGCCAGCCCCGGGTCCACCCGCAGACTGTTCTTAAAACGCCCCGCTTCCAGCCGCCGCAGGGCGGCCAGCGCTATCATGGCGGCGTTGTCGGAGCAATAGGCCTTCTCCGAGAACCGCACCTCGAAACCCTCGAGCCCGGCGAAAGCGGCCCTCAGCGCTCCGTTGGCCGAGACCCCCCCGCCTACGGCTATGCGCTTAAGTCCCAGAGAGCGGGCGGCGTCGGCCGCTTTTTTAACCAGGGTCTCGCACACCGAAGCCTGGAAGGCCCTGCACACCAGCGCCCTGCGGCCGGGCGGCAGGCGACGGCCGTTCCTGTAAAAATCCGGGCCCAGTTCCCCGGCCAGGTAATAGCTGACCGCGGTCTTCAGGCCGCTGAAAGAAAAATCCCAGGTCCCGGGCATGAAAGGCCGCGGAAAAACCGGCACCTTGCCCCGCGCGCGGGCGGCCTCCTTTTCCACGGCCGGCCCGCCCGGGTAGGGCAGGCCAAGGAGTTTGGCCACCTTGTCGAAAGCTTCGCCGGCGGCGTCGTCGCGGGTACGGCCAAGCACGCGGTAATCCCCGTACCCGCGGGCTTCCCAGATCTCGGTGTGGCCGCCCGAGACTATGAGCGCCAGCAGCGGGAATTCCAGGGGCCTCGCGACGCGGCCTTTTTCGAATTCGCAGGCCAGCAGGTGGCCCTCCAGGTGGTTCACGCCGATAAGGGGCGCGCCGGCCAGTTCCGCGGCGGCCTCGGCCGCCACGCGGCCCACCATCAGCGCGCCCGGCAGCCCGGGCCCGCGGGAGAAGGCCACGGCGTCGAAGGCGCCGGGCTTGAGCGGCACGCGCGCGCCGGCGGCGCCCAACGCCCCGCCCAGGACGAAAGGTATTTTTTCAAGGTGGGCGCGGCTGGCCAGTTCCGGCACCACGCCGCTGTATTTCCGGTGGAGTTTGATCTGTGAAAAAACCACGTTGGAGCGCAGCGCTTTTCCCTCCAGCACCGCGGCTGAAGTCTCGTCGCAGGTGGTCTCGAAAGCCAGTATTCGCATGGTTGCGGGCTCCGCGCCGCCGCGGAGCTCCTTAACTCCGAATTTACTTGCCCGGTTTCAGGTTCCCCAGCACTTCGCGGGCCTTGAGCAGCTCGACGGCGCGGTCCAGCACTTCGTCGCGCACGGCCTCGCTCTTCTTGGCGGCCTTGTCGTCTTTGCCGGGCTTATCGTCTTTACCGGCTTTGTCGTCTTTTTCGGCCTTCTCGTCCTTGCCGGGGAAGTAGATCTCGTCGCCCTGCTGCAGCAGCTTCTTTTCGGTCTCCAGGGACACCTTCACCGCTATGTCGGGGTAGATGCCGCCGTTCTCGTTCTTGGCGTCGTGCTGGATGGACTTGCCGCTGGGCGTGTAATACTTGGCGATGGTCAGGCGCAGCGCGGACTTGTCCGAGAGCGGGATCATGCTCTGCACGCTGGCCTTGCCGAAGGAGCGCTCGCCCACGATGACGGCGCGTTTATTGTCCTGCATGGCGCCGGCCACGATCTCGCTGGCGGAAGCCGAGTAGCGGTTCATCAGGATCACCAGCGGCAGCATTTCGTACGCCGCCGTGCCGTTGGCGCGGAATTCCTGGTAATTCTCGGGCTTGCGGCCCTTGGTGAAAACTATCATCTTGTTGCCGTTCATGAACACTTTGGAGATGTCCACGGCCGCCGACAGCAGGCCGCCCGGGTTGTACCGCAGGTCCAGCACCAGGGACTCCATGCCCTTGCCCTTCAGCTCGGCCATAGCCTTGTCGAAATTCTCGGTGACGTGCCCGGTGAATTCCACGATCTTTATGTAGCCGGTCTTGTTATCCAGCATGCGCCATTTCACGTTCTCGCTCTTTATTAGTTCGCGCGTGATGGTAATGTCGCGGGTGATCCACTCGGCGTTCTTATCGTCGGACTCCCTGGCGGTGGTGATCTTCACCTGCGTGCCGGGCTTGCCGCGCAGCTTCTTGATGGCCTCGTCTATAATGAGGTCCTTGGTGGTCACGCCCTCGATCTTTATGATCTTGTCGCCGGGCATCATCTGGGCTTTCCAGGCGGGCGTGTTAGGCAGCGGCGTCACCACGGTCAGCCAGCCGTCCTTGGTGTCCACCCTTATGCCTATACCGCCGAACTCGCCCTCGGTATCGCTCTTCACCCGGTCGTAGACGTCGGGTTCCATGAACTGCGAGAAATCGTCGAGCTCCTCAACCATGCCCTTGGCCGCGCCGTAGACCAGCTTCTGCGGATCTATCTGTTCGACATAGTTGTCTTTTATCAGCTCCAGCACGTCCACTATCACCTTCAGCTGCTGGTAGGTCTGGTCCAGCGCGAAGTTGACATAGGGGAAGACCGCCCCGATGACCAGGGCGGACAGGGTGACCAGCGCTATTTTACGTACGTTCTTCATGGGAAACTCCTTAAAAAGGCCCAAAACGATGAACGGCGGCGGAGCGTACAGCTGCCGCCGGCCTATATAATAATAATGATTATATCTAATTTCTAAGCCACTTTACGGGGTCAAGGGCGCGGTCGCCCTTGCGGATCTCGAAATAAACGGCGCTGCCGGCGGATCTGCGGCCGGAACTGACGGCCTGCGTATCCTCGCCGGCCAGGCCCAGCAGGGAAGCGGGCAGGACGGTCTGCCCTTTGGCCACGTCTATGCGGCCGAGGAGGCCGTAGATGGTGAAAAAGCCCTTTTCATGGTCGACTATGACCACGTTGCCGTAGGTGCGGAAAGGCCCCGCGTAGATGACTTTCCCGCCCATGGCGGCCGTCACGGGGGCGGCCGTTTCGGTGGCTATGCGTATGCCCTCCCGAACTATCCAGGTCTTAAGCCCCGGCACGTCTTCCCGGCCGAAACGGCTGATGATCTTGCCGCGCGCCGGCCAGTTCATGGAAGCGCGGGGGATGGACAGCTCGGCCGACCCCTCGTTGCTGCGGTAGGGCGCCTGCTTCTGCAATTTTTTCACCAGGCGGGTCAGCCCCAGGGCAGCGTTCTGCAGATTTTCGAGCTCGCGGGTCAGCTTGGCCTGCTGTTCGCGCGCGTTCTCCAACTCGCCCTGCTTGCTCTTGACCATGTTCTTGCGGGCGGAACTCTGCTTGCGCAGCAGCTCCTGGCGCGACTTAAGCTCCTCGCCCACGGCCCGCAGGGTGGTGAGGTCCTTGTTAACGCGGACGCTCTCGCCTTTTATGCGCGTCAGCAGCGCCCGCTTGTTGAGCATGGCCGAGCGCATCAGCATGTCCTTGGAAATGTCGCGCGAACCGTAGTAAGGGTAGTAAAAATCCTTCTGCAGCGAGAACATCACCAGTTCGCCGGTGATATCCCCTGCCAGCTCTTTTTTGGCTTTCTCGAGCGAATCGTATTTCTGCCTGGCGTCGCCGGAGCGCGAGCGCGATCTTTCCAGCTGCCCCTCCAGTTCCTGGCGGCGGGAGGCGGTCTGCTTCTCCTCTTTTTTAAGGCCGTTTATTTCGGTGACGATGCGCTCTTCCTCGGCCCGGTAGAGGTCCAGTTCTTTTTTCTTATCTTCGAGCTGGCGGTTTATCTCCTCCAGGTTCTTTTTTTTGGAGTCGACGGAAGCCTGCGCCCCGGCGAAGACCGGGAGCAGCAGCAGGGCCGTAAGGAGGATCAGGAGCGGACGTTTTTCCATTGACAAAGCACCCAGCCGAGCAGGGCGCCGGACAGCACCACGGCCGCCTGCAGAAGCGGGTTGGGCCAGACCCAGACGGGGCTCAGATATTTAACCGGGTAGACCACGGCGTAAGCGGCCAGGCAGGAAACGGCGGCGCCGCCCGCGCCGGCCAGGAACCAGACCCTGTCGGCGACGAGCGTCGCCGCCAGCGTCGCCGGGGTGTGCCCGTGGGTAAGCACCATGGCCGTCATTATCATAAAAGCCAGGAAAGCCAGCGCCAGGCCCAGCGTTATCAGATGCCCGTAAAAAACGGAATGCATGACCGCGTAGGCCTCGAGCGGCTTGTACTTGATGTCGCCCACGCCGCTTATGCGCCAGGCGGCGTCCGTCCAGGCGTTCAGGTCGCCCAGCGCCTCCTCGGCTATGGAAACCTCCCAGGTGTCCGGCATGGGGTTGGAGCCGGGGGACAGCACCGAGGCCACCAGGTCCGGCTCCTCGGCCTTCAGCCGGGCCAGCCGGTCCTGCCGGGGCACGTAAACCGCCTGCTGCGTGCCCTTCAGGGCGGCCAGCGCGGAGCCGATGGCGTCGGCAGTTTCGCGGGATTTCCCGTCGCGCACGACGACTATACGGAAATCGTCTTTAAGCAGCATGGAGATCTCGCGCATCTGCGCGTGCATAAAAAGAAGGAGCTCGGCCAGCAGCCCGGCCGAGAAAGCCAGCAGGAAAGCCACCCGGTACCCCTTGCGGGGCCTGGGGGCGTGATGATTGTCCCTGGAATGCCTATGTTCGTCCATTTTCAAATTATAACTTTTCCAATGGGGTCAGGTCTTGCAATTTAGCAATTTCAGCGTTATTGAACCCGACAATACGGTGTCGGGATCGTCTGCTACACTTTAGAACACAAATTCGTGTAACGGGGGTTTTATGGCCAGGCCACTTAGAATAGAATATCCGGGAGCCGTCTACCACATAGCCGCGCGCGGAAACAGGCGCACGGAAGTATTTCTTGACGAAGAAGACAGAAAAATGTTTTTCGCCGTGCTTACAGAGGTTGTCCACAGGTTTAACGCGGTCTGCCACGCTTACTGCCTGATGGGCAACCATTATCACCTGATCCTTGAAACGCCGGAAGGAAATCTTTCCAGGACAATGCAGCATCTAAACGGAGTCTACACGCAATTATTCAACTACAAACACAATAAAGTGGGCCATGTGTTTCAGGGGCGCTACACGGGAATACTGATAGAACGCGAGACGCACCTGCTTGAGGCTTGCCGCTATATTGTCTTAAATCCTTTAAGGGCCGGCCTGTGCGCGACGCCCGAAGCGTGGCCATGGAGCAGCTACCGCGCAACGGCCGGCCTTGCAAGCCCGGAGTCCTTTTTAAGCATCAGATGGATCCTTGAGCAGTTCGATGGAAATCCGGGAACAGCGGCGAAGAAATACGCCGCCTTCGTGACGGACGGGCACGAGGCGGATATATGGGCCGGGTTGGTCGCTGGAACGGTTTTAGGCAGCCGGGAATTTGCCGCTGGCCATCTTCTTGACGCGCACGACTGCGGCGACATGAGGGAAGTCCCGAAGATGCTGCGTTATGCCGACAGGCCGGAGCTTAAGGAAATAATGTGCGCTCCGGGATATAAATGGTTAAAAGCGTTAGAGGCCGTGGACCGCTTTGGCTACACGCAGAATGAAATTTCGCAATACCTTGGAGTCCATTACACTACGGTAAGCAGACACTTGCGGCGCAAATTGCTAAATTGCAAGACCTGACCCCATTACAGCGAAGCGTCGTGGAATTCTATGGACGCCACGAAAGGCGAGCGCGACAGCTCGCCGATCATGTCCACCGGCAGGCTGCCGGTCACGTCGAAGACGCTGAACTTGGAGTCGGCGCCTTTCTGGGGCAGGCGGAACCAGGCCTCGGCCGAAAAGCCGCTCTGGTCGGTAAGGCGCTTTATGAACCCGGGCACGAACTGGTTGGGGCGGTTCTGGTAAGGCACCTTCAGCGTAAAGCGCACCCGGGTCTTCAGGGGGACGCCCGCGCTCCTTTTCTCTATCGCGGCTTTCGCCACGCCCTTCAGGCGGGTGATCTTCAGCAGGTTGGCCGCCGGAGCCCAGCCCAGCACCACGGTCCTGCGGGAGTTGCGCGTATAAAAAGTCTTCTCGCCGACGAAGCGGAACCCGCCCTCGGCTTCCAGCCGCGGCAGCAGCTTGGCGTAATCCTTGTCTACGGGGGTAACGCTCATAAAAACGTATTCCCGGGCATAGTTCTTCGGGCCGGCGCCAAGCGGCCAGACGTAAGAGCCCACCGGGCCGGACTCGCCCGCGAAGGTCACTTTGTAATGGCCGTCCGGCAGCGGCGGCGTCTCTTTTTTGGGGACGGCGGGGACCGCCTTTACTGCGGGCACAGGGTGCTTAAGGGTAGGCACGGCGGAAATGGGGGCGTCGCGGTAGCCGCTGAAGTCCGTAATGACCTTCATGGTGTTCTTGGAATTGAGATAACCGTCGGAAGTTTCTATGAAGTCCTGGAAGGCGGGGTCCGAGAAAGAACCGCCGCCTATTATGCGGGGGTCCACGGGCAAGCTATCCTGGGCGGCGGCAGGCGCGGCGCAGAAGGCCGCCAGCAGAAGGTTGAGTATCAGGTTTTTTTTCATTTTTTCCCGTTTCCACACAAAAAAAGAGAAACGAAATTTTTAATTCCGTTTCCCCTGGTTACAGCGGGTTAAGGCCCGCCGGTGGATTCTCCCCCGCCTGTTCGGGGGATTACAAGGGTAATATAACGCTACAGTTACTAGTTTATAATTCTTTGACAAAAAACAATAGGGGCATAGGGCCCAAAACGCGCGGCTAAAAAGACCTACCCGCCCCTGGGCCCTTTGGCCCCAACGACCAACCTTGACAATGGGCGGGGCGTCTGTTATAATTTATTTACCGGTAGGTAAGTTTTCTTATGAAACCACAAACAACCCCCAAGATAACCAAAGGCGACAAGACCCGCCAGCGCATACTGCAGACCACCACCATCCTGATGGCGGAAAAAGGCCCCGACGCCGTTTCGATGCGCGAGATCTCCGCCAAGCTCAAGATCACGAAACCCGTGCTCTACTACTATTTCAAGAACAAGGACGAGCTGATAAAGGCCGCCTTCGTGGAAGGCACCAAGCATTTCCAGGAACTACAGATGGAAATAAACAAGCCCGGCCTCTCGCTGGAGCAGAAACTGGAGCGCATCTTCGCCAATCACCTGGATTTCATCACGCGCTACCCCGACATGCCCAAATGCGCGCTTAAAATAATGGCCTCCCCGACGGAGAGCGTGCTGAACAATATGGCCATGGAGCTCAAGGAACGCAACAGGAAGGCCCTGCTGGCCATGCTGCAAACGGAAGATAAAACCCTCTCAAAGACCGCCGTCGACACCATCATCCGCATGGTCAGCGCGGTAATAGTCTATTTTATGGCGGAGGCGCGCGAACGCGGCATAGCCAGCCTGCCCAAGAACCTGCCGGCCCGCATGGCTAAAACCATAATCGCCGGGGCGCGGCACCTGAAGGCCGCCCTGGTCATAGTGCTGCTGTCCCCTTTGCTCGCCCGCGCCGGCGCGCTGGACCTGACGGTGGACGACGCCGTAAAGACGGCGCTCAAGAACAACGCCACCGTGGTCACCGCGGAAGAGACCCGCCGCATATATAAGGAAAGGGTGCGCGAGTACTGGGGGTCGGTATTCCCCCAGATAGGCGCCTCCCTGGGCTACAGCCGCTACCTGGACAAACCCAACGACGCCATACTGGGCGCCAAAGACGCCAACATTTATACCGGTTCCCTCGATATCAACCAGGTGCTCTGGGCCGGCGGCAGAGTGTCCACCGGCATAAAGATGGCCGGCATCTATTCCAACGCCAGCGACGAGCAGTTGAAAACCGCGCAGAAAGGCGTAGCCAGGTCCGTCAAACAGATCTATTACTCCGTGCTGCTGGCCAACGCCATGGCCGCCACGCAGAAAGAATCGCTGGACCTCGCCCGCCAGCATTTGGCCACCATAGAGGCCCAGTACAAACAGGGCATCGCCAGCGACCTGGCCGTACTGCGCCAGAAAGTGGAAGTCTCCAACACGGAGCCCTCCCTGACGCAGGCGCAGAACCTCTACGAGATCGGCCTCGTCGAACTTAAGAACCTGCTTGGCCTGGACCCCGAAGCGGATATAAACCTGACGGACGGTTTTAGCTGCGGCCAGTTCGGCCCCGGTGAGATAGCGGACCTGTACAAGACGGCCCTGGCCGCCCGCCCGGACTACCGCAACATGAAATACCAGCGTGACCTTTCACGGGAACTGATCACCATAGAACGGGCGGGGCACTTCCCCTACCTGAGCGCCTACGCCTCCCGCCAGTATTACGGTTCCAAAGAATCGGGTTTTCCTCAGAGCCCGGACCGCACCTGGAGCACCACCGCGGGACTGCAGCTGTCGCTGCCGCTGTTCGCCGGCGGGTCCGTCAATTCGCGGACCAGGCAGGCCAAACTGCAGGCCGGTATAGCCGACACCAATCTGCGGGAACTGGAGCGGAAAATAAAGATAGACGTAAAAAAGGCCTGGCTGAGCATGAAAGAATCGGCCGAGCGGCTGAATTCCCAGGGCTCCGCCGTGGAACAGGCCAGGAAGGCCCTGGCCGCCACCGAGGTCCGGTTCAAGAACGGGCTGGCCGGACAGTTGGACCTCAACGACGCCACGCTGGCGCTGAACAGGGCGCGCACGCTTTATAACCAGGCGCAGCACGACGCCTGCTCGGACGACGCGCAGTTGAAGTGGGCGGTAGGGGAATAAGCGGGAACGGATAATACTTAAGGGAAGAATTTATGAAAAATATCAAAACATTATTTACTTTAACGCTGGCGGCCGCCTCTCTTTGGACGGCAGGCTGCAAGAACAGGAGCGCCGAGGCCCTCAACGAGCTGGAGAAGGACCGTTTCCTGGTGAAGACGGAAAAGGTCGCCGTGCGCAACCTGCAGGAATACATCCTGCTGACCGGCTCCGTAAAAGCGCTGGACGAAGCGACGCTTTACCCGCGCATCTCCGGCAAACTGCTGCGTAACGTGCTCAAGGAAGGCGATCCCGTGAAGAAGGACGAGGCCGTGGCGCTGGTGGAGCGCGACGAGCCGGGCGTGGTCTATGAACCGGCCCCGGTGCCGTCCACTCTCAGCGGCGTGGTCGGCCGCATCTACCAGGACAGCGGCGCCAACGTGACCCCCCAGACCCCGATAGCCCTGGTGGTCAACCAGAGCCAGGTGCGCGTGGCCGTGGACGTGCCCGAGAAATACATAGGCAAGACCTTCCATGGGCAGGAGGCCGTCATAAAAGTCGACGCTTTCCCCGACAGAACTTTCAGCGGCAAGGTCTACCGGGTCAGCCCGGTGGTGGACGCCCGCTCCCGCAATACCGTGGTGGAGGTGCTGGTGAACAACGCGGACGCCCGCCTCAAGTCGGGCATGTTCGCCGAGGTGCGCCTTATCGTCGCCTCGCGCGGCGCGGCGCTGTCCGTGCCCTCCGGCGCGGTGGTAACGGCTGACGGCGGCGAGTTCGTGTTCGTGCCGGCCGCCGGCGGCCTGGCCGCCAGGGTGCCGGTAAAGAGCGGCATCAGGACCAGCGAGTTCACGCAGATCTCCGGCGTTAAGGAAGGCGCGGACGTGGTGACCTTCGGCCTGTACGGCCTGAAGGACGGCAGCAAGATAAAGGTTGCTAACTAGCCCCTCCGGCCCACCCGTATGAAAATAACCGAGATCTCCATCCAGAAACCCATCTTCACCACCATGATGATACTGACCCTGGTGGTGCTGGGCGCCTTCGCCTACCTGCGCCTGGGCATAGACCTCATGCCCAACGTGGAATTCCCCTACGTGATGGTGCAGACTACACTGCGCGGCGCCGGGCCCGAGGAGATGGAGTCCTCCGTCACCAAACCCCTCGAGGAGGCGGTCAACACCATCTCCGGCATCGAGGACATAAACTCCACCAGCTACGAGGGCCTGTCCCTGGTGATGGTCAAGTTCGCGCTGGAAAAGAACGGCGACGTGGCCGCGCAGGAAGTGCGCGACAAGGTGAACTCCGTGCTGAGCCAGCTGCCGCAGGGCACCAACCCGCCCGTAATAGGCAAACTGGACCTCGGCGCCAGCGCCGTGCTTAACGTGGTGGTCTACGGCAACAGGGACCTCATCGACCTGACGCAGATAGCCAAGAAGAAGATCAAGGAGAACATCGAGACCGTCAGCGGCGTGGGCGCCATCGACATAGTGGGCGGCCGCGAACGCGAGATCCATTTGGTGGTGAACCCGCTCAAGCTTTCCGCCATGAACCTGTCCATCCGGCAGGTCAAAGACGCTATCACCCAGCAGAACATAGAGATCCCCGGCGGCAAGGTGGAACAGAAGGAGAAGGAGTTCGTGCTGCGCACCCTGGGCCGCATCAAGAGCGTCAAGGACTTCAACGACATCGTCATCGCCACCATAAACGGCACGCCGGTGCGCGTCTCCGACATCGGCAGCGTTGAGGACACCGGGGCCCGCATGACCACGGCCTCCTTCTACAACGGCCGGCCCTCCGTCACGCTGGTGGTAAAGAAGCAGTCCGGCACCAATACGGTAGCCGTGATAAAGAACATCAAAGAGCGGCTCGAAGAGCTTAAAGGGACCATCCCTCCGGGAGTGGAGACCACCATCATCGGCGACCAATCCGTCTTCATCAAGAGCTCCGTGAACACGGTGACGGAGCACCTGGTGCTGGGCGCCGTCTTCGCCGCCCTGATGGTGCTCCTGTTCCTGGGCGACTTCCGCTCCACCATCATCTCCTCGCTGGCCATCCCCACTTCGCTCATCGGTACGCTGATCTTCATGCAGATGGCGGGCTTCACCATAAACATCATGACGCTGCTGGGCCTGACCATAGCCGTAGGCATAGTCGTCGACGACGCCATCGTCATGCTGGAAAACATCTACCGCCATATGGAGGAGCATAAGATGAGCCCGCTGAAAGCGGCGCTCGACGGCTCGCGGGAGATCGGCTTCGCCGTGGTGGCCATGTCGGCAGCACTCCTGGTCATCTTCGTGCCGCTCGCGTACATGGGCGGCATCATAGGCCGCTTCATAAAGAGCTACGGCCTCACCATCGCCTTCGCCGTAGCCCTGAGCGTCTTCGTGGCGCTGACGCTGACCCCGATGCTCTGTTCGCTGTTCCTGAAGATCAAACCCGGCGCCAAGACCCGGCTGGAGAAGGTCACCGACCACATCAACGAATACCTGGCCGCCAAATACATCATCATGCTCGAATGGGCCCTAGCCCGCCGCAAGCGGATGGTGATCTACGGCGTGCTTATCATGATCTCCATGGTGCCGCTGTTCATGTTCCTCGGCAAGGACTTCATGCCCGCCGACGACACCAGCCTGTACCAGATCAACATCACAGCACCCGAAGGCACCAGCCTGCCCATGATGAAGCAGATCTTCGCGCAGGTGGAGACGGAGACGCGCCAGCTCCCCTACGTGAAAAGCATCCTCTCCTCCATCGGCACCGGTACCGGCAGCCACTTCGGCGGGTCGGCCACCAACGAGGGCTACGTGCTTGTGGAACTGGCGGACCTTAAGGACCGCGACCTTCCCATGAGCAGGCTGCTGCTGGCCTCCCGCGAGATGATGAGCAAGTACAAGGGCCTGCGCGTCGCCGTAATGGCCGCGGGCGGCTTCGGCGGCGGCGACGCCGAACTGATGTACAACATCTCCGGGCCGGACCTGGGCAAGCTGGAAGAATATTCCAACGCCGTGGCCGACAAGCTCCGCAAGATCAAAGGCGCGGTGGACGTGGACACCAGTTTCTCCTACGCCAAACCGGAATACCGCGTGGAGATAGACCGCAGCCGCGCGCACGACCTTGGCGTGAAGGTTGAGGACATCGCCACCTCCCTGCGCACGCTGGTGGGCGGCGAAGAGGACATCACCAAGTTCAAGGACGGCGACGAGCTGTACCAGGTGCGCCTGCGCGCCGAGGAAGCCTTCCGCGACCGCAAAGAGGCCATAGAAGCCCTGATGGTCCCCGCCTCGAACGGGCGCGTGACGCGCCTCGACAGCGTGGCCAGCGTAGTGGAAGGGGTCGGCCCCACGCAGATAGCGCGCTACAACCGGCAGCGCAACGTGCAGGTAACGGCCAACGTCGACGGCATCCCGGTCAACAAACTGATAGCGGAAGCCGAGAAGGCCTTTAAGGCGCAGAACGCCCCGCCCGAATACAAGGCCGGGGTCTACGGCCGGGCCAAAGAGCTGGGCAAGATGTTGAAGGAGTTCGGCATAGCCTTCGCGCTGGCCTTCATCTTCATCTACATCGTGCTGGCCAGCCAGTTCGAGAGCTTCGTCTACCCGGTCTCCATCATGATCGTGCTGCCGCTGACGATCCCGTTCGCGATCATCTCGCTGTTCATCACGGGGCAGAACCTGACGCTGTTCGCCATCATGGGCATGTTCATGCTGTTCGGCATCGTGACCAAGAACTCCATCCTGCAGGTGGACTACACCAACACCCTGCGGGCCAAAGGCCTGCCGCGCCACCAGGCCATGATAGAGGCCAACAAGACCCGGCTGCGCCCCATCCTGATGACCACGCTGACACTGATAGCCGGCATGATCCCGACGGCGCTGGGCACCGGCGCGGGCTCGGGCACGCGCCGCACCATGGCCATGGTCATCATCGGCGGCCAGACACTGTCGCTGCTGATCACGCTGCTGATGACCCCGGTCACCTATTCGCTGATGGACGACCTGGAGATCTGGTTTAGAAAAAAGTACATGGGCGGGGATGCCCCTAAAGCCGAAGCCTGAACCTCCGGCCGATAAACAAAAAAGGGAAGCGCAAGCTTCCCTTTTTTATATGCCGCCGAGGCGCGGGCTTTAATCCTTGCCGGGGAACAGGCGGGCCGTCTCCCGCGCCAGGCGGTTCCTGATCCGCCTGAAGAGGCTCTCCCTGGGGTAATATTCTGGGATCTGCGACGTCCCGGTCTTGGACGACGTGGGCGGTTTTATGGGCCTTTTCTCGATAACGAGAACACTGTCGTAATAATTAAGAGAGTAGGCCGATCGGGTAAAATCATTGATCTTAAGGCCGCTTGTTCTCGGGGCGTGCCAGGCGTTGATCTGATCTATGAAGTTCTTGCTGTATTCTATATATGTGCCGCGCTTTCGGTAGCCCCCGCCCCAGTCCCGCATGTACGACGTATGCAGATCCTCGCATAAATAAACCCCGTTCGGGTCTACGCGGGGGAACAGTTCCTCGAAGGTGTTTATCTGCTGCTCCATGGTGTGCCCGCCATCATCGATAAGAATGTCTATACGGGGGAGCTGCCCGGCCAGGGACCTTAAAAAGGACCGGTCCGCCTGGTCCCCTACGAATATGCGCACTCGTTCCTCTTCCAGTTTGCTGCAATGCGGGTTTATATCGACGCCGAAGATATTGGCGCCGGGCCCGAAATAGTCCTTCCACATCCGCAGCGACCCGCCCTGGGAGACCCCGAATTCAACAACGTTGACTTCTTTCCCCCTGAACCGGGAGAAGTGCCGCTCATAGATCTCGAAATAGTGCTGCCATTTGTTTATAAGCCTGCCGGTGTTTCCGTTGAAATGTTTTTCCAGGTCATTCACAGATAAGCCTCCAGAGCGTCGCTAAGTAGAAACGGGCATCATTCCAGGGCCCCAGAAACGGCCGGGGCGCAGCGGGCGGCCTGATTTATTTCTTCGGCGGCGGGGGCGTAGGCCTTGGAGAAGATATTCTCGAACTGGGCGGCGAAGGGCCCGGTGTAGACCGGCGAGTTAGTGTAGAACATGTTCTCGAAATTGTTGTCCTGGGCGTTAGCGGACCAGTTGAAGGAGCCTGTCATGAGGAGTTTCCCGTCCAGCACGGCGAACTTATTGTGCATTACGCCCTTGCCGGAGAAGCCCTGGCTCCAGCGGAAAGGGATGCCGTTGTCGAAGAGGATCTTGCCGACTTCGGACTGGCTGGCCTGCACCCGGTCCACCACCACGCGCACTTTCACCCCGCGTTTCTGCGCGTTGACCACGGCGCTGGCTATATCCACGGAATAAAAACTGAACACGGCGATATCGGCGGTCTCGCGGGCGAAATTTACCGCCCCCACGATATCCGCCTCGGTGCGCCCGCCCGGAGAAAACGTATACCCGGGCAGCAGCATGCCGTTAAAGGTCACCGGCCGCGCGGGGTCTTCCGGCGGCAGCCCGTAATTATCCACCGGCGCCGCGGGCCCGTCGGTAACGGCCCGCGAGAAACCCCACATCCAGTCGAAATATTTAATATAGCCGGCGGCCAGGGCCTCGTCGCGGCTGAAGACAGCGTTCTCGCTGTTGGCGGTATTGGCGGTGACGGCCCAGTTGAAAGAGCCGGCCAGCACGAGTTTCCCGTCGAAAATACCTATCTTGTTATGCATGATGCCGTAGCGGCCCACGCCGCGCAGCACGCGCATATTAACCCCGTTATCGATAAGTTGTTGTATCTGGTCGCTGGGCCTGGGTGTAAAAACGTGCGTCTCGTTCACAATGACCCGCACGGCCACCCCGCGCCGCCTGGCGTCCACCAGCGCGTCGGCCACGCGCGGCAGCGTAAAGCCGTAGATCGCCACGTCGATAGAAGAATCGGACGCCTTCACCGCGCTCTCGATCAAAGCCTCGATGTCGGTCTGTCCGGAAAAAGCGTAATCCGGAATAACCAGGGCCGCGGTGGACACCGCCGGCACTTCGGCCTTCAGGTCGTCATTGAAAAGAGGCGGCGCCCACTCACCCGCCCAGGCCAAAGGCGCGGCCAGCAGCATCACAAAGCAAGCCCTTCTGATGGTATTAGACATCAATATAATTATCTCTTAATTAGCCCCCTCCGACGAGGGCCCTAAGACCCACAGCCCCCTAGGCCAAAAGCTTGCGGGATTGTGTGTCACCTTATCTTAGAGTTGGCGGCGCTGGGCGGCGATGTTGAAGAGTTTCAGGTAGGCGTCGGCGGACTTGCCCCAGGCGTAGTCGCCGCGCATGGCGTTCTTTACCATCAGGTTCCAGTTCTCGCGCCAGCCGAAGAGGGAAATGATATGCCCCAGCACGGACTTGAGCTGCCCCTCGTCCGCGTTGTCGATGGCGAAGCCGTTGGAGTCCTTGGGCTCGCCGTTATAGAACACCGTGTCCTTAAGCCCGCCCGTGCGCGTCACCACCGGCAGCGCGCCGTAGCGCATGGCTATCATCTGGGAAAGCCCGCACGGCTCGAACCGCGACGGCATCACAAAAATATCCGAAGCCCCGTAGATCCGGTGCGCCAGCGCCTCGTCGAAGCCGGCCCGGAACGCCACCCGTTTGGGGTTGGCCGCCGCCAGCGCGCCGAAAGCGTCCGCCAGGCCCGGGTCGCCGGCGCCCAGCACCACGAACTGCATTTTCTCCAGGAACTCGGGCGCCACGTTGAGCAGCACGTCCAGCCCCTTCTGCCGGTCCAGGCGGCTTACGACGCCGGCCAGTATCAGATCCTTGTTCTCCTCCAGCCCCAGGTCCTTCTGCAGCCCCTTCTTGGCGGCCGCCTTGCCGCGCTGGAAGCTCTTCAGCTCGTAACCGCGCTCCAGGAAAGTGTCGGTCGACGGGTCCCAGATCTCCTCGTCTATGCCGTTAAGGATGCCGAACAGGTCCGAGGTGCGGTGCTTCATCACACCCTCGAGCCCGTGGCCGAATTCGGGCCGGTACTGGATCTCGCTGGCGTAGGTCGGGCTGACGGTGGTGACCAGGTCCGCGAAGATCAGCGCCGATTTCATGAAGTTTATCCCGCCGTAGAACTCCAGCCGCTCCGGCGTAAAGTCCAGCCAGGAGAACCCCGCCTTAAGCAGGGCTTCCTTGGGAAACATCCCCTGGTAGGCCACGTTATGGATGGTGAACACCGAGGCCGTCTTGGCGAAGAAAGAATCGATGCGGTAAAGCGTGCGCAGGTAGGCCGGCACCAGCCCGGTCTGCCAGTCGTGGCAGTGGATCACGTCGGGCTTGAAGCCGATGAACTTGGCGCCTTCCAGCACCGCGCGGGAAAAGAATATGAAGCGCTCGTCGTTGTCCTCGTAATCACCGGCCGGCGTGCGGTACATGCCGGGCCGGTCGAAGAACCTGGGGTTCTCTATGAAATAAACGGCCACCTTGCCCCATTGCACGCGGCTCATGGTGGCGGTCTCCACCCGGTTGCCCACCGGTATAAGGAAGCTGCCGCCCGCCGCCTTCGGCGAGAAAGCCCCCCCGCCCACGTTGCGGTAGCGCGGCAGGAAAAGCACCACTTCGGAGTCGTCAGCCCTGGAGAACACCTGCGCCAGCGCGCCGGTAACGTCGGCCAGGCCGCCGGTCTTGCAGAAAGGGAATGCCTCGCTTGCGGCAATAAGGATCTTCATAAATTCTCCTCTAGATCTTGAACTGCTTGCCCGCGTTAAGGATGTCGGCCGCGTCCTCCGGAGACACGGTATTAATGTAGAAGCCGGTGCCCCATTCGAACCCGGCCACGTGGCTGAGTTTAGGCATGATCTCGATATGCCAGTGGTAATGCTCCGCCGACGGCTCCTGTACCGGCATCGTATGCACTATCAGGTTATAGGACAGGTCCGGCAGCGAAACCGAAAGCTTGCCGAGCGCGGTCTTGATGACCTCGGCCAGCGTCACGGCCTGCTCCGCCGGCATTTCCTCGAAATGGCTGGCGTGTCTCCTGGGAAGGATCCAGGTCTCGAAGGAGAAACGGCTGGCGTAAGGCGTAACGGCGAGGAAGTCGGCGTTCTCGGCCACCACGCGCCGCTTGAAAGCCATTTCCTCTTTCACTATGTCGCAAAAAACGCAGGTGCCGCGCTCCTGGTGGTAATCGGCGGCGCCGTCGATCTCCTGCATCACGCGCAGCGGCGCCATGGGCATGGCGATTATCTGCGAGTGCGGGTGCAGCAGGCTCGCCCCGGCGTTGCGGCCGTGGTTCTTGAAGATCATCACGTATTTTATGCGCGGGTCTTTCTTTATGGCGCTGACGCGCAGCATGAAGGTGCGGACCACGTCGGCCACGGCCTCGGTCGGCATGGTCTCAAGCTGCCGGCCGTGCTCGGGGGTCTCTATGACCACCTCGTGGAAGCCCATGCCGTCCATCCTGTCGTAGATGCCGGAGCGGCGGTTCTCGGCCGAACCGCTGTCTTCCAGGGCGGGGTATTTATTGCGCACCACGCGCAGGCGCCACTGGCCCTTCTCGCCGGTGAGCGAGTAGATCTCGGGCGGGGTGAGGGCCTCGTTGCCGGCGCAGAAAGGGCAGATATAGCCGCCGGTTTCCGGGCCGGAACCGAGGCGGAACTCGTTGGGGCGCAGGCCGCGCTCCGAGGCGATTATCACCCAACGGCCGAAAACGGGGTCTTTGCGGATTTCAGGCATTAAATTAGTGACGTGGTCCTAAAACCGCGGTTAAAGGGGTTTCTCTTCCGACTCGTCGCCGGTCTGTTCGGCCGCTACCGGCTCGGCGGCGGACGCTTCGGCGGCCCCGGCGTCTTCCGGCGCCGGCTGCTCTTCCGGAGCCGACTCTTCGGCAGCGGCTTCCGGGGCGGCATCGGCGGACGCTTCGGCGGCGGACTGCCCAGCCGCGGCCTGGTCGGCCGGCGGTATGCCTTCGGCTACCGGCTCGGGCTCC
>MGUD01000010.1:31964-32175 GCA_001799795.1 Elusimicrobia bacterium GWC2_61_19
ACTGGCTGAGTTATTAAGTAAGTATGGTGATATGGTACTAACGCAGGCTCGGGAGGGGAACCATGGACTATCCTGAAATTACCAAACCTGATGTAGATGAAATGACGGTGAAGCCCAACCTGGACCACCAGTATGCCCTGGGTGGCGATTTCGACTGGACTCAGATAGAGAAAGAGCTCGGCGTCCGGAAACGCGAGGAGATTAACCTGGC
>MGUD01000011.1 GCA_001799795.1 Elusimicrobia bacterium GWC2_61_19
ATAGTGAACGACTCGCCCACGGCGGCGGAGTTCCTGCGGAGAATACTCGGTTCCGACCCGGAAATAGCCGTGGCCGGCGTGGCGCGCAGCGGCCTGGAAGCGGTGACCCTTGCCGGCAGAAGGAAACCGGACGTCATCGCGATGGACGTGCATATGCCCGGCCTCAACGGCTTCGAGGCGACACGCAGGATAATGGAAAGTACCCCGGTGCCTATAGTCATAGTATCCGGGAGTTCGCTCGGGGGCGATGATATGCTGGCATTCAAGGCCGTGCAGGCCGGGGCGGTGGCCTGCGTACACGCGCCGGCCGGCTTCTCCGCCCCCGGGCACGCGGCGCAGGCGGCGGAACTGCTGCGCACGGTAAAGGCCATGTCGGAGGTAAAGGTGGTAAAGCGCTGGCCCGCCATGGCCAGTAACCCGGCCGCCGGCGTCTCCGCGCCGGGGAAATTACCGGAACTGAAGGCCGGCCTGACGCAGCTGGTGGCCATAGGCGCCTCCACGGGAGGCCCGGTAGTGCTTCAGTCCATACTCTCACGGCTGCCGGCGGGGCTTTCCGCGCCGATCGTGGTAGTGCAGCACATGTCGCCGGGGTTCATAGAGAGTTTCGCGCTGTGGCTGGGCGAGTCCACCCCGCTGAAAGTAAGCGTAGCCGCCGACGGCGAGACCGCGCTGCCGGGCCACGTCTATGTCGCGCCGGACGGGCGCCATATCACGGTGGACAAAGGGACGGCTATACGGCTTACCGACGACGAGGCGGAGAACGGCATGCGCCCCGCGGTTTCAAGGCTCTTCCGCTCCCTGGTAGAAAGTTTCCCAAGGAACTCCGCCGGGATACTTCTTACCGGGATGGGCACGGACGGCGCGCTGGAACTTAAGGCATTGCGGGACGCTGGCGCCGTCACTATAGCCCAGGACAGGGAAAGCTCGCTTATAAACGGCATGCCGGGCGCGGCCGTCAGGGCAGGCGCCGCGGCTTATGTGCTTTCGCCTGCCGGGATAGCCGCCGCTATTTCCGCATTAGCGCCGGCCGGGTCCAAGGGAGATAAATTATGAACCGTGAAACCGACATCCTTGTAGTGGAAGACAGCAATACGCAGGCCGAATTGGCCAGAGAGATACTGGAAAGGGAGAACTACGGGGTTTTCCGGGCCGAGAACGGCGCCAAGGCCCTGAAGATGCTGAAAGAGCAGCGGTTCGATATTATTTTAAGCGATATTGAAATGCCAGGCATGGACGGCTATGAGTTCTGCCGGAAGGTCAAGGACGACCCGGCCACCAAGAACATACCGGTCATACTGCTGACCGTGCTCTCGGACCCCGGCGACATTATCCGCGGCCTGGAAAGCGGGGCCGACAATTTCGTGACCAAGCCTTTTGACCCCGATTACCTGCTGTCGTGGATAAAACACCATCTTACCAATGTGGAACTGCGCAAGGCCGGAGGGGCCCAGGCGGGGCTGGAATTCTTTTTTGCCGGCCGTAAACATTTTCTGGCCGCCGACCGGATGCAGATACTCGACATCCTGCTCTCCACTTACGAGGCCGCCGTAAACAAGAACCGTGAAGTGAAGAAAGCGAAGCTGGAACTGGAAAAGCTCAACGGTTCGCTCGAAACCAAGGTGGAGGAGAGGACCGCGGACCTCAGCCGGGAGATAGAAGCGCGCGCCAAGGCCGAAGAAGACCTGAGCCGCGCCAGACAGCGCGAGGATATGGTGCTGCGCACCCTGCCGGTGGCGTTCTTTTACGCGAAGCCGGAAAAAGACGGCTTGCGCATAGAATGGGTGAGCGAAGGCGCGGAAAAGCTATGCGGCTGCAAACCAGATGAGCTGCTGAAAACGCGGGACCTGTGGTTCTCCCGCATCCACCCCGAAGACAAAGAGCGGGTGAAGGCCGATCTGGCCCGGCTGGCGGCGACGGGCACCATGAACACCGAATACCGCCTGCAGGCCTCCGGAGGCGAGTACCGCTGGGTCCTTGCCAGCGCCACCATTATAGACGGGCACGTGCTCGGCCTCTGGCTGGATATTTCTGAAAAGAGAACGCTGGAACTCCAGTTCAGGCAGGCGCAGAAGATGGAAGCCGTCGGCAGGCTGGCCGGCGGGGTGGCGCATGATTTCAACAACCTGCTCACCGCCATAGAGGGCTACACGGGCTTCCTGCTGAAGAGCCTGGCTGCGGACGACAAAAGACGAGAAGACGTGGTGGAGATAGGAAAAGCCGCGCAGGCGGCCGCAACGCTTACCAAACAGCTTCTGACGTTCAGCCGCCATCAGGTATTCCAACCGCGGGTGCTCGACTGCAACGCGGCCATCCGCGACACGCAGAAGATGATGAAGCGGCTTATCGGCGAGAATATAACCCTGGAGATCAACCTGGCAAAAGAGGAATGCCGCATAAAAGCGGACCCGGGGCAGTTGGAACAGATCATAATGAACCTGATAGTGAACGCCAAGGACGCCATGCCCAACGGGGGGAAGGTCTCCATCAGGACCGAAAACACGGAACTCAGTGAAAAATATTCCAAAATGCATATGGAGGTGCGGCCCGGCCCCTATGTCATGCTGCTGGTGACCGATACCGGCAGCGGAATAAGCCCTGACGCCATGACACATCTTTTCGAGCCTTTTTTCACCACAAAAGAGGCGGGGAAAGGCACAGGGCTCGGGCTGGCTACGGTTTACGGCATAGTCAAACAGAACGGAGGGAATATTTATGTATACAGCGAGCCCGGCCTGGGGACGACGTTCAAGATATACCTGCCGCATGTAACGGAGGAGATAGATACCGGCAAGGCGCCCGCCAAAACAAAAGGGCTGCGAGGTTCGGAGACCATACTGGTGGCGGAGGACGACGACGGCGTGCGCGGGTTCGCCCTGCGCGCGCTTCGTGAGAGCGGTTACACGGTCCTCGAAGCCCGCGACGCGGAGGAGGCCGTCAGGATATGGGAAAAGAACACCGACAAGATCGACCTGGTCCTGAGCGACACCGTTATGCCCGGCATGAACGGCCACGAATTATACGAAATGATCTCAAAGCACTGTCCGGGAATGAAAGTGATCTTCATGTCCGGCTATATCGACACGGAACTCGCCGACATCCGCCTCACGGTGAACAACCTGGCTTTCCTGCAGAAGCCGGTCAGCGCCGACGACCTTGTCAAGAAAGTACGCGAAGTTCTGGATTCCCCTAAGGCGGTCGGTGTTTAGGAAAGAATATATTCCAGGTACTTCGCGTAGATCTTAACCGCGCGGTCGGCCGAGCGGAAGACGGGCAGGCCCAGCTTCTGCGCGTAGGCGCAGTATGGTTCGTAGATAGTGCCGGCCGCCACGCAGAAGATAAGCGGCTTGCGCGCTTCCCTGGCCGCTTCGGCCGCGCCTTTGAGGAAGGACTTATCCAGGTCGTCGGGCCAGGCCCCGCCCTTGGGCAGCGTGCTCATGGCGGGGGTGAGCGGCACCATGGAGACCACCGCGCCGGAGAACTCGTCCGAAGATAATGCGGTCTTTACCACGCCGCCGATGGCGCCGTCCGTGGCCATGGGCGTGATATCCAGCGGGTTCTTGGCGTCCACGATGGAGTCCAGGTTGAACTCCTTGAGCGTGCGGGTCATCGCCTCGTAAATAGCCTTATCCTTCACGTCGGCCGTGACGCGGCCGCCCACGCCGTCGGCCATGCCGGCGGCTTCGAAACCGGCGTTGCTCATAAAGAAAGTATTGCCGTGCTTTATCTCCAGGCCGGCGAAGGAGCAGGCCAGGGCCGCCAGGTCGTTGAAGTCGTCGAAAGTCTCCGCCACCAGGGCGCCCGCGCGCTCCATGATAAGGCGCGTCACCAGGTAGTCGCCGGCTATCGAGGCGGTATGCCCCATGACGGCTTTCTGCCCGACGGCGGTCCGCCCGGCCTTGTAAAGCACCACCTGCTTGCCTTTGGCGCGCGCTTTCTCTATTACCTTGGCCAGCGCCAGGCCGTCGCCGGGCTTGAAACCCTCCATATAGACCAGGATCACCTTCAGGTCGTCCTCGTCGGCGAGGCGCTCCACGTAATCCGGCACGGTGACGTCCTGCTGGTTGCCCACGGTGATGCTGTAGGCGGGCTTGAGCCAGGGCATCTTGCTCACGGAGGAAATTATGAAAGCGCCGCTCTGGCTGACGAAGGCGGTCTTGGCGTTGTAAGGGTTAACGCCGATGGGATGCTCCAGTTTGTAATCAGGGATGAAGAAAGTATTCAATTTGACGCCGTTTAGCACGATGCCCATGGAATTGCCGCCGGAGAGCGCGAAATCCGGGTTCTTTTCCCTAGCGCGGGCGATGGTCTCCACCACCTTTTTACCCATGTCCTCGGAACCTGACTTCTCGCCCATGCCGCCGGAAATAAGGACCACGCCGTTGACCTTGCCGGACTCGCCGGCTTCGGCCAGCACGCGCGGCACTTCGGGGGAGGGCACGGCCACCACGTACATATCCACCTTCTCGGGGAGCTGGGCGGGGGAGGCGAAGCATTTAACGCCGTCGATCTCGGCGACCCCTTCCTTTATGATGTAAGTCCGCTCCCTGGGGAAACCGGCCTTGACGATATTGTTCAGGATGATGCGGGCCATGTTCATCTTCTTCTCGCTCACGCCCACCACAGCGGCGCTGGCCGTATGCAGCAGCCCGTCCACGCCGTTGCGGGAAGGTTTGGAGCGGGGCGCCGCTTTGCGGGCTGGTCTGAAACGCAGCACGCCGTCCAGCGCCACCAGATGGCCCTTGGCCGCGGCCAACGGGTTCACCTCGAATTCCTCTATGGCCCAGTCGCTGGAGCCGCCGTCGCGGAAATGCCGCATCAGGTGGGAGAAACCTTCCAGCCATTTCACCATCTCCCCGTTCTGCGCCAGGCGGCGGCCGCCGCGCACGGAACCGGCGCAGTAGGCCCAGATCCAGCTGCCGGCCAGAAAAGCCTCCCAGGCACCGCTGTTGAAAGCCAGGTCCACCGGCATAACGGAAGGCGCCAGGCCCGGGCGCAGGGACTTTATAAGCGATTCGGCGTTGGTGCCGCCGGGGCCCAGCGTAATGACCGGCCCGAAAGCGTCGTCGGAGCGCGCGCCCAGCAGCAGTTCCTCGCCCAGGGCGAAAGCCGAATGCGGCAGGAATTCCACCGCCATGAGGGCCTCGGCCTCCGGGAACTTGGCGTGCATGGCCTTGAGCGCCTCTTCCAGGGCTTCGGCGGTCTTAGCCAGCACCTTCACGCCGCCGGACTCCGTCTTATGCAGGGTTTTGGAGGAAACGAGTTTCAGCACCGCTTTGTCGCCGGCCAGGCCGGCGGCCGCAGCCGCTGCGGCGGCCGCGGGGTCCAGGTCCGCCGCCGGGAAAAGGAGATACTTCGGGGCCTCCAGCCCCGCCAGCGTCATAACCTCATAAACTTCAGGTTCGCTGAGGCTCGTGCGGCCTTCAGCTCCGGCGCGCGCCAGTATTTTTTCCACAGCTTCGAAATTTTCCATAAAGTCTCCAGTGCTGCGTATCAACCGAGTTTTACCACGCGGGCCTTCTGGGCGTAAGACAGCGCAACCGCCCTGTTTATCAGCCCGGCGCCCAGGCTCAGACAATCCGAGGCCGCCGCACCCGTGGCCAGCCTGAGCGTGCGCTCGAAATCGTAACCGTGCAGGAAGCCGAAAAGGAACCCGGCCATGAACGAGTCGCCGGCGCCGGTGGGGCTTTTAAGGACGCCCAGGCGCGGGGGGGTGACCCGCCACAGCCCGAAGAGCGAGGCCGCGTGCGTGTGGCCGGCGCCGTCGGTAACGATAAGCGTCTTAAGGCCTTTGGGCGAATGCTTTTTAAAGAACGCGGCCAGGCGCGCCGGCGTGTAGGCCGCCCCGGAGAGTTCCTCGAACTCAGCGCGGTTTATCTTTATCCCCTCGGCGCCGGCGGAGAGCGCCTCTGCCAGCACGGGGCCGCTGGTATCGAACATGGTAAAGCAGCCCCTGGCCGCGGCCAGCCGCACCAGCGTGGCGTAGAAGCCTTTTTTCAGCCCGGCGGACATGCGGCCGCAGACGGCGGCCACGCGGAACTGCCCGGCGAGCCGCGAGAAATTTTTTAGAAAGCGGGCCTGCGCCGCGGCGGGCACTTCGGGGCCCTCTTCGTTGAGGTCGGTGGCGCGGCCGTGCGCGTCCACTACGGTATAGCAGACGCGGGACTCGCCGGCATTATGGTTCTCGATAAAGGTCCTGAAACCTTCTTTTTTCATGGCCGCGTCGATCCAGCGCCCGTTGCAGCCGCTGGTGAAACCGGCCACCGGCACTTCCAGCCCCAGCGAACGCAGGGCGCGCGCCACGTTGACGCCTTTGCCGCCGGGCAGGGTTATGGTGCCGCCCAGGCGGAAGACGCGGCCCCTCTCGAAGCCCGGCACCAGGGCCGTTTTATCCACGGCCAGGTTGAGATTGACTATAAGCGCGTTCATGACGTAAATAAATTTAGCATTTTTATATAATGTTCTTATATGAAAAAAGCCCTGAAAGCCTTCGCCTGGACCGCGCTCGCCGGCCTGCTGTGCCTGGCCGCGGCCGCCATAGCGGCCAAGCTCTACTTCACCCCGGCGCGGCTTAAAACCCTTACCCTGGAATACGCGGCCAAGAACCTGGGCCGCGAAGTCACTTTCGACTCCGTCGCCCTCGGCCTGTCCGGTTTTTCCATAACCAACCTGCGCGTTTCCGAATACCCGAATTTCAAGAAGGGGGAATTCCTGAGCGCGGCCGCTTTCTCCGTGCGCCCCTCGTTCCGGGCGCTGCTCAAGCGCGAAATAAAGATAAACTCCGTCTCGGCCTCCGGTCTGAAGCTGCGCGTCGCCGAGGTAAAAAAGAACACCTATAATTTCTCCGACCTGATAACCCCCGCGCCCGGCGTAAGACCTGCGGCGCTGCCGGGCAAAAGCGCGCCCCCGCCGCCGCTGGCGATCTCAAGCCTGAAAGTCAGGAATTCCCGCTTCACCTACGCCAACGCCGCCGGCGACCTGAAGGTGGAGCTGCGCGACATCGACCTGTCCGCCTCCGGCATCTCGCCCGACGGTCTTTTCCCGCTGGAAGGGAACTTCACCATGGACGTGGCCTCGCCGTATTTCACGGGGTCCATCCCGGCCAGCGTCAAAGGCCACGTCGCGCTGGGCAATTTCGACGTGCAGAAAGGCCGGGCCGAAATAGATAAGGCGGCGCTCTCGCTCGGCGGGGTAAAAGCCGAAATAAAAGGCTCTCTGTCCAACCTGCTGGAGCCGGACGCCAGGCTTTCGGTGGCCATAAAGCAGTTCTCCACCTCCGACCTTAAGACCGTTTTCAAGGGCCTGCCGAACAAAGTGCTGCTGCCGGAAATAGACGCGGACGCGGATTTCAAACTGACGATGAAAGACGTCAACCTGCGCTCGGTAAAGTTCCGCGCCGGGGCCGTCAGCGGCGGCCTCAAGGGCCGGGCGGCGTGGGAGCCCAGGGTGACCTACAACCTGGCCGCGGACCTGAAAGCCCAGATCCCGGAAATAGACACCACCGTGCTGGCAAGGAAAGTAAAGCAGCTGCCGGTGCCGCGCGGCTTCAAACTGCCGCTGGCCGACCTGACCGCCACGCTGCTCCTGCGGGACGGCTCGGCGGAGATCACGGCTTTTTCCCTGAACTGCGACGCCCTGGCCGTGAACGGCAGGACCATCGTCAATTTCGCCGGCAAAGACCTGAAAGCCGCCGGCAGCGTAAAAGCCGAGGTGAAGAGCCTGGCCAAACTGGCCGCCATCGCGCCTGCGCTGCTGGGCCAGTACGGCCTGACCGGAGCCGCGGCCGCCGGCCTGGATTACAAATATTCGGGCGAGCTGGCGCTGAAAGGCACGGCGGCGCTGAAAGAGGCGGGGGCGACCTTCGCCGAGCGCAAATTCTCCGGCTTCAGCGGCAGCCTGGATTTCACTAAGGACGCCGTCACGGCCCGCAAACTGGAAGGCAAGCTGGACGGCGAGGACCTGAAGGCCTCGTTCAGCGCCCGCGACCTGCTGAAACACCCCAAGGCCGACTTCGACGTTAAACTGGCCAGGCTGACAATGAAGGACACGCCGCCCGCGGCCGGCGCCGCCAAAAACGGGCCCGCGGCCAACGCCGCGGGGAAGAACACGGCGGCGGAGCCGTTCTACCTGGACGTAACGGGCAGGGCGGAGATAGGCGCCATAGAACACCCTAATTTCCGCTGCGGGCCCTCGTCCATGAAAATGGCCCTGACCAATATTTCGGACGACCTGAAGGCGCTGGACGGGACCACCTCGTTCACGGCCGGCCCCGGCAAGTTCTCCGAGCTGTACGCGCTGGCCGCGCGCTACAAGGCGGCCAAGGTGGCGCTCTACCCGCTTATAGTCCTGCAAAAGACCTCCAAGTTGGCCAAGACCCTGCGCCTGCCGGACTTCAACAATATCGAGTTCGACCGCATAGACGGCGACTACACCTTCAGCAAGGGGCTGATGAAGCTTAACAAGTCCGCCCTGACCGCGGCCGTGGCCGACGTGACCTCCTCCGGCACCATAGACCTGCCGGCGGAAAAACTGGACATGCGCATAAACACGGAACTGAAGAAGGCCAGCGGCATAACCATGGGCGCGCCGGTGGCCATGACGGTGAAAGGCACGTTCGCCGATCCCTCGGTAAAACCGGACATTAAATCCATAGCGGAGCAGCCGGCGGTGAAAAAAGCCCTGGACAAACTCGTCCCCGAAGGGTCCAAACTGCTGAAGAACCTGTTCAAAAAATGAAAAGAACGATCCTGCTGCTCCCCGCGCTGGTCCTGCTGGCCGCCTGCGCCGGCGGAAAAAAAGGGCTCTCCCTGACCAGCGAGCCCTCCATCGAGCGCGCTTTCGACACGCTGGAGGGGACGCGCGAGGGCAGGCCGCTGCTGAAGTTCCTGCGCAAACACCCGGTCCGGTTCGAATACGCCAATACCGCCGGGCTGTGCCACAAGTTCTCGCTCAGGACCGGCAAGATCTTCCTGCCGCCGGATTACAAAGGGTCCGACAAGGTGCTGGCCGTGGCCGTGGCCCGGGCGGCGTATATCTACAAGCTCTACTCCGACACCGGCCTGGACGAGATCATCGCCGAGGACGAGGAACTTTCGGCCCTGCTGGCCGCGCGCCTGGCGGTGGACCTCGAGATCGTCGACGGCGACTTTAAAAAGGTACGCGGTGCCGAAAGCATCAAGGCCTCCTTCTGCGCCTACCTGCTCAACGGCCCCCGCTACGCCATGGAGCAGGCCCGCAAACAGGCCCTTTCCGCGGACTCCGACTGCCAGCGCCCCCTGGACACCCTGGAAGGGCAGCGCGTGTGGCTGGAGCGGATGCGCAAAGCCATAAAGGACGATACTTTTTACCAGCTGCTCTACGACAGGGACCAGCTGCGCGTGAAAAGAGGCGCCCTCACCATGAACCAGGCCATGAAGAACGACGCGCAGCTGCGGGGCCTGCCGTCTTACGAGATGTATCGCTACCAGCGCACTTTTTACGACGTGCAGAGCGACATCGTGGACAAGTTCGAGAAAATACGGACCCGCGAGCTGGCGCAGGACGCGGGCTGGCGCCGGGCGGAACAGGCCGCCCTGGACGGGGCGCGGGAGGAATTTTCGGACTGCGTCCTGCCGGAGTGAATCAACTCCCGGCCGATTTGACTTAACCGGTGTCTCTTTATATTATTAAGACATGGCCACAGCCTACGACCTCTGTTTCGTGACCGTCGGCGACAAGAAAACCGCCGAAAAGATCTCCTCCGGCCTTCTCGAGGGGAAGCTGGCGGCCTGCGTGTCGGCGGTGCCCGGCCTTGAATCCGCCTACTGGTGGAAGGACCGCATAGAAAAGGCGTCGGAGATCCTGCTGATAATAAAGACCCGCAGGGCGCTGCGCGAGGACATCCTGCAGTTCGTCAAGGAACACCACCCCTACGCCGTGCCGGAAACCGTCTTCACCGAAATGGACGGCGCGTCCAAGGATTACCTGGACTGGCTCGGCGCCAATACACTTTTCACGACCAATATTCCCCTGGATAAGGCCCCCGACAACAAGAAGGAACTATGAAAAACGTACTGCATGTGATAGTAGTAGTGGTAGTTGGCTCCCTGCTGGGCCTGTTCATCGGCAAGCTGCTCAATATGTGGTTCCCCGCCGGGCAGGTGAACGCCCTGATAAACACCGGCATAAATACCGGGCTCAATCCCACCACCGTGGACCTGAACCTGGTGGAATTCACCGCCGGACTGGTCTTCAAGTTCAATATCTCCAGCATCATCGGGATCTTCCTTTCGGCCGTGGTCTACAAACAGCTAGTTAAGTAATGCCCACCCTCATACTAGCCTCAAAATCGCCGAGAAGGAAGCTGCTCCTCGAACAGGCCGGCATAAAATACCGCACCATTCCCAGCCACATCGACGAGACTTCGGCCTACAAGAGGCCGGCTCTGATCGTGCGGGAACTGGCTTACAAGAAGGCCCTCTCGGTGGCCCTGAAACACCCCGGCGCGCCGGTACTGGGCTCGGACACGCTGGTCTACTGCAAGGGAGAGGTGCTGGGCAAACCCAGGCACCACAAAGACGCGGTGCGCCTGCTTAAAATGCAGAACGGCGCCTGGCAGGCCGTGCACACGGGCGTAGCCCTGATCTGGCTGGACAAGGGGATCTTCCTGGCCGGCGCCGAGGTCTCCCGCTGCAAAGCGCGGAAACTCTCTGAAACCGAATTGCTGGCTATGGCATCTAAACATCATGACAAGGCCGGCGCTTACGCGGTACAGGACACCGACGACGTTTTTATAGAGAAGATAGAGGGCCGCTTCGACACCGTAGTGGGCCTGTCCATGAACCTGGTCAGGAAATTCATAAAGAAGGCGAAAGCGGGTTAACGCGCTATGTATAAAATAAAGAAATCATTTCATCTGGCCTACGGGCACCGGCTGCTGAACTACACGGGCAAATGCGAGAACCTGCACGGCCACAACGGCGTGGTGGAAGTTACGCTGGCGGCCGCCGAGCTGGACAGCCGGATGATGGTAATGGACTTTACCGAGCTGGGGCGGAAAATGAAGACCTGGCTGGACGACAATCTGGACCACAAGATGATACTGGCCAAGGCCGACCCGCTGGCCCGCGTGCTGCTGGAACAGGGGCAGGCCTGCTACCTGACCGCCGGCAGCCCCACCGCCGAGACGCTGGCGCGGCTTATCTACGAAACGGCCGAGAGCCTGCAGCTGCCGGTGCGCAAAGTGGCTTTCTGGGAAACGCCCACCTCGATGGCTTCCTATAAAAAATAGTACGGAGAACCAGTATGACCGAAACTAAACCGGATTTCGACATTATGATCATAGGGTCCGGCCCGGCCGGCTTCACCGCCGCCATCTACAGCGCCCGCGGCGGAGCCGCCACGGCCCTTTTCGGCGGCGTGGCGCCCGGCGGGCAGCTGCTGCAGACCACGGAGATAGAGAATTTCCCCGGCTTCCCCGAGCCGGTCATAGGCGCCGAACTGATGGAAAAGATGCTCAAGCAGGCCAAGCGGCTGGGCACTACCGTTTTCAACGAGGACGTCACGGCAGTGGATCTTACCGGCCGGCCGTTCAAAGTGACGTCGGGCAGCGGCAAGACCTACACCGCCGGCGCGGTGATAGTGGCCACCGGGGCGCAGGCGCGCTGGCTGGGGCTGCCGTCCGAGCAGAAATACGTGGGAAAAGGCGTTTCCGGCTGCGCCACCTGCGACGGCTTTTTCTTCCGCGGCAAGGAAGTCTGCGTGGTGGGCGGGGGGGATACGGCGGCGGAAGACGCGCTGTTCCTCACCAGGTTCGCTTCAAAGGTTTACCTGGTGCACCGCCGGGACAAACTGCGCGCGAATTTCCGCCTGCAGGAGAAGCTGCGGACGAACCCGAAGATAGAGATAATCTATGACCATGTGCCGGCCGAGATCACTGGGGAAGCCAAGGTCACCGGAATTACCCTGAAGCATGTGGCCACCGGCGCCCTGCGCCGCCTGGAACTTCCCGGCGTATTTATAGCCATAGGCCACAGCCCGGCCACGGGGATCTTTAAAGACAAGCTGAACCTGGACGATGCCGGTTATATCGTTACCGACGAGCGGACGGCCACTTCCGTCTTCGGCGTCTTCGCGGCCGGGGACGTCATGGATACCCGCTACAAGCAGGCCGTCGTGGCCGCCGGCTCGGGCTGCAAAGCCGCCATGGAAGCCCTGCTGTACCTGGAAGATATAAAGAAATAAAAGCTGCGCGTCAGGGATGCGGCAGGATGGCCAGTTTTCTGAGGTCCCGGCTGGTGCGGCGGATATCTTTTACAAAAATGCGCCAGCCTTTTATCAGGTTCTGGCGCTCTTCCTCGCCGATGGCGGGCACGAAGACCCTGTCGGAGACCTTTGCCGTCCACTTGGGGGCCAGCCCCAGGCCGCGCGCGGCGGCCAGGCCGGCGCCCATGGCGGTGGCCTCGCTTTCCTCCAAGGCCGTCAGGCGCGCCCCGGTAATGTCGGCCTGGAACTGCAGCAGCCAGTCTATCTTGGAGAGCCCGCCGGAAACTTTAAGTTCCTCGATCTTGAGCCCCTTTTTCTTTACCAGGTCGAAGGCGTCGGCCACCATGTAGGCAATGCCCTCGGTGACGCCGCGCACGACGTCGTATTTGTCGGTGTGGGCGGAGAAGCCGGTGAAGGTGGTGAACGTGGTGAAATCCCAGTAAGGTGCGCCTATGCCGCCGATGGCCGGCAGGCAGTGCAGCCGGTTCTTCGACTTGCGGCACATCCCGTCCACGTCGCCGATATCGTCGAAGAGCCCGAATTTCTGGCGCAACCACTCGAGGGCGGTGCCGGCCGAGTTCACGGTGGTTTCGGTAAAGTAGCAGATCTTTTTCTTGCCACGGCCTTCCTGCCAGCCGAAGGAGTTAAGGAGGCCGCGGATCTTGAGCGGCTTGCGGCCGGTATTCACCAGCAGGAAAGCGCCCGTGCCGTAATTCAGGGCGGCGGAATTGGGGGTTTCAAGCCCGAGACCGAGCATGGCGGCCTGCTGGTCGCCCAGCATGGCGGTCACCGGGATGCGGCGGCCCGCCGTTTCAACGTGACACAGGCGGCCGACGCTGGGCTTTATTTCGGGCAGGCAGTCGGGGCTCACGCCGAAAGCGGCCAGGAGCCTGGGCTCCCACCTGAGGCGCCGCAGGTTGAACAGCAGGGTGCGCTGGGCCTGCGAGGGGTCCGTGATGAAGGCCTTGCCGCCGGACAGCCGCCAGATGACGTAAGTGGCCACCGGGGCGAGCAACAGGCGCTTTTCCGCGGCCGCGGCTTTCACTTCGGGATAGTTTTCAAGGGCCCAGGCTATTTTAGAGGCGCTGTAATAGGGGGTTTTGTAGAGGCCGGTGAGGTCGTGGATCTTCGTATTGGAGAGAGGGACTTTGCCCAGGAGTTCGAGGGCGCGGCCGTCCTGCCAGCTGAATGCGGGGCAAAGGGGGGCGCCGGTGTTCCTGTCCCAGAGGACGACGGTGGAACGCTGGGCGGCGATGCCGAGGGCGGCGGCTTCGGCGTCCGGGGGCAGTTTGGCCATTACTTCGGCCAGGCTGTCGGCCTGGGAGAGGTAGAGTTTCTCGGCGTCGTACTCGGCGCGGCCGGGGGCGGGGTAGGCGGCTTCTATCTTGCGCTGGGCTTTATAGCGGATGTTGCCGTCTAGGTCGAAGGCCAGCGCGCGGGAACTTGAGCTTCCCTGGTCGAGTACGATTATGAATTTTTCAGCCATACGTCTTTCACGCGCCCGGTTTTTTGGTCACTTTTATGTCGTAGCCGGTCTTTTTTACGGCCTGCTCCAGGAGCTTTTTGCGGGCGGGCTCGGGGAGGGCGTCGCTTTCAAGAACATGGGTGATACCGGTGAGGGTGAGGCTGAGGGCCTTCTGGTAAAGGTCGAACTGGTTCAGCACGGCTATCACAGCTTCGCGGTCCCTGAATTCCCATTTTGAGTTCTTCTTCACTTTCGCGCTATAGGAAGAGCCGGCGTACTCGCCGCCGTCTTTGGCGGCGCGGCCTATGTTCTCGGCCACCTCGGCGAGCTGGGCCTGGAGCTCGTCCATTTTCTCTTTAAGGCGGCCGTAGCGGTCCACCAGTACCTCGATATTCTCCGCCGCGGCGGGAGGCCGCTGGGCGGGCTGGGGGTGCCCGCCGAAGAAGTGGGGACAGAGTTTCTTGTAGTCGCACCAGGCGCAGGCCTGCTCGCCGGGGGTGGGGTCGAATTTAATGCTTTTGATAGAATCCGCCACACCCAGGACGCGCTCCCAGAAGCCGCCTATCTCCTTGTCGTCGGCGCGCTCGAAGGTGTATTCCTTAAGGGTGGGCACGTGGTAATACAGCAGCTGGCGCACCCGCACGGCGCCGACGCGCTGGCCGTAGGTCTCAGCGATCTTCTCTTTCAGGCGCGGGTCCAGTTCGCTGATCTTCTGGTACATGTAAAGCTGGGAGGGCTGGCGCTTCACGTCCTTGCCGGTCTTGTAGTCTATGATCACTATCTCGCCGCCGCCCAGGTGCTCTATGCGGTCGGAGATGGTGCGCACCAGCAGGCCGTCCACTTCCACGTCGGTGGAATACTCCACCAGGAACGGCGGTTTGAAGGCCGCGCGGTTATGCTCGTAATAGGCCCGCAGCATGACCAGGCCTTTTTGATAATCGTCCTCGGCCCTTTGCGGCGTGCGGTAGCCCTTTTCCAGATAGGACTTCAGGTTCCAGTCCTGCCTGAACGCCTCCAGCAGTTCTTCCAGGGAGGGGAAAGGCGGCGCCTTTACCGAGTAGAGGAATTCCAGCGCGGTGTGGATGCTGTTGCCGAAAGCGAAGTAGAACTTGGGCTCTTCCTTTATTTTGTCGATGTACTTGAACTTGTACTTGAGGGGACACTCCTCGTAAAGGGACATCTTGGAATAGGAGAAAGCCAGCGGACCGCTTTTGGCGGGAACCGGCGCCGGGACGATATCGCCGAAAAGACCGGGAACCGCACCCGGCTCGGCTTCTTTATTTTTTTTCTTCATAAGACAAAAGTTCGGTGACCCTGTTCTCAAAACCCTTACCGGCCACCACGGTAAGCACCTTGCCGGTCCACGGGGCGTAATATTCGGTTATCCAGGAGGGCGTCCCGACGGCGCGGCGGCGGACCTTGACGCAGCCGGCGAATTCCCCGGCCTTTACTTTTACGGTCTGCCCCGTCTTTTCCACCAGGAACTCCAGGCGGCCCTCCGGGCCGGCGGACATCCAGGCCTTGCCGGCCTCCAGCGGGTAATTGAGGATCAGGGTGCTGGCCCCGCCCTGCCGTTCCATGAAGTTCATGGAGGAGAAGCTGTAAATTTTCTTCTGGCGGCTCACCAGCGACCGGCCGGCGTAGAACGCGCTGCTGATAACCGCGCCCTTGGCCGTGTGGTCAACCACTTCCACTTGCTGCCGGGCGTTCTTACCCAGGGTCTGCGAGTCGCCGTAGGTCCATTTTAAACCGGGCCCCGCAGGGAAATAATCCGGGCAGATGAAAATGCGGCGGAAGACATCCTCGGGCATTCTGAAAGCCGGGTATTCGCGGGCCAGGCGTTCCAGCAGCGGCTTGGCCTCGGCGCAGACGCCTAGCTTGAGCGCGTAAATATCCGCCGCGGCTCTCAGCGCCTTAGGGGCCTCCGCCGCCTTGGGGTTTCCCAGTGCGAAGGCCTTGTATTTAACCGCCGCTTTCATATAGCGGCCCTGCTGTTCCAGCACCACGGCGTCGTCGTAGCGCGCGGCACAGCCGCCCGCCAGGATCATAAGGAATAAGATCGGAATCGCCCCTTTAGCCATACTTTCCGTCTATTATATAATAATCCCGCCGCCCCCGTCGGGAATCTCGGCGGCCGGGGGGATAATTGCTATTATTTGTTGTAGCGCGTGTATCATAGACCTCAGGCGGATATGGAATTAATGACAAAACCGGATATCAGGGACTTCACAAGGCAGGAGCTGGCGGGGAGCATGATAGCGATGGGCGAAAAGGGTTCGCGCATCGACCGCATCTTCAACTTCCTGCACAGGAAAGGGGCAGAGAGTTTCGACGCCATGCCCGGCGTGCAGGAAGAATTCAGGAGCAAACTGGCCGCCAAGTATACTATCGCCCCTTTTCCCGCCGTGGAAAAACGCGTCTCCGGGATAGACAGGACCATAAAACTGCTTTTCACTTTTCCCGACGGAGCCAAGGCCGAGAGCGTGGTGCTGTTCAATAAAGAGACCGCTTCCGCCTGCCTGTCCTCCCAGGCCGGCTGCGCCTGCGGCTGCACTTTCTGCGCCACCGGCGCGCTGGGGTTCAAGCGGGACTTGAAGCCGTCGGAGATCCTGGCGCAGTTCGCGGCGTGCCGGCGGGAAGCCGGCGGAACGCTGGACAGCGTGGTGTTCATGGGGATGGGCGAGCCCTTCCTGAACTGGGCCAACGTCAAAAAAAGCGTCCTGATACTTTCCGACAACAAGGGCTACAATTTTCCCCAATCGAAGATAACGGTCTCCACGGTAGGCATAGTGCCGGTAATAAGGGACCTGGCGGATTCGCACCTGGGGATAAGACTGGCGGTCTCGCTGATAACGGCCGACGAGGCGCAGAGAGCGGAGCTGACGCCCATGGCGAAGAAGTATTCCCTCCGGGAGATCATAGGGGCCGCGCGCTATTACGGCGACAGGACCAAAAAGGCGGTGCTCTTCGAGTACATAGTCTTCGACGGTCTTAACGACTCCCCTGCCGACGCCCAAAAACTCCTGGCCCTGATAAAGGACCTGCACGGCAAGGTCAACCTGATAATGTACAACCCGACCCCGGGCGCGGCGGCTCTCAAACCGGGCAACCTGGAAAAAGCGAAAGCGATGCAGAAGATACTGGTAGAGGCCGGCATCCGCACGCACCTGCGCCGTGAAAGGGGCGCGGACATCGCCGCCGCCTGCGGCCAGCTGGCGGCCGGCGCCTAGGCCGCCGCTGTTTCCCGACGTATAATGGAACTATCCGAAGACCAGCAAAAAGCCCTCGCCAAACTCCTGGCCTGGTATAAAGACCCTGACAGGGCGCCGTTCATTACCCTCGGCGGCTACGCCGGCACCGGCAAGACCACCCTTATTTCCATCTTCAAGAACGAACTGGCGCGGACCGAGAAGGGGAGAAAGATCGCCTTTTGCAGCTACACCGGCAAGGCCGCCCAGAACCTGAAGAACAAGCTGAAAGAAGCCGGCGCTCTTTGCGTGAAAGACAGCGTCAGCACCATCCACGGCCTTATCTATACGCCCAGGGAGGACGAGGGCGGCCGGATCGCCGGCTGGGACCGCAAGGACGCGCTGGAGCGGCACCTGATAATCGTCGACGAGGCCTCCATGGTGGACGGGCTTATCTGGCACGACCTGCTTTCTTATAATATTCCCATAATAGCGGTCGGCGACCACGGCCAGCTGCCGCCTATCTCCGGGCAGTTCAATTTAATGCAGGCCCCTCAAATATTATTGACGCAGATCCACCGGCAGGCCGCCGAGAACCCGATAATCAGGGTTTCGGAATTCGCCCGCACCACCGGGCTGGTGCCGCCCATGAAATACGGCGCCGGCGTGTATAAGTATCTGAAAGAAGATGCCGACGCCCAGGAGAAGACGGGGGAACTGCTCGAGTCTTATTCCCCGGACACGCTTATCCTTTGCGGCTATAACAATACGCGCAATAAGATCAACCAGTTCATAAGGGCCAACCGCGGTTTTGAGACGCCGGCCCCGGCCTGCGGCGACAGGGTGATCTGCCTGCGCAACAACCATAAGAAGGGGATCTTCAACGGCATGCTGGGCACCATTACCGGCCTGACCCCGGCCCACAGGGGCTGGTACGACGCCGGGATACAGCTGGACGACAGGGAGAAACCGTACGAGGGGCTTATCTACGCGCCGCAGTTCGGAGCGAAGACGGGCGTTAATTTCACCAAGGACAGGAAACTGGCCATGATCGGCGATCTTTTCGACTTCGGTTACGCGCTGACCGTGCATAAAGCCCAGGGCAGCCAGGCGAAGAAAGTGGTGATGTTCGAGGAGCGCTTCGCGCAGATGGACGACGAAATGTGGCGCCGCTGGCTCTACACCGGCATCACCCGCGCCGAAGAGGAACTGTATCTTTTCGGTTAAAAGCGCCTCAGCCCTTGACTTACTTACACATTGTAAGTATACTATCAGCATGATCACAGAGGTAATGGGGCATAAAGATTATCTTCGTATTTTATTGACGCTCCGTAAAAAGGGCGGGCTTCGTTTTGGCCAGATTGAAAGCTTATTAGACCTGAATCCAGCCCAGGTAGACCGCGCTCTCAAATTCCTGTCCAAAGGTTCCTGGATCAAGACGCGCGTGCTGCCCGCCGAAAAGGGCAGAGGCCAGACAGAATACATTCTGGGAAAGCGCGGCGCGTCGTTTTTAGAAGCCTTTACCGCCTTCACTGCCGATATACAGCGCAGGAAAAGCGAACTCGGTCCGACCGAGGTGGCGGAGTTCCATAGTTTTTACCCGCAAGATCCCCAGGCCGGAGAGAAATCGGCCGTTGGGAGAATTGCCCGCGTTATAAAAATAGGCCCGCTTCACCACGACGAAAAAGAAACAACGGCCAAGTACCGCGGGGGGTGCCTCAATTTGTCCCCCGGGGAACGCATTGCCGAAATGCGCGCCCTCTCCCGGCGGGTAATTTTGCTGAACCCCAGGAACCCGCGTTCACCGCATATTGAGCGGGGGAGCATAAGGATAACGCATGACGCCTTCTAATGACGAACCTTTAGACGATTACGAGGAACTTGTTTCCATCCTTAACGCGCATCACGTGGAATACGTGATCGTCGGGGCCTATGCCGTGGGCTATCACGGCTATATCAGAGCCACCACCGACATGGATGTCCTCATTAATTGCAAGCCGGCTAATGCGGCGCTGGTTGCGGCCGCACTGAAGGATTTTGCCGGAGTAGAGGTAGACCCGACCCAGATCAAAGAAAAGACCCTGATAGAACTCGGGCGTGAACCGAACAGCGTTCATATTATTACGACTATAACAGGGGTTACCTGGGAAAAGGTTTGGGCAAGCCGGGTCGCCGGAGAAATTGGAAAGCAGCCCGCGCCGTTCCTTTCCAAACAGTGTTTAATTGAGAACAAACTGGCGGCAGACCGAGAGAAAGACCGTCTTGACCTGAAAGGGATCGGCGCCGGGCCCAAAAAGGCGGGCCCCGCCAGGAAAAAACACCCCGGGAAAGGGAAGAGATAGAGCCGCAATCTTTTATGCAAAAACGCCTTAAAAACAGCCAATAAGTGCCTCGTGCATGGCACTCTAATGGCACACGGCATTTTTTGGCGCGGCCCCGAAACTCGCATTATTGTTGTAAAATATAGCAATTGTCCCCATAGCTCAAAGGATAGAGCTCCTGCCTTCTAAGCAGGCAATCCAGGTTCGATTCCTGGTGGGGACACTCAAATTTAAGTTAAAAAGCATAAGGGCCGGTGGAATTGCATTCCAGCCGGCCTTTTCATTTATCCTTATTACAAAGGGCCTCCGGCCCTGAAAACAGCCCTGAACGCCGCCCCTGCCCAAAAAATCCATACCTTTAAAAGTGTAATTGAACCTGTCAAAAAACGGTCAGGCAGACACCCGGACTTAATCGAACGAGGCGTAAAGAACCGACCATTTGCGCGCGGAAGGGCAACGTGCCCATTTGAGGGGGGAGAAAATATGCTTGTAATTCAATGATTATTTGAGAGGGGGGAAAACTACCCCTTGACAACTATGCTTTGCTATGCTATACTATACACAGCAGACAGGTTACCGCAGGAGGAAATATGAATACCCAAAAGTATATGCTCCAGAAAGACTTCAAAGTGTGGATGTGCGCGACACTCGGCCTGATAAAGGACGGCAAAATGGGCGCCAGCATAGCCCGCGCCGACCGGATAAAACTTGCTTTAAACTACACTGGAAAAGGAAGGTAACCAATGAAACCACGCTACCAGATAGTCATCTCTCTATCGGAAGAAGACAGCACGAAACTGCAGCAGTTAAGGGAAGACGGCTACCAGATAGTTGACATCTTCCGCCTCGGCTTGACCGAGGCGGAGGATGCGGTCAAGAAAGCGGGGAAGCGAAAGGAAAAACCCAGCCAGGATAAACTGTTTTAGCCGTTTTCGCATTAGTCCCGCCGTAACGCACCCCAACGATCCGATCCGCAAGCAGGGAGCCCTCCTTGCAGCCTCTTTTTACCTCTTACCGATAAAAACGCGCCAACTAGGCCGGAAGACCTAATATTTATGAGGTCTTTTGCCTCTATTGAGCCAGCCCTGCATAAAAATACAATAAGGTGCAGGCGGGGTTCCCGACACTCTTAAGGAGTCTATGATGAAGATATTTATGTTCCTGATCGCCGCAGCGGCGCTGTCACCTGCGGCGTCAGCAGCGGAATTTAAAGATATGGCCTTGCCGCTGCCTGTAATGATCGACCAATTCAGCAGGCAGCCGTTCGCCGGGCTCCCCGTGCCAAGCCGCGCCGCGGACCTGATTACGGCCGGCGAGACGGCGCTGTACTGGACTTACGTCTACAGAGAGACCTTCGCCACGGGGGTGGCGACGTTCGAATACAAAAAAGAACAATATGCCATAAAGCCCCTTTTCATGAAAGGGCAATATAACGAAGCCAAAGGGAATTATATCGCCGTCCCGCTTATTTCCATAATGAAGGTCACCAACGCGGATAAAGAAGTTAAGCTGGAAGCCTGGATGGACATCAGCGGGCCGGTCGAGTCTTCTTTTACGACCGCCTCGGGCGATAAGTTAAAAATAAAGAACGACGCCGGGGCCATCAGCATCCTTTCCAAAGGCATATTCTCCGAGAAGACCGTTTTCTCAGTAACCCACGACCAGATCTTCAAATTGTGGGCGGATAACGCCGAGAAATACAAAAGAACTGTCCACGGCAAGGTAGTTTACCTGGTGCCCCAGATGAGCTGGGCCAAAGGCTCGATAACCCAGGTAGGGTTCGTGGCAAGCGAGGGCAAGCCCCTTATCGGCGCCACCGGCCGCCCGCTGGATTATATCGCCCTCTGCCAGGCCAAAGACGGGGTAACCTGCAGTCCGCTGCGCTATTCCATCCCACTGGGCTTGAAATTCAGATACCTCGGGAAAGAGGGCGGGGACTCGGATAAGGATTTTTTTTACTGGCAGATAGAGGAAATGGTCAATGACGACCTTTACGACGCGCTGGACGACGAAGCGCTGCAAGTCTCGATCAACCCCGCACAATGATCAACCTGAACAAAAGATCGAAGTACGCCCTCATCGGAGCCGTCCTACTGGCCCCGCTGCTCTTCGCGTATTTTTACGGGCCTAAGTCGGAACTCACGCTGCTGGCAAGGCTGCATTACAACACGCTGTTCGTCTATACGCCGTGCCTGGGCCGCGCCGAGACCTACGACGACGGCGCGGTTAAATTCAATTATATCCGCCCGCCGGAACTATTGAGCCATACCGCTGTGCTCTTCATGGACCCTTATGCTGCGGGCACCACAACGCCCTGGCATAAGGGCGCTAAGGAAGTTGTCGACCTGGGCCTTCCTTCCGGTCCGCTGGGAACCGTTTACAGATTTATTCCGCCGGCCGGCAGCCCTGTCCTATCAGCCTCCGGCCCGGGAGCGCGGGCGATAAAACTTAAAAAGGGAGAAGGCGTCATCAGGACGGAAGAACCGTCCTTCAAGAACTATCGCCCCGAGTTCCTTTATGTATCCGGCAAGAACGGCTATATTTACAGGCTCCCGTTGCCTTTCTACCTGGAGCGGATCGTGGACAGGTCATGGCTGTTCCCGGCCCTGTATCACTCGGGGATATTGTCACTCCTCATGCCCGGCTCATACACCGACCTTTTGCCGCCCAGAGGCTTTTTAAAGTGGTTCTTTACCCCTAGCGCGGACAAGCAGCTGTCTTGTTCCGGCGAGGCGATGTTGAGATCTATCGAAGTATCCGACCGAGGCAAATAATGAAAAGACTATATCCCGCGATCCTTATCTCTCTGGCGGCCCAGTTGCCGCTGGGCGCCTGGGGGACCTCCCCCGATAGTTCCCGCCCCGACCTTCTGGGCCTATTTGACGGCGGAGCCGCTAAAATAACAGCCGCGTCCCTGATCGGGGCCTACACGGTCCCCGTCCCGCAGAAAGCCGATAGCCTGCCCAACCCGCGTAACGGGCGCAAACCGCTGTATCTGTTATTGGCGGAACAGGAAGAGACGGGCGACAAGAAATTCTACACTCCCCAGGAAATAGCCGCGATGATACGTGAGGACTATGGGGACGCGCCCTCCGAGGACGACAAGAAACAGATAGAGAAAGCCCTTGCCGTCCTGCAAAGCACCAAATTCGGGACCGATATGTGCAAAGCCGTGGCGTACGGGTGCAGCGTCGAAAGCCTGGAAAAGGCGGGGATCCGCCTGCGCGTGAAAGAGATCACTTACGGCGCCGACCAATCCGCCAGCGGGGTAGTTCCTCCGCCCCTGGATTACGCCGGGCGCACTTTCATCGGCCTGGGAAAGAGCGGCGTGAGCGACACCGCGTCGCCCCATCAACTGGCCCTTACGATACTGCATGAAATGAGCCACGTTGAAGACCTGAGGAAAAATAAAATAGGCACCCTGGCAAAGGCGATGTACGCGACCGAAGAAAAGGCGGTCATAAACGGAATAGCCGGGTATGACGAGATATCGCGCAAATACCCCGGATTCCACAACGATTTCTACGCTTTCCTGGTGGATGTGTGGGCGTGGAAGAACGAATCCGGGGCGTACCCCAAACACCGCTTCTTCACCCTTCCGCTCGGCCCCGGCGGGGCGCCCATGGCCTTATCCACCGAAGGCTTCCTTAATGACTATATGCCGGGCATCTCTTTTTGGGATTCCATGAAGCTCATGGTAAACGCTTTATGGAAGAGCGCTTACGGCAACCCCAAAGTAAAGGACGACCTTGTAACAGCCATAAGGAAAGCCGCCTGGGAAAAATCGGCCGCTTACAAGAGCTGGCGGCAGAATCCGGTCGGACCGGCGCCGACGGTCGTAACGCCGACGCCTACGCCCACGCCGACGACTCCGGCGCCGAAGCCGCCCAAGCCGCCCAAGCCCCCGAAACCTCCTAAACCTACACATGATGACGGGGGGGATACGCCCTCGGGCGGGAACGGTTCCGGCGGGGGATTTAACCCCGGAACATACAATCCCCATTTCGGGGACGGTATATAGGCCCAAAGGCCTATATACAATTGGGAACAATTGCCCTTACAGAATTTGCAGCTATTCCGTATAATATGAATATGAAAAACACAAAAGCCATTTTTCTCATAGTTCTCGGCAGCTTTATCATAGCCACCGGCTTCGCTTTCGCTGAAAAAGCGGAGAACGTGTCTCTCGGACAGCTGGAGAACTTGGTAAAAAGCAGCAGCTTAGCCGTGGAGCAGCTCCCCGGCTCTGAAAACATTTCCGCCACTCCCACCGCGAACGTCACGACCGTGACCCCGGACAGGGCCGCCGCCGCTGTTCCCGCAGTGGGGGCAGCCGCTCCCGCGCCTGCGCCTACTACAGGTGAGAAAGCCAAGAAATTCATAAAAAAGAATATGGGCACCATGGTGCTGGTCGGCGCCGGGGCTTACCTGGGGATGGCTTTGTTCGGACCGGTGGGGATAGTTATAGGCGGGCTGTTTATGTTCGCCCTGATGTTCATGGGCAACCTGTAAACGCTCACTCTTCGCTGAAATTATCCACCGTGTATATGTACAACACGGTGGATTTTTCTTTCCAGGCGCCGGCCGCCAGGCCCGCCTTTTCTGAGCAGAGGGAAGACAGGAAATCCTCTTTTTTATCGAAGTGCTCCCAGACCTGCGGCAGGTAGGTGCCGGAGCGGCGCCCGCTTTTGACGTAAACGCCGTGCACGCCCTGTTTGACCGCCTCGGGACCGGCAACTTGCTCCAGGGGTGAAAGCACCGAGATCTCGATCTTGAGTTTCTTCAGGTCGGCCTCGCCGACCGGCTCGAACCGGGGGTCTTCAAAGGCCGCCGCGCCGGCGTAGGCGCCGACCATGTCGGCAAGAGTACCGCGCGGCTCCAGGCTGCCGATACAGCCGCGCAGGCGGCCGCCCAAAGTAAGCGTTACGAACACGGCCGCCGGCTGGTTGAATTCCGGCCGGGGGCTGAGGGGGACGGACAGGGTCTTGCCGGTTTTCAGGCAGGCGGCAATGCTGCCGCGCGCCAGCGCCAGAAGTTCCGCTTTCATCTTCCCGCCTAAGTCCAGACCGCCGGCCGGCTTGGGGGAAACCTCCGTAAAGAACCCGGCGCCGTAACCCACCACCGCCGTGTCGTCGCCGGAGATCTTGCCCGAGTGGGTATAGAGCCCCAGTTCAAAATCGTTGCCGCCCAGTTCCAGCGCGGCGGCGGCGCCCGCCGTCATGGCGGCCTGGCCGCAGGCCGTTGTATCCATGAACCCGACGGCCTTGGCCAGCAGCAGCCGGTTGGCCAGGCCGAAATAGTCTGGGGAAGAATTGCGCATGGCCTGGCGCAAGGCCAGCAGTACCGAGCGGTCCGACATTTCAGCCACGTCGCCAGGGGGATAATGCGAGAGGTCGGAGGAGACGCAGAACAGGGCCCGGCGGCCTTTCATGGCGCGGCCCACGGCGCGCCCGGCCTCCGCGAGCAGGGCGGTGTCATCGGAATTGAAGAGCAGCGGGACGATCTTTACTGCGGGACCTTTGACGGCCTGGAGAAAGGGCAGTTGCACCTCCACGGCGTGTTCTTCGGCGTGGGCGCGCGGCAGGTCCTCGAAGAGTTTTTTTTCTTTCAGCAGTTCGGCGCAGAAGTCGGCATCTATCTCCACGCTGCCAAGCGGGGTTTCAAAAGAGCCGCCGGACACCAGGGCGCCTTTTTTCAGCGGCATCGTATGCCCTGTAGCCATTATCACCAGCGTGTCGAAAGGGAGTTCTTTTACCCTGGCGAAAACCGAACCTGCCGCGGCGCCGGAGTAGGAGTAGCCGGCGTGGGGGGCCAGGAAGCCTCTGACGACGCCGGCCGGCGGCGGACAGGGCTTAAGAAAACCCGAAACCGAAGCGCGCAGCTTCAGGGGGTCGGCCTCATAGAATTTACCTGCCACGGCGGGTTTCCGTATCATATACCCTGATTATACACAAAACATTTTGCGGCTTCACGTACCAGGCGGCCGGCCAATAGTATTCCGTTGCAAGCCCTGCCCTAAAAAATCTAAAATGTTCTATACGGTGGTTGTAGCTCAGTGGTTAGAGCGCTCGGCTGTGGCCCGAGAGGTCGGGGGTTCAAGTCCCCTCAGCCACCCCAAAATTTAAAAACGCCCGATTTCCCCGCCGCCGCGCCTTGCGCGGCGTTGAACTTTTGCAGTTTTTCCCACG
>MGUD01000012.1 GCA_001799795.1 Elusimicrobia bacterium GWC2_61_19
GGATGCCGGCGGTGCGGTCGAGCAGCCCGGCTTCCAGCTCCGCGACGCTGCGGTCGAACTTCTCCGCCAGCGCCTCTTTTTCCTCGACCCACTTCATTTTCTCAATGTCAAAAAGCGCCTTCACGGCTTTTTCGGCGTCGGCGCGGTCGGCGGCGGCCTTCTCCAACAGTGTTTCCTTCTCGGCCAGCAGCGCTTTAAGTTCGCGTGTGTTGTTCTCGGCCAGCGCTTCCTGGTCGGCCAGGCGGCGCTCGTAGTCGGCGCGCACGGCAGCGGCGCGCTCCTCGGTCCTATTATGCGCCTCAACGGACGCTTTGGAAAGTTCATCTACCAGTTTCTCGCGCTCCAGCGACAGCAGCCGGTCCCTCTCGGTCAGCTCGGCGCGCAGCACGTTTACGTCGGCCGACAGCTCGGCCTCGCGGGCTTTGGCGGCCTCTTCGGCGGCCTTAAGGGCGCGGTTCATCTCGGCGGAATATTCGCGCGACAGCGCGGCCTTCTCGTCGGTAACGCTCATGCGCAGCTCGGCGATAGCGGCGTCCAGTTCGGCGGCGTGGGTGTGCGACGCCTCAAGCTGTATCTCGCGCTCCGCCAGTGCCTCGTTAACGCGGGCCCTCTCGGCCTCCAGCGCCTTAAGGCGGTCGCTGTAGCGGGCCGCGAACTCTTTCTCCAGGTCCGCCTTGCGGGCCTCGTAATCGGCGCGGATGCCGGCGGTGCGCTCCTCGGCCAGCGCCTGCACCTCGTTGTAAACGCGGGCGATCTCGCCCTTGAAATTCTCTTTCTCCAGCGCGGAAGCCTTGGCGGCGTCCTCTAGCCGGGCGGAAAGTTCGGCCACCTTGCCCTCGTAGGCCAGGCGCTTCTCTTCGAAAGCCGCCTCGGTCCTGGCCGCCATTTCGCCGTGGATGGCGAGCTTGGCCTCGAATTCGGCCGCTATCTTTTTCTTTTCCTCTATAACGGCCGCGTCCTTGCGGCGCAGTTCACCGGTAAGGTTGTTTAATGATTCATTATAAGACCGTTTTTCGGCCTCGAAGGCGGCGAGTTTTTCACGGAAAGAGAGCTCCCCGGCGCGGATGCGCTCCATCAACTCCTTATGATGCTCCTCGCGGCCGGCGGCCAGGGCGGCCTCCAGCTCGGCCACTTTTTCGGCGTTCTTCGCCAGGGCTTCCTCACGCAGCTGTCTCTCGGCGGCCAGGCGGGACTTTTCCTCTTCCATGGCGGCCCGTTCCATGCCCAGGCGGGCCTGGAACTCGCGGGCGAATTTTTCGCGGCCGGCGGTCAGCATCTGCGCCAGCTCCTCTTTCTTAGCGGCATAGTCGCGCTCCGCTTCGGAAACGCGCTCGTGCATGGCGGCGTCCGCGCCGGCCAGCCGGCGGCCGAATTCGGCCTCGAGGCGGCTGCGCTCGGCCTCCCAGTCGGAAGCTTTCTTCTCAAGCCTGGAGACAAGTTCTTTTACGGTCTCTTCTTTTAGAACTTTTTCTTTTTCCAGCTCCACGACCTGGGCCCGGAAAGCGTTCTCTTTTTCGCTTATTATCCTGAGGATCTCGCCGTGGTGCTTCTCCTGCTGGGTTGCCAGGGAGTTCTCTATCTGCTGTATGCGGGCCTGGGCCGCGGTAAACTGGTCCTCGCGCACGCGCTGCTCTTCCAGGAGCCGCGCGCGTTCGGTCTGCCAGGAGGCCTCGAGGGAACGCACCTGGGCCGCGTGGTCGCAGTCCATGGAGCGCAGTTTCTCGTCGAAACCGGTTTCCAGCATGCTCTTGAGCTTGCGGTAGTTCTCTTCGTTCTCACGCTGCTTTAAAAGGTGTTCTTTTTCCAGGTCGGCGCGGCGGCCTTCAAGTTTGCCCTCGGCCGAATGCAGGTTCCCTTCCAGCAGCTGGATCTGGCCGGCAAGTTCGGTTTCACGGGCCTTGAAGGAGGCCTGCAGGGAGCTCATGCGCCCCTGGTAGCCGCTTTCGAGTTCCGCGCGCAGGCCGTCGTATTTCTGCTGAGCCTCGGCCAGGCGCCCGGCATACTGGGACTCCACTTCCAGCAGGCGGGCGTTCCAGCGTTCTATCACGGAGCGCTGGTTGCGGTCCAGGTCCTCGAATTTGTCCTGGTATTCGTTCTCCAGGTCCTTGCGCAGGCTGTCCAGCTTGGCCTCTTTCTTCAGGAGCTGCTGTATGTCCAGCTTTCCCTCGCCCAGCAGGGACATGGTGGCTTCCAGCTTGGTGTAGAAGTCTTCCTTCTCCTCGAGGGTCTTGGAGCGGGAGGAATAGGCGTCGGTAAGGGCGGAATCCTTAAGCTGGAGTTTTTTGGCGGTCTCCTCGGCTATGGTCAGGTTCTTCTTGAGGTCGGCCTTATCTTTTTCGATGGTATTCAGCCTTTCCAGCGCCCAGCGGAGCGTCATGCGGGCCGTATCCAGGCTGGTTACGTCATTGACGAGTTGTTCGAGTTCACCGTATTCTTTGGCCATAATTTTCCCATTACCTGCGTAGGTGCCGTATCAGGGGCTATGCCCATCAGACGGCCTTTTAAAACCTATATAACAAGTCTAATACACACCCCCCTCTAAGTCAATAAAAGGAATGTTAAATGATTGTTAACAGATTATTACGCGACCGGAGGAGGGTCCGCCGGCCTGGCGGCCAAAATAAAAAAGCCGCGTTTTACAACGGCTTTTTCAGGGACTTTGAATTTTTTAGCGGTAAGTGTTGCGCACCCGTAAGGATGAGGACAGGTAGCTGTGCCAGGCGATGGAGTAGATAAGCGGGTAAACGGCCATTATTATGAACTGCAGCCCCCCAACATCCTGGATCTCGGAAAAGAACAGAAGTTTGGCCGTATAGACGACCACGAGGAGACACCCCGCTATCAAAACCTCAAAATACAGGTTGGCTGTCTTTACCGCGTCCGGCTTCACGGCCAGCAGCCCCCGGCCGGCCGTAAAACTGAAATAACCCGTGGCCAGGAAGAAAAGGTCGCCGATCACGAAAACCGGCCTCAGCCCCACGCCCGGCATGCGCACCTGCATGTAGACGGCCAGAAAGACCTCGGCCGCCGTCATGGCGGGCCCCAGCCACATAAGGCACACAATAAGCACCCTGAGCCAGCCGCCGACCCCCGCCGGCCCCGCCGCCGCATTCCCGTTCGTCATAAGCCAGGTCCTTCTTCCGCCGACAAAAACGCTTTTTTTCGACCGATGTATTTTATAAAATTAAAGACCGATGCTGAGGAAACTTTTTATCTGGTCGCTGCTGCTCCTGGCCGCCTTCGCCGCCTGGCGGTTCGGCTACCCCGCGGCCCTGAAATATTTTTTCAGGGCTTCCGGCACCGTAAGCGTGAGCGGCGGGCTTACGGCCGCCCTGCCCGGCGCCAACAGCATGCTTTTCCTGGTGGCCCGCAACGACAGCGGCGTGCCCGTCGCCGTTAAAAAAATAATCAACCCGGCTTTCCCGTTAAAATTCGAAATGACCGCCGCCAACCTGATCATGCCCGACCTGCTGACCCGCAGGCTTTACCTGGAAGCCATGCTGAACACCCACGGCCAGCTGGGGGCCGTCCGCCGCGGGGACCTGAAGAACGAACAGCCGGTCCGCGTTACGGTGATAAGCAAGGGGCTCACCCTGACCCTCGACACCGCGGTAAAATAAAACCCGGGACCCGCCGCAGCGGGGCCCGGGCACCAAGCCGTTTTTTCTCAGTCGCTCTTCTGCTGTCCCACTCCGCCCGAAAGCGAGAAAAGCCAGATCAGTTTGTCGGTGGATTTAACCAGGTTATCCCAGTTCTTGTCCAGCTTAGGCGCCTTGCGCGCCGGCTTTTTTTCCCGCGAGGCCTGCTCGTATTTCTTTGTTATCTCTTCCCAGGTCATACCCCTCACCCCCTGTTGATTTCACAGCCCCCCGGCTGTTGAGCGGATAGATCTTCAGTGTATATTTCGGATCCTCCCCCCGCTCATATTATACACCACCGAAAATAAAAGCCAAGGGCCAAAAGTCCCAATGGTAAGTAGGTAGTTCTACCAACCGTACACCCTTGAAACGCCCATGTAGATAAGCACGCCGCCCATGAGCAGCAGCAGGAAGCCCCAGTTCTTGCGGTGCAGCGCCACATAGGAGTCGTTGAGGAAGGTCTCTTTGATCAGGCGGTTCAGGCGCTCTATCGCGTCCGGCCTGTAAATGTAGCCCAGGCCGAGCAGCATGAACACCAGCCCGAAGAATATCTTAATGTACGGGTTTATCGCTGTCATTGTTATAGCGGTTCATCGCGGTTACCACGCCGTCCAGCAGCGCCGTCTTGAGCGCGTCGCAGGCCCGGTCGAGGAACTCCGGCAGCCGCTCCCCCTCTTCTTTGGAAAATCCCGACAGAACGAAATTCTTGCCCGGTATATGCTCGGGGCGCGGCCCTATGCCCAGGCGCAGCCGCGCGACAGCGGGACCCAGCGCCGAAATAACGGAGGCCATGCCGTTATGCGAACCGGCCGAGCCGTCCTTGCGCAGGCGGAGTTTCCCGAAAGGCAGCGCCAGGTCGTCGTAAGCGGCCAGCACGGCGGCGGGCGGGATCTTATAGAAAGCCGCCAGGCTTTGCACGGCCTGCCCCGACAGGTTCATATAGGTCTGCGGCTTAAGCAGGAACACCTTGCGGCCGGCGGCCTCCAGCTCCAGGTAAAGCCCCAGGCCTTTCCAGTCGCGCCAGCGCTCGGCCGGCGCCAGGCGCGACGCGGCCAGGTCCGCCAGCATAAAGCCGATGTTATGCCTGGTCCGCTCGTACTCGCGGCCAGGGTTGCCCAGCAGCACCGCCATCTGTATCTGGTTCAATTAGTCCACCCCATAAAGCAAGGAGCAGAAGCCGAACATGTTAAGGTCCAACTTCTGCTCCGTCGCGGCGGGTCCCCTTTACTTCTTGGGGGCCGGCTTCTTTTCCTCGGGCTTGGCTCCGGCAGCGGGCTTGGCTCCGGCGGCGGGCTTGGCGCCATCTTTGGCGGCGCCTTCTTCACCCTCTTCCTTCTTGCCCTTGGCGGCCACAACTTCGGGCTCGGCGCCCGCTACGGCGGCTCCGGCCACGGGTTCCTCAACCTTCTCTTCCTTCGGCGCGGTCACGCTGACCACGATCTGTTCGGGAGAGTCGAGCAGCTCGGCTTTGCCGGGCTTCACGTCTTTAACGCGCAGGGAATGGTTGATCTGCAGGTCCGTGATGTCCAGCACGATCTCGTGCGGGATCTCGGTGGGCAGGCAGGAGACGTTCAGTTCGCGCATGGTGTGTTCCACCAGGCCGCCCTGCAGCTTAACGCCGTAGCACTCGCCCACGATCTTCACGTGGACCTTCACCTTGATCTTCTCGGTGAGGGAGATGCGGTGGAAGTCGAAATGCGTGCACTTGCCGCTGACGGGGTGGCGCTGGATGGCCTTTATGATGACGGTGTCTTCGCCGCCCTCGTACTTGATGGTGATGATGGCGTTGGGGTCCTTCTTAAGTATGGCTATCATCCCCTTCTCGTCGACGGTAACGGTCACGGGCTTCTTGTCCAGACCGTATATGACGGCGGGGATCCTGCCGCCGGCCCTGAAAGCTGTGAGCGCGGCGCGTACGCCGGCCTTCTCGCGCATTTCCGCTGGGATCATTGTAAGTTGCATCGCTATTCCTCCTGCTGATTTACATCCTCGCTGCTAAATCACTTAAAAAGCTCGCTTATGGACTCGCCCATGTGATTGCGTTTGATGGCCTCCGCAAGGAGCGCGGCCACGGATATTACCTTTATTTTAGCACTTTTTGAGGCGTTTACGGGAATAGTATCCGTTAAAATGAGCTCTTCTATAGGGGATCTGTCTATTTTCTCGACGGCGTCCCTGGACAGCACCCCGTGGGTGGCGGCGGCGATTATTTTGGCCGCGCCGTGCTCTTTTATGGAGCTGGCCACCTGGGCCAGCGTCCCGGCGGTGTCAACCAGGTCGTCGAAGATGAAGCAGGTTTTGCCCTTCACGTCGCCGATGATATTGTAGACCACGGCCTCGTTGGGGCGCGGGCGGCGTTTGTCGATGATGACCAGGCCCATGTCCAGGCGCTTGGCGAAGGAGCGCGCGCGCTCCACGCTGCCCACGTCGGGCGAGACCACCACGGTGT
>MGUD01000013.1:0-12676 GCA_001799795.1 Elusimicrobia bacterium GWC2_61_19
TGGCCGCTGAAACCAGCGATATAACCACTACCGTGAATGGCTCGAAATGCAGGTTAACAGTGAAGAACGGCAGCACACTGAGTTATAAAACCGAAGGCCAGAGCCTGGCCGCCAATGAGCAGTATTACAAAGCCGATTTCGGCGGCACGGCGGCCGCGGTTTCGCTTACATATTCTTTCGCCAACTGGTAGGTATTCATCTAGTTTATGTAAATGATTTAATATAATTACCTCAAGCGAGTGATAACAAATAGAAATATATGATAAGCGTAAAGAAAGTGAACAACAAGCCGCTCAACCTGCTGGAGAAGATCTATCTCTGGGAGATAGCCCGCGGCCTGCTGGTGACCATGCGCCATTTCTTCGTCAACCTGGTCAACCCCGGGGGCATGCCCACCGTCCAGTATCCCGAGGCCAGGATCCCGCTCTCCGGCAACGCCCGCCTGCGCACCCGGCACCGCCTTAAGGCCCGCGCCGACGGTTCGCCCAAGTGCGTCGCCTGCTTCATGTGCCAGACCGCCTGCCCCGCCTACTGCATACGCATAGAAGCCGCGGAATACCCCGACAACAGCGTCGAGAAATACCCCGCCGTTTTCGACATCGACCTGGCGCGCTGCGTCATGTGCGGCATGTGCGTGGAGGCCTGCCCCGAGGACGCCATCGCCATGGACACCCTGGAGATCCCGGGCGGCGTAGAAGCCCGCTCCGCGCTCATGATGACCAAGGAGACCCTGCTGCGCAATCTGCCCGGCGAGCCGTCCACCGCGGGCGCCGCCAACCGCCTGGCCAATGAATATTTAAAAGGCAAGGGACGAGCATGATACTTACCGCGGCCATCTACTTTTTCGGCGGCTCGGCCGCCCTGGCGACGCTGCTGATGCTCTTCCAGCGCAACCCCGTAAAGGCGGCGCTGCTCATGCTGGCGGCCCTCCTGGCCACGGCCGGCCTCTACCTGGCCCTGAGCGCCCAGTTGCTGGCCGTACTGCAGGTTATCCTTTACGCCGGCGCCATCATGATCCTTTTCATAGTGGCGCTCACCGTCACGCCCGCCGCTTGGAGGGATAAACCGGCGCCCGCCCTGATCCGGCGCGTGCTGGGGCTGGCGGCCGCGGCCGTGATACTGGCCGAACTGCTTAAACTTTCTACGGCACTGAAGGCCGTCCCCGCCTCCCGGCAATTCTCCGAGACCGGCACGCTCGAACTGGCGCGGCTGCTTTTCGGGCCCTTCGTCTTCCAGTTCGAACTGCTCTCACTCGTCATACTGGCCTCCATAGTAGGCGCCGTCGCGCTGACCTCCAAAAGGAGGAACGCGCTATGACCCAATACCACCTGGCCGCCATAAGCTTCACACTTTTCGCGCTGGCCGCGGCGGGCTTCCTGACGGCCGGCAGTCTGGTGCGCATGCTGATGTTCCTGGAACTGATGCTGAACGCGGCGAACATAGCGCTGGTGGCGCTGGGAACGCCGGCCTCGCAGGCCTATGCCGTAATGCTTTTCGCCATAGCGGCGGCCGAGGCCGGGGTGGGCCTGGCGCTGATAATCACGCTGGCCACGGCGTTCAAAACGCTGGAAGCCGGCAACATAAAGGAGCTGAAGGGCTGATGGAAGGCAATTACTACCCGCTCCTGAAATGGATCCTGGCCGCCCCGCTGGCCGGCTTCGCGCTTAACGGCCTGCTGGGCAGAAAGCTGCTCGGCGAAAAGGCCGGCGGCGTTATCGGCTCGCTGGCCATTTTCGTCTCTTTTGTTTTCGCGGCCATGTCGTTGGCCGACCTGCTTAACCTGCCGGCGGACCACCGCCTGCTGCGCGACACGCTCTACACCTGGATCTCGGCCGGCAGCTTCAGCGTGGACGCGGCCTTCCGCTTCGACCCGCTCTCGGCGGTGATGGCGCTGATAGTCACCGGCGTCAGTTTCCTTATCCACGTCTATTCCGCCGGCTACATGAAAGGCGACGCCGGTTACAACCGCTATTTCGCCTATCTCAATCTTTTCGTTTTCTTCATGCTGGCGCTGGTGCTGGCCGACAACCCGCTCGTGATGTTCGTGGGCTGGGAAGGCGTGGGCCTATGCTCTTACCTTTTAATAGGCTTCTGGTACGAGGACCATGAGAAAGCTTCCGCCGGCAAGAAGGCCTTTATAACCAACCGCGTGGGCGACGCCGGCTTCCTGCTGGGCCTTATGCTGCTGTCGGCCCTGCTGGCCGCCAAGGGCGTTTTTTCCATGGATTTCGCGACGCTGGAGAAGAACGCGCCGCTGCTCACCTCGGTAACCGTGCTGGGCATGGGCGCCCCCACGCTGATCTGCCTGCTGCTCTTCTTCGGCGCCACGGGCAAGTCCGCCCAGTTCCCGCTGTATGTCTGGCTGCCCGACGCCATGGCCGGCCCCACGCCGGTGTCCGCCCTGATACACGCGGCCACCATGGTGACCGCCGGCGTGTACATGCTGGCGCGCCTGCAGTTCCTCTACGTCCTGGCCCCCGCTGCGCTGGAAGTGGTACTGGTCACCGGCTGTTTTACGGCTTTCTTCGCGGCCGTCATCGCCCTGCTGCAGAAGGACATAAAGAAAGTCCTCGCCTATTCGACGATAAGCCAGCTGGGCTATATGTTCATGGCGGCCGGCGCCGGGGCTTTCTCCGCCTCGGTCTTCCACCTGGCCACCCACGCTTTCTTCAAAGCCCTGCTGTTCCTGGGCGCCGGCTCGGTCATACACGGCCTCTCCGGCGAGCAGGACCTGTTCAAGATGGGCGGGCTGCGCCGGCAGATGCCTTTCACTTTCCTGCTGATGGCGGCGGGATGGCTGGCCATCGCGGGCGTGCCGGGGCTGTCCGGTTTCTATTCCAAGGACCTTATCCTGGAGAAGGTTTTCGAGCACGGCGGCGCGCTGGCCTGGGGCGTAGGCGTGGTCACGGCGGGCCTGACGGCTTTCTACACCACGCGCCTCTTCGTGCTGGCCTTCCTGCGCGACAGGCGGGGGGGCGCCCACGCGCACGAGTCGCCGCTGTCCATGACCCTCCCCATGACCGCCCTCGCCCTGCTGGCGCTGGCGGGGGGCTTCCTGCTCAAAGACCGGCTGTTCGCTTTCCTCGAGCCCGGCGCGCTCCCTTCGGCGGAACAGGCCCCTCAGGCCGCGCGCCTCATGGCGATCTCGGTAACGGCGGGCCTCACCGGCATAGCCGCGGCCGTCCTGCTGACGCTGCCCAGGGCAGCCAACTTCCTCAAGAACACCATGGCCCAGTTCCACGCCGTGATCTATCACAAGTTCTACGTGGACGAGCTCTACGGCCTGATGATAATAAGGCCGCTCAAGTTCTTCTCCAACAGGGTGCTGTTCCAGCTGGTGGACGCCGGGCTGATAGACGGATTCATGGTCAACGGCCCGGCCAGAGCCTCCTACGCGGCCGGCCGCGCGCTGGCCAAAGTGCAGAACGGGCGCCTCGACCTTTACGCGCTGGTCTTCGCCATCGGCGTGGCCCTGATGCTTTTCTGGATAGTGTAACGTATGGAATTCATAACCAACCCTCTTTCGCTGATGATAATACTGCCGGCCGCCGCCGGGCTGGCCCTTTTGGCCGTGCCGGCGGACAGGACCGGCGCGCTTAAAGGTCTCTCCCTGGCCGCCACGCTGGCGGTGCTGCTGGTCTCGCTCAAGCTCTACGCCGGCTTCGACCCGGCGGGCGCCGCCATGCAATTCCAGCTGGACCGGGCCTGGCTGCCGTCCTTCGGTATAAACTATTTCCTGGGCATAGACGGCATCAGCCTGCTGATGATAATGCTGACCGCGCTGCTTATGCCCATAGCCGTGCTGGCCTCTTTCAACTATATAAAGGAAAGCGCCCGCGCCTACTACGCCACGCTGCTGTTCCTGGAAGCGGCGATGATAGGCGTATTCGCGGCGCTGGACCTGTTCGTGTTCTACCTGTTCTGGGAAGCCATGCTGATACCGATGTATTTCCTGATAGGTATCTGGGGCGGCCCGAAGCGTATCTACGCCGCGCTCAAGTTCTTCATCTATACCATGGCCGGCTCGGTGCTGATGCTGGTGGCTATTCTCTGGGTGGTGTCGTCCAATCACGCCGCCACGGGCGCCTGGACCTTCTCCATTCCCGCGCTTTACGGCGGGGCGCTGACGGCGCAGGCCCAGTTCTGGCTGTTCGCGGCCTTCGCCCTGGCCTTCGCGGTAAAAGTGCCGCTGTTCCCTTTCCACACCTGGCTGCCCGACGCGCACGTGGAGGCCCCTACGGCGGGCTCCGTACTGCTGGCCGGTATATTGCTGAAGATGGGCGTTTACGGCTACCTGCGGCTGGCGGTGCCGCTGTTCCCGGTCGCCGCGGTGACTTTCGCGCCCTGGCTGGCCGGGCTGGGCGTGATCGGCATAATTTACGGTTCGCTGGTGGCCTGGAGCCAGCGCGACATGAAGAAGATGGTGGCTTATTCCTCGGTGGCGCATCTGGGCACGGTGATGCTGGGCGTAATGGCTTTCGAGCCGTCGGCCGTGGCCGGCGCCGTGCTGCAGATGGTCAACCACGGGCTTTCCACCGGCGCGCTGTTCCTTCTTGTGGGCGTGCTGTATGAGCGGCGGCATACCCGCATGATAGAGGATTACGGCGGGCTCGCCAAAGTGATGCCGGGCTTCGCGGCGGTCTTCATGATAGTAACGCTTTCTTCGGTAGGCTTGCCCGGCCTGAACGGCTTTATCGGCGAGGTGCTGGTATTGTTCGGCTCCTTCAAGGTCTACCCGTGGCTGGCCGGCGCTGCCGTCGGCGGCGTGATCCTGTCGGCGGTCTATATGCTGGGCATGTACCAGCAGGTGGTCTTCGGCCCGCTGCGCCATACGGAGAACAAGATCCTGCAGGACCTCAACGTAAGGGAATGGCTGTACCTGCTGCCGCTGGTCATTTTTATCGTGCTGATAGGCGTGTGGCCCAACCCGCTGCTGAGGCGCGCCATGCCCGCCGTGAACAACTATATCACCCTCTCGCGCCAGCAGACCGCGCCCGTTGTCCCGGAAGTTAAAATAGCGCTCGGAGGCAAGGAACAAGAATGACCCCCGATTCAATAAATTTCGCCGCCTACTCCATCACCGTGCCGATATTGCTGACGCTGGGCGCGCTGTTCTGCCTGCTGCTGCCGCTTTTCATAAGACAGCTGCGCGGCACGCAGGGGCTTATCGCCCTGGGCACGGTGTTCGCGGCCCTGACCTTCCTGCGGCGCGCGCCCGCGGCCGAGCTTTCTTTCTTCAGCGGGGCGCTGTTACTGAGCCCGCTGTCGGCCTACCTGTGGACTTTCGTCCTGGGCGTGCTGGCGCTTGTAATAACGCTGTCGCTTGTCCGCCCGTCGGCTCCGGAGGAGAGCGAGGGGGAATACTACTTCCTTCTTTTCATGGCCGGCATCGGTCTTATGACGCTGGTGGCGGCCGGGGACCTGTTCACGGCTTTTATCGCGCTGGAGCTGCTGAGCCTGCCTGTGTACGCGCTGGCCGGCATCAGGCGGTCCAAGCCGGGGCTTGAGGCGGCGTACAAGTATTTTATGTTGGGTGCTTTCGGTTCCGGCATGACGGTGATGGGCATCGCCATCCTTAACGCGCTTTACCCGGCGCTGACCTTTGCGGCGCTGAAGGCAGGGACGCCGCAGCCGATGGCGCTGGCGGGGTTCCTGCTGGTGATCTCGGGCTTCGCTTTCAAGACGGCGCTGGTGCCTTTCCATATGTGGGTGCCGGACGCCTACGAGGGCGCGCCTACGCAGATCTCGGCTTTTATGGGCGCGGCGGTGAAGGCGGGCGGCGTGATAGTGCTGTGGCGGCTGTTCAGTCTTTTTAACGGCGGCCCGGTGCACGAGATCTTCTGGTGGCTGGCGGTCATTACGGCGGTGTCGGCCAACCTTATGGCGCTGGCGCAGTCCGGCCTGAAGCGGCTGCTGGCTTATTCCAGCGTGGCGCACGCGGGTTATCTGGCGGTGGCTTTCTTCGGCGGGCAGAAGGGTTTTGAGGCGGTGCTGTATTATCTGCCTGTTTACGCTATAGCGACCATCGGGGCTTTTGCGGTGGCGCTGGTGCTTGAGAAGGGGGACAAAGGTCCGCTTATCGAGGACCTGGCCGGGCTGGCGAAGCGCCGCCCGTGGCTGGCCGGCGCGATGTCGGCTTTTATGTTCTCGCTCGCCGGCGTGCCGCCGCTGGCCGGTTTCTTCGCCAAGTTCTACGCTTTCTCGGGCGCGGTCAACTCCGGCTTCACCGGCCTGGTCGTCATCGCCATCATCATGAGCGCCGTGTCCATGTACTACTACCTCAAAGTAACGGTCGTCATGTACATGAAACCCTCCGTCGGCGACCATGCCGAAGCTCCTGCCGGCGTCGCCGAAGCCGTCATCTTCCTCCTAGCCGCGGGCGTCATCCTCGCCGGCGTCTTCTCCCGTCCCCTCCTGACCCTAACCACCGAAGCCGCCCGCTGGTTTTAGCAAAACCTCAAACCTGCTTAACTAAAGACCGCGAGATGTCCAGTCGGGGCGCCAAGGGTATGGGCCCGGCGGGCACGGCGTCGCGCACACCGTGCGCGCGCCTCCTCACTCGCCCTCCGCGCTTATGCAAGCGTCGGGCTCCGTGAGGGACCCGCCGAACCCATACCCTCGCCGCCCCTCCGTTTTAGTTAATGCACTTAACTTTTACCTAAGTTGACTGCATACTTCAGTTTAAACACAAAACTGACATTCACCAGCTAAGGCAACTTTCTACGCATTAACTGATACGGAGGGGTGGCCGGGGTGTTGCCCCGCAAACCCTTTGGGGAGGGGGGGGCCCCGCCATAATTTCCCAAGGCGGGGGGGAACCGCGCAACGATTCCCATCTTCCAGGGTTTGCGGGGCAACACCCCGGCCACCCCGACTTCACATCTCGCGGCTCTTAACTCCAAAATATTATAAGAAGCCGTTTTCTTTGAGGAAGTCGCGGGTGATACCGGAGGATTTAGCTGAGGCGTATTTGCCGAGGATGTCGTATTCGATGTTGAGGAGGGAACCGGGCTTGAGGATTTTCAGGGCGGTATTGGCCCAGGTGTGGGGGACGACGGCGGCTTTGAAGGAAGAGGGGGAAACGTCATAGACGGTCAGACTGATGCCATCCAGGGCCACTGAACCCTTTTCAACCATCACCGCGTCAGCCGGCCTCTCGACCTCGATGATCCGGCTGTTCCCGTCGTTATTAATGGACAGGAGGCGGGCCGTGCCGTCTATGTGGCCCGTCACAAAATGACCGCCCAGCCGCGCACCTACCGCCAAAGCGCGTTCCAGATTTACCAGCGAACCCGTTTTGGCGGAGCGCAGTGTAGTCTTAGAGATAGTCTCGGGACTCACGGCAAAACAAGCCAGCCCCGGCTTAGAACCCGTGACCGTAAGACAAGCACCGTTCACAGCCACGCTCTCGCCGTCGGTAAGTATCCAATCCTTAGGGACAGAAACCTCCAGCATCCCGGGGGAAACCGATTTCACCTTTTCAACCGCTTCAATAATACCCGTAAACATTAGAATTTAAGCTCCAGCATAAGGTCCGGCCCGGCCCGGCCGACAGACGCTATCTTCGCCTTGATCCCCAGCTCCTTGCGCGCCGCGTTCAGCGCGTCAGGCCAGACCATTGAATTCCTGGACTCCGTGCCTCCGATAATCAGCGGCGACACGAAACAGATGAACCTGTCCGCCAGCCCCTCGCTGACGAACGAGCCCGCCACCTTGCCGCCGCCTTCCACAAGGATATGGCCGATCCCCATCCCGCCCAGCGCCTTTAAGAGCGCCTTCAGCGAAACCCGGTTCTTTTCCGACGGAAGGACCAGTATCTTCACGTCCTCGGGGAACTTCTTCATGGCCGTAACGGACGCCTTATGCGTAGTAGCCACGATAACCCGCTCGTTCTCAAAAATACGCGCCCGGCGCGGCACGCGGAAAGAAGAATCCAGAGCCACTATCCACGGCTGACGCTTAACCCTGACGCCGCGGACGTTCAGCAGCGGGTCGTCCGCCAGCACGGTCCCTATACCGGCCAGCACCGCGTCCGCCTGCGCCCGCAGCTTATGCGCCGCATGCCTCGCCTGCGGCGAAGAGATCCAGCGCGAACGCCCCGCCGCATCCGCTATCCTGCCGTCGAGACTCTGCGCTATCTTAAGCGTAACGTAGGGCAGGCCCGTGCGCATGAACTTGTTGAAAGCCGGGTTCAGCGCCTCACATTCCTTCTTAAGCAGACCTGTCTTTACCTTCAGACCGGCTTTCCTCAGTATAGCCGCCGCCTTGCCGCCGTTGGCCGGGTTGGGGTCAGTGGCTCCGATGAATACCGACTTTATACCGGCCTTCAATATGGCCTCGGTGCAGGGGGGAGTTTTGCCGCAGGTAGAGCAAGGCTCCAGCGTAACATAAAGAGCCGCCCCCGCCGGGCTGACGCGGCAGGCGCGTAGCGCGTTTATCTCGGCATGGGGCCCGCCGTAAGACAGGTGCGCCCCTTCGCCGATGATCCTGCAGTTCCTAACCAGGACCGCGCCCACCATAGGATTAGGATGCGCGCCGTAGAGCCCCTTACGGGCCAATTCAATGGCGCGCGCCATATATATATTATCCTTATGCTTTGGCGGCATAATTCCTTTACAGGTTCTTGAACAGGTTCGCCATCTCTATGGCGGAAACGGCCGCCTCGGCGCCCTTATTGCCGTGCTTTACGCCGGCGCGCTCTATGGCCTGCTCCAGCGTATCGGCGGTTATCACGCCGAAAGCCACCGGCACCTTGTGTTTCATGGAGACCGCCGCTATGCCCTTGGCGGTTTCCTGCGCCACGATGTCGTTGTGGGGGGTCTCGCCCTTGATGACCGCGCCCAGGCAGATGATGGCGTTGTAGCCGCCGGTGGCCAGCTTCTCGCAGACCAGCGGGATCTCGTAAGCGCCCGGCGTTCTCACCACGGTTATGTCGCCGTCGGACGTGCCGTGCCGTTTGAGCGAGTCCACGGCCCCGTCGAGCAGGCGCCCGGTGATAAAGTCGTTGAACCGCGAGACCACTATGGCGAATTTCAGTTTGCCGGCCGTCAGGCCGCCTTCTATAACTTTCATGTTTCCTCCTATTTACCGCGCACCGCTCCGATCAGGTGTCCCATCTTCAATTCTTTGGTCTTCAGGTAGCGGGCGTTATGCTTATTGGGGTCTATGATAAGCGGCACCCGCTCCATTATCTCCAGCCCGTAACCTCTCAACCCGGCCAGCTTCCTCGGATTATTGGTTATCAGGCGCAGGCGCCGCATGCCCAGGTCGCAGAGTATCTGCGCGCCTATGCCGTAATCGCGCAGGTCGGCGGCGAAGCCCAGCGCCTCGTTGGCCGTAACGGTGTCGTAACCCTTGTCCTGCAGGCCGTACGCCTTTATCTTATTGGCCAGGCCGATGCCGCGGCCTTCCTGGCGCATATAAAGGATGGCGCCCGACCCTTCTTTGGCGATCAGGCGCATGGCCGCATGCAGCTGCGGGCCGCAGTCGCAGCGGCGCGAACCGAACACGTCGCCTGTAAGGCATTCCGAATGCACGCGCACCAGCGCGGGGTCGCCTACTTTGCCGAGAGTAAGGGCCATATGCTCCAGCCCGGTCAGGCGCTCTTTGTACACCGCGATGTCAAAAGTCCCGAACTCTGTGGGCAGGGTTGAAACGGCGGCCTTCTCCACCAGGCTCTCCTTGCGGCGGCGGTGGGCGATCAGGTCGGCGATAGTCCCCAGCTTCAGACCGTGGCGGGCGGCAAAGCGTGCCAGTTCCGGCAGCCGCGCCATGGTGCCGTCGGGGTTCATAATTTCACAGATGACGCCGGCGCCGCCAACGCCCGCCAGCCGCACCAGGTCGGTGCAGGCCTCGGTATGGCCCGCGCGGACCAGTACGCCGCCGGGACGTGACTTAAGGGGGAAAACATGTCCCGGGCGCGTCAGGTCTCCGGGTAAAGAGGCGGGAGAGGAGAGAACTTTAATGGTGCGGGCACGGTCCGCGGCCGAGATGCCGGTGGTAACGCCCCTCGAAGCATCCGCGGAAATAAGCCAGTTGGTCTTATACGGATCGCTGTTCTCCCGCTCCATCCGGGCCAGGTTCAGCGCGCCGGCCCGTTCCTCTTCCAGCGGGGCGCAGATGAGGCCGCGCCCGTACTTGGCCATGAAATTAATTTTGGCGGCTGTGGCGAATTTGCCGGCCAGCACCAGGTCGCCCTCGTTCTCGCGGGCCTCGTCGTCGGTCAGCACCACCAGGCGCCCGAGCTTAATCTCCTTGATGATTTCTTCTACGGGGGAGAACTTAATGTTTTTTTTCATAAAAAAAGCCCTGAAGTTTTATCTTCAGGGCTTACGGAAAAGCGCAGCGGCCGGCAATAATGATCAGGGCTCGCCCTGACCACCGATCACAGAACACTTATCCCAGTTCTTCTTTCATCCGGACTTTACCGTCGGCTTCGGAATTTAACCGAATCTGCTCCGTGGAGCTTGCGGGCTTTACCGCCGGTGGGGAATCGCGCCCCGCCCTGAAGAACTACAGGGATATTATATCACATCAATAGCAGTTCGCCTTCGAACCGGCGATAGCCCAGTCGCCCGGGTTTACGGTGCCGGTGGAGAAGCAAATATTCCCGATGCTGGAGTTGAAGACCACCGCCCCCATCACGGAAGGGACAACCCCCTGCATTTCAGCCGTGGTCATAGCGCGAGGCTGCCAGTAACCCTCGGCGGTGAACGTGGACTTGGTCGCACCCGCGCCGAACTGCGCGTCGCCGTTAACGTCCAGGGCGGCCTGCGGGCTGTGCGTGCGTATGCCCACCTTATACTGCCTGGCATTGGCGGGGTCTATAAGGAAAAGATACGGGGTATTTATCTTGAAGGTATTGAAGACATAACCGGTCCCATTGACATTGTCGTTGCCCCAGGCGAACGTGCCTTCAGCACCGGTGTCGAGATAGTTGTTGAACCCGCCGGCGAAAGCGTAGGAGCTCAACACCACATTGTAGCCGCCCCCGGGAATAACGGATTCTTTGGCGGTAAGATAATTGCTCTCCCCGCTCAGCACGCCGCCGTCCTGCCCCTGCGAGATGTTATTATGCCCGCCGGTGATCGCACTGTAAGCGCCCGCGGCGGCATTATTGTAGCCGCCGGTAACTACCGAAGATTCGCCGGTAGCCGCGCTGCGCCTGCCGAAGGCCACGGAGTACTTGCCGATCGTGTCCCACTCGGTCCCGATTGCCGCGCCGGCGCGGATGGCGGAATCCTTGGGGATCCACATGAACCTGGTGCCGGCGCCGGTAACAGGCAGGGGCGCCGGAGTAATGTCGTCATGGATACCGGCCGCCAGGATATTGCCGTCGCCGACCTCCAGCAGGGCACGCGGGTTGCCGGTACCGACGCCGGTGAAAGAATAGCCGGTAAGGGTACTAACGTATAATGCGGCGGAGGCGCGGTCGGAGCCGACGAGAAAACTGGACGCCACATGCATTCTTTCTTTCGGTGCTCCGGTGCTTATACCCACAGAGCCCGAGATCGTTGACACGAACAGAGCCGGCGTCATTAAGCCATTGCCGACGAGCATGTCCGTAGCGACATGGAACGGCGCGAGCGGGGCGCTGGTGCCTATCCCGAACTTCCACCCGGAAGAATTATCACCGATGGGCTTGCCTTTTACCCTGAAGACCTCTTCGTTTGAATTGTTTATGGTAAACACCAGGTCGCGGGAAACCGCCGGCATCCCCAGGGAACCCTTGGCAAGGCCGCCCTCGCTCCAGTTTATGAACGCCGGCCCGCCGTTATGCAGGGCAAAATTCAGATTAGTATAGCCCTCGGAGTCTTTTTGGTCGATGGTCATAACGCCGCGCAAATGCAGCGGAGACGCCACTGTGGGAAATATCTCTCCGACCGCCAGGTTAGCGTTCACGTAGGTATTAGAGGTGAATACTACCGCGCCGTAAGCGCTGTCGGACCGGGCCGCTATGGAGGAAACGTCGACCTGCGCAGGCAGGCCGCCGGCCGAGATATTGGTGAGGCCCGCGCCGTCGCCGAAAAAACCGCCCTGCGCAGTTACGGAAGAGGTCGCCAATATGCCGCCGTTCACCGACAACTTGTGATCCGGCGCCGAAGACCCCACGCCGACAAGCCCGGTGGCGGTGCTTATATAAAGAATGGGGGAAAGCGTGCTGGTACTGACCAGCATGTTGGCGGCGACATGGAATTTTTCCAGCGGGTTGGAGGTCCCGATGCCGAAACGCCAGCTGCTGCCGGAGGTAATGTCGGCCGCGTCCAGATTGATACGGAAGACCTCGCTGCCGCCCACTCCGGGACTGGTACCTAAGGCCTGGAAAATGAAAGGGCGCGCAAACCCCTGCGTAAGATAGCCCATAGCCCCCAGGCTGGCGTTGCCGAAACCCGCAAGACCGTTATCGGACCAGCGCGTATAGGCCTTGCCGCCGTTAGCGTAGATGTGGGTAAAAGAATCCGTATCTGTCCAGTTGGAGACCATTATGGAGCTGTTGACCTCCAGCGGGGCCAGCGGCAGGGCAACCCCCACGCCTACGCGGCCCGCTGTGGTAACCGACATAAGATAGGTGCTGACGGAAGCCGCGCTGGCGATGGTCAGAGCGTATTCATGCGCGCCCATGGAAAGGATAGTAACGCTGGAAGGCGACACCAGCAAGTGACCGGTCATGGTATCG
>MGUD01000013.1:12684-16883 GCA_001799795.1 Elusimicrobia bacterium GWC2_61_19
CGTCAGCTGTGAGCCGTTCCCGATAAATGAAGGGGCGATAACCGCGCCGGCGTTGACCTTTATGCTGCTGGCCGTATCAATACTGTAATTCGACGGTCCCCAGCCCCAGAAGGTACCGCTGGAGGCCGTAACCGTTTGGAATGAAGCGGCAGAACTGCCGTTGAGCGTGGTAGTATAAAGCCCCTGCTGCGCCGTTATGCTGGAGGTGGCAACTATGCCGCCGGTCACCGTAAGGCGCGCCAGATAGGAGGGCGCGCCCAGCGCCGTGTTGCCGCCAAGGACTGTAAGCGTGGAACCACCGACAGAAAAAGCGCTGCCGGTCACGGTAAGGGTGGAGTCGGCCAGGGTCAACTGCCCGGTCATAGTATCGCCGGCTTTAAGAACTTTCGACACGTCCATGGTAACAACACCGGAAAGCCCGGACCCGTCGCCGTAGATAATGCTGCCCGGCGACAGGCGAACGTGCGTGCTTATGTAAATACCGCCGTTGTTAGCCGCCGTGGTGGAGCTTATCTCTACTTTATCCAGAAATTTCAGTTTGGCGGTATTTATGCCCATCGCGGACGTCACGGTCAGGCTGGAGGTGGCCAGGGTCAGCGGCCCGGTCATGGTATCACCGGCTTTAGCCACGACGCCGGTCAGGGTCGCGCCGTTGCCGTAATAAGACCCGCCGTAGACCTGCCCGAGACCATTAACGCGGAACATGATGGAAGTGCCGGTAGAAAGGCGCAGCAGTTCGCCCGTGTCGCCGGCCGCGCTTGACACGTGCAGCCTCGCCTGCGGCGGATTGCTGTATTCGCCTACGCCCACATTCCCGGGGTTGATATTGTGAAGGTCGGCGCCGGCCACGTCCCAAAGGGTATTGGCGGAGGCCTCGGTCTGCACGGAACCGTCCGGGAATCTGAAGCCGCAGGTATAGTTCAGGGGGTCGGCGGCACAAGCCGGATAGTCGCCTTTGCTTTCCACTACGCCGGCCACGGACAACTGCTGGCCCGGGGAGATATTCCCCACCGAAATGCCGCCCAGCACGAACAGATTGGTGGATATAGTTATGGCGCCGTTGCTGGTAACTGAATGCGCTGATATTGTGTCCGCCGCAAAGATGGGCGTGGCGGCCGAAGCCGTGGAAGCGTAAAGCGAGTTAAAAGCGAAAGGGGAGGCCTGCAGGCGTATGCGCGGGGTCATAGCCTCATAGGTGCCGGAGCAGCTGCCGTCCGGATCTACCTGTATTTCCAGCCACAAGTTCTGATTATCCAAGAAAACAGTGCCGGGAATGCCGCCGGTCGCGGACCCTATCTCCACGTCGTAACGCCCTTTGCTGACCGGCACGTTGCAGCGACTCTCGGTAAAAAGCGCGGCGCCGCCGGCGGCCGCGTTGTAGATAACGAAATTTACGTCCTGCGGAGTTTCCACCGGCAGATTGGTCACCTTGCTGAGCAGGAAGCCCTGGTAATTTATGGTTTGAGGGATGATCGCGGACGCCGGCAAGGGGGGGAAGGCGGCAACGAGCGGGAAGCTCAGCAGCCAGGGCAGCAGGCGCCTCAAAAGGGAGTTGCGCAGTTCGTTCTTAAAAGCTTTCATAGGTCCTCCGGACATCAACGTATAACCGCCACAGTACCGTTATAAACCGTCCCCTGCGCCTCTATCTGGTAGATGTAGACGCCGCCGGGGACCACCTGCCCGCCGGACTTCGCGTCCCAGACAAGCGCGTTGCCTATGGGGCCGGGCCCCATGGTGGCCACCAGCGCGCCGCGCAGATCGTAGATCCTGCCTTTCACCGTCTTCTCCTGCGGGTTGTCGAAAATAAAGACCATCGTATCATTTTTACCGTCTCCGTTTGGAGTTATCAGCCGGTTGGTGAGTCCCGCCCTGTCCGCCGCAAAACCGCCGCTGCGCTCCGTGGTCCTGAGCTGGTAGCGGCCCAGCAGCGTGGTTTCCAGCTGCACGCTGCGCTCGGCGTCGTTAACGCGCCCGTACATCTGCAGCCAGCGGGAACCGTTGTGGAAATACATGCTCAGAGCCTTGACGTCGGCAACCGCCGAGGGGACGATGGCGGAACCGCTCTTGCGGTAGAACAGCTTGAGGACCCCGTTCCTGGAAAGTTTAAAGGAGTCGTCCGCCTGCAGACCTCCGCGGTATGCCCTGAAACTCACGGACTTCACCACGCGCCCGCCCAGATCCTCGGGGTGGGTGGTGATCTCCACGCTGTAAGAATCCAGCGGGTCGGCCGATTCCGAGAAGAAAGCGCCAGTGCCGTCGGCGGGAACTTCCAGTATGCTCTGGTTGTCGGGCGCCAGAAAATACAGGTTGCCAGAGAGACTGTCGCGGGCATAGGAAGGGATGGAGGAGCCGGCCTGGTTGATGGCGCGCGCGTGGTAATAATATTCCTCACCCTCCCCTATTACGTCGGTCCAGGAGAAAGTGTCGGACGAGACCTCGGCCAGGAACTGCCATTCGGCGTCGGCAGGGGCCGTAGCGCGGAAAACCTGGTATTTTTTAACTTCATAAGGGGAACTCGGCGAGAAACGATCGTTGAACGCTATGCGGTTCTGGTAGCCGGCGGGCGCGATCCAGGTGGTGGTAATGGAAGTTCCCGCGCGCACGATCTTAAAATTCATCGGAGCCAACGGCACCAGGGCGAATGAGGCGGACGGGTTCGACAGTTCCGAGCGCAGCCTGTGGGTATTGATGCTTTCCATGGCGAAGTAGTAGGTGGTCCCGGGGTTAAAACCTTCCAGTATTTTGGTCTCGGAAGAGCCCGCCGCCAGCGGCGTCCAATCCTGACCGTAAGTGGCCGCCGCATAGAACCCCTCGTCGGTATTCAGGAACGCGGCGGTGGTATAGCGCAGAATATAGGAATCCGCCTCACCGACGGTCCGGGAGATATCAGAGGAGGGAGCGGTCCAGGACATCCTTATGCTGTGGCTTGAGATAATGACGATCTCAATGTCGGCGACCGTCGCGGGCGCGGGGAAGAACGCCAATTTTCCGGTGCGCTGAGAGAAAGCCCCGGCGTCCTGGGTGGAGACGGCCAATTCCTGCAGATTGCCGTTCATCACGAAGTTGGAGGAGATCATGGCGGCCGAACCGAAGCCGTAGATGCCGTTGGTATCAGCGAAACTGGCGGAATTCAGCTTGGCGGCGGAAAGCGCCGACGCAGGCAGCCAGGCCGCCGCGAACAGGATCAAGAACCGCGCTTTAGTAGTCACGTTATAATTATATACGGCGCGTGCGACTAAAATATTACAAAGAGGTTTCGATAATCCGGCAGTAATTCCATAATTACGTAATAAAATGGTCACAATTGAAAAGTAGAATTGTCCTGTATATGAATCTTTTGACCGCCATCATGCTCATGGCCGCGCTTCTGACGCTCGCGCCCGTCGCCGCGCTGTGCTCCCCGTCGGGGCTGGGCCAGTCCGTCGCCCTGAACAAACTGGTCACGCCCAACGGCGACCACCGCAACGACGCCTTCGTTTTCCGCTGTTATAACCCGCGCGACGCCGTTGTGGAAGCCAGGATCTACGATCTCGCCGGCAGGGAGATCGCCCAGATGCGGCTCAGGAGCGTCGGCACTGCGGACTATTTTCACAACTACGAATGGGACCCTAACGCCGGAGGGCACCACCCCGGTGGGATCTACATTTACCAGATCAGGCTGGAAAACAAGGTTTATAAGGGAACGATAACGGTAATAAGATAATTATGAGAGCCCTGACAAAAACCTGGACGATAGGCGCGGCCGCGGCTTTGCTGCTGCTGGCGCGGCCGGCCCCTGTTCCGGCCGCCTTCGAGGACCTCGGCTTCGGCGCCAGGGTCCCGGGCATGGGCGACGCCTTCACCGGCGTGGCCGACGACATTTCCGCCGTCTATTACAACCCGGCCGGGCTTTCCAACCTGGAGCGCCCGAAGGTCATGGCCTCCCACTCCATGTTCTACAGCGGCCTCAGCGACGGCTCCAACCTGGGCCTCAGCGCCGTGGCCTTCGCCATGCCCCTGTCCAACGGCAGGGGCGGCACGCTGGGCGCGGTCTGGCAGCAGTTCTCGCTTTCCGGCGTCTACTATGAAAAGACGGGGCAGGTCTCCTGGGGCTACCGCTTCGACAAACGCTCGAAATACGAGAAGCTCTCGCTCGGCGCCTCGCTCAAATATCTCTCTCACGGCTTTACCCGGCTGGACGAAACCTATAACGCCGTGGA
>MGUD01000013.1:16891-40545 GCA_001799795.1 Elusimicrobia bacterium GWC2_61_19
CGTTCCGCGCTGGACGCCGACGTGGGCGCCCTCTACCGGCTGACCAAACGCTGGACGCTGGGCGCGGCCCTGCTCAACGCCATGCAGGCCAACGTAGCGTTCAGCAGCGGAGACAAGGACCCCATCCCCATGAAGACCAGGTTCGGGGCCTCGTACAAGAGTCTCTGGCTGCTGCTGGCCGCCGACGCGCGCCTGCAGAAGGGCCCGGACGGCAAGGCCGACAAACAATTCATCTTCGCGGCCGAGAAAGTGTTCCCCAGCCTGGACAGGGGCGACGTCAGCGTGCGCGCTTCCCTGGGCGCCGGCGACAGGGAATTCCGGCAGGCCACCGCCGGCCTTTCCTATAAGATACAGAAGATACAGCTGGACTACGGCTTTTCCCTGCCGATAGGCACCGTCAAGGAGACGGCCGGCAACCACAAGCTGGCGCTCACCTACCATTTCGGCTCCGTCACGCAGACGGAACTGGCCGAAGCGGAACTGCTGGACCAGTACAAGCGCCTGCGCGAGGCCAAGGACTACAAGAGCCCCCGCGAGACGGCCAGCCTCAACGACCCGCGCCTGGCGGACGTGAAAGAACAGGTGCTCAAGGACAATTATTACCTCGCCAACAAGCTGCTGCTGGACAAGGCCAACGAACTGCTGCCCGACGCCTCCGTGGTCAGCCTTACCAAGCGCCTGGCCACCGTGGCGGCTTTCTACCCGTCGCTGGCCGTGGAAGGCCGCGCCAAACTGCGCTGGGAGCAGCTCCTCAACGGCGGCATCCGGGACTTCATAAACGGCGCCGACCTGCGCGCCATGAAGCAGCTCGCCTACGCGCAGAGCCTCAACCAGCAGGATTCCGCCCTCTCCAATTTCCTCGACCGCATCGGCGAGATGACCCGGATAAACCCGGACCGCGTCCCCTCGGATTTCAGCCGCGGCTGGGCCGAGTTCAAACTTACCGAATCCGACGGTTATTACGGCAAAAAGCGTTACTCCGAAGCTCTGCGCAAGCTCGACGAGATGCTGGAACTCGAACCCAAGCACCTGCTGGGCCTCAAGAAAAGCGGCTCCTGCAATTACATGCTGGGCAGCTACGCCAGGGCGGCGCACGACTGGGAAACGGCCGCCGGCCTGGAAACCGACCCGCTGGAGAAGGCCAAGCTCGGCAAGATGATAGACGAAGCCCGCCTGAAACAGGGCAAGGGCGCGGTTTGGGAACCGCCGGCCGGCACCGCCAGGCAGGCAGAGCCCGAGGAGAAACCCGAGACAGCCGCCGCCAAGGACGCCCGCGAGATAGAGAAACTTTACCAGGCCGGGGCGGATCATTACGCGAAGGGCGAATACGGCAAAGCCGCCGACGCATTCCGCAAGATACTGACGATGGACCCCCAGAACACCCAGGCGAAGAAAGCCCTGGAAAGGATAATCAGACTGTCCAGGTAGACTTAAAGGGGAGACGTGAACCTTTTCTATAAATTCAGCGCGGCACTGACGGCCGCGGCACTGGCCGCGGCTTTGCTGCTGTCCGCTATTTTTTTCGGCTTCCAGCGCAAAACCGTAACCGCGGCGCAGGCTGAGCGGCTTGACGCCATGGCCAGGTCCACGGCCAGCATCCTGCGCGAGGCCGACCTGGCAGGAGACCCGCTGATGGCCGTAGATTACCTCTCCGGGCTCTGCTCGTCCCGGCCCGAACTCGCCTCCTGCGAACTGGACATAGGCCGCGGCATGACCGCGGTAAAGCACCGCGGTAAGACCGTCCCGACAACCGGCAAAACCCTGGTCCGCGAGGTCAGGGGCGGCAAACTATCGGCGCGCCTTAATTTTTCGGCGGCGCCGCTCGACGGCGAACTGCGCGCGGCCCTGGCCGGCGTCTACCGCGACCTGGCCGCCGCCTTCCTGGCCGCCGCCGCGGCCGCCGCGCTGCTGGGCCTGGCCCTGGCCTGGAGCCTGACGCGCCGCCTTAAGCGGCTGGCGGCCGAAGCCGCCGCCATCGGAGAGGGCCGCTTCGGCGTCAAGACGGACCCGCGCGGCGCCGACGAAGTGGCCGAGCTGGCGCGGGCGCTCAACGCCATGTCCGACCGGCTGCTGGAGCTGGAGACGATGAAAAAGAATTTTACGGCCTCGGTAACGCATGAACTGCGCTCGCCGCTCGGCGTGATAGAGACCTACGCCGCCCTGCTGCTGAAGGAGGAGGACCGGTTCCGGCCGGAGGATCTTTCGGTTTTCAGGCGCATAAAGGAGAACGCCGGGCGTCTGGCCAACTTCGTCACCGCCATGCTGGACCTGGCCAAGATCGAGAGGGGGAAAATGGAGTTGCGCCCCGCCCCCGAAGACCCGCTGGCCCTGGCCGCCGACGCGGCCGACTTCCTGAAACCGAAAGCCGCCGAGAAGAATATCCGCCTTGAAGCCCGGACCGGCGGGGATCCCGTCAGGGTGCCGCTGGACAGGGAACTGATAACCCACGCCCTGACCAACCTGATCTCCAACGCCATAAAATTCACGCCGGAGGGCGGCCGGGTAACGGTGCGCGCCGGCGTCTCAGGCGGCAGGTTCCGGGTGGAGGTGGAGGACACCGGCCCCGGCATAAGGCCGGGGGAGGCCGAAAAGCTTTTTCTGCCGTATTCGCAGGGGTCCGCGGCGCCCGGGCACGGCGGCACCGGCCTGGGCCTGGCGCTGGCCAGGTCCATAGTGGAACTGCATAAGGGGACGATAGGCTGCGCCCCCGCTCCCGGCGGCGGCGCCCTCTTCTGGTTCGAAATCCCAATACATGCGTAGGTGCCGTATCAGGGGCTATGCCTGTCAGACGGCCGCAATAACTTTGTAACCTGCTTAATATAGAATAGTATTGTGATATGAAAACGACTTTACGCCTTTTCTCATTTTTATTTATTTTCGCCGCCGTCGGTGCCGCCGCCCAGGAGGCCCCCGCGCCTTCCCCCAGTGCGCAGGCCGCCGAGATCTCGGCCCGCATGCAGGAAGACGTGTCCCGGCTGCTCGAACAGCTGGTGGGCCGCGGCCGCGCCCGCTCCTTCGTCACGGTGGAGGGGGAGATCGTCCTCAAGAGCAAAACGGAATCCGGCGCGCCCGCCGAAGACACCCTCACCCTGCCCGGCTACGCCTCGGTGAACATCCTGGAGAAAACCGGGGAATATCTCAAGCAGCAGCGCGAAGAAAGCCAGCGCACCAGCGAATTCCGCATAAAAAAGCTCAGCGTCTCCCTCGTCTTCGACCGGACCGTGCCGGAAACCAGGGTGAACGCCATAAAGCTCATGATCTCCGACGTCCTGCGCCTGACCGAAGCGCGGGGCGACAGCATCATAACCGCCAGGTCGGAAATGCAGCCGTGGTGGAAAAGCGCCCTGGAAGCCCCGGAAATACGGCCGGTCCTGCTGGCCTCCGCTTTCGGCGCGCTGGCCCTGGCCGCCCTGCTGGTGCTGGGTTATATCCTGGCCTCCCGCCTTATGACCGGGTTTGTGGACTACGCCCGCCTTAACGCGCCTTCCCAGGCCCTCGGGGCCGGCGGCGCTTACGGCCCCGGAGCTTCCGGGGAAGAAGGCGAGGAGATGGGCGACATCATAGACGTGGAAGCCCGCGCCGCTTCCGGCGGCGCCCTGCTCGAGGCCGGGTCCGCTTTCGAATTTCTGGAGAAACTGCCGCCCGCCGAGGCCGCGGAGATGCTGGCGGAAACCCCCGACGAGGACGCCGCCATAATCATCGCCAACCTGGCCGACAGGAAACCCCACGTCTCCTCCAAGATACTGCTTGCCCTCCAGCCCGCCAAAAAGCAGGCGGTCTCCGCGCGCATGCTGGGCCTTAAGCAGGCGGAACCGGAACGGATCTACGAGATCGAGAGCGACCTGCGCGGGAAACTGGAAAAAAGCCTCAAGGGCGCGGATAAACTGGGCCGCCTGCTTTCCCTGGTGGACGAATCGGCGCGGGCGGAGATAATGGACACGCTGGCCCGCACCGATCCGAAAGGGTCCGAGGAACTGAAGCGCAAAATGGTCACCTTCGACGACATCTGCCGCCTGGACGACAAGAACCTGCGCCCCCTGGTGGTGTCGCTGCCTTACGCCGACTGGGCCGCCGCGCTAGCCGGCGCCGGTGAGACCGCCGCGGGCAACGTGACGCGCCTGCTGCCCGAGGATATCCGCCTGATCGTCAAAGACATGATGCTCAACCGCCCCGAAGAGGAAAAGATCATCGGCGCCAGGGCCAAAATTATCTCGACCGCGCTGGAACTCAGCGCCAAAGGCCGCATAACCGTCAAGGAGGGTCTGTGAGCAGCACCTCCGACACTTTCCACTCCGAGCTGGACTACCTCTGGCAGGCGGTGAAGGACGCCCAGGACGCCGAAACGCGCTCCGAAACGGAACGCTCAAAGGCGAAGTCTGGCCTAGAGCACGCCTCTTCCAGAGTCATGCACCTGGAGAACGAGCTGGGCAAAAGCGTGGAGCGGGAACGCCGGCTGCGCGCCGAAACGGAACAGCTTAAAAAAGCCATCGAAGAACTTTCCGGCGGCCTGGCCCTGGCGGCCTCGCAGACCGAAGAAGTGCGCGCCGCCGCGGGGCAGCGCGCGCAGTTCGAAGAAAAACTCCAGAGGAAGAACAGCGAAACCGCGCTGTTGGGCGCCGAGATAGCCCGTCTTAGCTCCGAGGCGTCGGGCCTGCGCGAAGCGCTGAAGAGCCGCGACGGCGCGATAGACGCCTTAAACGCAAAGATCTCGGGCCTTATGGCCCTGCCCGAACTTTCCCGCGCCCTGGCCGAAGACCGCAGACTGTCCGGCAAGGAAAATTCCATCTACGAGCACCTGCTCGAGCGCCTGGATAAGGAAAAACAGGCCGCCGCCGAGGCCGCCGCCACCCTGAGATCGGCGGAAACCGAAACAGCCGCGTCCCGCCGCACCCTGGCCGCCGCCGAGAAAGAAACAGCCGACCTGCGCTCGTCCCTGGCCCAGGCCCGCCGCGATCTTGATGAACTGCAGGCGGCCATGCGGGAAGCCGCCGGGAAACGCGCCATATCGGCCGGGGAAAATACCGCCCTGGAAGAGCGCGCCGCCGCCCTCAAAGCCGCGCTGGGGGGTAGGGAAACCGCCCTGGAAAGATCCGCCGCAGAAGCCGGCGCCCTGCGGCGCGAGCTGGACGCGGCCAAAGCCGAAGCCGCCCGGATCCGCGAAGAAGCAGCCGCCCAGGCGCTGAGGACCGAAGAGCAGCGCGGGAATTTCTCGGGCGCGGTCGCCCAGGTTTTCGACCTCCAGAAACGCGCCGCCGCCATTAAGACGGAACTCTCCGCGGAACGGGAAAAGAGCGCCGGCCTGGCGGCCGCTCTGGCCGAAAGGGAAGCTGGTCTTGAAAAGGTGAACGGCCTGCTGCGCGAAGCCAAGAACGGCCTGGCCCAGGAAAAAGAAACCGCTAAACGAGCCGCCGTCAAAGTAAAGACGCTGGAAGCGGAAATAGAAGCTTTAAAAGTTAAGATAGCCGCCGCCGGGGACTACTCGGCCAAACTCCTGCGCGCCGTACAGGAGCGCGACCTGCTGATGGGCAACCTGAAAGGCGACATCGGCCGGGTAGAAGCGCTGGAGATGGAGAATGAGGACCTGAAACGCAAGAACGTTAAATTTACCGGCCTGGTCAGGCGGGAGCAGGCCGATTTCAGCGCCAGGGTGATAAACGCGCTGGAACGGGCCGCCAAGGACATGAAGACCTTCAATCTCAGGCTGCCCGCCGCCGAACGCAAGGGCCTGGAACCGGCGATGAAGAACCTGCTGGCTTCGGTCAATCTTATGAAGGGCTGGCAGGAATACATGGACCCGGAAACGCCCGAGCTTACGGATACGGACCTGACCGGTTTTGTCACCGGAGAGACCGGGAAATGGGAGCGCGCGTTCAAGCAGCGCAAGATCTCGATCTCGGCGGCCATAGCCACGCCGCGCCTGCGCGCGCGCCTGGACGCGGAACGGATGAAGATGCTCTTCTACCACCTGGTGAAGAACGCCTACGAGCGCCTGCCCTCCGGCGGGAGCCTGCGCGTGACGCTGAAGGCCTCCGAGGACGGCCGCCAGGCCGTGCTGGCTTTCGAGGATTCGGGCCCCGGCTTCACCCGGGAAACCCTGGGGAAGCTGTTCGCTCCGTTCAATACCACCGACAAAGGCAAAGCCGGCATAGGCCTGGCCGTGGCGCGGCGCATAGCCGAAAAGCACGGCGGCACGCTGGAGGCGTCCAACAGGAAGGAGCGCGGCGCGCTGGTAGAGGTGAAGCTGCCGCTCGGCAACCAGTTATAATTTGAAGATGTAGCCCAACCCGAACACTGTCTTTATCCTGGCCCCGTAGGAGCGCCCGAGTTTAAACCGGAGCGCTTCTATGCGCTTGTCCACGGAGCGCGGGCCGGCGTCAAGGCCGTCCCGCCAGACCTGTTCCAGCAGCACGCTGCGCGACACCACCCGGCCCTGGTTGCGGAGAAAATAAAGCAGCAGATCGAATTCCAGCGCGGTCAATCTCAGCGCGGCCCTGCCCAGCCGCGCCGTGCGCGCCTCCGGCGAGACGAGCAGGGCGCCGAATTTATATTCGGCCGGTCTTTCCGGCGCGGGGCGCCGGGCTCCGGCGCGCCCGAGGAGATTCAGGAGCCTCGCGCGGAAAAGCCCCGGCTCGGGGGGGAAAGCGAAATATTCATCCGCGCCGTTGTCGAAACAGACCGCGGCCGCGGAGGGGGAATAAGGCCCGGCACCGGTAAGCACCAGCACCGCGCCGGCGGTTTTTTTATCCCCGCGCAGCACCGAGACGAGGTCCCTGCCGCTCATATCGGGCAGAGAGGCGTCTATGACGACCAGGGCGGCCCCGGGCGCGGCGCCCAGGAACCCCGCAGCCGAGGCGTGGAATTTAAGACGGAACCCCTTAAGTGAGGACTTTATAAAAGCCCGGACGCCGGCGTCAGCCGTAACGCAATGCGCGGCGCGGGTCATGGCTTGGCAACGGCGGCTTTTATGCGCCGCGACAATTCGTCCGGGTCGAAAGGTTTAAGGACGTAACCGGCGGCGCCCAGTTTAAGGCCCTCGGCGACCATGTCCAGTTCCGACCTGACGGTAAAGAAGATTATGGGGACGGCGGCCAGCGCCGGGACCTTGCGGATGCGGCGCGCGGCCTCGAAGCCGCTGATATCGGGGAGGCCCACGTCGAGCAGTATCATGTCCGGCCGCTCCGCGGCGGCCAGGGCCACGCCCTCCAGGGCAGTGGGTGCGGTCACCACGGCGCACCCCGCCTTCAAGGCGATGCGCGCGGCGATCTGCAGGTAATCGGGTTCGTCGTCGACGACCAGAACTTTCGGGCGGCGGGGCATCAGGGTTTACGGGCGACCAGGGCTTCCACTTTCTTCTGCAGGTAGGACAACTCCACCGTCTTGCTCATAAATTCCCGGCAGTTGGATTCCTGCTTGAAGAGTTCGCTCATGTTCTTGTCGAAAAAGGTGCCGGTAATGACAACGACGGGGATCTCGCGGGTGTCGTCCTCCGTCTGGAGCTGCCTGATCACCTCTATGCCGCCTATATCGGGCATCATAACGTCGAGCAGGATGATATCCGGCTTTATGGCCTTGGCCTTGACCAGGCCCTCGCGGCCGTTGTCGGCTATCTGCACGGTAAACCCCAGGTCCGTGAAATAGTCGCAGACCATGGTCCGGAATTCGACGTTGTCGTCTACGATCAGCATCAGGCTCATATTATAGCTCCGTAAGTTCCGACTGCGCGGCTGTCAAAGTATAATGCAAAAGCGCCCCGTTTTCAAGAGGGGGAGGGCACGGGCGTGGGCGGCGTCCCCATCCCCTTGGACACGGTGAAGATGAATTTGCTGCCCTTGCCGACTTCCGATTCCACCCAGATGCGCCCTTTGTGGAGTTCCACCGTCATCTTGCACATGGCCAGCCCCAGCCCGAACCCCTGGCTCTTGTGCTCTTCCATCTGTGAATATTTTTCGAAGATCTCCACGCGCTTGCTCTCCGGGATGCCGGGGCCCGTGTCCTCGACGGCGAAGAAGACCTCTTCCGCGGTTTCCCACGAGGAGAGGGTGATACTGCCGCCGGAGGGGGTGAACTTCAGCGAATTGCCCATCAGGTTGGTGATCACGCGCTCCAGCAGTATGGGGTCCGCGGTCAGCTGGATCTTGGGCGAAGGCGCTTTGACGGAAAGCTTGATGTTCTTCGGCCCCGCCACCGGCTCGTGATTGTCGCGGATGCGCGTGATTATAGCCTCGGCGTCGACAGTATCCATCTGGAGCGTCATGGTGCCGCGCTCGAGCTTGGTGGTATTAAGGATGTCGTCGATCATGCCGCGCAGGCGGCGGGAAGAATAAAGCATGCTAGCCAGATATTTATCCGTTGCCGGCGACGGGCCGATCTTCTTCATCAGCAGTTCCGTATAGCCCTGCAGGGTGGACAGCGGGGCCCTCATGTCGTGCGTGATCATGTGGAAGAACTCTTCCTTGGCCTTCTCGATCTCTTTCTCTATGGTGATGTCGCGGATGATGATGACGCGGCCGGGCCGCTTGAGGGTGGCCAGCAGGAACTGGTTGGAGATCACGCGGAAGCTCTTGATCACCGTGGAGGTCTCGTTGGTGAGGGGGGCGTCCACCTCGGCCTTGAGGTATTTTTCCTTCTGCGCCAGCATTTCCGTAAGCGCGTTGAAGAAGGCCTCGTTCTTTACGGACCGCGGCACCGACACATCGGGCGAGATCTTGGGGATGCCCAGCAGCTTCAGCGCGGTGGTATTGGAATAGATAAGCGAGCCGCGGTCGTCCACCAGCAGCACACCGTCGGAGATGGTGTCTATCAGGGCCTGGGCCTTGCCTTTTTCCTCCACTATCTGGTTCAACTGGAAAGCCCGGTAGGCCTGCAGCTCCAGCATCAGGCGGTTGAGAACGCCCACCAGCACCTTTATTTCCGGCCAGCCCTCCTGGGGAATAACGGTATCCAGGTGCTGGGTCTTGAGGAACTGTTTGACGCCGCCCACCATGTTATTGATGGGGCGGATAATGCGGTTGGAGATCAGGAACACCACGACCATGGTTATGGCGAAGATGGCCACGGCGAGCACGGCGAACACCATGATGGATTTACGCTGCTTGCCGTAAAGCTCGTTCTCGGACTGCACGGACACGGCCGCCCAGTCCAGCTTGTCTATTGCGGCGTAGGCCCCGGAGAATTCCTCGCCGGAGAACTTGAACTTGGCCAGCGTGCCGGTGCGGCCGCCGCTGCGGAAGACTTTCTTCAGCTCTTCGGGGGCGTAGTCCATCCCTTTCATGTCCTGGCAGGGCAGGGGGCGGCCCTGCCCGTCGGAGATGAACACGCGGCCGGTGCGCCCCGTCTTCTGGGCGTTGATCTTGCCCAGGAGCTTATCCATGGAGAAATGGAAGACTACCACGCGGCCGTCCACCAGCGGGTAGGCCAGGGGGAAGAAGGCCTGGTCCTTGGCGCACACCACCTCGCCGGAGGAAACGATGCCGCTGTCCCTGGCCTTTGCTATCAACGGCTCCTGGAAGCCGGCGAGAGATCTGGTCTCCTTGACCTTTTCGCTCTGGAGGAAGAACTGCTCCTTGCCGTCGCGCGTCAGCAGGCTCAGCGACATGATGTCGGAATTTATGCGGGCGGCCTGCTGTATGACGCGGGCCTCGTCGAGCTTTTTGGCCTGGAGGGGGTTCTCTATCTCGTAGAGGAAGGCCAGGTTGCGGTTGGTATTAAGGAACCACTCGTCCATGTTCACGGCGGAAAGGCTGGAAAGACCGCGGTGGAGCTCGAAATAGCTGGCCACGGAGGAATTATACTGATAGATGTTCCAGCCGACCGACAGCAGCAGCGGCAGCACCGCTATCGCCAGCAGGATCAGCAGGAACCTCGTAGTCAGCTTCATATAAAAGGTCTAGATCTCGTGCCTGATAATGTTTATTTCTATACGCCGGTTGGCCGAGCGGCCCTGGGGATCGTCGTTCGACTTTATAGGCTTGAACTCGCCGTAACCGACCGCCGACAGTTTCTCCGGCGCGACGCCTTCCTTTACGAAGAACTGCAGCACGGAAAAAGCGCGGGCGCTGGACAGCTCCCAGTTGGAGCGAAAGCGGGTGGAGCGGCCGAGAGGGCGGTTGTCGGTGTGCCCCTCTATCTGGATGGGATTGGGCAGGTCCTTGAAAACGGCGGTCAGCCGGTGCAGATGCTGGAAGGAGGAGGGCTTGAGCACGTCGCTGCCCGGGGCGAAAAGGATGGGGTCCGAGAAATTTATGCTGATCTTGTTGGCGGAGATCTCCACCTGGGCTATCTGCTGGATGCCGTGCTTGGAGAACAGCGTGCTGGCTATCTGGGTGTCCTTGCCGAAAGTCTCCTCCAGGCCCTTCATAGAGAACTGGGAAGTGATGTTCTTGGAGCTGTAAAAGGCGAACAGGATCATGAAGAAGATCATGAGATAGCTCATCATGTCGCCGTAGGTGATGGCCCACAGGGCGCCGCGGTTAAGCTCGTTCTCCAGTTCGTCTTCGCGTTCGTAAAAGCGCATAAAAGGATCAGCCCCTCTGGGGCGCGCCGCGGGGATTGTCCATGAGCTGGTAGCCGCGCAGGTGGACGTCTATCAGGTGGGGGGTCTTGCCGCTCATGATGTCGATGACGCCCTCGAGGAGCAGCTGGAGCACCAGGGTCTCTTCCATGGCGCGCAGACGGATCTTGTTGGCGACCGGCACAAAGACCAGATTGGAAAGACCTATGCCGAAGAAAGCGGAACTGATGGCGACGGCCATAGAGCGGCCGATCATCGCCGGGTCCGAGATGTTACTCAGGGTCTGGATGATGCCGAACAGCGTGCCGATCAGGCCGAACATCGGCGACAGCACGCCCATGGTGCGGTAAAAGTTCGAATCTTCCTGGATGTCCAGGCGGCGGCGGCGGATCTCCTCTTCCAGGATATCGCGGGTCTCTTTGGACTCGGCGCTTATCATGGCCACGCCCACGGCGCGCTTGAGGAAGCCGCCGGCGAAAGCGGGGTCCGTATTGGAGAGGGCCATTATGCCTCCCTGCTTCTGGGCGGTTTCGGCCATCCCCACTATCATCTTAACGGCGGACTCCACGGAGGGGGCTTTGGGGTTCAGAAAAATATCGGCAAAGGCCTTAAGCCCGGAGGAAAACCGCTTGTATGAGGTATTGACGATGGTGGCCGCCAGGGTGCCGCCCAGGACTATAATAATACCGTGCGGGTCGGCCAGCTTATCCGCTATCCCCGAGCTGAGAATACCCCAGCCCACGACGGCCGCCCCCAGCACGAACCCGACTATCGTCATTATATCCATAGGTAAAATTCTCCGTAAACCGGTCAACACCCGCTACATTTATTGTAGCGCGGGCATGTTTCAAAATCTTTGCGTATATATAATATAAAATTGCGCAGGCCTAGTGAGCCCCCAAAAACCGTCAAAGCGCCGCGCCCCCTGGGCCGCGGCCGGGAACTTTTGCAGGGCTAACCGCGTTTTTGATAATATTGACCTTAGCCCCGCCGGGGAACCGGCAGGAAAGCCCGGCTAAACGATTTCTACGCCCAAGGGCAAGTACAGGAGCGAAACCATGGACTATTTACTGACCGAACAGCAGACGATGATACGGGACCTGGCGCGCAAGATCGCCCAGGAAAAAATAAAACCCGTGGCGGCCCATTACGACGAAACCGAGGAGTTCGCCTGGCCGATAATGAAAATACTGGGCGACAGCGATCTTTTCGGCGTCTACATCCCGGAGACTTACGGCGGCCTCGGCGGCGGCATCATGGACATGTGCCTGGTCACCGAGGAGCTGTCCCGCGCCTGCGGCGGCATAGCGCTGGGCTACGCCGGCACCGGCCTCGGCACCCTGCCCATCCTCCTGCACGGCTCCGAAGAGCAGAAGAAGAAATATCTCCCCGAGATCGCGAAAGGGAAAAAACTCGCCGCCTTCTGCCTGACGGAGGCCGAAGCCGGCTCCGACGCCGGGTCGATAAGGACCACCGCCCGCAAGGAAGGGGACAAATACGTCCTTAACGGCACCAAGCAGTGGATCACCAACGCCGGCGAGGCCGACATCTACACCGTGATAGCCATCACGGACAAGACCAAAGGCATAAGGGGCGCCAGCGCCTTCATAGTGGAGAAAGGCGCCAAAGGCATGGACTTCGGCAAAAAAGAGAAGAAAATGGGCATCCGCGCCAGCGCGACCCGTGAAGTGATCTTCACCGACTGCGAGATCCCCGCCGCCAACCTCATTTCCAAAGAAGGCATGGGCTTCATCGTCGCCCTGAAAACCCTCGACACCTCCCGCCCCGGAGTGGCGGCCCAGGCCGTGGGCATAGCCCAGGGCGCGCTCGACTGCGCCCTGGATTATTCCAGGACCCGCGTGCAGTTCGGCGCCCCCATCTCCAGCTTCCAGGCCGTGCAGCACATGCTGGCCGACATGGGCACCCAGCTCGAAGCCGCGCGCGCCCTTACCTACGCCACCGCCCGCATGTCCGACTCCGGCGCCAAAGCCATGTCCAAAGATTCCGCCATGGCCAAACTCTTCGCCAGCGACATGGCCATGAAGGTCACCACCGACGCCGTGCAGATCCTCGGCGGCTACGGCTACATGCGCGACTACCCCGTGGAAAAATACATGCGCGACGCCAAAATAACCCAGATCTACGAAGGCACCAACCAGATCCAGCGCAACGTCATCGCCGCCAACATGATCAAGGAGACGCTGAAGAAGTAAAGGTTGCGCACCGGGCCGGCAGGGGTATGGGTCCGTCGGGCACGGGGTCGGGGCACACCGTGCCCGCCCCTCGTCACTCGGCCTCGTCGCTTACGCAAGCCTCGGCCTCCGTGACGGCCCGCCGGACCCATACCCCTGCCGGCCCTCAGCGGGCAAGCGTCACCCCTTCAGCTAGGAAGGCAAAAAAGAGTAAGGAACAATGAACATAATCGTCTGTATAAAACAGGTACCCAACACCACCGACGTACGGATAGACCCCGTCACCAACACCCTCATCCGCGACGGCGTGGAGAGCGTCATCAACCCCTTCGACGCCTACGCCATAGAAGAAGCCGTCCGCCTCAAAGAACGCCTCGGCGGCAAAGTCACCGCCGTCACCATGGGCCCGCCCCAGGCCGAGAACGCCCTAAAAGAAGCCATCGGCCTCGGCTGCGACGAAGGCATCCTGGTCAGCGACAGGAAGTTCGCCGGCTCCGACACCTGGGCCACCAGCTACACCCTCGCCTGCGCCATAAAGAAGATCGGCGACTACGACGTCATCCTCTGCGGCAAGCAGGCCTCCGACGGCGACACCGCCCAGGTCGGCCCCGGCATCTCCGCCCACCTCGACATTCCCCAGGTCACCTACGTAAAGAAGATCTCCGAGATAAACGAGCATACGGCCAAAGTCGAACGCATGACCGAAGAAGGCTACGACATCGTCGAAACGCCGCTGCCCTGTCTGTTCACCGTCGTAAAGGAGATAAACACGCCCCGCATGCCGTCCCTCAAAGGCATGATGCGCGCCAAGGCCGCCAAACCCCTCAAGTGGACCGCCGACGACCTGGAGGCCGACCCGGCCGCGCTGGGCCTGGACGGCTCGCCCACGCGCGTGGTAAAAATATTCACCCCCGAAGCCCGCAAGGGAGGGGAAATGATCTCCGGCGCCCCCGCCGACGTGGCCAAAGAACTAGCGGAACTCCTGAAAGGGGAGGTCCTGTAATGGCTTCCATAAAGATCCTGCTCGACAAATGCACCGGCTGCGCGCTCTGCGTTAAGGCCTGCCCCTTCGGCGCCGTCCGCATGGCCGACCGCAAGGCCGTCATCGACATGGCCAAGTGCACCCTGTGCGGCGCCTGCGCGGCCGCCTGCCGCTTTGCCGCCATCGAACTGGAAAAAGCCGGCGGGCCGAAAAAGGACCTCTCCGCCTACAAGGACGTCTGGGTCTTCTGCGAACAGAAAAAAGGCGTCATCCAGTCCATCTCTTTCGAACTGCTCGGCGAGGGCCGGAAACTCGCCGACAAACTGGGCGTAAAACTCTGCGCCGTACTGCTGGGCAGCGGCATGGAGGACGCGGCCGAACGGCTGGGTGAGCGCGGTGCCGACAAGGTCTATCTCGTGGACCATCCCTCGCTCAAGGCCTACCAGGACGACCCCTACACCGAAGTGCTGGTGAAGCTGGCGGAGGAATACAAGCCGGAAGTCATACTTTGCGGCGCCACCACCATAGGCCGCAGCCTGGTTTCCCGCGTGGCCATAAAAATAGACGCCGGCCTGACCGCCGACTGCACAGGGCTGGATATAGATCCGAAAGAACGCCTGCTCCTCCAGACCCGCCCGGCCTTTGGCGGCAATATCATGGCCACCATCGTCACCCCAAACCACAGGCCGCAGATGGCCACGGTGCGCCACAAGGTAATGAAAGAGGCCCCGCTGCAGGGCGGCCGCCTGGCCGAGATAATCAGCAAGGCCTACCCGGCGGAGACTTTCGCCTCCCGCACCCGGCTGCTGGACGTCGTGGAGGAAATGGGCGCGACGGTGAACATTTCGGAAGCCGACGTCATAGTGGCCGGCGGCCGCGGCATGGGCGGCAAAGAGAATTTTTCCATGCTGGAAGAACTGGCCACGGTGCTTGGCGGCGCGGTAGGCGCCAGCCGCAGCGCCGTGGACGCCGACTGGATCCCTTATTCTCACCAGGTGGGCCAGACGGGCAAGACCGTGGTGCCTAAACTCTACATCGCCTGCGGCATCTCCGGCCAGATACAGCATTTGATCGGCATGCAGTCCTCCAAGGTGATAGTAGCTATAAACAAGGACCCGGACGCGCCGATCTTTAAAGTAGCCACTTACGGCATAGTCGGGGACGCCGCCGAGCTGGTCCCGGCGCTCACCAGGGAGTTCCGACGGGTCCTGAACAAACAGTAATAGAGAAACGAGGAGGGGAATTATGAAAAAAGCGTATTTCTTAGCATTGTTAGCCCTGGCCGGAGGCTATTGGCTGCTCCTGTCCAAGCCGGCCCTTTACTACGGCAACAGCCTGGATTACAAGTGCTTTACACTCCGGGGCAGGGGGGAAATCCCGGCCAGCCACCAGCTTGCGCTCGACAGGGCGTTGGAAAGGATCTCAACCTCAGAATTTTTCTCACCAGAAACCAGGTTCGACGTTTATATAGCCGGCGGGCAGTGGGAACTCGGCTTCTTCGCTCCCTTTGTCTCCGGGTATAACGCCAGGGTGAGCCCGATAAACGGCGGTATTTTTCTGGCCCCGGCCGACTTCGAGGCGGACCAGAGCCTGCCCTCCGCAAAAGGCGCGGAGCCCAGGGCCCTGAACAAAGTGATAGCGGCCGCGGCCGCCCGTAAGATGGTGATAAGCAAAGTCAAGCCGCTGACCTACGTATTCATGAGCGACTGGGAGGTCGCGGGCTACGGGGAAAGCATCTCCGGCGGCTCCGGCCGGTTCACGCCGCCGGATATCTGCGAGAGTGAAGCCCCCGAAGGCTCCGCCCTGCGCGATTACGAATACGGCCTGGCAGTGGACCTCATAATGAACGTAGAGAAAATCTCCTTTGCCGACCTGCTGAACAAGAACTATAGCCATGAGGCCATCAAGCGGCAGCTGAAGCAAAGATATTGCGGCCGGTAGGTCCTGCCATAAAAAAGCCCGGGCGATCCGCCCGGGCTTTTTAATTTATCGCGGCGGCGTTACGGCAGTTTTACTATGCCGCTTTTCTGGCGCACTTCCACATCCTTAATGGCGCGCTTGATGAGGAACTCGGCGCTGGCGCGCAGCTCCCCTTCCGTCATCTTCTTGCGGGCCACGCCCTGCTCCATGGCCTTCAGGCCGACGGCCACCGCCTCCTCGATATAAACCTGCGGTTCGTCCATGTGCGGCAGCAGGTAATCCTCACCCATCTTGCCAGACGTCACCGCGTAACCCGCAAGGGCTTCGGCCGCCGCCACGCACATCTCATTGGTGATGGTTTTGGCCTGCACGTCCAGCGCTCCGCGGAAAATACCGGGGAAACCGAGGGAATTGTTCACCTGGTTCGGGAAGTCGGAACGACCGGTAGCCACCACGCGCGCGCCGGCCTCCTTGGCGTCCCAGGGCCACATCTCGGGGATGGGGTTGGCGGTAAGGAAGCAGATGGCGTCCTTGTTCATGGTGGCCACCCACTCTTTCTTTATAACGTCAGGGCCCGGGGTGGAGGCCGCGCTCAGCACGTCGGCGCCCTTCAGCGCGTCCGGCAGCTTGCCCACGATCTGTTCGCCGTTGGTCACCTGGCACATATGCCACTTCTCGCGGTGCTCCTTCAGGTCGGTGCGGCCCTTGTGCAGGGTGCCCTTGGAGTCCACGTAGATCAGGTTCTCGGGCTTGGCGCCGTAGTGCATATAGAGCGTGCCTATGCGGATATTGGCGGCGCCCGCGCCGAACAGCACGATCTTCACGTCCTTGATGTTCTTTTTGACTATCTTCAGGGCGTTGATAAGGCCGGCCAGGCACACCGTGGCCGTGCCCTGCTGGTCGTCGTGCCAGACGGGAATGGTCATGGTGCGGCGCAGCTCGTCGAGGATGTCGAAGCACTTGGGCTGCGCGATATCCTCGAGGTTAATGCCGCCGAAGGAGGGGGCGAGATACTGCACCGTCTTTATGATCTCGGCCGGGTCCTTGGTATTAAGACAGATGGGGAAAGCGTCCACGCCGCCCAGGTACTTGAAGATAAGCCCTTTGCCTTCCATTACGGGCAGGCCGGCCTCGGGGCCGATATCGCCCAGGCCCAGCACGCGGGTGCCGTCCGAGACCACGGCCACCATGTTGCCCTTATTGGTATGCTCGTAAACTTTCTCGGGATGCGCCTGTATATCCTTGCAGACCGAGGCCACGCCGGGGGTGTACCAGATGGCGAAATCGTCGATATTGCGGATGCAGCACTTGGGGACTATTTCCACCTTTCCCTTGTAGAAAGGATGCAGTTTCATGGACTCTTCCGCGGGCTTATTGGCCTTCTTCAGAAGTTCTTCTTTGGAGACTTTAACGTTGGACATGGTTACCCCTTTACCCGCTGGACCTGTTTGACCGCCATGAAAAATTATAGGAAACAAAATTTGTCTTTACAACAAGTTTTTGATATACTTTTATTTCACCCGAGGACGCAAGTCTCCGGTGATGAAACCTGCCCGCCATAGATTTTTGGCACCGTAGCTCAGATGGTAAGAGCGGGCGTTTCATAAGCGCTAGGTCGGAGGTTCGATTCCTCCCGGTGCCACATATTTCACGGCCAAGCCCTGTCCCGCCAGACAGCAGTGCAGACGCGGGACAGGTTTTTTTTAAGCGGATGGGGGGGAAAACACCATGTCGGACATTTACCTGACCAAAGACGGCTTTGACAAGCTCCAGGAGGAGCTGGCCGGCCTTAAACGCCAGAAAAACGAACTTTCCGTTGAAATAAACGAGGCCCGCGAGCAGGGCGACCTGAAAGAGAACGCCGGCTACATTTACGGCAAGGAGAAACAGAGCCAGCTCATGACGCGCATCAGCGAGCTGGAGATCCGCCTGCGCAACGCCAAGCTCGTAGACAATAGCAACACGGCCTTCAATAAGGATGAAATACGCCTTGGCGCCACCGTCACCATGCGCGACGAAAATTCAGGGTCCACCATGACATACACGCTTTCCAGCGCGGACGAGGCCGATCCTTCGGCCGGAAAAATATCGGTCAGCTCGCCGCTGGCCCAGGGGCTGCTCGGCGCCGCGGCCGGCGCCGCCGTCAAGGTCCGCCTGCCCAGCGGGGAAAAGCATCTGGCCATCCTCAAAGTGGAATACAAATAAAAGTTATTTGTTATAATGACCCAGGCGGGGAACGCCGGGAGTTAGAGTATTTCGCGCGGTAGGAGACTATATGGCATTCTGGGGAAATAAACAGGAAGGCGAAAGCGCCCAGCCGGGCGAGCAGGCGCCGGTGCAGGTGGCCGGCACGCTCGAGGACGGCTACAACGAGATCGTCAAAGCCAAGGGCAGGGCGCCCGGCATAGACCTGGCGATAAAACTCAGCGACCTCATCCTGGAACACGCCGTAAAAGAGCGCGCCAGCGACGTCCACATAGAATCCCAGGGCGCCAACCTCCGTGTCCGCTTCCGCGTGGACGGCATCCTGCAGGACATGCTCATTTCCCCCAAGAATTCCGACATCCCGCTCACACAGCGCATCCGCGTGCTGGCCGGCTTCGACCCCGAACCCCCTACCTCTTTCCGCAACGAAGAAGGCCGCTTCCAGAAGATGCTGTCGGGCCGCGCCATCCAGGTGCGCGTTTCCTCCTTCCCGACCGTGAACGGCGAAAAACTCGTGCTGCGCGTGCTGGACCGCCAGCAGCTCGGCCTCGACCTGGACCAGGTAGGATTGGACCAGGACGCCCTGACCATCATAAAAAAGCTGATCCGCAACCCCTACGGCATCTTCTTCATAACAGGGTCCACCGGCTCCGGCAAGACCACCTCGCTCTACGCGATGCTCAAGAACATCAACACCCCGATGATCAACATCATCACACTGGAAGACCCGGTAGAATACCGCCTCGAGGGCATCAACCAGGCGCAGATAAGTTCCAAGACCGGCTTCACGTGGTCGGAAGGCCTGCGCACGATACTGCGCCAGGACCCCGACGTCATCATGGTCGGCGAGATCCGCGACTACGACACCGCCGAGATAAGCCTGCGCTCGGCGCTGACCGGGCACCTGCTCTTCACGACCATCCACACCATCAACTCGGCCAGCATCATCGAGCGCCTCTTCGAGATGGGCGTACCGCCCTTCCTGATCGGCTCCTCCATGCTGGGCGCCATGAGCCAGCGTCTCGTGCGCAAGGTCTGCCCCAAGTGTTCGCAGACCGCGGCGGCCCCTTCGGAACCGGTGGTGAACGAATTCATAAAGAACATGGACCCCGAGGAAGGCAAGATCGTAAAGGAACTCATCCTCAAACCCGGCGCCACCTATAAAGTGGAAAAGGGCTGCGCCGAATGCCGCAACACAGGCTATATGGGCCGCACCGGCATCTTCGAACTGATGCTGATGAACGAGGAGATCCGCAAGCATATCCTCGACCACGCCCCCACGGACGTGATAAAACGCACCGCCATCCGCACCGGCAAGATGCGGACGCTGCTGATGGACGGCATCATGAAAGCGCGCGCGGGCTCTACGACCCTCTCGGAGATCATCCGCGTCACCGCGACGATGGTCTGATCCGGCCGGGACCACGCAGGCCCGGCCAGCCCGAAACGGCGGCCGGGCTTACTTTTTAAAATGAAAACCATAGTTATAAAGTTCGGCGGGAGCTCGCTGGCCGACCCCGGCAGGATACGCCGGGCCGCGGCCATGGTGCTGGCGGCCGGACGCCGGGGACAGCGCCCCGTGGCCGTGGTCTCCGCCCCGGCCGACTCTACCGACGATCTGCTTAAACTGGCCGCCCTCTCCGGCGGCCCCGTCACCTCCGCGCGCGAAACCGACGCCCTGCTGGCGGCGGGCGAGCAGTTCAGCGCCGCCCTGCTGGCCATGGCCATAGAGGCCGAAGGCGGCCGGGCGGTCTCTTTGTCCGGCGCCCAGGCGGGCCTGCGCACCGACTCCAATTTCTCGGCGGCGGCCGTCAGGCGCGTGGACGCGCGGCGCCTGAAGAAGGAACTCGCGGCCGGCAGGGTACCGGTGGTGGCGGGCTTCCAGGGCATATCGCCCGGCGGCGACATAACCACGCTCGGTCGCGGCGGCTCCGACCTTACGGCCGTAGTGCTGGCCCGCGCGCTGGGCTCGGCCCTGTGCGAATTCCGCACCGATGTAAAAGGGATCTATACCGCCCACCCGGCCGTAGTGCCGCAGGCGCGCAAGATCAAAGAGATCTCCTACGCCGAGGTTATCGCCCTGGCCGAGCTCGGCACCGAAGTCCGCCAGCTGCGCGCGGTCAGCTACGCTAAAAGATATTCGATACCTCTGCACCTGAGGTCTTCCTTCCACGACGAGCCGGGCACGCGGGTCACGGCCCGCGGCGGCAAACCCGGAGTGGCGTGTCTTTCCATAAAACGGGAAGGCGGGCTGGCCCTGGTTTCCGCGGTCGGCAGGGAGATCGGCCGCCCTCACGCCCTTAAGGCGCTCGCAGCGGCGGCGGCCGCCGGCATACGTCCCGGGACAAAAACTCTTTTCTCCAAGAACAGTTTCAGTCTTCGGGTCCCCGCCCGAGACGGGGAAAAACTGCTTCGCGCCCTCCACGCCGAATTCTTCGGTTAGCGCGCCGGTTGACTTACTTGGGGTAAATCAATAGAATTCTACTATCATGGCTAACATACTACGCGCCGTTTTCGCCCTATTCTGGCTGGCAGCTTCCGGCTTTATCGGCTTCCTCGCCTACATAGTACTGCAGACGGAGGCGAACCCGCAGATGCTCTGGGGCTGGCTGGTAATGTGCGCGTTCACCTTCGTCTCGGCCACTTTCCTCGCTTATAACATTATCCTCGGGCACCGCCATAAAGCGGACGCGCCCCATCACCACACACACCTGCAAAAATCCTGATGACCGCGGACCTTCTGATAAAGGGGGGCACGGTAGTCACCGGAGGCCGCGCGGCCAGGCGCGATGTCTTTGCCTCTAACGGGCGGATAACCGGGGTAAGCCACGCTTCCTCTTCCTCTACGGCGCGGCGCGTAATAGACGCGCGCGGCCTGCTGGTGCTGCCGGGCATAATAGACGCCCACGCCCACTTTCGCCTGCGCATGGGGCCCGGCAAATACACATCGGACGACTTTACCAGCGGTTCAGCCGCCGCGGCCTGCGGCGGGACGACCACCTTCATAGACTATACCGGGCAAGGCCCCGGCGAGAACCTGCTGGCGGGGCTGAAAGCCCGCATAAAGGAAGCAGCCGGGCTGACCTATACCGATTTTTCTTTCCACTGCATGCTGACGGGCTGGGAGAAGATGAAGAACCCGGCTGCGCGCATGGCAGAAGCTGTAAAGGCCGGAGCGCCGACTTTCAAGATGTTCACGGCTTACGGCGCGCGTGGCCTGATGTCCGGCGACGACGCTATCGGGCAGGCCCTGTCGGCGGCCAAACGCCTCGGCGCGCTGATCTGCGTGCACGCCGAGGACGGCCCGGTGATAGACATGCTGACCGAGGCCTATGCCGGTTTAAACAGCATCAAAGCCCTGCCGCTCTCAAGGCCGCCTTTCACTGAAACTGGCGCCGTCGGCCGCGTGGCCGCGCTGGCGGCCGCTACGGGCGGGCCTGTTTATTTTGTGCATCTTTCAGCGGAGGGTTCGGCGGAGATAGTGGCGGCGGCAAGGAAGGCCGGTTTGAAGGTGATGGGGGAGACCTGCCCGCAGTACCTGGCGCTCGACGAGAGCCGCTTTAAGGGCAAGGACGGCTATATGTATTCCTGCTGTCCTCCGATAAGGACTAGAGAGGACAATGCCGGCCTGTGGGCGGCGGTGAAGAAGGGCCGGTTGCAGGTGATAGCTACGGATAATTGCACTTTTACGCGCAAGCAGAAGGATGCCTGGAAGGGGGACATCCGAAAGCTCCCGATGGGCCTCACCGGCGCCCAAACGCTGCTCTCGACGGCCTATACTTACGGCGTTAAGGCCGGCAGGATCTCTATCGAGAAACTGGTTCAATTGCTCTGCGAGAACCCGGCCCGCATCATGGGCCTCCAGAACAAAGGCTTCATCCGCCCCGGCGCCGACGCCGACTTCGCCATAGTAAACCCGTCGGCCTCCGTCAAAGCCGACTACCGCAAAATGCAGCACAACACGGATTTCTCCCCGTGGCAGAACCAAAAACTCTACGGCTTCCCCCGGTACACCATCCTCCGCGGCCAAGTCATCGCCGAATCCGGCCGACTCACCGCCCCCAAGTCATTCACCGGCCAATTCCAGCCCCGCACAAAACCCCAGATAATATAACCGCAGGATAGCCCGCCGGTCGGCTCAAATCCTCAGTCGCGGGCGGGCCTCGCCGTGCGCTCCTAAGCGGGCGTGGCAGAAGAGGGACGGGTGCTTCCGGCGCCTGCAGAACTCGTCGCGCACACAGTGCGCTCCTCAAACAGTCTTCGGCGCCGCTAATGATAGCGGTACCCTCCAGCACCCGCCCCTACGCCCTAAAGTCGCGCACAGCAAGGCCCGCCCGCGCCTGTTCGTCCCGCCAGAAGTTCCGGGGACAGTATATGGAATTGCGCATTCGTGGCATAAATATACTGTCCCCGGAATTCCGGAATTCTCCGCCCGATTTCAGTTTGTATGGGACTATTGGTAAAGCGTATAATTATACTGATGAAATTCTTAGCGGTATTTTTTGCGGGCATGATAGTTCTCACCGGCACTGTTTTTGCCGCTCCCAGAAGCTGGAGCCTTCATTCCAAACTCGATCTTCCTATTTACAACGCTGGCGCGCCAAATAGTCTGACAAGAGAGAACGCCGACCTTTATATCGGAAGCGACAAAAGCTATGCCGCTGCGCCAAAAGAAGTGAGGGTCGTAGGCAGATCTGTAAACGTCGGCCTTGCCGTAGCCGGCCTCCTTCAGCCGCTCGGCTTATTCGCCGCCGCAGGTTTTTTCATAGTTGGCGCCTATAACGCCATGGCGCTTGTCTCGACTTTAAACGAAAAACCCGCTCCCAAATCAGAGTGGACCATCCTCGGACATAAAAAACAAAAAGGCTGATACCGGCTCTTTTTTGGGCGACATCCCCCGCAGCGTGCCCTGCTCCCACAAAATCTATGGAACTAGTTTATAAGCGTGGCTGGTTTAGCGCCCCCACGGCCGGGAATCTTATTATCGCCTGGATTGTGGGAATCGGGGGCGGCGATATCCTTATATGGGCAGGGATGAATGTTTTCCCCGATCACATGCGTCCGTTCAAACTTTCAGCAATGCTCGGGATGCTCTTAATTGGTGTCGCGGTTTGGCGAAGATGGTATCCCGGTGGAATAGCTGTATTCTCGCCAAACAAGTGGTGGTTGGGACCGATAATCTTGATGGCATTCGTGCTGCATCCGGTTCTAGGGCGTGGGATTCCGTTCATTGAACCCGTATGGAGCCATTCGGCGTTAATAGCTTTTTTTTGGTGTATTGTTCTGATCGGACTTACGGAAGAATTATGGTGGCGGGGGATATGGTTCGAAATATGGAAAGGCAGACCGGTCATGTGCATTCTGGTCGGAAGCATGGTTTTCACCGCATACCATTATCCCTTCCAGGGTTTCGAACCGCTGATCGTCATTTTCTTCTTTGGACTGGTTTTTGCGGCGGCTCGCTACAAGGGCGCATCCATCGGCGTGCTTGCGCTGGCGCACGGGGCGATAGACTGGGTCCAAGGCATGAACATTATAAGATGGCAGTGGCAGACTTCGCCGCTGTCGCAGAACATAACCGTTCCGGTCGTTTCCCTGACACTTACGGCGATTATATTCAGGCAGGAAATATGGCAGACAAGCAGACGCTGCTGTTTGCGAAGCTAGTTACACACCTCACTTTGGTAACATTTTGAGTTCCGGGGACAGTATACGGAATTATTTGTTCGTGAGATAAATATACTGTCCCCGGAATTCAAGAGATAGGAGCCCCGGAGGGGCGGCCGGGGTGTTCCCCCGCGAACCCTTTGGGGAAGGGGGGGCCCCAGCCTAATTATCCCGGCTG
>MGUD01000013.1:40552-93299 GCA_001799795.1 Elusimicrobia bacterium GWC2_61_19
AACACCCCGGTCGCCCCAGACCTGTCTACTTAACGGCTCTACCGACTATTTAAAGAATTTGCGGGCGGCGGTGATGTCTTGGCGGATGTGGATGATGAGGGAGTCGAGGGAGTGGAATTTGCGTTCGGGGCGGAGGTGTTTGAGGAAGGTGACCTGCACTTGCGCGCCGTAGATCATTCTTGAGAAGTCGAGGATGTGGGCTTCGAGTATCAGCTTGCCGTTCAAAGTGTTGACCGTCGGGCGCCGGCCTACGCTGAGGACGGCGTTGAAGGTTTCGTGAGCTACCTTCACCCTGGCGGCGAAGATGCCGGGGGGAAGTATCTTGGCCGCGTCCACGCCGATATTGGCCGTAGGGAAGCCCAGTTTGCGGCCCAGGCCCGCGCCTTTTATCACAGGGCCGCTGGCGCTGTATTCCCAGCCCAGACAGATATTCGCCTCTTCAACGGCCCCGGCGCGCAGATGCGCGCGGATAAGGCTCGATGAGATCTTGTGCCCGCCGCGCCGCGCAAAAGGCACCGCCTTAAAAGCAATCCCCGCCTTGCGGCTGGCCGCGCGCAGGAAATCCAGGTGACCCTCGCGCCCCTGCCCCACGGCAAAATCAGGCCCCACGCAAAGACCGCCCGCGGTAAAACCCTTAAGAACCACCCCGGTAAAAAAGTCGCCCGCCCGCATAGAAGCGAACGGCTTATTGAACTCGATAGCTTCCACGGAATCGGGCCGCAGCGCCTTAATAAGATCTTCACGCTCCTCCGGCAGAGTAATAAGACAATTTTCTTTCTCGCCCGAGAAAAAGAACTTGGGAGGAAAGGGGAAATACACCACCTTGCTCTTCATCCCGCGCTTCAACGCCTCGCGGATGGCCGCGCGGATTATCTTGCGGTGCCCCAGGTGTACGCCGTCGTAAGTGCCGATGGCCATGAAATTAAGCACGGATACCTCCAGGCACCGGAGCAAGCTTGGCCAGCGCCTCGGCGGAGGACATCGCCGTCAGCTCGGCCGCCGTCACGGCGCCCTTAACGCTGTAAGCGCCTATGCTCAGGCGGCGCAGCGCCGCCAGATGGGCGCGGGACCCCAGCGCGCGGCCCAATTCGCACGCTATGGAGCGTATATACGTGCCGCCGGAGCACTCTATCTCAAAATCCAGCGCCGGCGGCCTGGCCGCCCAGGAAAGCCAGCGCACTTCCACTTCCCGCTTTACCTCCGGCATGGCCACGTTCTGGCGGGCCAGCTTGTACATATGCCTGCCGTTAAGGCGGACCGCGGAATAAGGGGGGACCTGCTGGATTATCTTTCCGTTGAATAGTTTTACAGCTTCTTTGACGGTATTATCATCCAGCGGGGGAGGAGGGGCTTCCGCCGTCACCTTACCTTCTGCGTCCCAGGTATCGGTTTCCGTCCCAAAAAGGATGGTCCCGCCGTAAACCTTGGCCGACCCCTGCATGGCGGACTGCACCGAGGTGGCCGAGCCTACCAGCAGGATAAGCAACCCGGTGGCCATAGGGTCCAGCGTGCCCGTGTGGCCTATTTTCTTGATGGAAAGTTTTTTGCGCAGCAGGTCCACCGCGTCGTGGGAAGTTATGCCTTTCGGCTTGTCAAAAAGGAACAGGCCCGAAGGAGGCTGGAGCGGTTCGTTCATGCGGTTGGCCGCCTAGGCGAGCAGGCGGGTAAGCACGGCAAGGACTTTTTCCCTGGCGGCCGGCAAACCGCCCTTTATGCGGCAGCCGGAAGCGTTGCGGTGGCCGCCGCCGCCGAAGGCCTTGGCCACGACGCTCATGTCGAGGTGGCCGCGCGAGCGGAAAGTGACGCTGATACGTTCCTCTTCCTCGCGGAACATCACGGCGGCCTTCACGCCGGGGGGCATCAGGCCGTAATTTATGACGTTCTCGCTGTGTTCGGAACGCGCGTCGAAATCCTCGAAGTCGGAAGCCTTGAGGGTCAGCACGGCCAGTTTGCCGCCGGCCTTCAGCTCCAGGCTCTCGAGCGCCCGCCCCAGTATCTTCAGGCCTTCGCAGGCCTTGGTGGCGTAAAGCAGGTCGTTGACGCGCGAGAACTTGAACCCCGTCTCCAGCAGGCGGGAAGCGATCTCCAGCGTCCGCGGGCTGGTGGCCGGGAAATGAAAACGCCCGGTGTCCGTAACAATGCCCGTGTAGAGACAGGCGGCCTCGCGCTTGGTCACGTGCACGTTCATATTGTAGAAAAGCCGGTAAACGATCTCGGCGGTGGAGGAGGAGTGCGGCTCGACGATATTGATGTCGCCGTAGAATTCCGAAGTCTTGTGATGATCGATGTTCACCACCTTGCCGGCCCGCTTCAGGACCGGTTCCAGGTCGCCGCCGCGCGCGGGGGTGGAACACTCCAGCAGGATGGCCGCGTCGAATTTGGTCTTAAAGGAAGGGAGGCGCGAACGGATGCTCTTGGCGTGCGGCAGGAAACGCAGGTTCTCGGGGACAGGGTCCTGGGAGAACAGCCGCACCTTCTTGCCCAGGCGCTTCAGCACGGAGGCGATAGCCAGCATGGAACCGATGGTATCGCCGTCGGGGTTCAGGTGGCCGGCCAGGAAGAAGCTTTCCGAGGTTACTATCAGGTCCTCGAGCCGCTTGAATTCGGTCTCAAGATCCAGGGTTCTCATCTTTTTTGCCGTCCTCGGAATTTATCTGTTTGAACAGGTTCTCCAGGTGCGCAGCCTTCTCCGGGGTGTCGTCGAACTTGAAGACGAGCTCCGGGACGTTCTTGAGGCGCAGGCGCTTGAAGAGCAGGCTGCGGACCTCGCGGCTGTTGGCGTTAAGGATCAGCGCTTTACGGCGGCGGTCATCCTCGGTGCCCAGCACCGAATAGTAGACGTAGAGGACCTTGCTGTCTTTCGTGAGCTCGGAGCCGGTCAGCGTCAATATCCCGTTGGCGTTTATGCCGTTGACATTGCGCAGAGCCTGGCTGATCTCGGCCAGGAACAGCTCCTTGAGCCTTTCGTTGCGTTTTGAACCCATAGGGCTAGGCGCCCGGCGCCGCAAGGCGCCGTATGCGCTCCTCTTTGGTTATCACCTCGACCATATCGCCCACGCGGAAGTCCTTGAAGCCGTCGAGCAGGATACCGCACTCAAGCCCCTTCTCCACTTCTTTCACGTCTTCCTTGAAGCGCTTGAGGCCGCTGATCTTGCCGGTAGCCACTATCTCCTTGCCGCGCACCACGCGCATGATCTGGTTGCGCACCAGTTTGCCTTCGCGCACCAGCGAACCGGCCACCTTGCCGGAGCTCAGGTCGAAGATCTGCTGTATCTCGGCGCGGCCGGCCACGGTCTCGATGATCTCGGGGGCCAGCAGGCCGCTCATGGCGGCGCGCACGTCTTCCAGCAGGTCGTATATTATCTTGTAGTCGCGTATTTCCACATCCGCGTCCTTGGCGGCCTCGCGCACTTTGCTGTCGGCGTCCACGTGGAAGCCGAGGATGACGGCGGAGGAGGCTTTGGCCAGCAGCACGTCGGATTCGGTTATGTTGCCGATACCCGTGTGCAGCATCTGGATGGCCACTTCATTGGTGCTGAGCCGCTCCAGAGAGTCCTTTATGGCCTGCATGGAACCGAACATGTCCGTCTTAAGGACCACGTTGAGGTTCCTGAGCAGCTTCTGGTCCACCTGCGACTTGAGCGAAAGCAGGCTGACATGCCGCTGGTGGGAAAGGGCTTCCTCGCGGCGGTTCAGCTTGCGCTTGTCGGCCACGTGGCGGGCTTCCTTCTCGTTCTCCACCACTTTCAGCACGTCGCCGGCGGTGGGGACTTCGCCGCTGATACCTAGGATCTCGGCGGGCATGCTGGGCCTGAGCTCTTCGAGCCTGTTGCCGTGGTCGTCGAGCATGGCGCGCACTTTGCCGTGCGCGGCGCCCACGGTGAACGGGTCGCCTATGCGGATGGTGCCGGTCACGTTTATGATCGTGGCCACGATACCCTTCTTGGAGTCCAGCCGGGATTCTATCACTATGCCCTGGCCGGGTTTATTGGGATTGGCTTTAAGTTCCATCAGTTCGGCCTGGATGCTCACGATCTCCAGCAGCTTCTCCAGGTTCAGACGCTTCTTGGCGGAAATCTCCACCATGGGCGTCTTGCCGCCCCATTCTTCGGGACTCAGGCCGTGGTTGGACAACTGCTGCTTTATCTGCTGGGTATTGGCCGTGGGCAGGTCTATCTTATTGATGGCAACGATGATGGGGGCGTCAGCGGCCTTGGCATGGTTGATAGCTTCGAGGGTCTGCGGCATCACGCCGTCGACCGCCGAAACCACCAGCACCACGATGTCGGTGATCTTCACGCCGTGGGCGCGCATGGCGGTGAACGCCTCGTGGCCCGGGGTATCCAGCACGGTTATATTGCCGCGCGGGGTCTTAACCATGTAGGCGCCGATGTGCTGCGTTATCTGGCCGGCTTCGGTCTCGACCACGTTGGACTCGCGCAGCGCGTCGAGCAGCGTGGTTTTACCGTGGTCGACGTGGCCCATGATGGTGATGATGGGATAGCGCGACTTGAGGTCTTCGGCTTTCTCGTGCTCGATCTCCTCCTTAAGCTCTTCCTCGCCGTACATCGGGATCAGTTCCAGGTCGTAGCCGTAGTCGGCCGCTATCAGCATGGCGGCATCCTCGTCCAAACGCTGGTTGATGGTGGCGAACACGCCCATCCCCATCAGTTTTTTAATGAGGTCGGTGGTCTTTATCCCCATCTTTTCCGCAAGTTCGCGTACGATGACGTTGGTGGAAACCTTCAGTTTGGGCAGTTCCTGCTTCTCGCCTTCGGCCTGCGGCGCGGCGGCCGGGGCCGCCGGTTTGGCGGCCGCGGGCTGCGCTTTGGGCGCGGCGGGTTTTGCGGCGTGAGTGTGCGGGCGGGCGGGCGCGGGGGCGCCGGGCCTGGCGGCCGGAGCCGGGGGTCTGAGGGGGGCCGGGCCGGGGCGCAGCGACGGGGCCGAGGGCCTTATGAGGGGAGGGATCACCAGCCTGGATCCGGAAGCCGGCGGCCTTACGGGCGGCGTGCCGGGTTTAACTATAAAATGCGGGGAGACGGCTGGCCTGGCCGGCGGCGTCACCGGCTTAGGGCCGGGGGCGGGGGGAACGGAGGGCTTGGCCGGCGCGGCGGGCGCAACGGGCGCGGCGGCGGCCGGCGGGGCGGCGGGCTTCGGGGGCTCTACCGGCTTGGGCTCTTCCTTCTGCCCCGAGGGGCCGGCGGCGATGGTGCCTTCCGCCGTGGAATGGGAGAACATAAAGCGCTTGAGGTCGGGCGCCTTGGGCAGTTCCGGCTCGTGAGCGGGTTCGGAGGCCTTGGCCTTCTTGGGCTTGGCCGGCGCCTTGGCGGGCTTGTCGGCGGCAGGCGCGTCCTCGGCCTTCTTGGCCTTGGGCGCGGCTTTTTTCGCCGGGGCTTTTTTTCCAGCCGCGGGCTTGGCGTCCGCCTTTTTCTTGGGGGCCGCTTTGGCTTCCTCAGCCGCGTCTTTCTTCTCAGCTTCTAAATTCTCATTTGCTTTCTGTTTCTTCGGGCTCATTTTTCACCTCTTCGGTCTTTGAAGACTCTTCCTGCGCGGCAGTCTGCCCGTAGTTAGGGTTTTCTTCTATGAATTTCTTGGCGCCGGCTATTATTTTCTGGGCGGTCTTCTCCCCGATGCCTTCGAGAGAGCAGAGCTCTTCCTCGGTGAGGCCGGCCACGGTGCGGATATCCAGCACGTTCATGGTTATCAGGGTCTCGGCCACTTTCGCGCCGATGCCGTCGATCTTAAGGAGGTCCTGCATGGCCATGTCGGTCGTGCGCTTGTTATCTTCGGAGCGCTGGCCCTCGGACTTCACCTCTATCTCCCAGCCGGTCAGGCGGCTGGCGAGGCGGATATTCTGACCTTCGCGGCCTATCGCCATGGCGAGCTGGTCGTCGGGGACGATGATCTGCGCGCGCTTAGCTTCCTTGTCCAGGATCTTCACGGAGCTGACCGTGGCGGGGGAGAAGGACTTGGCTATCATGGTGAGCGTATCCTCTATATAGGGGATAAGGTCGATCTTCTCGTTGGCGAGCTCGCTCATGATGACGCGGATGCGGGAACCGCGGATGCCGACGCAGGCGCCGACGGGGTCCACCTTGGGGGAATTGCTGCGCACCAGCACCTTGGCGCGGAAGCCGGGGTCGCGGACCACATCCACGATCTCTATGACCTTCTCGGCGATCTCGGGCACTTCGGCCTCGAACAGCGCTTTAAGGAAATTGCCGGAGGCGCGGGACAGGACTATCTGCAGGCCCTTGTTCTCTTTGTCCACGCGGTGGATGATGGCGCGCACGCGCTGGTTCACACTGAAATGTTCGCGGCGGATCTGCTCGGAGAAGGGCAGGATGGCCTCGGCCTTGCCGAGGTCCACGAAGATGTCGCGGCCGGCCACGTGGTGGACCAGGCCGGTGACGACCTCGCCTTCGCGGGGCTTATATTCGTCGTAGACGCGGACTTTCTCGATCTCGCGGATCTTCTGGATCAGCACCTGCTTGGCGGTCTGCGCGGCTATGCGGGAGAAATCCTGTATGGGCACGGGGATGTGCACGTCGTCGCCGATCTTGGCGTCGGGCTGGTGTTTCTGGGCGTCGGCCAGGGTTATTTCCAGTTCCGGGGTCACCACGGTCTCGGACACTTTCTTCACCAGGAAGCCGGCCATGTCGCCGGTCTCGGGGTCGATGCCGGCCATGATCTGGGCGGTCTTGCCGAAATATTTGCGCAGCGCGCTGACAAGCGAGTCGGTGATGGTCTTGAAGACGTCCTCACGCTTGATGTTCTTCTCGCGCTCCAGCTGTTCGAGCGCCAGTAAAAGGTCCGATTTGTTCTTCTGTTCCTTGTTTGTAGTCATTATATTACCCCTGTGTTATTTTCGCTTGAAGATCTCTTCGTCGGCCGGGTTAAGCCTGGCTTCGTCGATATCCTCGAGGCTGAATTTTAAGTCGCCGGACAGGAGTACCTGCCCGTTTTCAAAACCGGTGATGTTTCCGTAGTACACACGCGAACCGTTCACCGGGCGCTTAAGGCGGACCTTCACCTGCTGGCCCGCGAAGCGTTTGAAATCTTTTTCCGTCTTTACCACGCGGTCCACGCCCGGGGAGGAAACTTCCAGGAAGTAGCCGTTCTCGTAAATGTTGTTGGCGTCCAGGTACTCGCCTATCTTCTCACTGAGGACACCGCAGTCATCAAGCAGCACCCCGCCGACTTCCCTGTCCACGAAGATCTGCAGCAGCGGCTTGCCGTTGTGGCTGGCCGTCTTCAGGTCCACCAGCTCGAACCCGGTCTGGGCCAGTACGTTCTCCACTTCGGTCTCTATCTTGGACTTATCCATATTCCCTCTAAAAGCGTGCCTGATACAAAAAAAAGCGGCTGAACTTCAGCCACCTTCCATATATATATTAGCAATTCACCCCCTAGAATACAAGGAAAATGCGGAGAACTGCACCTATTAGGAGCTCCTCGCCCGGGCGGCATACCGCAGGGGCAGGAACGAAAAACACGCTCGGCCACACCGTGGCCTCGCTCGGTATTCGCCCGCCGGGCTATGCAACCGGCGGGCTCAACGACGGTTTTTCTTATCCTGCCCCTGCGGTCTCCGCCAAGTCTAACACTGTTTATTGACTTTCACTTTGTCTTCTGCAAGAATATTAAAAGTGCAAGGGCCATTTACAAATCACGTCTTCCTACCTAGGAGCTATGCAATGCCGTTTATGTTAATTTTATTTTTTTTGCCTTCTATCTGCTTCGCTGCAACAAATCCTTTCGAAATACCGGCAGTTAAGTCCTACAATTCCAAACTGGAACTGACTCTCCAATCCAAAAATCGACAGTCCATTGAACCCTTATTTACAAAGGCAGAGGAGGCAAGCCATGACTTAGCACCAATAATAGAATCCATGGATCGATCAACTTTTGAGAAGCTGCAAAGCCAATTACAGGGCATTATTCTAAGGCGCACTGAAGTTTTAGTGGCTGAGCCGGACCGCGATTTCTTTTTAAAACTTAGCGTCGAAAAAGGCACTAAGGTCGACAGGTCATTTTTCACACTTTCAGTCAAAACTAAACCTGGTGGTTGGCCTGTCTACATAAAGCAACAGACCGATTATAGCGGATGCGTGAGATATGGAGAAAACACATTAGTCAATTTATACGAAGAATGGGGTAGGTTTGCTAAGGAATTCCGTAAAAGTTATCAAACTCATACAAGCAGTGAAATTACACGCATAGGCACAGAGTTAACCAATGCAACTTGTGCATGTGATGGGAAAGAGTCCGCAATCTCAGAGTTTAAAGCTTTCATCACTGCATTTCCAACTTCCCCTATTTCCAAAAAACTGGCAGATCGGATTGCCGCCATCGAAAATGGGAAAAGCGATATAAGATTTAACTGCATTTCGGGGTAAATACTTAGTGTTAAGTCGATTTAACCGCCGGGGAAGCCTGGCGGTTTGTTTTTGACTAGAAGACAAAAGGGGTGGTGGCGAGGGTATGGGTTCGGCGGGACGGCCGGGCGGGCTGTCCCGAGCGCCCGTTGGGGAGGGGGGCCCCGCCATAATTTCCCCTGGCGGGGGGAACCGCGCAACGGTTCCCTGCAGTCCGGGCGAGCGGGATAGCCCGCCCGGTCGGCCAACACTAACTCTACCTTAGGTTCCTGGCGAAGTATTCGAAGGCGCGGGCGAAGGGCTCGGGGGGGGCGCTGAGGACGCCGGCGCCTACCTGGCCTATGCCGGCTTTCTTGTGCGCTACGCCGGTGTCTATGAACGGCAGGATGCCGGTGCGGGCCGCCTTGATAACGTCTATGCCCGTGGGCGTGCCGCGGAAGTTGAGATACGGGATCTTGTATATGTTGTTCTCACCTACGGTGATCTCGTACATCGCCAGCGTGTAGTTCACCGCGTCCGCCGCCGTGCCGCCCACGAACTGAACTATGGCCGGCGCCGCCGCAATGGCAAAGCCGCCCAGGCCGTTGGTCTCCGTAATAGCCGAGTCACCGATGTCCGGGTTGGCGTCCGCCTTGGTGTAGCCGGGGAAATAAAGAGCGTCCGGCACGGGGGCCGGGCCGGTGAACCACTTGCCGCCGGTACCGGACAGCTGCACGCCGAAGTCCGTGCCGTTCCTGGCCATCACCACCACCAGACTGGAATCCTTCACCCCGCGCCCGGCGTCCAGCGAGGCCTTGGACAGCGCCATGGAAAGATTCAGGAAGAAATGGTCGTTGCCGTTTATAAATTCCAGCACCTTGGCCGCGGTTTCAGTGTCGCGCGCCGTCTTTATTACGGCGGGCGCGATGGCCCGGTAGAAAAGCGAGGTGCCGGCGCGGTTGCGGTTGTGCACCTCGTCGCCCATATGCAGCGCCTGCGCCACAATGGTCTTCAGGTCGATACGGCCCAGGGATTCTATAGCGGCCTTGAGCGTGGGATAAAGCGCAGTCTCCATCCACTTCAGCCGCTCTATGACCTCGGGGGAATACGCGCCGTAGCGCAGCACCTTACCCAAGCCCTCGTTCTGCGTGGCGTAGGCGAAGTTTCCGGCCGCCTCGTTCTTCACGATAAAAACCGGCATGGAGGCAGAAATTATACCGGCCATCGGGCCAACGGCGCTGTGTTCGTGGCAGGGCGCGTACTTGATCTTGCCGGAAGCCGCGAGCTTTTCGGCCGCTTTCGGGTCTTTCGCCAGGCCTTCGTACATCAGTGCGGCCATGATGCCGCCGCGCATGGGGCCGCACATCCTTTCCCACGTTACGGGAGGGCCGGCATGCAGGATGAGGTCCTTCCTCATCCCGGGGATAACGTCGAGCGCCACGCCCATGCCGACCAGCGCCGGCTTGGCTTCCAGGACGCGGGCCAGCGCTTTTTCGTTGGCCTTATTTATGCGCGCGGCGTATTTGTCCGCCCGGGCGAAGAGCCCGGCCTCCGAAGTGAGCGGCGGCTTGAACTGCGCCTGCACGCTTTTTACGCCGGAGTCGGTGAGGCCCTGACGGAAAGATTCCAGCCCGATGTTCACCACTTTAAGTTCGCTCTCAAAAAGTTTCATAGGGTCTCCATGTTATTTCTTCGCGGCCAGCCGGATTATCTCGCCGGCCAGGCGGCAGGCCCCGGCGTTGGAAGGCATCACTATCACGCCGGCGGCCTCCAGGCCTTTTACCACTTTGAACCGGGCCTGCGGGTCGGTCTCCGTGCCGGTGACGGAGGTCACTATCGACAGTTCCTTGTTGTGGATGAACGCCTCCACTATCGCGGGCAGGATATCCTCCAGCGGCTGCAGGTTGGCGCCGTAGCCCAGCACCAGGTCCAGTAGCAGCACGGAGACCTCCGGTTTTTTCGCTTCGGAGATTATCATCTTGTTGCGCAGGCTGAAGTCTATCATCGGGTGCGGCCGGCCCACAGTGAACTCGTCCTCGCCCAAATCTATCACGGCGTGGCCGGAGAGCTTCAAGGAATCCTTCAGTTTGAACTTCTTGTCGAGAGGCGCGTTGGAGAACACCTCGCCCGAAAACTCGGGCAGTATAACCTGGGCCTCGCTGACGAAAGTGCCGCCGGAGAAAAGGCCGCGCAAGCACGTGGACCTTTTCTTCTTCGCCGCTTCGCGCCTGGCCAGTTCCTCGGCCTTAAGGTTCATGTCGTAGATTATCTCGCGCGCCTTACCCAGCTTCCAGCCCTTACCCAGGCAGACGGCCTTGTAGGCGGCCTCCTCCAGCGTCCGGGCGGGATAAAAGTTCTCTTTGAGCTTCTCTTTGATCTCGCCGCCGAGGAAAACGGCCACTACGGGCTTTTCTATTTTTGTAATTTCGGCTGTGATCTTTTTAAGTATGGCGGGATGGGGGGGCTTGGAGACGATCAGCAGCACTTCCGTGGCGGGATCCGCCGCCAGCATTTTAAGCGCCTGGATAAGGGTCAGCGCGCCCACCTCTATTTTCACGTCGCGCGAGCCGGTGCCGATGGCCTGGGAGATGCCTGCGCCCTCGTTGGAGATAAGGGTAGTCACCTCCTGCAGGCCGGTACCGGAAGCCGCCACCACGCCGATATTCCCGCGGCGCACGGAATTGGCGAAAGCTATGGGTGCGCCGTTGATGATGGCCGTGCCGCAGTCCGGGCCCATTACCAGCAGCCCCTTTTTAAGCGCCGCCCGCTTCAGGGCCACCTCGGTCTCCACCGGCACGTTGTCGGAGAAGATCATCACGTTCAGGTCCTTCTCCAGGCACTCGGCGGCCAGCGCCCCGGCGAAACGGCCGGCCACGGAAATAACGGCGAGATTGGCGCCCTCCAGAGTTTTGACCGCGTCGGCCAGGCCCGCGGCTTTCCTGTCAGTGCCGGCCTGCGCCTGCGCCGGTTTCATATTGAGCAGTTCTTCGGCCGCCTTCAGCGCGGCGTCGGCGTCGGCGGGAGTGCGCGCACTGACGGCTATGGCCAGGTCGCTGTCGCCGGCCCTGAGTATTTCGGGCGTAAGCAGGCCGGAGGCCTTTATGATGCCCTTGTTCTCTTTGGTGGCCATCACCACGGCGGAGTCGATAACCCCGGGCACGGCGTTAAGTTTTTTGGCGACCTGCATCAGCGAGACGGAATCGAAATAGGCGCCCTTTTTAATAATGGTCTTTATCATAATGTCCTTATTGGTCCTTCCAGGAGAAAGCGTCGAGCAGGGCGAAAACCAGTCCGGAGCAGAAATCCGCCCCCGAGGTATGCCCGCTTTCCAGGGCCGCCTTCGCCGCCGCCGGCAGGTCCTTGCCGCCCTTTACCGACAGGGCCCGCATGAGCCGGCCTATCTTGGCGTTAACTTTTCCTTCATAAGAGGCCTGCAGAAAGTTATTGGAGATCAGGTTCTTCCCGTCGGCGTTGTAATATACCAGCTCGAGTTTAGCCATAACGTCGAAGCGCAGGTTCAGCACGGCGTAATTGAAACCGGCCAGCATGCCGCTGAGGAAATCGTCTCCGGAGGGGGTGAGGCCGAGACCGAGCCCCCGCATGGTCCGCGCGCCGCGCCGGTAATCGCCGGCCTTGAAACTGGCGACGGCCTTCTTGAACCGGGCCAGCAGATGCTTGTCGAAAGTGCGGGCGAAATCCTTCTCCAGCTCCGATGAGAAAATAAAGGCCAGGCTTTTAGGCGGGGCGCCGGTCGCGAGCAGGCGGGCCAGCGCCAGGGTATTGGAGAGCACGACTTCCGGGTCGGCGTTGACTTCCGGGATGCCGGAGGCGTAAAGAGAGTCGGTTTCCTTGCGCAGGCGGTTCTCGTCCACGTAGAAGTAGAACCTGGAGGCGCGCAGGCGCCTGGCCCCGAGCGGCAGCTGTTTGAGCACCAGGTTGAGCGGGCCGGCGCCGGTGCGCGGCGGGACAAGCGAGACTATCAGCTTGCCTCGGCGGAAGTTTATGGCGTTGGCGAACGCCGAGTGCAGGCGGTAATCGCCCTCGGGAATGCTGTCGCCGTATGAGATCAGGTCCATATTACTGCCAGGGGAAGCTTTTTCTTTCGCCGAGGAACGGGAAGCGTTCACGGGTTTTGGACACCAGGTCGCGGTCCAGCGGCGTCGCGGCGGCAAAAATACCCTCGGCCGTGCCGCAGTCCAGCACCGTCTTGCCCAGCGGGTCGTAGCAGACGGAGTTGCCGGAATACTCTATCTTGCCTTCCATGCCGACACGGTCGACGCCGATGCAGTAGGCCTGGTTCTCCACGGCGCGGGCGCGCAGCAATGTCGTCCACTGCTCGGCGCGGCGCATAGGCCAGGCGGCTATCACAAGGTAAACGTCGGCGGAGGGGGCCTTGTTCCAGAACAGGTAGGGGAAGCGCAGGTCGAAGCAGACCGCCGGCATAACGCGCAGGCCTTCCATGCCGAACAGTTCCTGCTTGGTGCCGGCCTGGTAATGCTTGTCCTCTCCGCCGAAGGCGTAGAGGTGGATCTTGGAATAGGTGTTTATACGGTTGCCGCGGCGGTCCACGGTTATCAGGTTGTTATACCCCTTCTCGACGCCGCCGAAAGAGATGTTGATATTATTCTCCGCGGCAAGCCCGGAGAAAAAAGCCCGGTCGGAATCGTCCAGCTCGGAAACGGCGGTGTTCATGGTAAAACCGGACAGCGTCATTTCGGAGAACACCAGCCAGTCTGCCCCGCCCAGGCGCTGGCAATTCTCGACGAGGGCCTCTATCCTGCTCTTATTGGCCTCTTTGTCTTCCCACTTGATGTCGTACTGGCACAGGGCAATTTTCATCGGGCTCCTCGCTTATTTACCGCCGTTCTTGACCGCCAGGGCCACTTTTTCCTTGGTGACCGGCATGGACTTTATACGCACGCCCAAAGCGTCCGCTACCGCGTTGGCGATCAGCGGCGCGCAGGGGATCATGGTGTGCTCGCCCACGCCACGCGCGCCGTAGGGCCCGTCGGGCTGGGCCACCTCTATGATTATCGGCACCACTACGTCGGGCATATCCATGGCGGTGGGGATCTTATAGTCGGAGAAGTTGGCGTTCAGCAGCTTCCCTTTTTCGCTGTAACGCATGTCCTCGTAGAGCACCGTGGCGAAGCCCTGCATAAGTCCGCCCACTATCTGGCCGCGCACCAGGTCCGGGTTGATGGCTTTGCCGCAGTCCACGGCCAGCGCCACCTTTTTAATTTTCATCTTGCCGGATTCCCTGTCCACCTCCAGGATGATGCCGGCCGAGCCCGTAGTGTAATGCACGTTCGGGTGGCCGCCCTGCCCGGTCTCCGGATCGCTGATGGCCGAGGCGAACTCGGGCATGAACACGCCGGAGCCCATGATAGGCCCGCCCTTGAAAGTGTGGTCTTCGGCCTGTATGCCGTTGATGACGAAGTCCTTGAAAGGCAGCGCGAAGTCCGGCTTGGTGCGGCATTTAACGCATTCGTCCTGAAGGTACAGAGTGCTCTTGTCCAGGCAGTGCACACGCTGCACCAGATCGAAAATGCGCTCGCGGGCCTCGAGGGCCGCGCGCTTGACGGCGTTGCCGCAGCCCCAGGTCACGTGCGAGCCGACGGTCTGCCACTCGTATGGGTTGCGGTCGGTGTCCGGTGTCTCCACGCGGATCTTGGTCACCGGCAGGGCCAGCACCTCGCCGGCGATCTGCGCCATCACGGTAAGCAGGCCCTGCCCTATCTCCATGCCGGAGACCAGGATATTGACGCTGCCGTCCTCGTTGAACTTCAGGAAAGCGCTGGAACTGGCGTTGGGCGGCATGGCGGGGGATTTCCAGAAGCAGACCAGGGCCTTGCCTATGGCCTTCTTCGGGTCTTTGGACTTTTCCTTCACACCCCATTTAATTTCTTTTTCCACCCTCCCTATGGCCTCGCGTATGCCGTTGGGATTCATGTGCGCGCCGTAGGGCAGGGTGTCGCCCTCCTTGATGGCGTTCTTCTTGCGGAACTCCACCGGGTCCAGACCCAGCTGAACCGCCATGCGGGTTATATGCGACTCCAGCCCGAAGAGGAACTCGGAGTAGCCGAAACCGCGGTAGGCGCCGCAGGGCGGCAGGTTGGTATAGGTGCACATCGAGTCGACGCTCAGGTTGTCGACCTTGTAAGGACCGCTGGCCGACAGGCCGGCCGCGTTGACCACATTGGCGCCGTATTCCACATAGGCGCCGGAGTCCCAATGCAGCTTAAAGTCCAGCGCGGTTATCTTGCCCGTCTTGGTGGCGCCCATTTTGATCTTGGCCGTAACGCCGAGGCGCTGGTAGGTGTTGTAGAACTCCTGCGCGCGGTTCCACAGCAGCTTTACCGGGCGGCCGGGCACCGCTATGGCGAGCGCGGCCGCGATGATCTCCATGGTGACGCCGGCCTTGCCGCCGAAGCCGCCGCCGATATAGGTGCTGATCACGCGCACGTCCTTATGGCTAAGGCCGAAAGCCTTCAAGGTCTCGGCGAACACGTGGCGCTGCGTAAAGGGGGACTGCGAGGAGGTCCACATCGTCAGCCGGCCCGACGCGTCATAAAGGCCGACGGCCGAATGCGGCTCGATGGCGCAATGCGCGTAGCGGGGGACAGTATACGTATCTTCCAGCACCAGGTCCGCGTCCTTGAAACCTTTGGCCAGGTCGCCCTTGCGGATCTTGCGCCAGTGCGCGATATTCGTGCCCGGCTTGGGGAAGAACCACGGCACATGGGTATAATCCTTGAGATCGGGGTGCACCAAGGGGGAATCCTTCTCTAAAGCCTTCACGGGGTCCATCACCGCCGGAAGTTCTGCGTATTCCACCTTCACCAGCGCGGCGGCGCGCATGGCCGTCTTCGGGTCGGTGGCCACCACGGCGGCCACCTGTTCGCCGACGAAGCGCACGGTGTCGGTGGCGAAAACGTAACGGTCGTTCATATAGAGGCCGAACTTCTGCGTGAAGTTGCGGCCGGTCACCACCTTCACCACGCCATGCACTTTCTCGGCCTTGGAGGTATCGATGGCTTTGATCTTCGCGTGGGCGTGGGGACTTTCCACCAGGGCGGCGTAGAGCAGGGCGGGGCCGAATTCCAGGTCGTCGGTATACTTGGCGGCGCCTTTTATTTTTTCCCAGCCGTCTATGCGCAGCACGGATTTGCCGACGACCTTCAGTTCTCCGTCCGCGGGCCCGGCTTTCACGCTCTTCTTCGGTTTAGAAATTGTTTTTTGAAGGTCCATATTTACCTCTCTTATCCCGCCTCTGCAAAGTTCCGGACCGCCCTTACTTCTTCCCGGCCGGCTGCGCGGCGCAGGCGGTCATATTGAAGCGCACGGGGGCGGGGACTTTGCTCGAACCGGCCCCGAAATAGCCGCCCTGCGCGCAATGGCCCGCAGCTATCGGCTGGGCCTCTATCTTGACCTGGTCCAGCACCATGTTGCCCGGCTCCCCGCGCCAGTACCTGCGCACCACCGCCTTGACCGGGGCATAGCCCATAAAGCCGTCGTTCACCAGCACCTGGGCGCCGGCGGGAGCTGTTATAACCTCTATGTTTTCTTCAACGAACGGCCCGGTCTCCGGCTCGACGAAAGGGCTGCCGCCGCGTTTCATCCCGCCCTGCGGCATGGCGCAGGCGGCAAGCAGAACCGCGGCACTTATCAATATCAAGTTTTTCATAACCTCTCCTGCCCCGATGAATATTTACTTACCCTTGGCCGTTTCCTCTATGGCCGCCACTATCGGCTCGTAGCCGGTGCAGCGGCAGAGGTTGCCGGCTATGGCTTCCTTTATATCGTGCGTAGTGGGCTTGGCGTTCTTCTCGAGCAGCTCGGTGGCCGACAGGATCACGCCGGGCGCGCAGAAGCCGCACTGGAAAGAATTCTTCTCGTGGAATTTCTTCTGGAGCTTCTGGGTCCATTTGCGCGACCCGGCGCCCTCGAGGGTGACGATCTCCGTCCCGTCCGCTTCCACCGCCAACGCCAGGCAGGAGCGGATGGTCTTGCCGTTCAGGAGCACGGTGCAGGTGCCGCAGTCGCCGCGGTCACAGCCCACCTTGGGGCTCTTTATGCCGAGGCGCCCGCGCAGCACGTCCAGCAGCACGTCGCTGGGCTCCACGTCCAGGGCCACCTTCTCGCCGTTCAGACTGAAATTTATCCTGTGCATTTTCATATAGACCCCCTGTACCGTCCTTACGCGATATTCTCGGTGCCGTACTTCGGCCCTTTGCCGAACAGGCGGGCCACCGCTTTTTCAAGAACGCGGCCCAGCATCACCTGCGTCATATGCAGGCGGTATTCCCTGGAGGACCGAATATCGCTGATGGGGGACACTTCCTGCAGGATGGTCTCTTTGGCCCTGGCTACCAATTTGTCGCTCAGTTTGTTGCCGTTCAGCACCGCCTCGGTTTTGGGGCAGCGCGCGGGCTTGGGGCCAAGGGCGCAGACGGCCAGGCGGTAGGTGTTGTCTGCGAAGGCCAGCGCGGCGATACCGCCCTGCGCCAGGTCCTCGCCTTCGTAGCGGGAAAGCTTCATATAGCAGCCGGCGTGCTTTTTAGCCGGCAGTTTCATCTCCACGGCGGTAACTATCTCGTCGGGGGCCAGCACGGTCTTTTTGGGCCCCGCGAACCACTCGGCGATCGCTACGCGGCGCTCGCCCCTGATGCTGCGGGTGAGCACTTCGGCGTCGTAGACCGCCAGCACCGGCGCGGAATCGGCGGAAGGCACGGCGGAACAGATATTGCCGGCCACGGTGGCGCGGTTGCGCACGCCCACCGAGGCGACCGTCAGCGAAGCTTCCCAGAGCAGGGGGAATTTGGCCTTTACCAGCGGGGAGTCGATCAGGTCCGCGAAAGTGACCAGCGCGCCTATATGCATGACGTCGCCCTTGAGGGTGAAGCCGGCCAGTTCCTCCAGCGCCTTTATGTCCACCACCACCTCGGGGCGGGCCAGGTTCTCCTTGAGGTGCACCACCAGGTCGGTGCCACCGGCGAGCGCCCTGGCCTTCTCCCTGTAAAGCGAAAAGACATGGAGGGCTTCGTCCATGTCTCTGGGCTTGACGTATTCGAACTCCGTGGTGATCGGCATATTTCGCCTCCAGGCTGGTGATCGCTGCGAAGGGCGGGGGGAAACCCCGCCCCCGTTCCGGGTCAGGCCGTCCAGGCCACTACGCGGCCCATGGCCGACTCCAGTTCTATTCCCTTGAGGGGGAAGAAACCGAGCCAGCAGCGCTTATTGGAAAGCTTGTCTATCTCGCCGCCGACGTTCTCGGCGTGGACCAGGCGTTTGGGGAACAGCTTCAGGTGCATCACCTGGTAGTAGATATCCTGCGGGAACATCTCGTCCCATTTCTTGCCGTAGTTGTTCAGCAGCTTGTTCTCGGCTTCGACAAAAAGCTTCGGATGCCAGTTGCGGATGATGGTGTTCATGGGATGGTCGGCGGAACCGCAGTCCACGCCTATCCACTTGAACTTCATGTCCAGCGCCCACTTGTGGAAGCGGGGGCCGGGCCCGGGATGCTTGCAGAAATAACGCACCTCGTCGCAGGTCCCCTTCTCGTACCAGGCGTACTTGTGATAGCCGGTATTGATGATGAGGATGTCGCCCTTGCGGATGTCGGCGCGCTTCATCAGCAGCTCGGGCTCATAAAGGTCGTAATCGCCCACGTCCTTGGAGATGTCGACGACTACGGCCGGCCCGGTCCATTCCTTCATCGGCACCTCGCCGATGGTGCGGCCGGCGCTGTAAAAGTGTATTTCCCCGTCCATGTGGGTGCCCACGTGGTTGGAGGTCGTCATTATCTGGCCGTTGGCGCCCTGCCCCATATGGGCCCCGGCTATGCGCTTGAAATACTGGAGCTGCAGCGGCATATAGCTCGGCCACGGGGGCGTGTGGATGCTCAGGGGCTGGGTAAGGTCGTACATCTTGGCCTTATCAAGGAACTTTATAAAATCGTTAGGTTTCATGCGGACGGCCTCCAGTGGGATGGGAACTTGCTACAGGGAAATTCTAACAAATGCGGGGGGGTAAATAAAGGCGGCGGAAGGACCCTCTTCCTCCGAAATTGCTAAATTGCAAGACCTGACCCCTTAGTAAGATTTGGACATCAGCACCCTCTGTTTGGAGGGCTTGCCGGTGAGGATGCAGACGCCCTCGCCTTTGGCCTCGGCCGGGATCTGGTCCTCGAAGGGGATGTTGCGGATGCTGGTCTCGAAGCGCTTTGCCATTTCGTCTTCCTGCGCGGCGTCGCCGGCCCAGTGTACCCAGGCGAACCCGCCGCCCTCGCCTTTGAAGAATGTCTCAAAATCAGCCAGCTTGTCGATAACCCGCGTGCGCTCCGTCCTCAGCTTCCTGGCGCGCTCCAGCAGCTCTTTCTGCATGGCTTCGAGCGTGGGGACGATGGAGGCGATCGCTTCCGCCCTGGGCAGGAAAACTTTGCGGCGCTTGCGCTGGGCTTCGGGAGTCTCGCCTTCCATCTCGGAGACGAAACGGCGGGCGATACAGAGCGACCCCTTCTCGAGGTCTTTGGGGCCCACTTCTATCCGGAGCGGCACACCTTTGCCTTCCCACTCGTAATATTTGGCGCCGGGCATAAGGCCGTCCCGGTCGTCCACCTTTACGGCTACTCCGAGGGCCTTGAGTTCGGCCGCCACCTTCTTCGCCTCCGCCTCGGTCCTGGCGCGTTCTTCCTCGCTCTTGTAGATCGGTATCACTATCACCTGCACGGGCGCCAGCTTCGGCGGCAGCACAAGTCCGGCGTCGTCGGAGTGGGTCATAATGAGAGCGCCCACAAGGCGGGTGCTGACGCCCCAGCTGGAGGCGTAGACGTATTCCAGCTGGCCTTCCCTGTTCTGGAACTTCACGTCGGCTCCCTTGGAGAAATTCTGCCCCAGGTAGTGGCTGGTGCCCATCTGCAGGGCTTTGCCGTCCTGCATCATGCCTTCTATGGAAAGCGTCTCGAGCGCCCCGGCAAAGCGTTCGCCCTCGGTCTTGCGGCCTTTAATTACCGGCACCGCCATCACGTTCTCGGCGAAATCGGCGTAGACGTCCAGCATGCGCCAGGTTTCCTCAAGGGCCTCTTTCTCCGTGGCGTGCGCGGTATGGCCTTCCTGCCAGAGGAATTCCGCGGTGCGCAGGAACAGGCGCGTGCGCATCTCCCAGCGCACGACGTTGGCCCACTGGTTTATCAGCAGCGGCAGGTCGCGGTAGCTCTGTATCCAGTTCTTGTACTGCGCCCAGATGATGGTTTCGCTGGTGGGCCGCACTACAAGCGGCTCTTCCAGTTTGGAGTCGGGGTCCGGGACGATCTCGCCGTTGACGGACTTGAGGCGGTGGTGCGTGACCACGGCGCATTCCTTGGCGAAGCCGGAAGCGTGCTTCTCTTCGCGCGTAAGGAAAGACAGCGGGATGAAAAGGGGGAAATAAGCGTTCTCATGGCCGGTGGCCTTAAAGCGGTCGTCGAGCTCGCGCTGCATCTTCTCCCAGATGGCGTAGCCGTGCGGCCTGATGACCATGCAGCCGCGCACCGGGGAATGCTCGGCAAGGCAGGCGTTCTTGATCACGTCCAGGTACCACTGCGAGTAATCCTTCGCGCGGGGAGTGACCGCGGCGGAGACCGTCTTCTGCTGGTTGTCGGGTTTATTCATAAGTTAATTTTTTCCAAAGCGTTATTTAGCGTTCCTGATCTTGCGGATGACTTCGTTCACCCATTCCGATTCTTTTATGACTTTCATCTGCTTGCCTTTCTCGATCCAGATGCCGCGGCCTTTGCCGCCGGCCACGCCGAAATCGGCGGAGCGGGCCTCGCCGGGCCCGTTGACCACACAGCCCATCACGGCTATTTTCATCCCCTCGGATTGTTTGATCAGCTGCGGGTCGGAATAGATCCGCTCCTCGAGTTCGTGGATAACCTTGCCCACGTTGACCTGGCAGCGGCCGCAGGTGGGACAGGAAATAAGGTCCGGGCCGTAATGCCGCAGCCCCAGACTTTTGAGTATCTCATAGGCCGCCCGCACCTGCATGGCGGGGTCCTCCGTCAGGGAGACGCGGATAGTGTCGCCTATGCCCTGGGACAGCAGCAGGCCTATGCCCAGCGAGGACTTCACCGTGCCGGCGAGGAAACTGCCGGCCTCAGTGACGCCGAGGTGCAGGGGGATGTCCGACTTGGAGGCGAAAAGGGTGTTGGCCATCACGGTGCGTTCTATATCGTCGGCCTTCAGCGACACCACGATGCTGCGGAAATCCAGGCGCTCCAGCGTCCTGACCTCGTCCAGGGCTTCCTTCACCATCTGCTTGGCCCAGTCATAGGGCGTCCAGCGCGGTTTCGGGTGTTCCTTCAGGGCCTTAAGCGAGCCGGCGTTGACGCCTATGCGGATGGGGACGCCGGCGGACTTACAGGCCTTCACCACTTCTCTGACCTTTTCCTTCTCGCCGATATTGCCGGGATTGATGCGCACTTTATCCACGCCCTGGCGCACGGCTTCCACGGCCAGCCGCCAGTCAAAATGTATATCCGCCACCAGCGGGATGGAGATGGCCTGCTTTATACGGCCCAGGTTCAGGGCGGCCTCCATGTCCGGCACGGCCACGCGGATAATCTCGCAGCCGGCCGCTTCCAGACGGCGTATCTGGTCCACGGTGGCTTTCAGGTCGCGGGTGTCGGTATTGCACATGGACTGCACGGACACCGGGCTGGAGCCGCCTATGGAGAAGCGGCCCGCTTTTACACAGCGGGTCTTGCGGGGTTTGGAGTGGCAGGCGCAGTCCATCTTACCTTTCCTGCGCGGCGGCGGCCGCCTGCTTGGCGGCGTGCGAGGAGACCAGGCGCATGATATCGCTGTAGGTCGCGAAGAGGAGGATGGTCATCAGCACCGCTATGCCGACGCCGTTGACGTACTGCATGATCCTGGCGTTGAGCTTGCGCCGGAAGATCCCCTCCAGCACGTAGAGCACGGCGTGCCCGCCGTCCAGCAGCGGGATGGGCAGCAGGTTGAAGAAGCCCACGGCCACCGAGATAAGGCCGATCAGAAAAAAGAAATCCGCCGCGCCGGTATGCGCCGCCTTGCTGACGATATTGACGATGCCGATGGGACCGGCCAGGTCCGGCTTTTCCCGTTTGTGGATATTGGAGGCCAGTGTTTTTACGGTGAAGGCCGTCCAGTACCAGCACTGGTGGGCGCCCATGGCGAAGCCTTTGAGCAGCGGCACGCGGTTGTAGGCGACGCCGGGGGAGATGCCGATGACCCCGCGGTCGGCCCCTTCGGGGGCCCGGCGGGTCTTCAGCTTTACGGAGGTCTCCGCGCCGTCCCGCACGTAGGTTACGGTGATCTCTTTTTCCAGCCTGCCTGCGATACGCACGGCCATGTCGGCCCAGGTGGCTACACCGGCGCCGTCTATCTTGAGCAGGCGGTCCCCGGGCTTCAGGCCGGCGGTCTCGGCCGGGTAACCCTGCGTCAGGTCGCCTATCACGGGGTCATTGGAAGCGACGGGCTCCCCGACAAAAAGTATAACGCCGGAGAAGAGGGTGAAGGCCAGCAGGTAGTTCATGGCCGGGCCGGCGGCCACCACGCCCAGGCGCGTATACCAGGGCTTCGAGAAATACTCGTCCGGCGCGCCGGAGGCCTCGTCGAGATTCTCGCCGGCGGGCTTGACGTAGCCGCCCAGGGGCACCGCGCGTATGGAGTAGCGGGTCTGACCGCCGGTGCGGCCGTAGAGCTCGGGGCCGAAGCCGAAGGAGAACGCCTCCACTTTTATGCCTGACAGTTTACAGACGATAAAATGGCCCAGTTCGTGCAGGAAGATAACCAGACCGAAAGTGAACAGGACCGCTATTATGGATATGATCATTTTTACCTTTTTCCGATATTGCCGACTATTCCGGCGGCTTTCTGCCGCGCCCAACCGTCCGCTTCCACCGCCGCTGCCAGCGTAAGCCGCTCGCGCGAGTCCCCGCGGCAGGCGGCCAGGGTTTTCTCGACTACGTTCGGGATATCCGTGAACCGGAGCTTCCCGGCGATAAAGTTCTCCACAGCCACCTCGTTGGCGGCGTTAAGCGCGGCCGGGTAGATCCCGCCTTTTCTTGCCGCGAGGAAAGCCAGTTCCAGGCAGGGGAAGCGGCGGAAATCCGGCCGGGCGAAATCCAGCCGGGCGAGCTTGAAGAAATCCAGCGGCTCGGCCAGCGAGGGCGCGCGACCGGGCCAGGTGAGCGCGTACTGTATGGGCAGCTTCATGTCCGGGTTGGACAGCTGCGCCAGCACGGACCCGTCCTTGAACTCCACGCCGGAGTGCACCACGGACTGCGGGTGTATCAGCACCTCTATCTTGGAAATGGGCAGCGAAAAAAGATTCTTTATCTCTATCGCTTCGAGCCCCTTGTTCATCAGCGTGGAGGAGTCCACGGTTATCTTGGGGCCCATGCTCCAGCGCGGATGCTTCAGCGCCTGCGCCGGGGTGACGCCGGCCAGCGACCCCTTGCGCGCGTAGAACGGCCCGCCCGAGGCGGTGAGAAAGACACGGGAAAGGGCGGCGTCATATTGTCCGGGGTTTATGCCGGCCAGGCACTGGAAGATGGCCGAAGGCTCGGAATCCACCGGGATGATCCGCGCCTGCCAGCGCTCGGCCTCCCGCATCAGCAGCTCGCCGGCCATCACCATGGGTTCCTTGTTGGCGAGGGCGATGTGCTTGGAGGCGCGGATGGAAGCCAGCAGCGGGGCGAAACCCACCGCGCCCGTAACGGAATTCAGAACGATGTCGGCCTCTTTCAGGGAAGCCAGTTCCACAAGCCCTTCCACGCCGGGGGGGAGGACCTTGACGCCCCGCGGCGCGCGGGCCGTCAGTTCTTTCCACGCGTCGTAGTCGAAGACCGCCGCGTAAGCGGGCTTCACCTGGCGCACCTGCGCCAGCAGGGCGTCCACGCTGGAGTTGGCGGCAAGACCGAGCACCCGCCAGCCGGGCCCCAGGTTCTTCACGGCTTTAACGGCGTTGACGCCTATCGAGCCGGTGGATCCGAGTATGACTATGTTCTTCATTTATCAGCGCGCGAAAACCGCGTAGTAGTAGATCACCGGGGCCAGGAAGATATACGAATCGAAACGGTCCAGGATGCCGCCGTGCCCCGGCAGCAGGTTGGAAGAATCCTTAGCGCCGACGGCCCGCTTCAGCATGGATTCCGCGATGTCGGAGACCTGGCCGAAGACCCCTATGAGCACGCCGGCCCCGACAGCGAAGAGCGGCGTGACCAGGCCGCCTGTCAGCCTGCTTATGCCCCAGGCCGTCAGTATCGCCGCTATGAAGCCGGCGGCCGCGCCCTCCCAGGTCTTCTTGGGACTGATGGTGGACAGCTGCCTGCGGCCGAACGATTTCCCCAGGAAATAGGCGGCGGTGTCCATGATCCACACGGTGATTATCAGCATCAGCGTCAGCTCCAGACCGTCGGGGCGCAGGCCGCGGATGGCCACCAGGTGGAACAGGCACCAGGAGATCATAAAAATACCCAGCAGCGTAAGGCCGATGCGCTCGAGGTATTTTTTCTCCGAGAAAAGTTCGTACGTCATCACGCCTATGACCGTGAGGGCGATGAAAAAGCCGGTGAAGTTGTCGCCGCCGGCCTGGGCCGCCGAGTAATGGTCGAAGTAAAGCGCCGCCGGCAGCAGCAGGCCGAAGAGATAGAGCATGGGCGCCTGCACGGGCTTCGCGCCAAGCTTCATGAGCGTGGCGTATTCGTAGAGCGAGAGCGCGATTATCGTGAAGACGAAGACCGCGTAAGCGGGGCCGCCCGCGCGTATCAGCAGCAGGACCACCGGGATGCCGAATAAAGCCGTCAAAACCCTGGGTAGAAGCATAGTGTTTAAGTTCCTTTCCTTCTGTCGCGCGCCTGGTAATCCAGGAGCGCGCCGATGAATTCTTTCTCGCGGAAGTCGGGCCAAAGCGTTTCGGTCACGTAAAATTCGGAGTAGGCGGCCTGCCACAGCAGGAAGTTGGAGAGACGCAGCTCGCCCGAAGTGCGGATGATCAGGTCGGGGTCCGGCAGGGAGGGGGAATAAAGCAGCTTCGAGAAAGCCGCCTCGTCCAGGGACGCCGCGCCGGCGGCCAGCGCGCGGTTGGCGGCGTCCAGGATCTCCTGGCGGCCGCCGTAGTTAAGGGCGATGTTCAGCACCATGCCGCCGCACCGCCGCAGCCGTTCCTCGGCCGCGCTCATCACCTGCCGCGCCGCCTTAGGCAGTTCGTCCAGGCGGCCGCTGAACATAAGCCGCACGTTCTCCCGTTCCAGTTCGTCCGCATACGCGGCGATGGTTTTTTTCAGCAGGAACATCAGGGCGCTCACTTCCAGCTTGGAGCGGCGCCAGTTCTCGGTGGAAAAAGCGTAGATGGTGAGGGCCTTGATGCCGGCGCGGCTGGCGGCGCGCACCACGTCGTGCACGGAGTCCACCCCGGCCTTGTGCCCGGCGATGGCCGGCAGCCCGCGTTTTTTAGCCCAGCGCCGGTTGCCGTCCATGATAATGGCGACGTGGGCGGGCAAACGGGCTGGGTCAAGGGCTCGGGGCTGGGACATCAGACTGTAAGCAGCTCTTTTTCCTTGGCGGCGACCATGTCTTCTATGGTCTTTACGTAGGAGTCCGTGAGTTTCTGAACGGCTTCCTCGTGGCGCGCGGCGTCGTCCTCGGGGAGCTCGCCGGCTTTCTGGGCCTTCTTCACCTTCTCAAGGATGTCGCGGCGGATATTGCGCACCTGCACCCGCGCGTCCTCGCCCATGCTGTGCACCACTTTCACCATCTTCTTGCGCTGGTCCTCGGTCATGGGGGGGAGGCTTATGCGGATCACCCCGCCGTTGCGGGAAGGGGAGGAGCCGAAATCCATCTTCATGAGCTCCGCCTCGACGGCGTCGACGGCGGCGGCGTCCCAGGGGCGCACCTCGATGGTGCGGGGTTCGGGGACAGAAACGGCCGCCACCTGCTTTAAGGGCACCTTGGTCCCGTAATATTCCACGAAGACCGTGTCCAGCAGCTGGGGATTGGCCCGGCCGGTGCGCAGCGAAGTGAGCTCGCGCTTGAATTTTTCTATTTTATCCATCATTTCCATTTCAGATTCGGAAATGACTTCACCGATGGAAGATTGTGCCATAAAACCGCCCTCCTATACGCTCGGCCGCCGGATCCTGTGGCGACGCCTCAAAAAAAGCCATCCCCATCAGGAGGCCGAAGTACCGGCCGCGCAAAGGTAATTATATTATATTTATACGGGAGGTTTCAGGCCGCCGCTACGGCGTCTTCCACCAGCTCGCAGATTATGTGGGCCGCGAGGATGTGCATTTCCTGCACCCGCGGGGTATCCGTCTCGGGGGCCAGGAAGGCCGCGTCGCAATGCTTCAGGATGGGACCGCCGTCCCTGCCGAAGAAGCCCGCCACGGCCAGGCCGAGTTCCCTGGCCTTAATGGCCGCGTTGAGGACGTTCGGGCTGGCGCCCGAAGTGGAAATAGCCAGCAGCAGGTCGCCCGGCCGGCCCAGCGCCTCCACCTGGCGCTCGAAGATGAGGTCGAAGCCGTAATCGTTGCCCAGGCAGGTGAGGATGGAGGTATCCGTGGTCAGCGCCACGGCGGCGATGGCACGCCGCTCTTTTTTAAAGCGGCCCACCAGCTCACCGGCTATGTGCTGGGCGTCGGCGGCGGACCCGCCGTTGCCGCAAATAAGTATTTTACCGCCCCCGCGGACGGTCCTGATCAGCGCCTCGGCCAGGTTCCGGATGGACTTCGTATCCGCGGCCAGCGCCGCGGCGGCGGCCTGGTGTTTCTTTATAGCGGAGGAAATTTTATCTTCCATGATGGACCTCAGGCCTTTATCAGGGTGCCGACCCTTTCTCCGGAAAGGGCCTTGCGGATATTCCCCGACGTATGAAGATTGAAGACCAGTATGGGAATATGGTTCTCCATGCACATGGTCAGGGCGCTCGCGTCCATGAACTTGAGCCCCTTGCTGATGGCGGACATATAAGTTATGTCCTTTATAAGCTTCGCCTTCGGGTCCTTCTTGGGGTCGCCGGTATAGACGCCGTCCACCTGGGTGGCCTTGAAGATGATCTCGGCGTTGGTCTCGGCCGCGCGCAGGGCCGCGGCGGTGTCCGTGGTGAAATAGGGATTGCCGGTGCCGCCGGCGAAAATGACCACGCGCTCTTTCTCGAGGTGGCGCAGGGCCCGGCGGCGGATGAAGGGCTCGGCCAGGCTGGAGATCTCAATGGAGGTCTGCACGCGCGTGGACACGCCTTCGTGCTCGAGCGCGGACTGCAGGGCCATCGCGTTTATGATGGTGGCGAGCATCCCCATGTTGTCGGAAGTGACCCGGTCTATCATGCCGTGGCCGTCGCGCGCGCCGCGCCAGATATTGCCGCCGCCGATAACGATGGCCAGCCGCGTGCCGCGTTTAAGGCCTTTGGCGATCTCTTTGGCGATATAGGTGAGGGAAGCGGGGCTTATCGAGCGGCTGTCGCCGGGCGTTCCCAGCGCTTCACCGGAGAGTTTCAGAAGGACACGCTTGTACATAAACCTCCCGAGCGGATAAGGTGCGCCGCCGGGGCCGTAACAGGCCCGCGGCGGCGTTTGCGGCTATTACTCTATGCCGACGAGGAAACAGCTGAAGCGGGTAACGACGACGTTGCCGCCGAGCTTGGCGCCCAGGTTCTTTACGGCCTGGCTGACGCTCAGCTTGGTGTCGCGGATGGAGGCCTGTTCGAGCAGGCAGGATTCCTGAAAGTACTTATTGACGCGGCCTTCCAGCATCTTCTCTACGACTTCGGGGGTTTTGGCCTTGTAAGGCTTGCCGGTCTCGGCGGACAGGGCTTTGGCGGCGGCTTCGTCCTGCTCCATCTTGGCGCGGTAGATCTCGCGCTCTTTCGCCACGACGTCGGCCGCCACTTCCTCGCGCTTGAGGAACTTGGGGCTCATCGCCACGCTCTGCATGGCCAGTTCCCTGGCCAGGGTCTCCAGCTCGGCCTTGGCCGCGGCCAGGCTGCCGTCGAAGGACAGTTCCACCATGGCGCCTTTGCGGTTGTCGGAGTGGACATAATAGTTGGAGGCGAGGTTGGCGGCGGCGGCGTAAACCACGCCGCGGCGTATCTGCATGTTCTCGCCCATCTTCATGGCCAGGGCCTGCAGGCGCTCTTTGGCCTTTTCGCTCTCGGCCGGGTTGGCGAGCGCGGCGTCGGAAAGCATTTCGGCCGCCAGGGCGGAGGCGAAGGCGGTCACGTCGGGGTTCTTGGCCACGAAATCGGTCTCGCAGTTGATCTCCAGCAGGGCCCGGGCATTGCCGTCGGCGGAGGTCTTCGCGACCACCACACCTTCCTTCATGGCGCGGCCGGCGCGTTTGGCGAGGCCGGCCAGCCCCTTCTTGCGCAGGAACTCCACGGCTTTTGCTATATCGCCGCCGGTTTCGTTAAGGGCGCCCTTGCAGTCCATGATGCCCGCGCCCGTCTGGCTCCTGAGTGACATGACCTGTTCGCTGGTGATTACTGCCATAATTGGTGTTCTCCTTGTGGGTTAAGAAAAAGGGGCGCCGGCGTATACAGCCCGCGCCCCCGAATTCAAAAAAAGAATTACTCTTCGGTTCTGACGGGCTCTTCCGCGGCGGGGGCCTCTTCGGCGGCCGGCTCCTGCGCGTAGGCCTCTCCGGGCTGGACTTCACCGGCCTCTACGGCGGCGGCGTCCTGGGACACCTGGTGCGCGGCGGCTTTCTCGGCCTCCGCTTCGGCGCGGCCGTCGATCACGGCGTCGGCGATGGTGGCGCAGAAAAGGCGGATGGAGCGGGCGGCGTCGTCGTTGCCCGGGATGGGCCAGTCGAGCTGGTCCGGGTCGCAGTTGGTGTCGGAAACGCCCACCACGGGGATGCGCAGCTTATGGGCTTCCTTCAGGGCGTTGGCCTCGTTCACCGGGTCCACGATGAACATGATGTCCGGCAGGTTGCGCATGTTGCGGATGCCGCTCAGGAGCTTGACCAGGCGGGCCTTTTCCTTGCTCAGGCGGGAAACCTCTTTCTTGGACATGACCTTGAACAGGCCGTCGGCCTCGAATTTCTCGAGTTCTTCCAGGCGCTTAAGCGACTTGCGCAGGGTCTCGAAGTTGGTGAGCGTGCCGCCCAGCCACTTCTCGTGCACGCAGGAGACGTCGGCGCGGATGGCTTCCTCGCGGATAATTTCCTTCGCCTGCTTCTTGGTGCCGACGAAGAGGAAAGTTTTGCCGGCCTTGGCGCTGTCTTTCACGAAGGTGTAGGCTTTCTTGATCTCTTTGACGGTTTTCTGCAGATCCAGGATGTGGATGCCGTTGCGCTCGCCGAATATGTAGCGGGCCATCTTGGGGTTCCACCTGTAGGTCTGGTGACCGAAATGTACGCCGGCTTCCAACATGCTTTTCATCGATATGTTCAACATTTTAACTGTCCTCCGTGATTTTTATACGTGTCGTTTCTTTTCCCGCCCTCCAGGAGCAGGATTTCAACGTTCTAATGATATCATATACTCGAAGATGTTTCAATAACCGCCCGACCCGGGAAATAGCCATTTTTACCATTTGCTATAATAGAACCCATGAAGATCGCCATAGCCCAGATAAATCCGAAGGTGGGGGACATAGCGGGCAACGCCGCGCTGGTGGAAGCTTTTGCCCGGCGGGCCGAGGCCCTGGGCGCCGACCTGGCCGTCTTCCCGGAGCTGGCGCTGACCGGCTACCCGCCGCTGGACCTGGTGGAGAAGAAAGATTTTATTGACGAGAACCTCAGGGCCCTCAAGCGCCTGGCGGGTTTAAAACTTAAAACCGCGCTGGTCGTGGGCTTCGTGGACCGCAACCCGGCCGCCAAGGGGAAGGCCCTGCTGAACTCCATAGCGCTGCTGCACGGGGGGAAGATCGCGGCCAGGCGGGCCAAGTCACTGCTGCCCACTTACGATATTTTCGACGAGGCGCGTTATTTCGAACCGGCGGCCGATAACCGCCCCCTGCAATTCAAAGGCGCCCTGATAGGCCTGACCGTCTGCGAGGACATCTGGGCCGAGACGGCCCTGCTGCCCAGCCGCCTGCTCTACCGGAACAATCCCGTAAAAACGCTCTGCGCCCGCAAGACGTCCATAGTGATAAACATCTCGGCCTCGCCTTTCTACCGCGGCAAGGGCGCCAGGCGCCGCACCATACTTTCCGGCCTGGCCAAAAAGATGAAGGCCCATATAATTTACGTCAACCAGACTGGCGCCAACGACGAACTTATCTTCGACGGCAACAGCTTCGCGCTGCTGCCTTCGGGGGTGATCTCCGCACAGGCCAAGGCCTTCGAAGAAGACCTGCTCCTGGTGGACACAGCGGCGCCCTCGCCCGCCCGCGCCGTACCGGCCCCGCACGGGGGCATAGCCGAGGTCCGCGCGGCCCTGACGCTGGGCATACGGGATTACTTCCATAAGATGGGGTTCAGGAAAGCCGTGCTGGGCCTGAGCGGCGGCATAGATTCCGCCGTGGTGGCCGCCCTGGCGGCGGACGCCCTGGGCCCGGAGAACGTGACGGGCGTACTTATGCCTTCCGTCTACACCTCCGGCCGCAGCACCGCCGACGCGCTGGTGATAGCCCGCAACCTCGGCATAAGGACCAGGACCATACCGATAAAGAACATTTATTCTTCTTTCCTTAAAGAGCTGGGCGAAGGCGGGCCGGCGGGGGAAGTGAACCTGACCATGCAGAACCTGCAATCCCGCGCCCGCGGCAGCCTGTTAATGGCGTTGGCGAACGCCAACAATTGGCTGGCCCTGACTACCGGCAACAAGTCCGAGATCGCGATGGGCTACTGCACCCTTTACGGCGACACGGCCGGCGCCATCGGCCCCATAGCGGACCTGTTCAAGACGGAAGTCTACCGGCTGGCCGCGCACCTCAACCTGGTCCGCGAAGTCATCCCCGCCGCCGTTATAAAGCGCCCGCCGACGGCCGAGCTGAAGCCCGGCCAGAAAGACCAGGACGACCTCCCGCCCTATGAAACGCTCGACGAGGTGATCCGCCTCTACCTGGAGGAGAACCGCGGGCCCGCGGAAATAGTCCGCAGGGGCTTTAAGCGGGACCTTGTCCTCTCCGTGCTGAAACGCGTGGAAGCCAACGAATACAAACGCAAACAGCTCCCGATAGGCCTCAAGGTCACGGAAAAATCCTTCGGCTACGGCAGGAAGATGCCGATAGTAAAAGCCCTGAGCTTCCTAAAGTAATGCAAAAACGTTCCGTCTCCCTATTACTGGCGCTGCTGTTCTTCTGCGCGGCCGCCCAGGCCCAGCCGCCGAGGAAGCGCAAGCTGGCCAAACCCGGTCCCAAGGCCAAGGAAGAACTGGTAAAGCCGGAAGCGAAAACAAAAGAAGATATCATGAAGACGGTGAGCCGCCCGGCTCCCAAGGAAGGCCTGCTGGCGAAAGTGCTGGGGGCCATCACCATCAACACCCCCAACGGGCCCATCATCCCTTTCCCCGTGGTGGATTCCAGCAAGGACCTCGGGCCGAGCTTCGGAGTAATGCCGGTGATAGCCGTCAGGAACAAAGCGACCGGCGACATCAAGTCCGTCATCGTGCCCTCGGTGAACTATAACGAGCACCTCCGCACCACGCTCACCTACCGGCATTACATCTTCCCCGACGAAAAACGCTATTTCATCCTGCGCGCCTCGCGCTCCGAGCGCGTGGAACGCGAACTGATGGCCTATTATTATACGCCCCAGCTTTTTTCCACGAACCTGCGCCTCAGCGTGGAGGCCAAACACTGGGTGACCGGCAAGCCCTCGTTCTACGGCTTCGGTATAAACTCCCAGCGCGGGGACAAGGCCAACTACTCGCTGTCGACTACGGGCGGAGAGATCATCCTGGACGTGCCGCTGGCGAAGGAGGTGTTCATCAACGTCAACAACGCCTACTTCGCCAAACGGATAGGGGACGGCCCGGTGAACAACGGCCAGCTGGAGGATATCTTCCCTGGCATCTACGACGAAGCCACCGACCGCAAGTACTTCCTGACCAACCGCTTCTCCCTGGTCTACGACAACACCGACCACCCGTCCCTGCCCAAGATCGGTACCTACGCCAGCGCCTCGGTGCTCTATTCCAACAAGAAGCTGGGGGCCGACTACGAGTACCGCACCTACTCCTTCCAGATGAAGAACTACTTTAACTATAAGGAAAAGGGGCGCTTCGTGACCGCCGTCCATTACCTGCTTCAGTTCCAGCGCGGCGATACGCTGCCGTTCTACGCCATGCCCCAGCTGGGCGAAAGCACCGGCCTGCGCATGGCGGGCGACGGCCGCTTCACGGACCGGGGCAAGTTCGTCTTCAACATAGAGGAACGGATAACCCTTTCAAAGACCCCTTTCTACAAGTTCATCAGCGAGACCGAAATAGCGCCGTTCCTCGACGTGGGCACGGTGTTCCCCAAAGTGTCGGCTTTCCGCCTGCGGGACCTCAAATACGGGCCCGGCATCTCCGCGCGGCTGGTCATCCGGCCGCAGCTGGTGGCCACGGTGGACTTCGCCTACGGTTCCGAAGGCACCAACGCCATCATCCGCATAGGTTATCCCTTCTAAGGTTCGCGGGTGTCGAGGGTATGGCCCCGTCGGGCACGGGGTCGGGACACACCGTGCCCGCCCCTCCTCTCTCAGTCGCCGCGCTTACGCAAGCGGCTCCTTCCGAGAGGGCCCGCCGGAACCATACCCTCGCCACCCGCTCCAGCTACGCGCTTGCCGCTGCCTATTAAAACAGAATAACGTCCGCTTCCCATATGGAAGACGGACGTTATTCAATGCTCGCCCAAGTTTTATTGCAGTTGGGACAGGTCGGCGACGCCTTCGAACAGGGTCACCAGGGATTTGATCAGGTTCAGGCGGTTGTCCCGCACTTTGGGATCTTCGGCCATCACCATTACCTTCTCGAAGAAGTTATCCAGGCTGCCTTTTATGGAGAGCAGCTCGGAAAGGCCTTTGGCGTAGTCGCGGTTGTCCAGGTGGGCCTTCAGGCGGCCGGACATCGTCTTGATGTCGCCGTAAAGGGCCCGTTCTTCGTCCTTCTCGAACGTATTTTCGTCGGGCGCGCCGCTGAGCGGGGCCTTGGCCTGGCGCAGTATGTTCTTACCGCGCTTAAAGGCCATGGCGATGCCCGCGAAGTCAGGATCGGTCCGCGCGGCGTGCAGATCTTTTATGCGCTTGAGGCAGTCGAACAGCTGGCCGCGCGTATCTTCGGACGGCAGGGCGCCGTTCTTCATTGCGGGGAGGAACAGCTGCTTTACGGCGTTGATCTCGTCGAATTTACAGCCCACTTCCTGAAAAACGGCCTCGGCGCGCTGCCAGATGAACTCCATCGGAGTTCCAAGATCGCGCTTGACCGCCGCCGCGGGAAGAAGGTTCATCGCGTAACGCAGCGCGTCACCCAGCGAAAATTCCAGTTCGTTCTCCAGTATTATCCTGACCAGGCCCAGGGCTTGGCGGCGCAGGCCGTGGGGGTCCTCGCTGCCGGAGGGGATAAGCCCCAGCGCGAAATCCGAAGCCAGCGTGTCCAGCTTGCCGGCCAGCGAAACCAGCGCGCCCTCTTTGGAGGAAGGCAGGGGGGACTTGGCCGACATGGGCCAGTAGAATTCGCCCACCGCGCGGGCGGCCGTCTCGCTGAAGCCGGCGTTCCTGGCGTAGTAGTAACCCATCACGCCCTGCAGCTCGGTGAACTCGCGCACCAGGTTGCTGGTGAGATCGGAATACACGTAACCGGCGGCAGCCTTGATCTCTTCCTTGTTCACGGCCTGCCCGCAGTTCTCGCCCAGCCAGGCGGCCAGCGCCTGCACGCGGGCGGTCTTGTCCGCCATGGTGCCCAGCTTTTCCTGGAAGGTTATGGCCTTGAGCTTTTCGTTAAAGTCCTTCAGCGGGATGGCGAGGTCGCGGGTATAGAAAAAGATGGCGTCGCGGAAGCGCGCCTCGAGCACATTGCGGAAACCTTCCTCCACGTTGCGCTGCCCTTTGGACACGCCGTCGCGGATACCCACCGAATAAGGCTGCAGTTCGCCCCTGGCGTTGGTAACGGTGAAGAACTTGAGCTGCTTCTTCATCACCAGGTGCACCAGTTCCTGCGGCAGCTTAAGGAATTCCTGGGAGAAACCGGAGACCACGCAGACCGGGTATTCCACCAGGTAAAGGTTCTCGCTTATCAGTTCCTCGTCGGCGTCCACATTGAGCTTCATGCGGCGGGAAAGGCTTTCAAGTTCTTTGCGGAAGGCGGCAAGGCGCTCGGCGTCCTTCACCAGCACGTTCACGTGCTCCAGCGTCTTAAAATACTTTTCGGCGGAGGCGATCTTTACCTGGCGCGAGCCCTTGGCGCTCAACCCCACGGTAAGCCGCCCGGACTTTATCCCGGCCGCGCTGAAGGCTACGGGTTTGTCGCCGTAGAGCGCGAGCAGGCTGCGTATGGGCCGGGCGAAGCGGAAGCGCGTGGCCTCCCACACCATGTTCTTGGGGAACTGGAGTTTGGCGATAAGCTGGGGGAAGATCTCGGCCAGCGCTTTTACGGAGGCGCGGCCGGGGATCCGTGTCTCGAACATCAGTACTTCGCCCTTGTTGGGCACGGTCTCCACGCAAAGCTTGTCGGGGGTGGTGCCGCGCCCGCGCGCGAAACCAGTGGCCTGCGGCGTGTAGTTGCCTTTCTCGTCCTTGAGCAGGCGGGCGGCGGGGCCGTAAGCCTTCACCAGCTTCTCCTCGGTCTTGGCGGGCACGCCGGTGAGGTGCAGCACCAGGCGCTTGTAGGTGCCGTAGGCTTCCATGCCTTCGTAAGGCAGGTTGACCGCGGCCAGCATTTCGGCCGCGTATTTTTTAAGCTGTTCCTCGGCCGAGGTGACGAAGCGGGCCGGGATGTTCTCGATGCGTATCTCGAGCAGTGCGTCGCGCTTAAGCATTGGCTTTCTCCTTCATCCCGGAGGGTTCGTTGATCTCCACGTAGGAGGTGGCGCAGGCCTTGGCCATGTCGCGGATGCGCTTGATGAGCACAGCGCGCTCGGACACCGAGATGGCGCCGCGCGCGTCGAGCAGATTGAAGTTCTGCGAGCATTTCATCACCAGGTCGAAAGCCGGCAGGTAGTAGCCCTTGGCCGCCACGCGCCGGACTTCCTTTTCCCAGTGGTCGAAGTCGGTGCGCAGGTTAACCACATCGGCCTCTTCGAAGTTGTAATGGGAGAACTGCTCTTCCTGGCCTTTATAAACCTCGCCGTAAGTGAGGCGGTCGGTCCACATGATGTCGGAGATGCTCTTCTTCTTCTGGACGAACATGGCCAGGCGCTCCAGGCCGTAGGTTATCTCCACCGCGATGGGGTTGAGTTCGTAAGAGGCCATCTGCTGGAAATAGGTGAACTGCGTTATCTCCATGCCGTCCATCCACACTTCCCAGCCCACGCCGGAAGCGCCGAGGGTCGGGGATTCCCAGTCGTCCTCTATCCAGCGGATGTCGTGCTCCGTGTGGTCCAGGCCCACGGCCTTAAGGGAGGCCAGGTAGACCTGCTGTATATTTTCGAGCGGCGGCTTTATAATGACCTGGTACTGGTAATACTTACCGTTGCGGTTGGGGTTCTGGCCGTAGCGGCCGTCGGCGGGGCGGCGGCAGGGCTCCACATAGGCCACGCTGGTGGGCTTGGACGTAAGCGAGCCGAAAAAGGTGGCGGGATTAAAGGTGCCGGCGCCTTTTTCAAGGTCGTAGGGCTGGATGACGGCGCAGCCCTGGCGCGCCCAGTACTGGTTAAGTTTTAAAATTATATCCTGAAAATTCACCGTTGCCTCCGCGGGCCGCGCTCCGGCCTGGAATATTTTCAATATTATACCTATTGTAGGGCGGGGGAACTACCTGACGAAGGCCAGCGTGCGCAGGTCTATGCCGAGATGCTCTCCGAAGAAGCGCGAGAAAAGCCCGTCGATAAAAGCCGCGGCGGCCGCGTCCTCCTTAAGGCCGCGGACCTCCGCCCAGGGTCCGGCGTGCAGGGTTTCCCAGAAAGCGGCCTCGGGGCCGGCGGCCGTCTCCCTGAAGCCGAACCCGGCCAGCTCCAGCGCCCGCAGGGTGAAGGCCCGGCGCAGCCAGAAAGCGCAGCCGTTGGCGTCCAGGTCCTGAAGGGCGCCGAGCAGCAGGTCGTATTTTTCAGGGGAGGGGCTCTGCGCCGGCGTAAGCTTATTGACCACCTCGCAATAATGCATGGCCAGGTAAAGCCGCTCCAGGTCCGTCCTGATGCCGCCGAACACGCACAGCGTCCGACCGCCGGTGCAGACGGGGAAGTTGGAACCTTTCTTCAGGTAGAACCTGTAATCGCCCCAGGTGACGGCCTCGCTGAGCGCGCGCAGCTTGCCCCGCGCCAGGCGCACGCTTTTAAAATTGACCTCCAGCTTGCCGTACTCCAGCGTGAAGACGGTGACTATCCTGTCATTCTCGCGCAGCGGCCGGCGCTGCAGCACAATACCGTAGTCACAGAAGATCATGCCAATATTTTACTAAACATATAGATAGGGCTCACGCTCCGTTTGCCATTTGCCGCCGCAATTTATATAATTAGAACACTATGCTACCTACATACAGACCAAACGTTCGCAAACGCAAGAAACATATCGGCTTCCGCGCCAAGATGAAGACCAAAGGCGGCAGGGCTACCCTCGCCCGCAGGCGCGCCAAAGGCCGCTGGGAACTCATTCCCGACGTAAAGCAGCATTAAGGCTTTACCCGGGCAAAGTGAAACAGTTCGCCTTTTCAAGAGCTTCACGCCTGCGCCTCAAAAAAGAGTTTGAGGCCGTGTTCGACGCGGGGAGAAAGACGGTCACCAGGGATCTGGTGGCCTGGCACTCCCCGGGCGGCGACAAAGAGAAGAAAATAGGCCTCATGGTTTCTAAAAAGACCGGCGGGGCGGTGAAGCGGAACAGGTTAAAAAGGCTTCTAAGGGAAGCGTTCAGGTTAGACAGAAGAGAGTTAAAGGAAGGTACGCGCCTTATCATTTATCCCAAAGCGGGCTGCGCCCTGGAAAACCTGGGACAGACCCGCGCCGCGCTGGATACGCTCCGGCTGAGGGCGCGCCTCAACGATGACGGTAAATAAAACCGGCACAAAAAATATAAAATCACTGGCGCTGCTTACGCTGCGTTCGGCATACAGGACTTTCAGACCGGCCCTCGGGCCCGGCACCTGCAGGTTTCAGCCCTCCTGTTCCGACTACGCGTTCCAGGCGCTTGACAAACACGGGATTTTAAAAGGGGGCAGGCTGGCGGCAAGCCGCCTGGCCCGCTGTCGTCCTTTCTCTCCGGGCGGTTACGACCCGGTCCCCTGAACCTGACCCTCGAAGCCTTCCGTAATAGTTGTCGCGGGAGGTTAAATGCAGAAGAATCTTATACTTGCGGTTGTCCTGTCCTCGCTGGTCTATATCGGCTGGTACTCCTATGTAGAGAAAAAGCTGCCGCAGAAAGCACCGGCGGCCCCGCAGGCGCAGGCCTCCGCCCTGCAGGCTGCGCCGCAGCCGGCCGCCGCGGCCTCGGCAAAAGACGACCTGCTGCTGAAAGAAGCGCAGGCGTTGCTGCAGGAAGCCAGGGAGCAGAGCGCCGACGCCGACAAGAAAGGTTTCACCGTCCCCCGCAGGGCCGAGAAAGTGCTCGTCTCCGTCAAAGCGGGCAAGGCCGACCTCCTTTTCTACGCGCCCGACGCCTCCCTGTCCAGCGCGCTCTACCAGGGCCCCGTCGCCCCGGTGGAACTCGTCCCGAAGTCCGGCCGCGGCTTCTTCGCGACGAATTTTCCGGCCTTGCTTCAGTTGAGATCTAAAACCGCGAACGCGGTTGTCTTCTCCGCCAGCCTGCCCAACGGCATAACCCTGACCAAAGAATTCGTCATCTCGCCCGACAACGGGCTGAACTCCATCCGCATTACGGCCGCTAACGCTTCCGGCCGCGCGCAGGTCCTGGCTCCGTGGGAACTCACCATCGGCCCCGGCCTCGACACGGTCAAGAGCGAAATGAAAGAGAACAAGGACCAGCTGAAAGCCGCGTACACTTTCCAGGAGAGCGGCAAAAAACATCCTACGTTCAAAGAACTGAAGGACGATCCGGCGCAGAACGACTGGGTATGGGCCGGCCTGAACAACCGCTACTTCCTCGCGGCCCTGGTTGGCGGCAATTTCGGCGACACCCGCCCGGTCAGACGCTTCCAGAAGGTGGGCGAGAACGAAAAGACACCGGAGCTGGTGGTGCCGGTGCCCGCCGCGGAACTTAAACCCGGCGAAACACGCACCTGGGAAACCCAGTTCTACCTCGGCCCCAAGGACTACGCCCTTCTGCAGAAACTCGGGTTCGGCCTGGACCGCTCGGTGGATTTCGGCTTCTTCGCGCCGCTGGCGAAACTGGCCGACTCCTCGCTGGTCTACTTCCACAAGCTCACCGGCAACTACGGCATCTCCATAATAATCCTCAGCGTCATCATCCAGCTGCTGCTGACCCCGCTCAGTTACAAGAGTTTCAAGGCCATGGCTGTGATGAAGAAGATCCAGCCGGAGATGCAGGCCATACAGAAGCGCTACAAGGACGACCCCAAGCGCATGAACACTGAGGTCATGGACCTCTACAAGCGCCACGGCACCAACCCGCTGGGCGGCTGTCTGCCGATGCTGCTCCAGATCCCGGTCTTCTTCGCGCTGTTCACGGCGCTGCGCGGTTCCTGGAACCTGCACGGTGCGCCCTTCATCTTCTGGATAAAGGACCTGTCCGCCAAAGACCCCTTCTACGTGCTGCCTCTGGTAATGGGCGGCATCATGTTCCTGCAGCAGCACCTCAGCCCGCAGACCTCGGACCCTTCGCAGGCGGCCATGATGAAGTGGATGCCGGTCATCTTCACCTTCATGTTCCTGACCTTCCCATCGGGCCTGGTGCTCTACTGGCTCATCAACAGCACCTGGGGTTTTGCCCAGACCATGTACCTGCAGAAGAAAATGGCATAGTTTTTTTAACTGAACGACTAGGAGACATCCAAAATGAGAGAGACAAAGACAGAAGCTAAAACGATACAGGACGCCGTGGAAAAAGGCCTGGCTGAAATGGGCCTGCGGCGCGATCAGGTTGAAGTAGTAGTGGTCAGCGAAGGGACCAAGGGCTTCCTCGGCATAGGCGCCAAGAAGGCCTGCGTTATTTTAAGGGAAAAGCGCTGGACCAGCGGCCGCGGCGACGAGCAGCCCCGCGAGAACCGCGGCGGCGGACGCGGCGGACGGCGGGACGGACGCGGCGGACGCGGCGGCGACAGGGGCAACGGCCCCCGGCGCGACAGCCGGCCCTCTTCTTCGTCGGCCCCCAGGCGCCCAGGCCGTTACGGCTACGAAGACGCCAGACTGCCCCCGCCGGAAGAAGCCCGCGGCGGCGCCGAAGGCCACTACAGCGAACAGAGGCGCCCTTCCCGCGAAGACCGCCCCAGGATCGAGCGCGCCTACAAGGAAGAACCCCTCGGCGCCGACTACATAGCGCTCCAGCCCGCCCAGGACCCGGTCGAGCACGCCAAGGCGGCCCTCCTGAAAATGGTATCCCTGATGGGCATGGAAGCCACCGTGACGGAAGCCCGCCTGGACTCGGCCGAAAACCTGCTGTTCATCCGGTTCGACTGCGCCGATTCCGCGGCCTTCACCGAAGATAACGGCCGCGGCCTGCAGGCCCTGCAGTTCGTGCTTAACTCCATAGTCAGCCGCAAGCGCGAGCCGCACCTGGCCCTGCGCCTGGACACCGGCGGCTACTGGGACAGCAAAGAGAAGGAAATTGCGGCCCGCGTGGAAGAGGCCGTCAAAGAAGTTAAAAATACGGACAGGCCGAGCCGCCTGGACCCTATGCCCGCCTCCATGCGCAAGATAGTGCACAACCTTATAAAAGCGAACTACCCCGACATGGAGACCGTCTCCGAGGGTGAAGGCCGCTGGCGCAAGGTCGTTATCCGCAAAGTGGAGACCCGGACCCAGGAAGCGCAGCAGCCCGCGGAGGCGCAGCCTGTGGAAGCGCAGCCTGTGGAAACACAGCCCGCCGAAGCGCAGCCGGCTGAGCAGACGACCGAGCAGAAATAAGACTTGCACGGCCGCACCGGCGTGACGGCTCCATAGCCGTCACGCCGTTTGTTTTTAAGGAACCATGAAACTGCCCGAGACCAACGACACCATAGTCGCCCAGGCCACCCCGCCGGGAGCCGGGGCCCTGGCGGTCATACGCCTCTCCGGGCCCGGGGCCTTCGGCGCTGCCGCCTCTTTCCTTTCGCCCGCCCCGGCCGAACCGGCCCACAGGTCGGCGCGGATGCTGGCCGTTAAGGACGGCGCGCGCCTGGTGGACAGGGCGGTGGTGGTGTTCTACCGCGGCCCGGCCAGTTATACCGGGCAGGACACCGTTGAGATCTCCTGCCACGGCTCTCCTTATATTATACGGACCATCATGAACCTGGCCCTGCGCGGCGGCGCCCGGCCCGCCGGTCCCGGCGAATTCACGCTGAGGGCGTTCCTCAACGGCAAGCTGGACCTGACCCAGGCGGAAGCCGTCGGGGAACTCATAGCCGCCGGGTCCGCGGGGGCCCACCGGGCGGCCATAACCCAGGTGGAAGGGGCGGTCTCTCAGCGGGTGCGCGGCATAAAGGCTTCCCTGGTAAACCTCCTTGCGGAACTGGAAGTCCGCCTGGATGACTCCTACGAGGAAATACCCGCCCTGCAGATAAAGGATTTCGCCCTGCGCGCGGCCGCCGCCCTGGCGGAAACGCGCGAACTGGCCGACGGCTTCGAAGCGGGGCGGGGGATAAAGGAAGGCACCAGGGTAGTTATAACCGGGGCGCCCAACTCAGGCAAGTCGTCGCTGCTCAACGCCCTCCTCGGCTACGACCGGGCCATGGTCTCGCGCGAGGCTGGCACTACCCGCGACACGCTGGAAGCGGAGTTGGAGCTCGACGGTTTCTCCGTTATATTCACCGATACCGCCGGTCTTAACGCCCGGGCTGCCTCGCGCCTGGAGCGGGAAGGCATGCGGCGGGCCGCCAAGGCCATAGAAAGGGCCGACGCCGTAGTCCTCGTCAGCGACGGGTCCGTAGAGGAAACCGCCAGCGACCGCAAGGCGGAAAAAGAAGCCGCGCGCCTGGCCGCCGGCGCCAGGCTGATACGGGTGATCAACAAAGCCGACCTGCCCCTGAAAAGAACGCCGCGGGGCAAGGACCGCCTTAAGATCTCGGCGAAGACGGGCGCCGGCCTGCCCGGCCTCAAAGCCCTGCTCGTGGCCGAACAGAAGAAGACCTTCCGCGACGGGGCCCAGGCCATAGTCACCTCCGCCAGGCACTTCGCCGCGCTGGCGGCGGCGGGCTCGGAGCTGACCGCGCTCACGGCCCTCTTCAGAAAGAAAAACCCGCCCGCCGAGCTGGCGGCGGAACATCTGCGCGGAGCGCTGAACGAACTGGCCGCGATCCTCGGGGAAACCGCGCCGGAAGAGGTGCTGGCGGACATTTTCTGCAAGTTCTGCGTCGGCAAGTGACCCTTATGCTAAAGAACATTTTTCCGGTAAAACTGATATTCAGGCCGGCCGAAGCGTTTACGGAGCTGACCGAAGGCCGCACCGGCTGGGCCTGGCCGCTCGCCCTCTACACAGCGGCCACCCTGGCCACCGCAGCTCTGCTGGCCGCCGCCCCGGCAGAATTCCTGGAGGCGGGGTCAGGCGGCCTGCCGCCGCCCGCCGGCGGCTTCGCCGTTTATTTAATCACCGGCCTGCCGGGAGGGCTCGCCTTCGCTTTTTTCTCCTGCGCCCTGCTGACCGGCTTCGCCTCCGTCCTCAGGACGGGCCGGCTGATGCTGCGCGTGCCGCTGCCGACGGCCATTACCGCGATCTACGCTTTTTTCTTCATAGCGCGGTACAACGCCCGCTCCGGCGGCCCGCTGGGCTGGGCCGTGGCCGCCGCCGCCCTCGGCCTGGCGGCCTGGGCAGCGCTGCGCGATCCGCGCGCCTATCTGCAGCTGGTAAAAGCTTTCCTGTCCTTGTCGGTCTTCTCGGCGGCGGCGGGGCTGGCCGGCGCCGCGGCCCTGCTGGCCGGTGCTCCTGAAGTCTACAAAGCGGCCGAGTATACCTTCTCTTTAATCTCGATCATCTGGCTTATAAGGGCCGCGGCGGCAGTGACGGGCCTTTCGGCGGCCAGGGCCTGCGCGGCGGCGGTCCCGGCGCTGCTGGGCGCGGCGGCCTTCTCTTTTTCGCTGCTGGTGCTGGGCCTGGTGGGACCGGGCGTTTTCCAGCTGCTGCTGCTGATGTAATGCTATGACAGCTTTCAACTACCCTGACCAGTTCGACGTTATCGTGATCGGCGGCGGCCACGCCGGCTGCGAAGCCGCGCTGGCGGCGGCGCGCCTGGGCGCGAAGACCCTCCTGCTGACCCAGGACCTCGACACCATAGCGGCTATGTCCTGCAACCCTTCCATCGGCGGCGTGGGCAAGGGCCAGTTGGTGCGGGAAATAGACGCGCTCGGCGGGGAAATGGCCAAAGCAACGGATATTTCCATGCTGAGCTGCCACATGCTCAACACCTCCAAGGGGGCGGCCGTGCGCTCGCCGCGCGCGCAGTGCGACAAGAAAATGTACCAGGCGGCCATGAAGCACGCGCTCGAGCGGCAGCCCGGCCTCCGGGTGCTGCAGGACGAAGCCGCCGCCATCCTGACCAAAGCCGGCCGCGCAACCGGCGTGGCCACCGCGCGCGGCACCCGCTACGCCTCGCGGACGGTGGTACTGACGGCCGGCACCTTCCTGCGCGGCCTTATCCACATAGGCCTGGACACTTTTCCCGGCGGGCGGTACAACCATCCGCCCAGCGCCCTACTTTCAAAAAGCCTGGCCGGACTGGGCTTCAAGCTCGGGCGCCTCAAGACCGGCACGCCCATGCGCCTGCACGCGCGCAGCCTGGACCTGTCCAAATGCGAAAGGCAGGCCCCGGATTCCCCGGCGGAGCCCTTCTCCCATTTCACCGCGAAGATCCAGAACCCGCTGCTGCCCTGCTGGCTCACGCGCACCAATGCCGCCACGGCCGCCGCCATCAAGGCCGGCCTGCACCGGTCGCCCCTCTACAGCGGCAAGATAAATTCCACCGGGCCGCGCTACTGCCCCTCCATCGAGGACAAGGTGGTAAAGTTCCCGCACCACGGGGCTCACCACCTGTTCCTGGAGCCGGAAGGTTTCAACACCGAAGAGTATTACGTGAACGGCCTGTCGACCAGCCTGCCGGAGGAAACGCAGGAGGAGATCGTCCGCTCCGTGCCCGGGCTGGAGAAAGCCGAGATCATGCGCCCCGGCTACGCCATCGAATACGATTATTGCGACCCGTCCCAGCTGGACTACAACCTGGAGACGCGGCCCGTGCCGGGGCTTTTCATGGCCGGTCAGGTGAACGGGACCACCGGTTACGAGGAAGCCGCGGGCCAGGGGCTTATCGCGGGCGTCAACGCCGCTCTTAAGGCCCTGGGCAAAGCCCCGCTTATCCTGCGCCGCGACGAGGCCTACCTGGGCGTGATGATAGACGACCTGGTCTCGAAAGGCGTGGACGAGCCCTACCGGATCTTCACTTCGCGCGCCGAATACCGCCTGATGCTCCGCTCCGATAACGCCGACCTGCGCCTGGCGCCCCGCGGTTTCGAACTGGGCCTGCTCAACCCGGCGCTGCGCAGGAACTTCGAAGGCTACAAGACGGCCGTAGAAACCCTGCTGGCGGGGGGAAAGCCCGAACCGTTGCCGCGCGGCCCGTGGAAGCTCTCCAAAGCGCGCGCCACCGCGGCCATAGAAAAGACCTACGCTATTTACATCGAGCGCAACAGGAAGGAAGCCGAAAGGATGAAGAAGTTCGAGCACCTGCGCATCCCGGAGGACTTCGACTACCCGGCCGTCAAAGCCCTGCCCAACGAAGCCCGCCACAAGCTGGCGAAGAACAAGCCGGGCACGCTGGCCCAGGCGGGCCGCATCCCCGGGGTGACCCCCGCGGACATACAACTGCTGTGGGTGCTGCTGGAAAAGCGCCGGAGAGAGGCGGATTAAAATTATGAACGAAGCCGTCGTAAAGACCTTAGAGACCTGGCAGCTGAAGCTCACGGACGAAAGCCTGCGCAAGCTGGACGTCTTCTCCTCCGTGCTCAGGGAGAAGAACGCCGTCCAGAACCTCGTGTCCAGGACCGACGAGCCGCAGCTCTGGGAGCGCCATATCCTGGATTCGCTGGCCGCCGCCGCGCTGCTGCGCCGGCGGCTCAGGCCGGGCGCGCTGGTGGCCGACGCGGGCTCGGGCGCGGGGTTCCCCGGCCTGGCGCTGGCGGCGGCGCTGGAAGAATTCAATTTCCAGCTGCTGGATTCGCGCGTCAGGCGCTGCGACTTCCTGAGCGAGGCGGCCGCCGCCATGGGCGCCCGCAACGTCGCGGTCTTCAACCGGCGGGTCGGCGAAGGCGGCCCCGGCAGCGAGACCCGCTACGCGGCCGTGATCGAGCGCGCGATGGGACAGCTTGAAAACATCCTGCCCCAATGCTTAAATATACTGGTTAAGGGCGGAAGCTTCCTGGCCTGGCAGAGCGCCGCCCAGCTGGCGCAGCCCCGGCCGGCGGTAGAGGCCGCCCTGGCAAAAGCGCGGGGGGAACTTTCGGAAACTTTCTCCTACAGGCTGCCGGGAGAAGCGGGCGACCGCCATATACTTGTTTTCACGAAGCGGCAGTAAATTTAACCCGGGAGACTTATGCACATACTGAATTATTACTTCACGCCCTTCGCCGTCATACTGATACTCTTCGCCATCTTCTTCTCGGAGCCGGAGCCCTTCGTCACCTACGCTTCCTTCTCCATACTGGCGGCGGCCTTCGCCGCCAACTACTGGCTGGGCAAGAACGTCTACCGCTTCATGCGCTGGAGCCGCGCCGTCACCGTCTGGATAAACCTGGGCGTCAGCGCCGTCCTTTTCTACCTGCTGTCCCCGTACTGGGCCCCCATGTGGCTGCTCTTCCTCACCGCGCCGTCCGCCAGCGCCATGTACATGAAAAAATGGCAGGTTTTCCTGACGGCCCTCGCCGCGTCCGGCCTTATGCTCGCCCTGTACTATATCCGCGCCGTGGCCTACGGCGAAGGCGGCGGCATGGGCGCCCAGCTCTGGGGCATGGCGGCCACGCAGGCCGTTTTCATAATCTTCTTCTCGATGTTCACGTCGGCCATGGCCGAGATGATAGTAAAGGTGCGCGACTCGCAGCGGTAGCGGCCGGTGTCCTGGAGCTGCGGAACTCCCGGACCGTTAGTTCCCTTAACGATGGATATTCTTTCTAAACTGCGTATAGTCTTCTGGGGCCTGGTACTAGGGCTCTGGGGGCTTTTTATGTACCAGTACATGAACGAAGATATGTCCATGCTCAAGAAGTTCAAGATAGGCAAGAACCCGCTGTCGTCCGCCTCCTCGCCCGCCGCCGTGCTCAAGCGCAACCTCCAGAACCCGCAGCTCCCGCCGGCCCAGCCGGCCTACCCGGGAGTCCCGCAAACCCCGGCGCCGCTGCCCCCGCAAAGTTCCATGAACCTGGTCAGGCCCGGCTCCGACATAAAAGATATTCCCGCCGCCGGTATGATGCCGGAGCATTCGGAGGGGGAAAGGATCGCCATCCCCGCCGGGCGCGCCGGCGGCGAAGAGCGCTACCCGCCGGCCCCCGGGGGCTTCGCCATGAAGGTGACGCGGCACTTCGTGGTGTACGAGGAAGGCTCCGAAGTCTCGGACGAACTGCAGGAAACGGTGGAAGCCCTGCACGGCAACATCATGCTCGACCTGGTGGCCTTCTCGCCGTGGTCGCGCGAAAAGAAAGTCTTCATTTTTTTCTCGCAGAGCCAGGACACCTACCGGCGCATCACGGGCCGGCCGGCCTGGTCCGGCGGCGCCGCGTCCCTGAGCGAACGCAAGATCTACCTCTACAAGAGCGACGAGGCCTTCGGCATACTGGCGCACGAACTCACCCATATTTATTTCGACAGCTTTTTTCCCGCCTCCAACCCCAGCCCGCTCTGGCTGAGCGAAGGCGTGGCCACCTACATACAGTCCGAACGCGGCTTCTCCACGCCGGCCTGGCTGTCCCAGAACCTGGCGCTGCTCCAGCGCGGCAACGGCTTTAAACTGGGGGATATGGTGCGCATCGAGAACCTGCAGGGCGCCGACGAGGACAACGTGCGCCTCTGGTACGCCCAGTCCTACAGCGTGGTCCGCTTCCTGATGAACCTGAAAGCCGGCGACGCCTTCTACGTTTTCTGCAAGAACCTGCGGGAGGGGAAACCGGCGGCGCAGTCGCTTTACCAGGCCTACGGTATGCCCTACAACAAACTTTCCTCCCTTGAATACGCCTGGCGCTACGACCTTAAGACCGGCAAGATCTCCGGCATTAACAGATAACCTTCCCGCCTTATTATATATTCCTATATATAGGGGTTGATATAAATCAACCCCTGTTTTTTGCCTTTTCATCCTCCCCCTGAATACAAAATATACAGCTAGAACAAGCTCTTTTTGCCCAAGGTATTGACAAGGGGAGGGGCATGCTGTATACTTCTATTCCAGTGGTGGAAAGTGGTGAACAGTGTTTTTTTGTGGTTAATAATGTTGTAAACTTGTAAGTGAGAAGAACAGATTTAATTAAAGCCATGAGCTCACTCTACGGAGAATATTCATACGTGATGGACGCGAAGGGCCGCGTCTTCATCCCGTCGCGCTTCCGCGATGAGCTGCACAAGGAAGACAAGAACTATTTCATGCTGAGCATAGGCCTCGACCGCTGCCTCTACATTTTTCTGCCGTCGAAGTGGGAAGAACTGATCGCCAACAACATGGAGATCTTCAAGTCCGAGAATAAAGAAGAAGAGCGCGCCTTCAAACGCTTCTTCTTCGGCAACGCGACCGACGCCCACCTGGACGAGCAGGGCAGGATCTTAGTGCCGCAAAATCAGAAAGCGTATGCTTCTCTCAAGAAGGACATCCTGATACGCGGCGTTGGCAATAAGGCTGAAATATGGGATGCGCAGGCTTGGAAAAAATACAGCAAAGACGTGATGGAACCCTCGTTCGAAAAGTTCAGCAAGATCTTCGACCTATGACCGAATACTCGCACGTATCGGTACTGGCCGACGAGACCGTTAACCTGCTGATCACCGAGCATAAGGGGACCTACGTCGACGCCACGCTGGGCATGGGCGGGCACACCGCGCGCCTGCTCAACGCGCTGCCTGCGGAAGCCAGCGTGCTCGGCATAGACTGGGACCCGGAGATGGCCGGCGTAGCGGCTAACAATTTGAAGTCTTTCGGCGCCCGCGTGAAGATAGCCCAGGGCAATTTCGCCAATATCGACGAGATAGTGGCGCGCGAGGGGATCAGGACGCTTTCCGGCGCCCTGTTCGACCTGGGGATCTCCTCTCTGCACTTCGACAAGCCCTCCCGCGGATTCAGCCTGAAGCACGACGGCCCGCTGGACATGCGCATCAACCCGGACAACCCGCTGACCGCCTATACGATCATCAACCAGTGGCCCTACGAACAGATCGAGCACCTCATCCGCGTCTGCGGCGAACGGCATTCCGGCCGCATCACCCGCGCGGTGCTGGAAGCCCGCCGCACCAAACCGCTCGAGACCACGGCGGAACTGAGCGCCCTGATAGAGCGCGTGGCGCCGGCCAGGGGGGAGAAGATCCACCCGGCCACCAAGACCTTCCTGGCGCTGCGGGTGGCGGTCAACTACGAATTCGACAATCTCACGCGCGGCATACAGAAGATCATGCCGCTGCTCAAACCCGGGGCCAGGCTGGGGATCATAACCTTCCACTCCCTGGAAGACCGCATAGTCAAAGAGACGTTCCGCATAATGGCGAAGATGGGCGGGTGGGAACTGGTGACACGCAAGCCGGTAAAGCCCTCGGAGGAGGAGATCTCCTCCAACAAGAGGGCGCGCAGCGCGAAACTGAGGGTCATAGAAAAACTGTAAGAGGATAAGGAGGCGTTATGTATCCTGAAAACATCCTTAGAGCGGGGGCGAAGTTCAATAAACTGCTGTCGGGCAGGACGGCGCGGACGAAGTTCACCGGCCTGAAGTCGGCCATGTCTCCCACCAAGATATTCTACCTCTGGGAGAAACACGGCATAAAGCGGATAGAACTGTTCAGCATGGAATAAACTTCGGCGTAAAGGCAACACGTATATGCTCAAGAAGACAAGGAACCTGAGATTGGCGGCGCTCGGCGCTCTCTGCGCGGTATTCTTCCTGTTCGCGTGGGAGAACGTGCAGGCGGTCCGGCTCGGCTACACCATTGAAAAACTCCGCCGGGAAATTAAAGATCTGGAAAGCGCCAACACCTACCTGAAAAAGGAAATACAGACTTCCCTGTCGCCGGAGAAACTCGAGGCCGAGGCCGTAAAGCTGGGCATGGTCTATCCGGAACCCGGCGCCATCGTGCTGTTGGACGGGGCGCAGGACGTGAAAAAAGAAGGGCGCGGCTGGCTCGCGAAGCTTTTCCGTCTCAACAAAGCTTCCTGATCCCGTCCGCCGGCCGGCCGCGGCCAGCACGGCGCAGCCATCGGCCAGAGGCACTTGATGGCGGAAATAAAGACCCTGAAGACCCTGTTCGACCAGATCCCCATATACGGGGAAACCGGCCTCGCCGGCGTCGCGCGAGCCCATGATAGCCAAAACCTTAAAATCAAGAATACGCATCTGCGCCTATATAGCCGGCGTTCCGGCTTTGATGATTGGCGCGCGCCTGTTCTGGCTGCAAACCGTACGTCACGAAAATCTTTCAGCGACCGCTTCTAGGGAATTCAACAGGACCGTGTCGGAGATAGGCCCCAGGGGCCGCGTCTTCGACGCCGGCGGGGAACTGCTGGCCGAATCCATAGTGGCCTGGAACGCGGGCCTGTTCAAGAAGGACCTCAAGGATCCGGCCCGGGCCGTCAGCGCCCTGACCCGCGCGCTCAGTCTGCCTCCCGCCTTCCGGGACAAGTACCGGAAAGGCAAGAACTTCGTCCCCGTAAAAAAAAGCCTTAACCGCGCCGAGTACGAGGCGGTAAAAGCCCTTAACCTCAAAGGCGTCACCCTGGAGCCGGTGCAGAACCGCTATTACCCGTCCGGGGACCTGGCCCGCAACATCATCGGCGTGACCCGGCAGGACCGGGGCCTCGCCGGGCTGGAACTGCTTTACGACAAGGTGCTCACCGGGCGCGTAAGCCGCCGCGAAGTGGTACGCGACGCCGCCGGGCGCGTTATCTTCCAGGACAAATTCGAGAAAGAAGGCCGCCCCCGCGATCTCCACCTCACCCTGGACAAGAACATACAGTTCTTCGCGCAGGAGGCCATAAAGCGGACCGTCGAGAAGAACCGCGCCGAACTGGGCATGGCGCTGGTGCAGGACCCGCAGACCGGCAGGATCCTGGCGATGGCCACCTGGCCGCGCGACCTGGAGAAGATACAGCCCGTGGAGTGGGTGTACGAGCCCGGCTCGACGTTCAAGGCCATCACGCTGGCCGCCGCGCTGGATAAGGGCACGGTGAGCGAGCGCGATACTTTCTACTGTGAGAACGGCGCCTGGGCTTTCAACAGCAGGATCACCCTGCACGACCACGAACCGGATAAAACCCTGACCCTGTCGGAAGTGATAGAGCGCTCCTCCAATATTGGCACGGCGAAGATCGGCCTGAAGCTGGGCGTACAGGATTTTTACCTCTACATAAAAGCTTTCGGGTTCGGCGCCAAGTCGGGGCTCGGCTTCCCGGGCGAATCGGCCGGTATCCTGCGGCCGCTGGAACGCTTCAAACAGATAGATCTGGCCGTGGGCTCGTACGGCCACGGCATCGCCGCCACGGCGCTGCAGGTGATCAACGCCTACTCCGCCATCGCCAACGGCGGCAGGCTCTATGAACCGCGCCTGGTGGAGCGGGTGACCGAATTCGAGGGGGAGGAAGTCTTCCGCAGCGAGCCCGTGGTGATACGGCAGGTGATACCTCCCGGCATAGCCGGGCGGGTAAAACGCATATTGCGCAGCGTGGTGGAGAACGGCACCGGCAAGAACGCCGCGGTGCCCGGCTACTCCATAGCCGGCAAGACGGGCACCTCGAAAAAGATCGACCCCCGCACGGGCAAGTACCTCACCGGCAAGAACGTCGCGTCCTTCGCCGGTTTCTTCCCTGTGGCGGAACCGCGCTACACCATCCTGGTGATCCTGGACAACCCGAAGGGGCTGACCTACGGCGGAGAAACGGCGGCGCCCGCCTTCCAGGAGATAGCTAAAAAGATCATAACCCTCAAAGGCCTCGCCCCGGACACCCCCATCCTGCGAAAGGCGAAGACCGGTCCCGAAAAACCCGTCTCCGACTAAACGAGTCCTAAGTATTCCCGCACGCCACAAATTTTCTATCATCTAGACATGAAGCTGTCCCGCATCCTGGAAAATTCAGGTATAAAGCACGCCGGCCCGGACCCGGACATCACCGCCGTCGTCAACGACTCCCGGCAGGCCGGTCCCGGCGCCCTGTTCTTCGCGCTGCCGGGGACGAAGACCAGCGGCGAGGTCTTCATCCGCCAGGCCCTGGAAAAAGGCGCGGCGGCGGTCATCAGCGCGGCCGATGCCCCGGCGCCGGCGCGCGCGGCTTTCCCGGACGCCGTGTTCCTCAGGACCGGGGACCTGTCCCTGGCGCTTTCAAAAGCGGCCGCCAATTTTTACGGGCAGCCCTCCGCCAGACTTAAAATATTCGGTATCACCGGCACAAAGGGCAAGACCACCACGGCTTACCTGCTGGAAAGCGTGCTGGCGCGCGCCGGCGCCAGGCCGGGCGTGGTCGGCACCATAGATTACCGCGTGGACGGGCGCGTGCTGGCCGCGGCCGCCAACACCACCCCGTTCGCCCACACGCTGCAGGAACTGCTTTCAAAAATGGTCTCGGCGGGCGCCGCGGCGGCGGTCCTGGAGGTGTCCTCGCACGCGCTGGCCCTGGGCCGGGTGGAGGACGTGGCTTTCGACGTGGCCGCGTTCACCAACCTCCAGCGCGACCACCTGGACTTCCACAAGGACAGGGAAAGCTATTTCAGCGCCAAGGCGCGCCTGTTCGAACTCCTCGCCCGCTCGCCCAAGAAAGACCGCTGCGCCGTCATAAACGCCGACGACGAACGCGCCCCCGCCCTGATCGAAGGTCTGGGGGGAAAGCTGCGCATCATAACCTTCGCCATAGACGCCCCCGCCGATCTCCGGGCCGAAAACATCGAGGTGCGGGAGGATCATTCCAGTTTCACCCTCGTCGCCGGCGGGGAAAGGCTGCCGGTACGGCTGAACCTGCTCGGGCGGCACAATATCTACAACGCCCTGACCGCCCTGGCCTCGGCGGCGGCCGGCGGGATAGCCCTGCGCGCGGCCGTCGGCGGCGTGGAAGCGCTGAAGAACGTCCCGGGGCGCCTCGAACGGGTGGACGCCGGGCAGGACTTCACCGTCTTCGTGGACTACGCCCATACCGACGCCGCCCTCGAGAACGTCCTGTCCGGCCTTAAACTGCTGCCGCATGCCCGGATAATAACCGTGTTCGGCTGCGGCGGCGACAGGGACCGCACCAAGCGGGCGCCCATGGGCAAAGTATCCTGCGGCCTGAGCGACATAGCCATAGTGACCAGCGACAACCCGCGCACGGAAGACCCCGCACAGATCTTCGCCGACATAGAACTGGGCATAAAGGGACAGTTCGACAACTACGAAATAATACCGGACCGGGGGACGGCCATCGCGCGGGCCGTGGCGCAGGCCCGCAAAGGCGATATAATACTGATAGCGGGCAAGGGCCACGAAACATACCAGATACTGAAAGACCGCACCGTGCACTTCAGCGACACCGAAGCCGCGACGGCGGCGATATTGGAAAAGGCCGCCGGCCGACCGCCGGCCGCTTAATAATGGGGAAGATATGAACCTTCAGATCAATCTCGGGCAGCTGGCGCAGGCCGTAAATGGAAAACTGATAAAAGGGAAACCTGAAACGCCCTTTAACAGCTTCGCCACAGACACGCGCAGCCTCAAGGCCGGGGCTTTCTTCTGGGCTTTAAAAGGCGCCTCCCATGACGCCCACGATCTCCTGGCAAAAACCCTCCCGCTGGGCGTCAGCGGCTGGCTGGTCCGCGAAAACGCCCTGGCCGGGCTGCGCGACCTGCCCGCCTCCGTGGTGGCGGTGGAGGACACGCTTAAGGCCCTGCAGGCCCTGGCGGCCTGGCACAGGCAGCGCTTCGCTATCCCGCTGACGGCCATCACCGGGTCCAACGGCAAGAGCACCACCAAAGAAATGCTCATGAGCATTTTCTCGGCGGGAGGGGAGACCTGCTGCAACCCGGGCAACCTCAACAACCAGTTCGGCCTGCCGCTGTCGCTGCTGGAGCTGACGGCGGAGCATAAGTTCGGGGTTTTCGAACTGGGCGCCTCGCGCCGCGGCGATATCAGGGAAATAGCGGGCGTGGCCAGGCCTACCTGCGGGGTGATCACCAATATCGGCCCGTCGCATCTGGAACACTTCGGTGAGATGGAAACCATATTCGAGACCAAGACCGAAATAGCCGACTGTCTGGCGCCGGGCGGCGTGCTGGTCTATAACTACGACGACAGGTATCTGTCGCGGCTGAACGGGCGCAAGTTGAACAAACTGACCTTTGGCAGGGACCCCGAGGCCGACGTGCGCATACTGGAAGGCAGACACCTGAAACTGGAATACGACGGCGTACTGATGGAGATAGATCTGCCGCACGCCGGCGGGCATAATTATTACAACGCCGCGGCGGCGGCGGCGGCGGCCATAGCGGCCGGGCTGGATTTCGCGGCCATACGCAAAGGCCTGGAGAACTACACGCCGCCGCCCATGCGTCTGCAGGAACTGCATATCGGCGGGGCGACGGTGATCCTGGACGCCTACAACGCCAACCCGCAGTCCATGGCCTCCGCCCTTAAAGAGATGGGCGATAAGCCGAGACCGCTCTACCTTATGCTGGGCGACATGAAGGAACTGGGAAAACATTCCGCCCATTATCACACCGACCTGGGCGCCGCCCTGGCCCACATGGGCGCCGAGAAGGTCTTCCTGGCCGGCCCCGAGATGAAAGCCGCGGCCGCCGCTTACTGCAGGGCCGGGGGGAGCAGCATGGAGTTCGGCGAAACCCTGGAAGACTGGCTTCCAGAGGCGCGCTCGCTTATCTCCGCGGGCAAAGGGTCCTTCCTCATAAAAGCCTCCCGCTCCATGAAATTCGAGCGGATCATCGAAGGGTTAAATCCCTAGCACCCCGCCGCCACAGGGAGGACAGACCGCCGGAAAGCCGGCGGTTTTTGTTTTTTTAAGTCTGATTGTGGTTAACGTAAACTTATTGTATTATACAGGGAAGT
>MGUD01000013.1:93319-120230 GCA_001799795.1 Elusimicrobia bacterium GWC2_61_19
GATTGGTTCAATCTGAACGGTAGCAAAGACAAAGAGGACCTGCTCGACGCCGTGCCCGACGGGGTTTACCTGTCCGACACGGACGGCACGGTGGTTTTCATGAACCGGGCCGGCAGGAAGATGCTGGGCTACGAAGCCGAAGATGTAAAAGGCAAGAATTCCCACACGGTTTTTCACTACGCCAGGCCTGACGGGTCGCCCAACCCCGGGGAAAGTTGTCCGCTGCTGGAAACCCTGCGGACCGGCCTCAGCAAAAAGTTCACCGAAGAAGTTTTCTGCGCCAAAGACGGGCGCCTTATTCATATAGACTGCGCCACCGCCCCGGTAATAGAGAACGGCAGGATCCTGGGCCTAGTGGTAGCGTTTAACGACACGACGGAGCGCCGGCTGGGCGAGGACGCCCTGAAAACGGCCAGGGACGCCCGCGACCTTTTTTTTCAGCAGGCCCGTGACTCCATACTCATGTTCGAAGTGCCGCCGGAAGGCGAGCCCATCATCAGGGACGCCAACGCGGCCGCCCTGAGGATGTTCGGCTATTCACGCGAAGAGATCGTGGGCAAGCCGGCCTCGCTGCTCAACGAAAGCGCCTCGACAGCGGACTCGCTGATGCCGAAGGTCCGCGCCCCGCACGCCGGGGACGGCATCAGCTTCGAAGTCCGGCATAAACGCAAGGACGGCTCGGTCTTCATCGTAGAGGCGGCCGGACACGATCTGCACATAGACGGCAAGCGCATGGCGGTCTCGGTAGAACGCGACGTCACCGGGCGCAAGCAGGCCGAAGAAAAGCTTAAGTTATTCTCCATAGCCGCGGAGCAGAGCCCGGCAAGTTTTGTAATTACCGACACCCTGGGGCAGATAGAGTATGTGAACCCTAAATTCTGCGAAATTACCGGCTACACCTTTGAAGAGGCGGTCGGCAAAAACCCGAGGATACTGAAATCGGGCGAAATGTCGGCGGAGAAATACAAAGAATTATGGCATACGATATGCGCCGGCGGCACCTGGCACGGGGAATTTAAAAATAAAAAAAAGAACGGGGGTTATTTCTGGGAGTCCGCGGCTATTACCGGGATAAGGGACGAACACGGCAATATTATCAAGTTTCTGGGCATAAAAGAGGACATAACGGGCCGCAAGCAGGATGAGCAGCGCCTGGCCGAGAAGGACGCCACCTTCCGCGCCCTTACCACGGGCGCGCATAACGCCATACTTATGATGAATAATTCAGGCGCTCTTTACTTCTGGAATCCGGCCGCCGAGCGGATACTGGGCTGGACGGAAGCGGAAGCCATGGGAAAGAACCTGCAGGAACTTATGGCGCCGGAACGCTTCCGGGAGGCGTACAAAAAGGTCTGCGCGGCCTTCCGGGAAGACGGAGATGGCGCCTCCGCTGGGAAAACTTATGAGCTGGTTGCGCTGAGAAAAGATGCGACGGAGATAGACGTAGAACTCTCTCTGGCCAAAGTTAAGCTCCAGGGCGAGTGGCACTCGGTCGGCATACTGCGTGACATCACGGAAAGCAAAAAAGCAGCCGACGCCCTGCGGGAAAGCGAGAGCCGCTACGCGGCCATCGCCAACAACGCACCGGAAACCGTGCTGATACACAGGGATGGCCGCATACTCTACGTGAACGATATAGGCACAACGATCTCCGGGTACACGCGCGAGGAACTGGTCGGCAGCCCTATTTTCACTTTTATCACGGAGGCATCGAAGACAGCTATTCTTGCGGCGATGTATAAAAGGGGCGAGAGCGTTGTACCAGGGGATTACGAAATAGAATTCGCGACGAAGTCGGGCAAGATCCTGAATATAATGGTAAAGAGCGCTCCCATCGTCTATGAAGGCGCGCCGGCGGTACTGGCCGTGCTGGTCAACATAACGGCCCGCAAAGGCATAGAGACCGCCCAGCTTAAGGCCAGGGAGGCCGCCGAGGCCGCCAACCGGGCCAAAAGCGACTTCCTGGCCAATATGAGCCACGAGATACGCACGCCCATGAATTCCATCATCGGCATGGCGGAGATCCTGCTGGACGGCCGCCTGGACGAAGACCAGAAGCGGCACCTGCAGACCATACAGCGTTCAGCCGACGCCCTGCTTTTTATAATAAGCGACATCCTCGACATCTCTAAAATAGAGGCGGGCCTGCTCAAGATCGAAAAGACACCGTACGACCCGAGGCAGGTGGCTGAAAGCGTCGCGGAAATGTTCGCGCAGCGCGCCGCCGCCAAGGGTCTGGAACTGATCCTGAAGGTTTCCACGGACATCCCGGCAGCCAGCCTGGGCGACGGGAACCGCCTGCGCCAGATCCTTATAAACCTGGTTGGCAACGCCTTCAAGTTCACGCTCAAGGGCCAGATCAAGATAAGCGCCGAGCTGCTGAAAGGCGAGGCAGACAGCTGGCTGGCCTTCTCGGTGGCGGATACCGGCATAGGCATCTCCCCTGAGAACCAGAAAAAGCTTTTCCGGAAATTCTCCCAGGTGGACGATTCCAGCACGCGCAAGTTCGGCGGCACGGGGCTTGGATTGAGCATTTCAAAGGCCCTGGCGGAAATTATGGGCGGGTCAATTTCTCTTGAGAGCGCGGAGGGGAAGGGCTCCGTCTTCAGTTTCCGGCTGCCATTCGAAGCCGCTCCTGAGGTACGGGCCAGCCAGGAGGAGCATGTTTCATTCTCCGGCATGCGCGCGCTGCTGGTGGACGACAACACGGACAGCCTGGAAATACTGGCGCAGAATATGTCGGTTTGGGGTTTCGTCACGGTTTCGGCCCGCAGCATGCCTGAAGCCCTTGAAGTCCTTAACCGCGGCGAGAAATTCGACCTGCTGGTAGTGGATCACCAGATGCCGGGAGGGAACGGCGAGCAGTTCATAGCCGAAGCGGCGGGCGGCGCCGCAGGAAAAGCCAAAATAATGATGCTCTCCTCGAGAGTAGAGACCATTCCCGAAAGCGTCAAGCCGGCGGTGTCCGCTTTCCTCTCAAAGCCCATCACCCGCTCCACCCTTTTTAACACCATCCTCAAGGTTTTCAGCCTGGCCGCGCCCCAGGCCGCGCCGGCCGCGGCGGCGCCTGAACGCGACTATTCCCACCTGCGCATACTGGTGGCCGAGGACAATGCGGATAACCAGAACCTGGTCAGGCTGCTGCTGGAAAAAGCCGGCTATAAACTGGATATAACGGCCAATGGACGGGAAGCGCTGGAAAAATGCGCGGCCTTTAACTACGACCTGGTCTTAATGGACATACAGATGCCGGAAATGGACGGCTATGAAGCCGCCTTCCAGCTGCGTAAAACGGAGGCCTATAAAAAGACGCCCATCATCGCGCTTACGGCGCACGGCCTGGACAGCGACATAACCAAATCGCTGTCCTTCGGCATGAACGCCCATATCACGAAGCCACTTAAGAAAAAGACGCTTTACGAGGCGCTGGATAAGTGGCTGGATACCCGGCGCAAGGTCCTTATTGTCGACGACGATTCCGACAACGTGGCGCTGGTGGAACTGCATCTCAAGGAGGAAGCCGGGCTGCGCCTTTACCGGGCCGCTAACGGGAAAGAAGCGCTGGCAATGCTGAACCGTGCCGTCTTCTCACTGATCCTCCTCGATATGGAAATGCCCGTGATGGACGGCCTTACCGCGGTAAAGGAACTCAGGAACATGACCTGCGGCAGATCGGTCCCCGTGATAGCCTGCAGCGCGCACGACGACCGGGCAAACATAGATAAATGCCTGGCAGCGGGCTGCACGGATTACCTGCTGAAACCGGTTAAAAAAGAGGTGCTCCTGGAAAAGATCCGCAAATATTTATAGCGCGGCGCTTAACCCGGTATTAATTTATTTTTTTCGCGGCCATGACGGCGCGGAGCATTTCGTCCCAGTAGGTGGCCCGGGCGAAGGAGAGGTATTCGTATTTAGTTTTGTAGTTGAGGTCGAAGACGGGGAAATAGACGGACACACCGTAGGCGCCATTGGACTTATAACCCACGGCGTCGTTCTCGGTCACGAACTTATCGGCGAGGAAGAGGATGACGTCCCTGGCCTGTTCCTTCACCGCCGGCGTCGCGCTGTTATTGTAATAAAGCTGCATCAGCTGGTAGAGGTCTCGCGCGTCCTCGTCGTCGAAAGAGCGCAGGCCGAATTTCTTTTCGTGGTAAAGCTTCATATCCGCCGGGGACGCCGCCACCAGCCGCGCGAACTTGTCCAGCTTGCCCGCCAGTTCGGCCGCCAGCGCCGGCCGCACGATGGACATGGTGACCGACTGTTTCAGCCCGCCGTAGTAGCCGGCAAAACCCGCCACAATGCTGCGCGCCGCCGTCAGCGCGTCGCCGGGGTTGGCCGCCAGGGCCTTCAGGAAGACCTCGTAGTTATAGCCGCTGCCGGGAGTAGCCTCCTGCGACCCCACCACATACTCGGCGGAAGCCCTCAGATCGTAGAGCACCTCCACCGTCTGCATCAGGCAGGCGTCCGAGGCGTACACGTTCACGCCGCCGCCGGCCTTGATAGCCGCCGCGAGTTCCGCCGGCGAAATATGGTTGCCGGAGGGCTCGTCGTAGGAAATACCGCGGGCGGCGCCGGGAGGGGGTTTTACGCCGCGCCAGCCGCTGCCGTGGCCGCCTATTATCAGCATATATTTCCTGGCCGGGTAGGTGGCCTTGCCCCAGGCGATGAACTCGGCCAGATGTTTCCAGTCGCCCATGTCGGCTTCCGGATAATGCGCCAGGACCTGAGAGTTTATTTTAAGCGGGTCGGAGTCCCTGACCAGCAGAAAGCGGCGCGAGCCGGTCCAGTCCGCCTGCGGCGGCACGGGTTCCTGAACGCTGGCAAAGGGGTTAAAAGGCGGGTCGCATTTTATGCGGCCCATTTCCGCCACGACATTGATCCTGTCCGTGGAGCCGGCGGCTTCCATCTCGTTGACGTCCTTTATGGCCTCCAGCCCCAGGTTATTGCGGGCGCTCACGTAGATAAGCACAGTCCACTCTTTTACACCCCCGGCGCGAACAGGAGCGGCAACTGCCGGCAGTTCGACGGCCGGGATATCGGCGGCGCCGGTATTCTCGAGCCGCAAAGCGGCCGCGGGACCCGTTAAAAACAGCAGGGGGAACAAAAGGACGGCTGAGGAATAAAATTTATTCACGACTATATTATATAAGGCCAGCCGCCAGGCCGCATGAGCCATTGGCCCTCAATAAACATAGGTCCTTCGGCACAAGCCGCTATAAAAATAATAAAATATAAATAAGGCACGGGACCGTTTTGACCGCATTCCGGCCGACAGAAGGAGACTATGCTTTATTACGCACACTACCTGAAAGATTTCTTCAGCCCCCTTAACGTCCTCCAGTACATCACCTTCAGGGCCGGCGGGGCGCTTATGACCTCCTTCCTGCTGAGCCTGGCCGTGGGCCCCTGGCTGATAGCCAAACTGCGCACCTACAAGATCGGCCAGGTGCAGCGCACCGACGGCCCGCAAACCCATCTGGCCAAACACGGCACCACCACCATGGGCGGCCTGCTTATATTCCTGACGCTGCTGGTCGCTACCGCGCTCTGGGCCCGCCTGGACAACCGCTTCATCCTGCTGCTCCTGTTCACCACCGTGGTGCTGGCCTTCGCCGGCTGGATGGACGACTATACCAAGCTGGTGAAAAAGAACCCGAAAGGCGCGTCCTCGGCCTTTAAATTCTCCCTGCAGATCTTCGCCGCGCTCGGCGTGGTAGGCTACCTGGCCGCCAACCCGCCCAACGCGCAGTACGCCACCTGGCTCTCCATCCCTTACACCAAAGAGCTCTACCTGAACCTGGGCTTCCTTTACGCGGCCCTGGCGATGATAATAATAATAGGTTCCTCCAACGCGGTGAACCTTACCGACGGGCTGGACGGCCTGGCCGCCGGCTCCATCGTGTTCGCGGCGCTGACCTTCGCCATACTGGCCTATTCCGCCGGCAACGTAAAAGTGGCCTCCTATCTGAAGATAATCTATGTGGAGGGAGCGGGCGAAATAGCCGTCTTCCTGGCCGCGATGATCGGTTCCTGCCTGGGCTTTCTGTGGTTCAACGCGCATCCCGCGGAAGTTTTCATGGGCGACACCAGTTCCCTTTTCCTCGGCGGCGCCATCGGCACCGCGGCCATCGCCGTCAAACAGGAACTGTTGCTGCCGGTGGCCGGCGGGATCTTTCTCCTGGAGACGCTGTCCGTAATACTGCAGATGGGCTCCTTCAAGCTGCGCAACAAGAAGCGCCTGTTCCTGATGGCGCCCATCCACCACCATTTCGAGCTGCAGGGTATAGCCGAATCGAAAGTGACGGTCCGGTTCTGGATCGCCGGCATCATGCTGGCGCTGATAGCGCTGTCCTCGCTGAAGATAAGGTAACCATGTTCACGCCGGAAGACTTCAAAGGCAAGAGGGCGCTGGTCATAGGCGCCGGCAAGTCCGGCGTTGCCTGCGCCAACCTCCTGGCCGGGCGCGGCTTCGACGTACTGCTGACTGAAAAAAAGAGCGCCGCGGAGATCAAAGACAAACTGGCCGGGCTGGAGCGCCGGGTGAAAGTGGAAACCGGCGGCCACAGCCGCTCGGCTTTCGGCTGCGGCTTCGCCGTTAAAAGCCCCGGGCTGCCCCATGCCAATCCGCTCATAGCCGCGCTTAATAAGCGCAAGATCCCGATCTTCAGCGAAGTAGAAACGGCGCTGGCCTTTTCAGCCGGCAAACTGCTGGCCGTGACCGGCACCAACGGCAAGACCACCACCACCGTGCTCCTGGGCGAGCTTATGAAAGCCGCGCTGCGCCCGCGCGGCCGCGCGCTGGTCTGCGGCAACGTCGGCGTCCCCGCGGCCGCCGTGGCCGCCGGGGCGCGCGCCGGCGACGCCGTGGTGATGGAGCTTTCCAGCTACCAGCTGGAGGACAGCACTTTCATAAAGCCGGCCGTGGCCTGCGTGCTCAACATCACCCCGGACCACCTGGACCACCACGGCAGCATGGCCGCCTACGTGGCCGCCAAGGCCAGGGTTTTCGAACACCAGGACAAGTCTTCGGCCTGCGTCTTCAACTACGAGGACCCGGCGGTGCGCCGCCTCGCGAAGAAATGCCCGTCGAGAACTCTTTTCTTTTCCTCCAAACGCGCGGGGGGAAAACTGGCCGCCTGGGTCTCCGGCGGGAAACTCTTCTTCAAAACCGGCCGGGCGGCCTTCAGCGTAGAGCCGCCGCCCCTGCCCGGCGCCCACAATCTGGAGAACGCCATGTGCGCGGGCCTCATGGCCCTGGCGGCCGGCGCCGGCCGGTCCGGCCTGAAAAAAGTTTTCGCCGCCTTCAAAGGGGTGGAGCACCGCATAGAACCCGCCGGCAAGGTCCGCGGCGTCAGTTTCGTCAACGATTCCAAAGCCACCAACGTGGATTCCACCCTGGTGGCCCTGAAGGCCCTGGGCCAAAAAAAGAACGTCTGGCTGATACTCGGCGGGCTCGACAAGGGCAATCCCTACGCGCCGCTCCTCCCGCTTATCCGCCAAAGCGTCAGGGGCGTACTGACCATAGGAGCCGCCGCCCCTAAAATAGAGCTGGAGCTGGCCGGCGCGGCGCCGATCATAACCTCCCTCACCCTGGAGAACGCCTGCCGCAACATCCTCGACCTGGCGTCGCCCGGCGACATCGCCCTGTTCTCCCCGGCCTGCGCCTCCTTCGACCAGTTCAAGGATTTCGAAGACCGCGGCCGCAAGTTCAAAACTTTAGTGGGGAAGCTCTAGAGCCCGCCTATGGATTACGCTTCTAAACGGATAAAACTTTCCTACAACGTCATAACCAACCGCAGCCTGAAGTACGTGGACTACCCTTTTTTCTTCATAGTCCTGATACTGCTGGTGATGGGGCTGGTGTTCCTGTATTCCGCCAGCGCCCTCTATGCCGTGAACAAAGGCTTCGCCTCCCTGTTCTACGCCAAGAAACAGGCCCTCTATATGCTGATGGGCTTCGGCCTGATGGCCGCGGCGGCCCGCCTGGACCTGGAAAAAGTGCGCCACTACATAAAACCCGCGGTGATAGCGACGCTGGTCCTGCTGGCCCTGACGCTGCTGATGCCGCCGGTGGCCCACGTGCGCCGCTGGATCCCGCTCGGCTTCATGAAGCTGCAGATGAGCGAGTTCGCCAAACCCGTGCTGATCCTGTACCTGGCCGATTTCTTCGACCGCAGCGCCAGCCGCATACAGGCCGACTGGCGGGAACTGCTGAAGCCCTTCGCCATCGCGCTGCTCTTCTTCGCCCTGATAGCCGCCGAACCGGACCTGGGCACGCCGGCGCTGCTCTTCGCCGTGACGATGGCCGTCTTTTTCGCCGGAGGCGTGAAACTGCGTTACATCTTCGCGCCGCTGGCGGCGGCCGTGCCGGTACTGATCGAGGAGCTGCTGCGCAAGCCCTACCGCATCGCCCGCCTCAAGAACTTCCTCTCGCCGTGGGACGACGCTTCCGGCACCGGCTACCAGCTGGTGCAGTCCCTGCTGGCCGTGGGATCCGGCGGCTGGTTCGGCAAGGGGCTGGGCGCGTCCAAACTTAAACTGATGTACCTGCCCGAACCGCACACGGACTTTATTTTCCCCGTGGTGGCGGAGGAAATAGGGCTGATCGGCGGGCTTTTCATAACGGCCCTCTTCGCCGCCCTGCTGGTAAAGGGCGCGCGCATAGCCCGCAACGCGCCCAGTCTCTACACCTCGCTGGCGGCCTTCGGCCTTACGCTCACGCTGACCCTGCAGGCCTTCTTCAACCTGTCCATGGCCATCGGCCTCATCCCGACCAAGGGCATACCGCTGCCTTTCTTCTCTTACGGCGGCTCGTCCATCCTGTCTTCCATGATAGTGGTGGGCCTGATCCTCAATATTTCGGCCCACAGGAGCGGACATTAATGGAAACGAGAAAAAGAGCGCTGATCGCTTCCGGCGGGACCGGGGGACATTTCTATCCCGGCTTCGCGCTGGCGACGGAACTGCGCAACAGGGGCTGGCAGACCGTCTTCCTGGTGAAAAAAGAGGACCTGGCCCGGCCCGCCCTGGAAGAGGCGGACCTGCCTTACGTCGAGATGGACATGGTCGCCCTGCCGCGCAGCCTGAACCCGCTGGCCCACGCGGTCTTCCTGATAAAATTCTGCAGGTCCCTGGCGCTGGCGCGCCGCATAATGAAGGACTTCCGTCCGGACGCGGTAGTAGGCACCGGCAGCTATGTGGCTTTTCCGGCCGCGCTGGCGGCGCGCCTGGCCGGTGTGCCGGTCTACATCCACGAATCCAACGCCAGGTTCGGCCTGGGCAATTACCTGGCCGGCTTCTTCTGCGCCAGGGCGGCGTTGGGCCTGCCCGCCGTACAGAACGCGCTGGCGGCCAAAGCCGTCCTCACCGGGACGCCCATACGCGAGGCCTTCGCCAAGGCGCCGGACAGGGCGGCCGCCCGCTCGGAACTCGGCCTGGAGCCGGAGAAATTCACGGCGCTGGTCTTCGGCGGCAGCCAGGGCGCGCGCCGCCTTAACGCCGCTTTCATAAACTCCGTCAAAGCCCTGAAGGGGGATATGCAGGCCGTCCACATAACCGGCCGCAACAACTTCTCCACCGTAAAGGCCGCCTATGAACAGGCGGGCCTCGAAGGCGCGCGCGGGCTCAAGGTCTTCGACTACCGCGAGGACATGCCCGCCCTTTACGCCGCGGCCGACGTGGTGATAGCCCGCTCCGGCGCGAGCACGGTGGCCGAGCTGGTCCACCTGCGCAAGCCGTCCATCCTGGTGCCGCTGCCCAGTTCCGCCGGCGGGCACCAGAAAGCCAACGCCATGGCCCTGGCCTCGGCCGGCGCGGCCGTCTGCGTGGACGAAGGCCCTGATTTCGACGCCGCGCTGTCCGCGGCCCTGCGCTCCCTGCTGAACGAGCCGGAACGGGCGCAAGCGATGTCGGAGAATTTCAAGAAGGCCGGCATTCCCGACGGGCTTAAAGCCGCCGCCGCGCTGGCCGACCTGATAGAGGGGAAATAACTATTTATTTTTTTACAGGAGGAACACTACCATGGAAATAGAGAAAGGCGCCAAGTGGGTAAAGTTCGACGTGATGGAGAGGTTCATGCGCGACGTTTTTAAGGGCATAGGCGTGCCGGCGGCCGACGCGGCCGTCTGCGCCGACGTGCTGATAACCGCGGATAAACTGGGCATAGATTCCCACGGCGTTTCGCGCCTAAAGCCGATCTATTACGACCGCATAAAACAGGGCATCCAGCTCCCTAAGACCAAATTCGAGGTGGTCAGGGAAACGCCCACCACCGCCACCATCGACGGGCACAACGGCATGGGCCACGTGATCGCCGTGCGGGCCATGGAGCTGGCCATAAAGAAAGCGAAGAAATTCGGGCTGGGCATGACGGCGGTGCGCAACTCCACGCATTACGGCATAGCCGGCTACCACACGCTGCTGGCGGCCAAGGCCGGCATGATAGGGATCACCGGCACCAACGCCAGGCCGTCGGTGGCCCCTACTTTCGGGATAGAGAACATGATGGGGACCAACCCCCTGACCTTCGCCATCCCTACCGACGAGAAATTCCCTTTCCTGCTGGACTGCGCCACTTCCATAACCCAGCGCGGCAAAATTGAGGTCTACGCGAAGCTGGGCAAGAAGATGCCCAAAGGCTGGGTGATAGACAGCCAGGGGAACTCCAAGACCGATTCCGTGGCCGTCCTCAAGGACCTGGTGGCGGGCACCGCCGCGCTGGTGCCGGTGGGCGGGGTAGGGGAGGAGCTGGGCGGGTATAAAGGCTACGGCTACTGCGCCGTGGTGGAGATCCTGTCGGCTGCGCTACAGCAGGGCGCCTACATGAAGATGCTGCTGGGCGTAGATAAGAACGGGAAAAAGATCCCCTACCCGCTCGGCCATTTCTTCCTGGCCATAAACATTGAAGCCTTCACGCCGCTCAAGTCGTTCAAAAAGATCTCCGGCAATATTCTACGCGAGCTGCGCGCTTCCAGAAAAATGCCCGGCGCAAAACGCATTTACACGGCCGGTGAGAAAGAACACCTTAACTGGCTCTACCGCAAAGACAGGGGCGTGCCCGTGAACAAGGAAACCCAGCGGGAACTGCTGACTATGAGAGAAGAGCTGGGGCTGAAAAAATATAAGTTCAGCTTTTAGCCCGGGCCGGGGAGAATATGTTCGACGAGGACGCTAAAGCCAAGGCGGCGCTGTACGCCGCGATCTTCCTGACCCTGCTCGGCTACTCGGGCAGGCTGGCAGGCGTTGAACCGTTGCAGAGCCAGTTCTTCCCTTTGGCGGCCTGGGCCTACACGCTACTGGCCGATAACCTGGTTTACCGCCTGAGCGGCGGCTCCCCGCTGATCACCAGGACCGGGGAAGTCCTGGTCCTGGCCCTGTGGTCGCTGGCCCTCAGCGCCGTTTTCGAACTGCTGAACCTGCGCCTCGGCGCCTGGTATTACACCGGTCAGCCGGCCACGCTGTCGACGCGCTGGACCGGACTGGCCCTCGGCTGGGCCGCCTTCCTGCCTTCTCTCTTCGTCACGTCGGAACTCCTGCGCTGCCTGGGGCTTTTCGGCAGGCTGAAAACCCCGGCGCTGACAATAACCCCCGGCGTTATATATTTTTTTTATGCCTCGGGTGCGGCCATGCTGCTGCTGCCTTTGGCCCTGCCCAGGCTCGCCTGGCCTCTCATCTGGGGCGCCGGGTTCTTCCTGGCCGAACCGCTGAATTACCGCCTCGGCCTTGGCTCGCTGCTGCGCGAATGGGAGGGGGGGCTCCCGGCTAAAACCCTGCGCATGGCCGCGGCCGGCGTAGTCTGCGGTCTGCTCTGGAGCGCCCTGAACGGGGCCGCCGGGGCAAAGTGGGGCTACTCTTACCCCATGAAGGCCGGCCCGGAACTCTTCGGCCTGCCGGTTTTCGCCTACGCGGGGTTCGGACTCTTCGCCCTGGCGGCCTATTCCCTGTACGCCCTGGCCTCCTGGCTGCGCGCCGGGAAGACCTGGGAGGAAGGGGCATGGGAAATTCCTGGCCGGCGGCCGGAGTCGGCAGTTCGCTACGTGGCCTGGCTCTTCTTTATTATTACCTCTTATATGGCCCTGCGCGCCGTAGACGCCCACACGATAAGACTCTATATCGGCTGGATATAGCCAGCCGGCCCTCAAGGGACTTGCCCTAAAGACCTACAAACCCATAGGTCCAATGCCCGCTCTGGGCCTGGGCCTACGTGCTATTGACATTAGTCAACCCGTGCTGTATAACATAGCGGAAACAAATACAGCGTGACTGGAGGAGTTATGAAGAACCTGATGAAAACCACACTGAGCATAGCGGCGATAGCGATACTGCCCGTTCTCTCGTTCGCTCAAGGCAAAAGCATCTACGGCGAGGACAACCGCCTGGACTTCTTTGCCGCCTCGCAGGAAATGAAGACCCTTTCCGACTCGGTGGTTTCCTTCTGGAAGGCCTCCTCGATAGAGACCCTCAACCCCGGCGGCGTTAAACTCAAGACCGCCAACTTCGGCGAGCGCCTGAACCTGTGCCCCGGCGAAAAGTTCCGCGAACAGCCCATAGGGGCCTTCTGCTCCGGCTCCCTGGTGGGCCCGGACCTGGTAATGACCGCCGGCCACTGCGTAAAGACCGAGGCCGACTGCCAGAACACCAAATTGGTTTTCGGCTACGCCGTAAAGACGAATGGCGGAGAAGCTACTACCGCCATGCCGGCCAGCGAAGTCTACACCTGCACCAAGATAGTAAAACGCTTTCTCGGCGGCGAACCCGGCTCGGCTAACCCGGCCGGCCAGGCCCTGGGCTCCGACTTCGCCCTGATAAAACTGGACCGCAAGGTGACCGGCCATAAGCCCCTGCCCATCAACCGCGGCGCCAACCTTAAAAAAGGCGACGGGATATTCGTGATAGGCCACCCGGTGGGCCTGCCGCTTAAAGTCGCCGGCGGCGCCTCCGTGCGGGATTTCTCCAAGGTCGGTTACTTCACGGCCGACCTGGACACTTTCGGCGGCAACTCGGGCTCGCCCGTGTTCAACGCCAGGACCAAAAAGATAGAGGGGATACTGGTGCGCGGCGACGAGGACTTCATCGACAGCCCCGCCGGCTGCACCACCATGGCCACCTACGCGCAGACCGGCGGCCGCGGCGAGGACGTTACCAAAATATCCGCCCTCTCGCCTTTTATCACCAAAACGGGGTTCCTGGACCGCTTTCTCCTGTTCCTGCAGTATCTTCCGCAGAGCCTCACAGCCGCGGAAAAAGCCCAGGCGAAATCTTTAGGAGAAGGTGTTGATTTAAGCGCGATACAGGCCGAAATGGACGTAACTCCGGTTAAAGCCGTAACCTTCGACTGAGCGCTTGACCGATAGGGCTTAAGAAAACGCGCCCGGGGCGGCTCCCCGGGCGCCTTCTTTTTTTGGACGGCGGGTGTCAGCCCTCCCGGCGGACGGTCTCGAAAGAGAAAGCGGGCAGACAGATGGCGATATATTCCGCGCCCTCCGGCGACGGCGTGGAGTAGCGCACCCGCTCGCCGGGCTCCATGATGATCGCCTGGCCGCGCTTTACATCGAAAGTCCCGGTCTGCGTCTCCACTTTAAGCGTGCCCCGGAGCACCAGGGTATATTCCGTAAAGCGGGGATTCTGCGGGGGCTCTTCCCAGCCGCCGGGGCTCACCATGCGCGCCACGCTGATAGTGGTGGTCTTGGAGTTGACCCGCCCTATATACTCCTCGATGATCTTGGGCTTGTTGCCCGCCGCCTGCACTATCATAGGTTTCTCTATAAATTGAGCCATCAGCCCTCCCGCGAGATCTTATAGTCAGATTTTACCAAAACCCGGGGCACCCGCCGCGCGAAAAAAGGCGGCCCCGACTATTTACTATAATATAAGTATGAAAACAGAGAAGCACATGTCAGACACCGCCGGACCCGGCCGCCAGCCGCGGGGAGCGGCCTTATGATGGCCAATACTTTCGCCAAAGACCTTTACACGCAGCGCCGGACCAAGATCATCTGCACCATCGGGCCGGCCTCCGAGAACGAGGCCTGCATCCGCGACCTGGTAAAAGAGGGGATGAACGTCGCCCGCATAAACTTCTCCCATTGCGCCTACGACGAGGCCCTTAACCGCGTGCGCATCCTGCGCGAGGTGCGCGAAGAGCTGGGCGTGCCGCTGGCCATCATGCTGGACACCAAAGGGCCGGAAGTGAGGATGTTCGGCTACAGCAAGGCGATCAATTTATCCAAGGGCGATACTCTCTATATCGAGAGCACGGAGAAGCAACCGGAGGATATCCAGAACCTCTCGCCCGAGAAGCGGCACTTCTATACTAACCTGCCGCGCATAGACAAACTATGCCAGGTAGGCACCCGCGTCCTGCTGCAGGACGGCTTTATCGAGCTGGAAGTCTCCCAACTGCACAACGAGTGGCCCGGCGCCGTCAGTCTGCGCGTGCTTAACGACGGCAAGCTCAAGGACAAAGCCCACCTCGCCATCCCCGGCGTGCATTACCCCATCCCGTTCATGTCCGAGAAGGACAAGAAGGACATCGCCTTCGCGGTGGAGAACGACTTCGAATACATAGCCCTGTCCTTCGTGCGCACCGCCCAGGATATCGCCGACGTGCGCGAGATCATCCGCGGCGTCAGAGCGGATTCGCCCATAAAGCTCATAGCCAAGATAGAGGACAAGCAGGCCCTCGCCAACCTGGACGACATCATCCGCGACTCCAACGGCATCATGGTGGCGCGCGGCGACCTGGGCATAGAACTGCCCATAGAGGAATTGCCCAACCTCCAGAAGACCATCATCAACCGCTGCTACCTGGCCGGCAAGCCGGTCATAGTGGCCACGCAGATGCTTGAGTCCATGACGGAAATGACCTATCCCACCCGCGCGGAGGTGACCGACATCGCCAACGCCGTGCTGGAGCTGACCTCGTCGGTCATGCTGTCCGGGGAAACCGCCAAAGGCGCCCACCCCAAACGCGTGGTCAACATGATGGGGCGCATCATCGACCGGACCGAATCCTCCATAGACTACCACACCCTCGCCCGCATCACGCACGACTATGTCAACCGCGACGAGATCACCAACATCATGGCTTACAGCGTGGTGAACACCGCCCATGACTGGAACGCCAAGGCGATAGCGGTGGTGACCGCCAACGGCATCGGCGCCAGGGCGCTGTCCAAGTTCCGCCCGGGCGTGCCGATCTACGCCTTCACCCACTTGAAATCGCTCTACCACCAGCTCGCCCTGAACTGGGGGGTCGTCCCGTTCCTCATTGAGAACCCGGAGAACCTCCGCTTCAGCGACGTGGCGGGGAGGATAATAGACCTCCTGCAGAAGAGGGGCGCCATTGAGGAAGGGGAGAAGCTGGTCATCATGGCCTCGAACCCGTTCGGCAAAGGCCGCCCTACCAACACCATCCGCTGCGAAGTGGTGGGCGACACCGCCTTCCACGAAGAAACCTGATCCGCGGCCGGGAAACGCCGAAAGCGCGCCCCGAAAGGGGCGCTCTTTTTTTACGTTCAATAAGCCCGGCCGGCTTTTGATATACTACCGGAAAGGGGGACCGGATGGAAAAATACAATGTCGGCCGAAGCTGGATAGCCTACGATGCCATCGGGCCCGAAACGGGCAGGCCCGTGGTGTTCCTGCACGGCGCCACGGTCGACCATGTCTCGATGAAGAACACCTTCGAGCCGTATTTCCGGGGCCGCAACGGGAAGAACAGGCGGATCTACCCGGACTTCCCCGGCCACGGCGACTCGGGACGCCCGCTGACGCGGGCCACCATACCCGCGCTGCTGGCCGACACGGAGTCGTTCATACGCGGGAACTTCAAGGAACCGCCGGCGCTGGTCGGCTACTCGATGGGCGGCTTCGTGGCGCTTAAACTGGCCGAGAAGATACGCTTTCCCTCCCTTTTCCTCATCGCCCCGCCCGTCTGCACCGACAAGAGCAAGCTGATCAGGCCCGCGGCGCTGACCATTTTCTCCGACGAGCTGACGCAGGCCCAGAAAGGGACGGCCGACGCCAGGTACCTGCGGCTGGCCGTGAAGAGAACGGCGCAGACCCTCGACAGATATAAGGCCGACATTCCCGCCGGTTTTTTCCCGGCCAGGTTCGCTTACCAGACCCTGCTGCTCAGGAACGCCGCGGCAGAGAATATACGCATCAAGCCCGCCCTGATAAAGTCACGCACCACTTTCCTTGTGGGGCAGCAGGACACCCTGACGGGCTACCGCGGCCAATTCGAGCTGTCTTCACGCCTGAAGAACAGCGAGTACCACTCCTTCTATGACTGCGGCCACTTCCTGCCGCATGAGTGCGGCCAGTTCGGGGCGCTGTTCAGGGAGTGGCTGCGGACGGACAACACCCCGGTAGCCCTGCCCGGCATAAAATGATTAAATTCCGGATATGAAGAAAATATTCCCGCTGTCCAAGGTTTACTCGCTGCTGGAAGCCGGCCCGGTCGTAATGCTCAGTACCGCGTTCAAAGGCCGCAACAACGTCATGACCCTGTCCTGGCACACCATGATAGATTTTAACCCGCCGCTGGTGGGCTGCGTCATCAGCGACCGCAATTATACTTTTGAGGCCGTTAAGAAGACGCGTGAATGCGTGATAAATATCCCCACGCTGGAGATAGCCGGCAAGGCCGTGGCCTGCGGCAACGTTTCCGGGCGGCGCACCGACAAGTTCTCCGTCTTCGGCCTGACGCCGGAGAAGAGCGCGGCGGTCAAGGCGCCGTCGGTAAAGGAATGCTACGCCAGCCTGGAATGCCGCCTGGCGGACGCGCGCCTGGCGGGGAAATACAATCTTTTCATATTCGAGGTGGTCAAAGCCCGGGTGGACACCTCGGTAAAGGATCCCAGGACCGTACACCACCGGGGCGGCGAAGCCTTCATGGTGGCCGGCAGGACCATAAAGATCAAATCGAAAATGGCGTGACCGAAAGGCCGCGGATCTCCCCCAGGGCATGAACAAAAAGATGATACTAGCTTCGCTGCTGTTCGCGGCCGCGCCGTGCGCGGCGAGCGCCTCCGTCTCCTTCTCCGACTTCGACGGGCCCGGCTTCCTGGTGGTCAATCCCAGGGTTAAAACCAAATTAAAACAGGAGGCCTTCCAGGACGTTATAGCCGCCGCCGACGTGATCTACGCCGGAGACGAGCGCGCCGGCCGCAAAGACCATCTGGCCCAGCTGGAATTGATAAGAACGCTTACCGCCGTCAGGAAAGGGCGCGTGACGGTCGCCCTCGCCGCGCTTAACGCCGCCTCGCAGCCGGCCCTGGACGACTATCTCGCCGCCAGGACGACCGAGGCCGTTTTCCTGAAGGAAGCCGGCTGGGACGCGCAGACCGGCGTGGATTTCCGCCTGTACCGGCCGCTGCTGGAATTCATCAGGGAGAACAAGCTCAGGGCCGCGGCCATAGGGATACCGAGGCCGGTCATATCCAAGATAGCCCGCGGCGGCCTGGCCGCGCTGGACAAGCGGGAAAAAGCTCTCTTCCCTGCCGATATGCCGGCGGAAACCGACAAAGCCTACCTGGCCTACGTCAGAACGGCGTATAAAGCGCTGGCGCCCGGCATAAGCTGGCCCAACTACCTGACGGCGATGTCGGCCTGGAATTCCGGCCTTGGGGCCAACGCGCTGCGCCTGCTGAAAACCGCCCCAGGCGGCGCCCTGCTAATACTTGCCGGCAACAGCCACATCAAGTATAACGCCGGCCTGGCGGCCTACGTCAGAAGCCGCGCCAAGGGACTGGCGCATTGCTCCATCGCCACCGAAGACGCGGCTAAACTGGAAGACTTCATGAAAGACCCGGCCCCGCTGGCCGACTACGTCCGCTTCATCAGCCGCTGACACGGCGTAAAAGGGGCGGGCCCGATGGCCCGCCCTCGCGTGGGTCTCAACTGTACCGCTCTCATCACAGGGAGAGACCCCTTCCCTGCCTATAGTCTAGCTCCTAAACCACAAAGTATCAAGGGTCCTTAGGGCAATTATTGCCGGAAGCCCCCTAATATAAATAAAGTAAAATAAGCCATGCGGTAAGACAGCTCCGTGGAGCGGGTAGAGGTCTTATGAAAGTATCGATTGCGGGCCTGCTGCTGGCAGTTATGGTTCCCGTCTTGATGGCGGAGGAAACTCCGCGCCTTGGACTTAAAGCCTACCTGCAGGAAGTGCGTTCCGGCAACCCGGAAATAGCCGCAGCCGGCGCGCTCTCAAAAGCCTACTCGGCCAAGGTCAGGCAGGCCTGGCTGCCGGAAGATCCGCAGATCGAGTTCGAGCGGATGTATGCGGACGGGGCGCTGGGCTCCGGAGCGAAAGAACGGAATATCCTTATACGCCAGCCCCTGCGCAACCCCTACAAAATGCATCTGCAGAAAGGCGCCGCCGCCGCGGAGGACGACTATTACTCCGCGAGCAGGGAGGACAGGATCAACCGCACCCTCGCCGAAGCCAAGGCCGCCTTTTATGATTACGCCCTTGCCTGGCAGGACGAGCGCGTCTATGACGAGAACCTTGAATTGATAAAAAAGCTGGCGCGCCTTGCCGAAACCCGCTACTCCGTGAACCAGGGCTCGCAGAGCGACGCCATAAAGGCGCAGGTAGAGCTTTCAAAAGCCATGAACAGGGTAATCACGGCCCGGCAGGAAAAAGAAACGGCCGCCGCGCGCATGAACACTCTGCGCGGCAGGCACCCCGGCGCCGCGTTGGCCGAGCCCGAACCGTTCGCGGTAATCCCTTCGACTCCGGATTACCAGCACCTTGAAAGTTCTGCGCTGGCAAAAAACCCCTACCTGGCCGCGATGGCTTACCGGCTTAAGGCGGCGGAAAAGAAATTATCTCTCGCCCGCGCGGAATATGCCCCGGACTTCATGCTGAGCTGGCGGCGCCGCGCCTCGGACGACGCGGCCATGAACGGCACTTATGACGTGGCGCTGGGCCTCACCGTGCCGCTCTGGTTCACAAAGCAGGCGGCCATGGGCCGCGAAGCCGGGGCCGAGCGCGACATGAGCGCCGCCGAGTACGAGGCCGCCAGGAACGCCGTGCTTCTGGAATTGAAAGAGATAACCGTAAAGCTCGACTATTACCGCCGCCTTACCGACCTCTACGGCAGCACGGTGCTGCCGCAGGCCGAAGTCTCGCTGAAAGCTTCCGAGGCCGCCTACCAGGCAGGCAAAACGGATTTCCTGGACCTGGTGGACGCCAACCGCACCCTGCTGGAGACCAAGCGCGAATATTACGAATACGCCGCCGCCTACGCCGCCTGGCTGGGCCGCCTTGAAAGCCTGACCGGGGAGATCATATGAACAGGAATATACTGATAACCGGCCTTATCGTCCTCGCTCTGCTCGGCGGTGGGATGGTCACCTACCGCCACTTCCACGGCGCGCACGCCCGGACCGAGATCTATTACTGCCCCATGCACCCGGATTATACTTCCGGATCGCCCGGCGACTGCCCCATCTGCGGCATGCACCTGGTCAAACGGGAGAAGGCCGCCCCGGCGCAGCGTAAGGTAATGTTCTACCGCAACCCGATGAACCCGGCCATCACGTCGAAAGTTCCAATGAAGGACGAAATGGGCATGGATTATCTCCCGGTTTACGACGACGCGGCCGGCGCGGCCATGGTTGCCGGGCGCGGCACGGTTTCACTGACGCCGGAAAAGCAGCGTATGATAGGCCTCAAAACGGAAAAGGCCGCGTACCGGCCACTTTTTAGAACGGTGCGGGCCTCCGGCAAGGTAGCTTACGACCCGGACCTCTACCGCGCCATAAGCGAGTATCGTGAATCGTTAGCCGCATATGAAAAGATAAAAGCCGGCTCCTGGCAGGAAGCCATCGACCGCGCGAAGGCCGTAGTGGACTCCTCAAAGCTGAGACTGCGCCAACTGGGCATAAGCGGAGAACAGCTGGACTCCATAAATACGGATCCCGGACGCTACGACAACCTGCTGCTGCCGGAGGACAAGGTGTGGATCTATGCCCAGATCTACGAGTATGAATCGGCTTCGGTCAAAGCCGGCCAAAAAGCGTCTATAACCTCCAGCGCCTATCCCGGCCGGGAATTCTCCGGCACCGTCCGCTCCGTCGACCCCATATTCTCCGAGGAAACCCGGACACTGCGCGCCCGTATCGAGACCGACAACCCGGGCCGGGAGCTGCGGTCGGAGATGTACGTGGAAGCCGCCATAAAAACGAACCTCGGGACCGTGCTGGCCGTGCCCGTGTCCGCCGTGCTCAACACGGGCGAGAAAGAAATAGCCTTCGTGCTTAAAGGGGAAGACAGCTTCGAACCGCGCGAGGTCAGGACGGGAGGCCGCAACGACGATTACGCCGAGATAATTTCCGGCCTGCGCGCCGGTGAAAAAGTGGTAACTACCGCCAATTTCATGATAGATTCGGAGTCCAGGATGAAAGCGGCGCTGGGGAACTAGCGGCCTTATGATCAGGAATATTATCGCCTTTTCAGCGCGCAACAGGACACTGGTGCTGATATTCGCGCTGGCCGCCGCGGCCGGCGGCCTCTATGCCGTAAAGAACATAAACCTGGACGCCATCCCCGACCTGTCGGACACGCAGGTCATAGTCTATTCCAAGTGGGACCGTTCGCCCGACATAGTGGAAGACCAGGTGACCTATCCGGTGATCACCTCGCTGCTGGGCCTGCCCAAGGTAAAGACCGTGCGCGGCTTCTCCGATTTCGGTTTTTCCTACGTCTACATAATTTTCGAGGACGGCACCGACATCTACTGGGCGCGGGCGCGCGTCCTTGAGTACTTGAGCAAGATACTGCCCCAGCTCCCCGACGGCGTGAAGACCGAACTGGGGCCGGACGCCACCGGCGTGGGCTGGGTCTACCAGTACGCCCTCGTGGACAGAACAGGCCGCCATGACCTGGCGCAGCTGCGCTCTTTTCAGGACTGGAACCTGCGCTACCAGCTCCAGTCCGTGCCCGGCGTGGCCGAGGTAGCGGCGATAGGCGGTTTCCAAAAGCAGTATCAGGTGAACCTGAACCCGAACGCGCTGGCCGCCTACAAAGTTTCGATAGACAAGGTCCTTAAGGCCGTGCGCGACGGCAACGAAGAGGTCGGCGCGCGCCTGATCGAATACTCCGGTGCGGAGTACATGATACGCGGCAAGGGCTACGCCAGGTCCGTAAAGGATATCGAGGATATCGTAGTGGCCGGCGGCGGGGGCACGCCGGTACTTCTGCGGAGCCTGGGCACCGTCACCACCGGGCCGGAACTAAGGCGCGGTGTCTCGGACCTGGACGGCGAAGGGGACACGGTGGGCGGCATAGTCGTCATGCGCCACGGCGAGAACGCCCTTAAGGTCATTGAGCGCGTGAAAGAGCGCATAGAGCAGCTCAAGGCCTCGCTGCCCGAAGGCATGGAGATCCTCACCGTCTATGACCGCTCGGACCTGATAAAGCGGGCCATAGCCACGCTCAAGCGCCAGCTCACCGAAGAAATGCTGATAGTGAGCCTGGTAATCCTGATATTCCTCTGGCATATCCCATCGGCCATAATTCCCATAGTCACCATACCGGTATCGGTCCTGCTGGCCTTCATCCCCATGTATTTCATGGGGATCTCCTCCAATATCATGTCGCTGTCCGGCATAGCCATCTCCATAGGCGTGCTGGTCGACGGGGCCATTGTCGAGGTGGAAAACGCTTATAAAAAACTTGAGCTTTGGCAAAGCGGGGGGCGGAAGGGGGATTTTCACTCCGTGCGCCTGGAGGCCCTGCAGGAAGTGGGGCCGGCGGTTTTTTTCTCGCTGCTCGTCATCGCCGTCGCCTTCCTGCCGATCTTCACGCTGGTGGACCAGGAAGGCCGGCTCTTCAAGCCGCTGGCCTACACGAAGAACCTCACCATGTTCGTGGCGGCGCTGCTGGCCATCACGCTGGACCCGGCGCTGCGCATGATGTTCACCCGCATGGACTACGCGCATTTCAGACCGGCCTGGCTGTCCGACATCCTCAACGCGGTCACCGTGGGCAAATATTACCCGGAGGAAAAGCACCCCATCTCACAGCGGCTGTTCAGGATCTACGAGCCCGTCTGCCGCTGGACGCTGGAGAATCCGGGGAAAGTAATAGGCGCCGCGCTGCTGCTGATACTGACTACCATACCGGTTTACCTCAAGACCGGCTCGGAGTTCATGCCGCCCCTGAACGAAGGCACCATCCTTTACATGCCCACGACGCTGCCGGGCATCTCCGTCACCGAAGCGCAGAAGCTGCTGCAGGAGCAGGACCGCGTACTCAAATCCATACCCGAAGTGGAGCGCGTCTTCGGCAAGGCCGGCCGCGCCGACACCTCCACCGACCCCGCGCCTTTCTCCATGATGGAGACCCTGGCCGTGCTGAAGCCGCAGGACCAGTGGAGGAAGAAGGACCGCTGGTACTCATCGTGGCTGCCGGAACTCGCACAAAAGCCGCTGCGCCATATCTGGAACGACCGCCTTACGTGGGACGAGCTGATCGGCGACATAGACTCCAGAATGCGGTTCCCGGGGGTCTCCAACGCCTGGACCATGCCGATAAAAGCGCGAATAGACATGCTGACCACCGGAGTGCGCACCCCGGTAGGGATAAAGATATTCGGCGCGGACCTTAAGAAGATAGAGGAGACCGGCCTGGAAGTAGAGAGGCTGGTGCGCCAGGTCAAGGGCACGCGCAGCGTCTACGCCGAGCGCACGGCGGGCGGCTACTTCCTCGACTTCACGCTGAAACGCGAGGCGCTGGCGCGCTACGGCCTGACCGTAAAAGAGGCCCAGATGGCGCTGATGACCGCAATAGGCGGCCAGAACCTGACCACCACCGTGGAGGGGCGCGAACGCTACTCCGTCAACGTGCGCTACGCGCGGGACTTCCGCGACAACGTGGATAAACTCGGCCGCGTTCTGGTCACCGCGGAAAACGGAGTAAATGTGCCGCTGGCCCAGATAGCCGACATCGAGTTCCGCCAGGGCCCGGCGATGATACGCGACGAGAACGGCATGCTTTCAGGCTATGTCTACGTAGATATCGAAGGCGTGGACGTGGGCACATACGTGACCAACGCCAAGAAGCTGGTGGGGGAAAAATTAAAACTCCCCGCGGGCTACACCCTGCAGTGGAGCGGCCAATACGAGAACATGCTGCGCGTGCGGGAACGCCTTAAATTCGTGCTGCCGTTGACCATCTTCATTATCTTCCTGCTCATCTACATGAATACCAGGTCGGCCGTGAAGACATCCATAGTGCTGCTGGCGGTGCCATTCTCGCTGATAGGGGCAGTGTGGCTGGTGTACCTCCTGGGCTACAACATGTCCATAGCGGTCTGGGTTGGCATGATAGCCCTGATGGGCCTGGACGCCGAGACGGGCGTATTCATGCTGCTCTACCTGGACCTGGCTTACGAAGACATGAGGAAAGCCGGCCGCATGAACTCGCCCAAGGACCTTGAAGAGGCCGTGATACACGGCGCGGTCAGACGCGTGCGCCCCAAGATGATGACGGTAACGGCGGCCTTCATGGGCCTGCTGCCCATTATGTGGGCGCTGGGCACCGGCTCCGACGTGATGAAGCGCATAGCCGCGCCGATGATCGGCGGCCTGTTCTCCAGCTTCGCGCTGGAACTGCTGGTTTACCCCGTAATATTCCATATTTGGAAAAGCCGGGAAATGAACATAAATTAATTAGAGAACCGAATCTTAGGTTCGAGAGTTTCGGGATTAAAGAGCACGGGAGGGGGATAAAATGAATAAAAACGTAATAAAACTATGCGTATCAGCGCTGATATTCGGCACTGCGGCTGCTTTTGCCGGAGAAAGCGGCAATACGGGAAACGAACCCGCTCAAATGAAGATGGCTAAAATGCCAGATGTAAGCACCGGAACAGTAAAAAGAACGGGGACTGACAAGAAAGCGAAGACGCCGAAAGCGACGGCACGCAAGGTAACTAAAAAGGAGATCGGAAAGGAAGCGGTTTGCCCCGTAACCGGCGATAAATTCAAAGTCACCGCCGAGACGGGCTCGGCCTCCTACAAGGGCAAGGTTTATTATTTCTGCTGCCCGGATTGCGATGCGCCTTTTCTTGAGAACCCGGAAAAGTATTTACCCAAGCAACAGCCCCCTCAGCACAAGACATACGTCTGTCCTATGGGCGACTACCAGGGAGATAAACCCGGCAAATGCCCCAAGTGCGGCATGAATCTGATTGAGAAGAAATAAACACGGCAGGCCGCGGCCGAGGGCCGCGGATACGGCGTGTTCCATAAATTTATATAATTATGGTGCACGCTGAAAACGACGATATCCGGAGGACCCTTAGGATGAAAAAGACAATATTAATTTCCATGATAGCCCTGGCCGCAGGCGCCGTCGCAGTTTTTGCCGCCGAAACCCCGAAGAGCGCCAAAAATACGGAAGCCCCCAGGCACGACTGCGGCGACTGCCCGATGCACAAGAAAGCCGGCGCCAAAAAATGCTCCGGCAGGATGTGCCCGGAAAAGATAGCCGGCGTTAAAACCGTTTCGAAGAATATCGAGAACGGCGTCGAAGTCACGATGACCGCCGCCGACAAGGAAACCGTAGCCCGGGCGCAGGAACTCACGGTGGTCCATTACGGCAACAGGGAAACCATGGATAAGGACTGCCCCGGCCGCGTGGAAGGCGCCGAAGCCAGGATAGAGAACACCGCCGACGGCGTGAAAGTATTCATCACCGGCAAAACCCCCGAGGTCATAAAGAAGATACAGGCCGCCTCCGCCAGAGAGCATATGAAAACCGGCTGCCCGGAAACGAAAGAGGCCAAAAAGACGGCCAGAGCCGCTAAGAAGTATATCTGCCCCATGAAATGCGCGGAGTCGGACAAGCCCGGCAAGTGCCCCAAATGCGGCATGCAGATGGAGGAGAAGAAATAAATGGTAACAAAGGCACTCCAGAAAGTCCCCTTCTTCAAGGGGCTGACCCAGCGGGAGATCAAGCAGGTGCTCGCCATTGCCGGAGTAAAGCGTTACCGCGCCGGCGAGATGGTGTTCGCCAAACAGGACCTGGGCGACAATTTCTTCATAGTGAATTCCGGCCGCATCAAGATCTTCACCACCGTCGGCGCCGGCAAGAAAAAGACCTTCGCCTTCCTGAAGAAAGGCGATTTTTTCGGGGAGATGTCGCTGCTGGGGGGCAAGGTGCGCTCCGCCTCCGCCCAGGCCGCGGATGACAGCGAACTCCTCGTGATCTCGAAAAAGAACTTCAAACGCCTCATACTCGAGAACGCGGATTTCACGCTGAAACTGCTGCACACCCTGGTAGAGCGCCTCAATAAGTCCAATATGGAAGTGGAATCCATGCTGTTCCATAACATCCTGGGGCGGCTGGCCGAGGCCATACTCGACCTGTCCAAGGACAAACACACCAAACCCCTGAAGATGGCCATAGACCAGAGCGAGCTGGCCCAGTACCTGGGCACCACGCGCGTGCCGGTCTGCCGCGCCATAAACACGCTTAAAAGAAGCGGCGTGATAGACTACCGCCGCGGCGAGCTGGTGGTCCTGAACCAGGCCCGCCTCCGGTCCATAGCCGGCAACGCGCAATGAGCGTGCACTCGCTGAGAGGCTTCCGGGACCTGCTCCCGGCGGACGCGCGGCTCTTCGCCTCGATAGAGGCCGCGGCGCGCGAAACCTTCGCGCTTTACGGCTACCAGGAACTCCGCATCCCCACGATAGAGCTGAAAGAGCTGTTCGTTAAATCCACCGGCGACACCACCGACATAGTCGAAAAAGAAATGTACGCCTTTACCGACGGCGGCGGCCGCGAAGTAGCCGTGCGCCCCGAAGGCACGCCCGGGGTCGTGCGGGCCTACATCGAGAACAACCTCGGCCAGACCGGCCGCAACGGCAAATACTTTTACATAGGCAACATGTTCCGGGCGGAGCGCCCCCAGGCCGGCCGCTTCCGGGAATTCGAACAGATAGGCGCCGAACACATCGGCAACGCTTCGCCGCACGCCGACGCCGAAACGATAACCATGCTGGTGCGCCTGCTCGAAAAAGTCGGCGTAAGCGGCTGTTCCGTAGTCTTAAATTCCCTGGGCTGCGGCGAGTGCCGCAAGACCTACCGCGAAGTGCTGCTGGCCTTCCTGCGCTCGCGCGCCGAAAAGCTCTGCGAACCCTGCCGCGGCCGCATAGAACGCAATCCGCTGCGCGCCCTCGACTGCAAGCTGGACGGCCCCGCCCTCGCCGAAACGGCCCCCAAGCTTACCCTTTGCCCCGCCTGCGCGGAACATTTCTCCAGAACGCAGGAACTGCTCAAGATCTCCGGAGTTAAGCACGAAGTCAATCCCAGCCTGGTGCGCGGCCTGGATTATTACACGAGGACCGTCTTCGAGGTGCGCTCCAGCGCTCTCGGCAGCCAGGACGCCGTGTGCGGCGGCGGCCGTTACGACGACCTGGTAAAATCGATGGGCGGCCCCGCGGCGCCTGCCGTAGGCTGGGCCGTTGGCGTGGACCGCATGGCCATGCTGCTCCAGGATAAGACCGCCGCGGACAATTCCCCTGAAGCCTTCGTCGTAGCCGCGTCGAAAGACGCCGGGAATAAAGCGTTCGAACTGACGACCGCCCTGAGGAACTTTCCCGGCGGGCCGATAAGCGCGGACTTTTCCAGCTTCGAACTCAGCCTCAAGTCCCAGATGCGCTCCGCCGACAAGAGCGGCGCCTCGTTCGCCCTCATAATAGGCGAGGACGAACTCAAAGCCGGCACCGTCACCATAAAACCCCTTAAAGAAAAAGGCGACCAGTTCACGGTCCCCGTCGCCGACGCCCCTTCACGCCTAAAGCAGCTTCTGAAGGATTGAACATTTAGCACAAAGCAGAGAGGGCTGGCCGGGGTGTTACCCTGAGCACCCTTTGGGGAAGGGGGGGCCCC
>MGUD01000013.1:120242-142363 GCA_001799795.1 Elusimicrobia bacterium GWC2_61_19
CAGGGTGCGCAGGGTAACACCCTGGACAGCCCCCGACCAGGCTAACCGGCGGATATAGTTCCCGATAAAGTCTTGAGAGACGAACAATGACAAACAACACACCTTCAAAAAAGACAGCCATGCGCACCCACACCTGCGGCGAACTCACCGCCGCCAACGCCGGCCAGACCGTCACCCTGTGCGGCTGGAACGATTCCAAGCGCAACCACGGCGGCGTCCTCTTCATAAACCTGCGCGACCTCTACGGCATCACCCAGGTAGTCGCCGCCCCCGACAGCCCCGTCTTCAAGACCGCCGAAGAAGCCAAAAGCGAATACGTCCTGCGCGTGACCGGCACTGTGCGGCCCCGCCCCGGCACCAATGCCAACAAGAACATGCCCACCGGAGAGATCGAACTGGAAGCCGCCGAGATCACCGTCCTCAACACCTCCCAGCCCCTGCCCTTCGACCTGGGCGCGCACGCCGGCGTCAACGAGGACACCCGCCTAAAATACCGTTACCTCGATCTGCGCCGGCCTCAGGTGGCGAAGAATCTCGTCCTCCGCGGCAGGATCGCCAACGTCGTCAGAACTTATCTCAACCGCCTTGACTTCAACGAGATAGAAACGCCCATGCTTACCAAGTCCACCCCCGAAGGCGCGCGGGACTTCGTAGTGCCTTCCCGCAACAACCCCGGCACCTTCTACGCCCTGCCCCAGTCCCCGCAGGTCTTTAAGCAGATCCTGATGATCTCGGGCATGGACCGCTACTTCCAGCTGGCGCGCGCCATGCGCGACGAGGACCTGCGCGCCGACCGCCAGCCCGAACATACCCAGATCGACCTTGAGATGTCCTACGTGGACGAACACGATGTGGCCCGCGTAGTGGAAGGCCTGATGGGCGAGATCTTCGCCAGCATAGGCGAAACCGTAACCGCCCCTTTCCCGGAAATGGAGTTTTCCGACGTCATGCTCCGGTACGGCTCCGACAAACCCGACCTGCGCTACGCCCTCGAGATCAAGGACTGCTCCAGCGTCTTCAAGACCTCCGGCTTCAAAGTCTTCTCGGAAGCCCTCGCCGGCGGCGGCGCCGTGCGCGGCCTGAAAGGCGCCGGCGGCGCGGCCTTCTCCCGCGGCGACATGGACAAACTGACCGAACTGGTGAAAAAAGCCGGCGCCAAGGGCCTCGTCTGGCTGCGCTACAAGGACGGCAAGTGGGAATCGCCCACGCTCAAGTTCATCACCGACGCCGAACAGGCCGCGCTCAAGGACCTCTTCGAAATGGCCGAAGGCGACGCCCTGTTCCTGGCCGCCGACAAGCCCGCCGTGATAGCCCCGGCGCTCGGCGCGCTGAGGAGCGAGCTCGTCGCCCGCCTCAAACCCGCGCAGATAAAGAAATGGGCCTTCCTGTGGGTCAGGCATTTTCCGCTGCTCGAGAAGGACGCCGAAAGCGGCAACTGGACCTTCACGCATAACCCCTTCACCGCCCCGCTCCCCGAAGACATCCCCAAGCTGGACACCGACCCGGGCGCCGTCCTCTCAGCCCAGTACGACCTGGTCCTCAACGGCGTCGAACTCGGCTCCGGCTCCGTGCGCAACCACAGCCGCGCCATGCAGGAAAAGATCTTCGGCCTGATGGGCTACAACGCCGAGCAGATACAGCGCCGCTTCGGCATGATAGTCAACGCCCTCGACTACGGCGCGCCCCCGCACGGCGGCATAGGCATGGGCTTCGACCGCCTCATCGGCATCATCTGCGGCACCGACTCCATAAGGGACGTCATAGCGTTCCCCAAAACCACCAGCGGCGCCTGCCTCATGACCGACGCCCCGTCCACCCTGGACGAAAAACAGCTCAAAGAACTGCACCTGAAGATAATCGAATGACCACAAAGCGCCAGGGGGCTGGCCGGGGTGTTACCCTGAGCACCCGTTGCGGAAGGGGGCCCCGCCATCAAAGTAAGGCGGGGGGAACCGACGCAAGGGTTCCCTCTTCCCGGGTGAGCAGGGTAACACCCTGGACAGCCACCCCGGACGAATGGGCGAAGTAATGACTCAATTTCCCAAATGGATAGTAGACGAGGTCCGGCGCAATAAGACGGACCTGCGCGGCAGCGCCGCCGCCAACACGGCCGCCGAGCTGTCCGAACGCGCCCTCCACACCGTCTGCGACGAAGCCCGCTGCCCCAACAAAGGCAAGTGCTTCTCGGAAGGCGAAGCCACTTTCCTCATACTCGGCGACATCTGCACCCGCAACTGCGGCTTCTGCGCCGTAAAAAAAGCCAAACCCCTGCCGCCCGACGCAGGCGAACCCAGGCGCGCCGCCGAACTTTGCCGCAAATGGGGCCTCAAATACGTCGTCTTCACCTCGCCCACCCGCGACGACCTCCCCGACGGAGGCGCCGCCCACTTCGCCGCCACGAACCGCCTCATAAAAGAACTGTCCCCCGGCATAAAGACCGAGCCGCTCATCCCGGACCTCAAAGGCGACGTCGAAGCGCTCCGGACCATACTGGATTCCAACCCCGACGTCCTCGGCCATAACGTCGAGATGGCCGCCGGCCTCTACGCCGGCGCCAGGGCCGGCGCCGATTACGAACGCTCGCTCCTGGTGATCAGGAACGCAAAAAAACTCCGTCCCGACATCCTCACCAAGTCCGGCATCATGTTGGGCCTCGGCGAGACGCCGGCGGAACTGGAACGGACCATGGCCGACCTGGCCGCGCACGGCTGCGACCTCCTGACGCTGGGCCAGTACCTGGCGCCGTCCAGGACCCACCGCCCCGTGGTCAAATATTACACGGAAGAAGAATTCTCCGGCTGGGGGGAGAAGGCCCGCGCCCTCGGCTTCAAAGCCGTGCTCTCCGGCCCGCTGGTGCGCAGTTCCTACCGCGCCGCCTCCCTCTACCGCTCCGCAAAAGAGAACCATGGAAGAAATTGACAAGGACAAGGCGGCCATCACCTGGCTCTCCGGGGCCTGGGACGACTATATCACGGGTTTTCTGCCGCTTCTCCCCGTGCTGCTGGTGCAGGCCGTTATTTCCTCCGGCAGTTTTTTCCTCATGCACCGGTACCACTCCATGCTGCAGGCCGTCCCCTACATCCTCTTCGTGGTCACGCCGGTGTCCACAGGCTCCGCCCTGGTCTACATAAACATGGCGCGGGGCGGCCGCGCGCGCCTGCGCGACCTGTTCAGCGCTTTCCCCGTCTACCACCGCGCCATCGCCGTCAGCCTTGGCCTGGGCCTCCTGACGCTGGGCGGCACGCTGGCCCTGGTACTCCCGGGGCTGATCATCTACCTGACCTACTGCTTCAGCGAATACGCCGTAGTCGACCGCAGGACCGGCATAAAAGAGTCTTTCACCCTGAGCCGCGCCATAACCGACGGCTGGAAGACGCGCCTGTTCCCCATATTCATGCTGACGCTGCTGATAAACTTTTTCGCGCCGGATATCGTAACGGTGACCGGTCCTTTTAAAACCCCGGTGGTCGCGCTCGACCTGAAGCCCTGGAACCTGGCCGGAGCCCTGTTGAAAAGCCTGGTCTTCCTGCCCTGGCTGAGCCTGGCCATGGCGCGGGCCTACAATTTTACCCTGACGGCGCAGAAACAGAGCGGGGAACCGCAACCGGCGGCCACCCCGGACGACGGGCGCGCGGATTGACTTTTGTCATAGGCCTTACGGCCCAACGGCGGCCGGGCCTTTTGAACCATACCCGAACCCCGTCGAAAATGTAGAATTAGAACAGCGGTAAAGTTCACAGGAGGATGCAGATGAAAAAACTTATACTTATAGCGGCCGCGGCGCTTTGCGCTTCCACGGTCAACGCGGCGGAACTCTCGTACGTCTCCGCCGGCGCCATAAAGTCTTTAAAGCTGGAAGTTCCCGCCCCGGTCCCCTGGACCGGCGCCGTAAAGTGCGGCCACGTCTCCGGCGAGATAACCAAACTCCACCTGCTGGCCCAGGCCGCCAAAAGCCAGATCTTCTCCTACGCCGAGAACGAAGCGCAGTTCAACGAATTCAAGGCGATGTGGCAGCCCATCCTCGAGAAGTTCGGCATGAAGATTGTCTCCGCCGAATACAAGAACAATTACGGCGTGCTGAAGTACGAATCCCCGGACGGCCGCGTGGTCCGCGCGTTCATGGGCGAGAAACTGCATTACAACGCCCTTGACGCCGCCGACGTGAAGAAAGTCCAGCACGAACTGCTCGAGCCCCTCGAGCAGGCCGGGATGACCCCGATCGCCTCGTTCACCATAAAGAACGAGATCTTCAGGCCCACCTTCAACATCTACTACCTGACCAAACCCGAAGAGAACATGGACCGCGAGATCCAGCTGCGCCAGCTGATGAACGGCGAGGACATCGACTTCGACCTGGTCAAGGACGCCGTCCGGACAGTGAAGCAGGACGCCTCCTTCTCCCTGGTCTACATAGGCCGCGAACTCGGCTTCAAGACCAAGTTGGCTGCCGACGAAGCCGGCATAAACGCGAAACTCGCCGACTATAGGAAGTTCCTGACCGAGAACAAGAAAGACTTCGTGGCCGCCAGGACCTTCAAACTGGACGCCCCCATCGAGTTCTCCGGCGGCAAGCTCAACTACGCCGTTAACATCTACTTCTTCCAGTAACGGAGAAGACAGCAAAGAAAGCCCGCCGGCAGAACCGGCGGGTTTTTTTATGTATCCTAAATCACAAATATAGGGTTTGACACCCCCGCTTTAAATATATTACTTTGATAGTATCCTAAGGGGTTAGGGTACACCGCGGTCATCATTATCGCCGAACTCCGCGCCGCGCTATTTAATGGGGGGCTTATGCCTTTAAACGGTAAAGTATTTCTGCCTTTCCGGCTGAAACTGCTGGTTGTTCTGCTGGCGGCCGCCGGCGCGGGCATTTATTCAAGTTACGGCGGTTTTTCCGCCGCCCTCAGACCTTTCTCCGAGGATGAGGCGGGCACCCGCCTGTTATCCCGGCTGGAACTGGCCGCGGCGGTCATGGACGAGGACGTAAAGAACGGCCTGACGCTGGCCCGCCTCACAGCCGCCCGCACCGGCCTGCGGGAGGTACTCGCCCGGCACAATACGGCTCACGGCCTGCCCTCCGACACGGCCGACCTGGCCAGGCGCCTGGCGGACGCCGCCGCCGCTTCGAGCAACATAGCCGGGCTGGACCTGGCGGGGACGGACGGGAGGATCGCCGCCTCCCTTGAAAAGAAACGGCTGGGCCTGGCCCTGTCCTCTACTGCGGACCTGCGCCTCGGACAGATAAAAGCGTATATAAGCGCGCCGCGCGTAGAGAGCGACGGGATCTTTTACGATGTGAGCGTGCCGGTCCCGGCGCTGACGGCAGCGGCCGGCCGGCCTCTCGGCGTATTACGCTGCCGCTTCATCGTCGCGCCCGCCCAGAAAGCCGCCATGAGAACCCTGCGGACAGGAGGCCTTGCACTGGTCCTGGCGAAAAAAGGCAGCCGCCAGCTGATAATCGGCGAAGGGCCCGGACCGGCCAGGGAGATAAACCTGAAATCACCGGAAGGCGCCCTTTTTCTGCCCGCCTTATCACGGGAGGAAGGCGTTTCGGCCGAGGAAGGAATTTCCGGACGGATGCTTTACGGCTGGAAGAACATCCCTTCCGCCGGCTGGCTCATAGCCGCAAGGACCCCTTTCCCGTCCGGGACGGGAAACTCGGAAAAACTGCTGGGGCGGGCGCGCCTGAGCGCCCTGCTGGCCTTCGTTCTGCTGGCCGTGGCCGCCTTTTTTACGGCCGGCCTGCTCGCGGCGCCGCTGGGAGAAGCCGGACGGCAGGCCGCCCTGCTCCTGGAGCAATGCGGGAAACCCGCGGCGGACAAAAAGCTATTGTGCGAACCGGGCGCGCTCGCCGGCGCGATAGAGGAAGCGGCGGGGATACTGAAAAAACAATCCTCACGGGACCTGGAACTTGAAACCGAAACGGAAAAACTCAGGGAGGAAGAAGCCGACCTGCAATCCCAGAACGTGGAACTGGAAAAACTCAACAAATACCTGATGGAACGGGAAACAAAGATCTCGGAACTGAAAAAAGAGATCGCCGACCTGCGTGAAAAGGTTGGAGGCGGGGCCTAGGAGCGAACAGATGACCTTCGCCGCAAAGAACCTGCTTTTCTCCGTTTTCAAGGCGGCCGTCATACTGGGCGGTCTGGGCGGGGCCTATGGGCTTTATAACAGATTCGAGGATATAGCGGGCGAAGAAGAATATACACTGTCGGTGACAGCGCGGGCCTCGGCCCTGGCGGCGGCCGCCTCGCCCGCGGCGATGGGACGGAACGGAGGGGACTTCCTGACCAGATACCTGGCCCTGGGAGAGGGAATAAGGGCCCGTGACTCTGTTTCCCAGGCCAACCGCGCGGGCCTCATCAAGATACGCGCGCACTACTATGGGCTGCTCCCGACCGCCGACGAACCGCCCGCGCAAGGCGGGAACTGGCGGCCGGCGGGCGCGGAAAGGGAAGCCCGGTCCATCGCGGCACTCGCCCTGGAGTCGGCCCAGCGCGCGCTGGAGGCGCGCAACCTCCTGTTGGTCCAAACCGCGCTGGCTTACTTCACTATTTTCCTGGTCCTGCTGGCGGCCGAGGCCCTGCAGTATTACCTGGCGACAGCGGGGTTCATGAACGACTTTGAAGGACTAAAGGCGAAACTGCTCCGGGCCGCCGCCCCGTTCTATCCTGCGGGGGAGCGCCGCGGGGAGATCGAGGAACTGACGGTGGCGGCGGAAACGCTGGACAGGACGCTGGAGAACTCGATGCTGGCCCGGCTGAAGATGGCCAAGGAAACCAGCCTGCGCCTGAGCAAGATGAAAACCCAGACCCGCACGCTGGAACTCACCCGGCGGAAAGTCATTACCCTGGTGGAAGACCTTGAAGAGACGCGCGGCGAACTGCAGGCGGAAAAGACGGCCCTCAGGCAGACCGGCGAGAAACTGACCCGGTCCAACAAGGAACTGGAGCAGTTCGCCTACGTCGCCTCGCACGACCTGAAAGAGCCCCTGCGCATCGTGTCCAGCTTCAGCGGCCTGCTCTCCAAGCGGTACGCCCAGGCGCTGGATGCCGACGCCAGGGATTTCATCAGCTACATAGACCAGGGCGCCCAGCGGGCGACGGAACTGGTGAACGCTCTTTTCAATTATTCCAAGGTCACTTACACGGCGCGGGATTACACGCAGGTGGACTGCGGCATGGTCCTGAAGAAGGCGATGTTCAACCTGAAAATAACTATCGACGAGAAAAAAGCTTCGGTAAAATGCGGGGCGCTCCCGTCCGTACGCGGCGACGAATTCCAGCTTATACAGCTTTTTCAGAACCTGCTCTCCAACGCGCTTAAATTCAACACCGCTCCCGCGCCGGAAATAACGGTGGAGGCCATGGAAAGCCCTGGGGAATGGGTGCTCCGGTTCTCCGACAACGGAATAGGGATCCCCCCGGAGCATTTCGACAGGATCTTCCTGATCTTCCAGCGCCTGCACACGGTGGACAAATATCCCGGAGCGGGCATAGGGCTTGCGCTTTGCAAGAAGATCACGGAAAACCACGGCGGCAGGATCTGGGTAGAATCCAAGGCTGGCGTCGGCAGCATCTTTTTCGTAACTCTCCCCATACTGGCGGGACAGCTGCCGGGGCCGGTGCAGGAAACCCCGGCTGAAACCAAGGAAAAGGCGGTATCATGAGGAAAACGCATAAGAACTCCAGACTGCTTGAAATACTGGTGGTGGAGGATAACCCGGCGGATATACGCTACATGAGCGAGATCTTCAAGGAAGGCCGCCTGGCCAACCGGGTCACCGCCATGCGTGACGGCGATACAGCGCTGCGCTACCTGCGCGGCGAAGACGAATTTATCGGAGCCGTAAAACCGGACCTGGTACTGCTGGACCTGAACATGCCGGGCAAGGACGGGCGCAAAGTGCTGGAAGAGATACGCAAGGACCCGCTGCTGTCCCATCTGCCGGTGATCATACTCACCACGTCTTCGGCCATGGAGGACGTCAGTCTCAGCTACGACCTGAAAGCCAACTCCTACATGGTAAAACCGGCCGATCTGGGCCAACTGCTTAAAGTGGCCATGTGCCTGGATAACGTGGGCGTGGGGCTGGTGGCCGCCGCGCCGCCGGCCGTTAAAGGCCGCAAGCCCCGCAGATCCGCCCGGAACGAGGGAACCTGATGGAAAGCCCGCCGGACATAAACGTCCTTATCGTCGAAGACAACCCTTTCGACGCCAAGATCATAACGGAACTGTTCCGCGACATAAAGAGCGGAGCCGCCTTCCGGCTGTCGTTCGCGGATACCCTGCAGAAGGCCGGCGAGGCGGTGCACGGCCCCACGCCGCCCGATATTCTGCTGCTGGACCTTAACCTGCCGGATTCCTACGGCCCGGAAACGCTGGGGCGCGCCGAGACCATGTTCCCGGACCTGCCTATAATAATAATGACCGGCTTTTACGAGGAACACCTGGGACTCGACCTGATAAAGAAAGGCGCCCAGGATTACCTGGTAAAGGGCAAGATCACCGGCGACTGGCTGGCCTACTCGATCAAGTATTCCGTAGAAAGGGCCAAGATAGAACGCAAACTTAAGCAGCGCGAAGGCCGGCTGGAGACCATACTCGGGAAAACCCCCGACGGAGTGATGGTGGCGCGCCGCGACGGGCGTCTCCTCTTCGTCAACCCCGGCGCGGAGGTCATCCTGGGCCGCAAGCGCGAAGAACTGCTCAAGCACCCGTTTTCCATGGAAGCCGATCCGGATAAGGCGGTGCAGACGGAACTGCGCCGGCTGGACGGCAAAAAAATACCGCTGGAGATAAGGACCGTAGAGATCACCTGGGACGCCGAGCCCTGCCGTCTGATGATCCTGCGCGACCTGAGCCCCGTACGCACGCTCGAAAGCAGCCGGGACGAGTTCATCTCGATGATCTCGCACGAGCTGCGCGCCCCGCTCACCGTGGTAAAGGAATCCCTGGACCTGGTCTATGACGGGGCGGTAGGGGAGGTCACGGACCGCCAGAAGGAGATCCTGAAGATCGGCATAGACAATTCCATGCGGCTGAACCGGCTGATAGACGCCCTGCTCGATATAACAAAACTGGAAGCCGGCGTGATGCCGCTGGATATCACCAAGACCGACCTGAACCTGCTGCTGGAGGAAACGGGCAAGGATTACGAACACCTGGCCGGCGAACGGAAGGTCCGCCTGGCCAAGGAACTCCCCAAATCCCCGCTGTTCACCTACTGCGACAGGGAGAAGGTGCGTGAGGTGATAGTGAACCTGGTCTCCAACGCGCTGAAATTCACGCCGGACAGCGGAACGATAACCCTCTCGCTGCGCCCCTGGGAGGGAGAAGCGCTGATCTGCGTGGAGGACACCGGCCCCGGCATTGAAGCGGAGGACCTGCCGCGTCTGTTCAACAAATTCTCCCAGCTGGGCGGCAAACGCCCGCCGGGCGCCAAAGGCACCGGGCTGGGCCTGGCCATCTGCAAGGGCATAATAGAACTGCACGGAGGGCGCATCTGGGCCGAGAGCACGCCCGGCACCGGGAGCAAGTTCTATCTGCTCCTGCCGATGCACCCCTTCGACGCGGCCCTCAAAGGGGTGATACGGCGCGAGATCGCCATGGCCATGGCCCGCAACCGGGATTTCTGCGTGATAGACATAAACTTCTCCGGGCGCGCGCTGCGCGGGCACCCGAGGGCGGCGGAACTGTGCGCCAGGGCCGAAGCCTTCCTGAAAAGCAATATGCGCAATTCCCACGCGATCCTCAAGCGGGAGGAGGGGGATTTCACCCTGGTCATCGCCAACGCCGATCCGCGCGAAGGCTGCCGGGCCTGCACCTACGTCGAGAAAGGGCTGGCCGACCTGGCCGGCCTGGCCCCGGCCGCGACCGGCGACCTGACCATGATGCTCTCCTACCCGGGTGATTTCCGGGACGAAGAAACCTTCATAAAGAAGCTGGCGGCGGCAAGGGAGAACATCAATGCCTAAAATACTCCTCATAGAGGACGAGGCCCAGCATATACTGCTGGTAAAGATACGCCTTGAGATACGGGGCTTTGAGGTGGCCGCGGCGCAAACCGGGGCGGACGGGCTGAAAGCGGCCAGGGCCGTGACACCGGACCTGATACTGCTGGACCTGATGCTGCCGGACATGGAGCCGGCCGAAGTGATACGCGGGCTGCGCGCCGTGGCGGGCTGCAGGCACACCCCCATAATAGCTTTCACCGGGCTGGACGCCTTCGAGGTGCACCGCAGGGCCCTGAACGCGGAAATAGCCGAATTTATCCCGAAGCCCTACGAGACGTCCGAACTGCTGGAAAAGATAAATAAATTCTTTGTGAAGCCGCTGGGGAACTAGAGGCCCAGGTCGGGCGCTATGGCGAGCATCGCGTCCAGGGAGAGCTGGACGAAGTCTTCAAGCTTGAGGCCGAGGGCTTCGCACTCCATGATGATGGACCGGTCCACCGAGGCCGCGAAGCGCTTGTCTTTCATTCTTTTTACGACGGAAGAGGCCTTTACGGAGGCCAGTTTCCTGTCCGGGTAGACCAGCGCCGTGGCGGTGATCAGGCCCGTGACGGTCTCTCCGGCCGCCAGCGCCTGCTGAAAAATGCCGGCGCGCTTTTTGCCGCCGTGGGCGGCTTCATTATGCATCTTAACCGCTTCGACAAGGTCCTCAGGCAGGCCCTTATCCTTAAGGAGGCGCTCCGCCTCCAGTGTGTGACGGGCAAGGTCTCCCGCGGTAAGCTCAACGTCTATATCGTGCAGGAGCCCGGCCAGCCCCCAAAGCCCCCGGTCGGCGCCGAGGCGGCCGGCCAGCGCCCGCAGGACCGCCTCGGAGGCGAGGCAATGTTTGATAAGGTTCTCGTTCTTAAGGTGCGCCCGGAGAAGTTCTAAAGCTTTTTCACGTTCCATGGCGGGCGTTAACTCTAGAATTCCGCGTAACCGGGCACGCGGGGGAAAGCGGTCACGTCGCGGATGTTGGAGATGCCGGTTATCAGCATCATCATGCGCTCGAAGCCCAGGCCGAAGCCGGAGTGGGGGACGGAACCGAAGCGGCGCAGGTCCAGGAACCACTGGTAGTCGTCGACTTTCATCTTCAGGTCGCGCATGCGTCCTTCCAGCACGTCCAGCCTGTTCTCGCGCTCGCTGGCGCCGATTATCTCGCCTATGCGGGGGACAAGCACGTCCATGCCGCGCACGGTCTTCCCGTCGTCGTTGAGCTTCATATAGAAAGCGGCCACTTCCTTGGGCTTATTGAACAGCATCACCGGCTTCTTGAAGTGCTGTTCCACCAGGAAGCGCTCATGCTCGCTGGCCAGGTCCACGCCCCAGCCGACCTTGACCTCGAAGCGGTCGTTGACCGGCAAAAGGATCTTGACCGCGTCGGTATAGGACAGGCGTTCGAATTTATTATCGGTAATGTTCTTCAGGTTAGCCATCAGCGTCGGCTCGACGTATTTGGCGAACAGCTCCAGGTCCGACGGGCATTTGGCCATGACGTCCCGGGTGATGGACTTTATAAAATCCTCGGCCAGGTCCATGTCGTCTTCCAGCTCGTAGAAGGCCATCTCCGGCTCTATCTGCCAGAACTCGGCGCAGTGCCGGTAGGTGTTGGAGTTCTCGGCGCGGAACGTCGGGCCGAAGGTGTAGATCTTGCCCAGGGCCAGCGCCAGCGCCTCGCCTTCCATCTGCCCCGAAACGGTCAGGCCGACCTTCTTGCCGAACAGGTCCTTGGAAAAGTCGATCTCGCCGGCCTCCGTTTTGGGCAGGCCAGCCATCTTGGTCAGGTCGAAGGAGGTGGCCGTGAACATCTGGCCGGCGCCTTCGGCGTCCGAGGCCGTGAAGATCGGCGTATGCACGTAGGTAAAGCCGTTGTTGCGGAAATACGTGTGTATCGCGTAGGCCAGTTCCGAGCGGACGCGCAGCATGGCCGCGTATTTGTTGGTGCGCGGCCGCAGGTGCGCCACGGTGCGCAGAAATTCGTCGGAAGTCTTCTTCTTCTGGATCGGGTATTTCTCGGGGTCGCAGCCGCCGTAGATCCTGACCTGCCTGGCCTGCAGCTCGAATTTCTGCCCGGCGCCAGGGGAAGCGACAAGGTCGCCCTGTATCTCCACGGCCGCTCCGGTGACCAGCGAGGGGAGGATGGCGGAGAAATCTCCGTTCTCCGCGGAGAACACCACCTGCAGGCTCTCGCGGCAGGAGCCGTCGTTGAGCTCCGCGAAAGACAGGACTTTGGAGTCGCGGCGGGTCTTTATCCAGCCGCGGGCCGCGGCCCCCGTTCTCGGGCCGGGGCTTTTAAGCAGTTCGCGTATAGTGGGGAGCGCCATGTTGCCGTCCTTTGGGAGAGCTGGAGATTACTTCTTGCCTTTTTTCTTTTCCTCGGGGACCTTGGAAACGGCGAGCAGTTCGAGTTCACAGGTCTTGTCTTCGCCGCTGTATTCTTCAAGGATATAACCGGTGCCGGGGGCGTAGTAGCGCACGGATTTGCCGGCGTCGCCGCCGGCCAGCCTGGTGACGATCTTCATGCACCTGGCGAACTTGCCGGCTTTTATGGAAACTTTGTCGGAAAGGGAGACCACCTCGCTGGCATCGGGATACTCGTCCCACTTCGCGCCTTCCTTGACCGGGAGGGGGAATTCGCGGCGGCCGCCGATGATAACGCCGTCGGCGGTGGTGAGCCATTTGGCGTCGCGGGTTATGGTGTACTGCGTGGTGTGGGAGTCCCGCAATTCGAAGATCATGCGGGCCTGGGCGACAAGTTTGCCGGCCTTTTTTTTGACCTCCAGGATATCGATGAAGATCTTGGCTTCGCCTTCGAATTCAGTGCTGGTGAATTTGTATTCGTAACGGGTTTTTTCTTTAAGAGGGAAATAATCTGCGGCCATTTGGTGCCCCCGGGGTCGGTGAGATAACTGGTAAATCTGGTGGACGTGACAGGGATCGAACCTGCGACCTCCTCGTTGCGAACGAGGCGCTCTCCCAACTGAGCTACACGCCCAAAATCACTGTTTTTCCGCTTTTGCGGCCTGTTCAACGCGTTTTTTGGCCTTAAGGTGGTCCTTGAAGCTGGCGTTGAAAATATGTTTTCCCTTCCTGTCCGCCACGAAGTAAAGGGCGTCCAGGTTGGCCGGCGCGAGCGTCGCGGCCACCGAGCTGTAGCCCGGGTTGCAGATCGGCCCCGGCGGCAGACCGCCCACCACGTAGGTGTTATAAGGAGACTTGAATTTCAGGTCCTTATAGGTCAGCGCCCTCTTCCAATAACCAAGGGCGTATTGCGTGGTCGGGTCCGCTTCCAGCGGCATCCCTCTCCTGTAGCGGTTGATGTAAACCGCGGCTATCAGGGGCCGCTCGCTGTCATCCACGGCTTCGCGCTCGACTATCGAGGCTATGATCAGAGTTTTCTGTTCATCGAGCCTGTCGGGAAAACCTTTAGAGAACAAAGGCCTTATTTGCCTGTCGAATTCTAATTTTAGCAAATTAACAACTTCCTGTGGCGGCGTATTTTTCTTCAGGTTATAGGTGGAGGGGAAAAGATAACCCTCAAGTTTCTGCTCGCGGGCCACCCTGAGGAACTGCGCCGCCGGGGTTATGCCGTTGGCCTCCAGGCGGTCGGCGATCTGCTCCATCCGCCAGCCCTCCGGGATAACTACGCGCACGCTGCTGATATAAACGCTGTGCGTGAGGCGCCACAGGGTCTCCTCGCAGGACATGAACTCCCGCAGCGTGTATTCCCCGGGCATGATGCGGCGCCCCGTCCCGGTGAGTTTAACCAGCAACCGGAACCAATTGGAGCTTACGATGACGCCGCTCCGCTTCAGCACGGCCGCGGCCTGTCCGGCGCCGGCGCCTTCGGGGATGGTGACCTTTACCGGCCTGCCCGGCCAGAAGTAATAAAGCGACAAAAGAGCGACAAGGGACGCCGCCGCGGTAATTTTAAGTAGTTTCATAGAAGCCGCCTGGAATAAACCTGCCTGTAAACCGGCCCCTCGGGGGTAAGCCGGCTTTCCATCAATTCCACCGAAGACACCGCCGACTCCGCCCGCCTGGCGGCGGTATAATCCGCCGTGCGCCTGAAGAAATTTTCCGGCAGCGGCTTTTTGACCCGCCCTATGGTCACGTGCGGCTCGAAGCGGTTCTCGAAGATCAGCCCGGCCGCAGCCAGCGCCTCCGCCAGCCTGCGCGCGAGCTCCCGCAGTTCCGCGGAGCCCTCGCTTATGCCCACCCAGAGCACGCTGGGATGCCTGGGCGAGGGGAAAACCCCGAGCCCCCCGGACACTACGCGCAAGGCGCTCACATTGACCAGCCCCGCGTCTATGCCCCGCGCCGCCGCGTCCGCGCCTTTCTGGTCCAGGTCGCCCAGGAAAGCGTAGGTTATATGGAAGTCGGACGGAGCCACCCACTTAACCGCGTCCCTGCCCGCGTTGTCGCGCGCGTAATCGGAGGCGGCTTTCAGGTGCGCCGTAAAAGCCGGTTCGAAAGCCGAGGCGACAAAAAGACGCATTATTCCTGTTCCGCTTCCCGCTCGGCGTCCTGGGCCGCTTCCTCCCTGGCCTGGCGCCGTGCTTTCGCACGCCGGGCCGCGGCGGCTTTAGAGGCGCGCCGGCCTTTAACCTTGGACTGGGAGCCGTCCTTCAGCTGGCGGCGTATAATTTTACGTTTAAGCGCCTGGTCGCGCAGGGCCGCGCGCCGGGCCGGGGACCTGGGCCGCCAGCCTTTCAGGGCGATAAGGCGGGCGCGCATGGTCCCGAGCTCGCCTTTATGGCGGGACATCCCGGAAAGTTGGACGGGCCGGAAGCGCTTCTTATCCGCGGTTAAAGAAATTTCAGTATTCTTCTCCAGCGAGTATTCCTGGGCGGCGCCGTCGGCCGCTTCGGCCTGGGTGACCGTCAGGCGCCCCTCGTCGAAAACCGCCACCGTGGTTTCTTTGCCCAGCTGAGAATGCTCCACGGCGAATTCCGTACCCCGCACCGCGCAGACCGCGGCCGGAGTGCGCACCTGCATTTTAAATTTGTCGTTGAGCAGGTGCTTTACCTTGGCCACCAGCGACCCGAAGTTCAGCGAGAACACGGCGTCCGTCTGGGCCAGGGAACTGATCTCCAGCTGCGTGTTCCGCCCTACGTAAAAGGCGCCTTTATCGTCCAGGTACAGCTCGGCCACGCCGTCGGACGCTGTCTTTACCGAGTCGCCGGGGTCGAGCGGCACTTCGCCGGCGACCTTGGACCATTCCTCCGACCCGGACGGCATGAGTCTGACGTCTCCGCCCACCACTTTCAGGCGCGCGTCCCAGTTTTCCGGCTGGTTCTGGCTGTAATTGCCGGACTTCATCATCTGCTGCATCACCTGCTGGTAGTCCTGGCCGTTCCCGCCTTCCTCGTCCTGGGCGGAGAGAACGGCGGCGCAGTCCAGCGTCAGAAAAAAACAGAACGCCGCGGCTTTAAATTTCTGCATTATAACCCCTCATCTCTCTATCTTCCGGAACTGGCGGCGCCCCACCTGCAGCACGCAGTTCTTCGGTTCAAAGACTATATCCTCGCCTACCTTCTCGCCGTCCAGGCGCACGGCCCCCTGTTCTATAAGTCGGCGGGCCTCGTTCATGCCTTTAGCCAGCCCCGCGCTTACCATCAGATACGAGAGTTTGCCGGGTTTTTCGGCGCGGAAGACCTCCATGTTCTCCGGCAGCTCCTTCCTGGAGAACACCTGCTCGAAATGCGCGCGGGCCGCCGTCGCCTGTTCCGGGCCGTGGTACTTGGCGGTGATCAGCCCGGCCAGCTTTTTCTTGGCCTCCATCGGATGCTCCGCCTTCACGGCGGCCAGGTCCTCGGACGTGAGCAGCTCATAGTAGGAATACATCAGCGCGTCGGAGACGGACATCATTTTGCCGAACATATCGTTAGGGTGGTCGTTCAAGGCCACGTAATTGCCGTAAGACTTGGACATCTTTTTTTCGCCGTCGGTGCCGATCAGCAGCGGCATGGTCATGACCACCTGCGGTTCCTGGGCGTTGAGCTTCTGCAGGTCGCGGCCCATCAGCAGGTTGAAGATCTGGTCCTGGCCGCCCAGCTCGATATCGGCCTTGACGGCCACCGAGTCGTACCCCTGGAAGACCGGGTAGAGTATTTCCAGCAGGCTCACCGGGGTTTCGGCCTTCATGCGGTTCTTAAAATCCTCGCGCTCGAGCAGGCGGGAGACGGTCACGCTCTTGGCGGTGTTGATAAAATCCGAGACGCCCTTCGCCGGATCGCCGATGAAGGGCTTGAGCCACTCGCCGTTAAAACGGATCTCGGTCTTGTCGGGGTCGAGCACCTTGTAGGCCTGCTCCGTATAGGTTTTCGCGTTGGCGGCCACTGTCTCGTGGTCGATGACCGGGCGGGTCGAGTCGCGGCCGGAGGGATCGCCCACCTGGGCGGTAAAGTCGCCTATGATAAGAACGGCGGTATGGCCGAGGTCCTGGAACTGGCGGAGTTTGGAAAGCACGACGCTATGGCCGAGGTGCAGGTCGCGGCTGGTGGGGTCCACGCCGAGCTTCACGCGGAGTTTCTTGCCGGAGGCCAGTTTTTTAGCAAGTTCCTCGCGGCTTACGATATCCACCGCGCCGCGCGTCAGTTCTTTCATGATCTCGTCAGTATTCATAAGCGTTAATTGTATTATTTTTACCTTAAGCGCGCGAGGGCTAACACTACACTAGAACCCGTACGGGTCGGCCTCCACGAAATACTTCACACCCGGGCGCTGCGGCAGCGCCCGGGCCTTTTCCAGGGCCTGCATGGCCGCGGCTTCCGAGGCGGCTTTCACCAGGTAGTACTCGCTGTAGAACTTGCGTTTCTCCTGGCCAGGGGGGATAACCGGGCCCAGGATCTCGCTTGAGTCGCCGGCCGCGCCCAGAAATGACATAGCCCGAAGGAAATCCGCCGCCGCCGCGTCCACGGCGCGTCCGTCGTAGGAAGCGAACCGCGCCTTTACGATGTGGCAGAAAGGCGGGTAGAGGAAATCTTTGCGGGCGGCCAGCTCGCCGTCGGCGAAGGAGGGGTAATCCATTTCGGCCAGGCGGGAGAAGACGTAATGCCCGGCCTCGCGGGTCTGGATGAAGAGATCGCCTTTCGCCCCCAGCAGGCGCCAGGCGCCGTAAAAAGCCTGGTAGGCCTTTTCCGAAGCCCTGAAATCTGCGCTGGAGAGGTCCGAGTCGGCGTCGATAAAGGCGACGAGGGAAAGCCGCGGGGCGCCCAATTCCCGCAAAGCGATGCGGGTCCCCACCAGAACGTCGGCCTCTCCTTTGGAAAAGCTTTCAAGTTCCGAGCGCATCGCCTTAAGGGACCCCCGGAGCACGTCCCCGTCGAAGCGGGCCACTTTGGCGCCCGGCAGGAGCTTGCCGACGGCTTCCTGGGTTTTCTGGGAGCCCGCCCCGTACTCCCTGAAGACCTTGCCGGCGCACTTAGGGCAGGTTTGCGGCTTCGGCTCTTTTTTCCCGCAGCGCCTGCACAGCAGCAGCGGCCCGCCGTCCGCGCCGGTCTTAAGCAGCGTCATGCCAGGGCCGCACTCAGCGCAGCGCGGCATCCAGCCGCAGTTGGCACAGAAAAGCCTGGAGGCGTAGCCCTTGCGCCCGGCGATTATCAGCGCCTGGCCGCCGGCGGCCACCGCGGCTCGCAGGCCGTCGGCCAGGGGCCGCGCCAGAATATCGCCCGGATACTGCGCCATGTCCAGCACCCGCACGTCGGCGCCAGGGCCCGTGAGGGGGGCGGAAGGGATGGCGTCAAATCTTTCAAGCCGCTTATCGGCCGCCGCGCCCCAGGACTCTATGGAGGGACAGGGGCTGGCCAGGATGGCCTGGCCGCCCAGCGCCGCCATGCGCCGCAGGAACACTTCACGCGCGTGGTAGTAGGGCTCCGCCTCCTCCTGCTTGTAGATCTCCTCGTGTTCTCCGTCCATAACGCCGAGCTTCAGGTCCTTGAACGCCAGGAACACGCCTGTGCGCGTGGCTATCACGACCTTGAACCTGCCGTCCAGGGTCCCGGCCCACGCCTCGGCGCGTTTTTTAGGCGTCAGGCGGGCGTGCCAGACGCCTACCCGCCCGGGGAACACCGCTTCCAGCGCCGCGGCCAGGGGGGGGATAAAACTCAGGTCGGGGACCAGCAGCAGCCCCTGCGAACTCTCGGAGCGCAGCCCCGCGGCGAAGACCGCCGGGTAAACCAGTTCCCGGCGCTCCAGCGCGGCCAGCCGCAGCAGGTAAGCGCCGGCCTTGCCCAGGGACAGCGCGGCCAGCAGTTTTCTTATTTCCGGCAGCTCGGCGGGCGCTGCGGCGGGCAGGGCAGGGGGCACCGGCCCGGCGGCGGCCGTGAACTCTTTGGGCGCGTGGGCGTAGAAGGCGCCAAGGCAAAGCCCGCGGGGCGAGCCCCAGCGTCCGGACATCCAGGCGGCCAGCGCCAGCGCGTCCTCGGGGAAAAGCGAGTTCTCGTCAAGCAGGCGGGTTATGGTCTTAAGTTCTTTGAACCCGGTCAGGTCGGCGTCCTTCTCGGACATGACCCGGATGATCACGCCGACGGCCTCGCGCTTGCCGAAAGAAGCCATTACGCGCAAGCCCGGAGCGGCGCTAAGCTCCAGCTCCTCGGGCAGCAGGTAATAGAAGTTCTTCCGTAAAGGAATAGGGAATGAAATTTCAGCCAGCATATAAGCGCTACCGCGTGCGAGCGTTAACAGATTACCGGCGTGACAGAACGCCCCCGCGCTTAACTTATTTTACCAGTTTCAAGGAAGGACTTGAGCATCTTCATGTCTTCCCAGGTATCGCGTTTCAGGTTGGAGTTGCGCAGCAGCGCCGCTGGATGGTAGGTGGGGAGCACTTTTATGGGATGGCCCGGGCCGAACAATTCCACCGGGTAGTCGTACCAATGGCCGCGCACCAGGGAGATCCCCTTGTCTATCCCCAGCAGCACCTTGGTCGCCACGGAGCCCAGCGTGACGATGCAGGCGGGCTTTATGGCGCGCAGCTGCTCGTCGAGGTAAGGGCGGCAGGCCGAGATCTCTTCCGGGGTGGGGGGTCTGTCGTTGCCGTGGGCCTCCGGGGTTTCCGGATTCTTCATCGGGTGGCACTTCACGATATTGGCGATGTAGACGTCGGAACGTTTCAGCCCCAGCACGGTCTCGAGGATCTTGTCGAGCAGCTGGCCGGAGCGGCCCACGAAAGGCTCGCCCTTATGGTCTTCCTGAAAACCGGGGCCCTCGCCCACAAAAACCACCTTCGCGTTATAGCTGCCCACGCCGAAGACGGCGTTGAGCCGGGCGTGCCCGAGCTGGCATTTGCGGCATTTCTTCACCCTCAGGGCGAGGGAATCCATATCCGCGGGGGGTTGTTTGTTCATGGTGGTGGCGGGAACCGGAAGGGGCCTTTCCGCGGCTGGAGCGGCCGGGGCGCTTACCGGCCTGACTTTGACGCCGGGATGGGGGAGCTCGGCCAGATTTTCATCCAGCGCTTTGATGTAGGCGGACAGGTCCCTGGCCGCTTCGGCTAGCTCCCGCTTCATCAGCAAAAGTTAAGCGGCGTCTTTGGCCGGCTTCTCTTCTTTGCCTTCCTTGCGGGGCTTACGGGGCTCGTCGGAGCGTTTGGCGGCGAGCTTTTCCTCTATCGCCTGGTCGGTCTTCACCGACTCTTCGATCTCGGCGACCTTGACCTTACCGCTTACGACGTCGAACAGAGAGCGGTCGATAAGCTCGGCCATGGGGACGTTGCGGAACTCTTCCTGGCGGCGCAGGTGGCGGGCCCACTGCATGGCGCGCACGATATCCTGGTACTTGGAAGGACCGTAGTCGGATATAAGTTTTTCGAGATCGTTCTCGGTTTCGATTTTAGCATGCGTCGTCATAGTAAACCTCCGTATGAATCCTGTTTAAAATCTGTTTACGCCCCGCGGCTTCTTTTCCCTAACTGGCGCCCGAAAGCCTTTACCTTATCCAGGTTGCGGCCGATCTTGCGCGTTTCCAGGTCGGCTATGGCGGCCACTTCGCGGATGGCCTCGGGCAGCTTGTCGTTGATGACCAGATAATCGAACCGGGACGCCACCTTAATTTCGGAACGGGCAGTTTCCAGCCTCACCGCCACGTTCTCCGGTTTCTCGCCGCGGCCTCTCAGGCGCTGCACCAGCGTCTTCAGGTCCGGAGGCAGCAGGAACACGGTGACCGCCGCCGGGAATATTTTTTTCACCGAATGGGCGCCCTTCACGTCTATGGTCATGACGGGAATGCGCCCCTGCTCCAGCACCGCCGCCACCGACTTCACCGGGGTGCCGTAATAATTGCCGTGCACGACAGCCCACTCCAGCAGCTTGCCGTCCCGCCGGAGCTTCTTGAACTGCGCCACGGTCACGAAGTAATAGTCCCGGCCGTCGATCTCACCGGGACGTTTTTCCCTGGTCGTGCAGGTCACGCTGAAAGCGAACCTTTTATCCAGCTTAAGCAGGCCGGAACGCACGACGGTCTTTCCTCCCCCGGAGGGGGAGGAAATGACCATCGGGAAGTACTTGTATTTCCGTACGCGCACTTACTTGTTCTTCCGCGGGTTCCTGATCTGGGACTGGGCCGCGGACAGTATGGCTATGGGCACGCGGAACGGGGAGCAGGACACGTAGGTCAGGCCCACCTTGTGGCAGAACGCCACGCTGGCCGGCTCGCCGCCCTGTTCGCCGCAGATGCCGATCTTAAGGTCTTTGCGGGTCTTGCGGCCGCGCTCAACGGTGATCTTTATCAGCTCGCCCACGCCGTCCTGGTCTATGGTCTGGAAGGGGTCCACGGGGATGATGCCCTTCTTCACGTAATCGTTCAGGAACGGACCGGAGTCGTCGCGGGAATAACCAAAGGTCATCTGGGTAAGGTCGTTGGTGCCGAAGGAGAAGAACTCCATGGTCTCGGCGAGCTTGCCGGCCATCAGGCAGGCGCGGGGGATCTCGATCATGGTGCCGACCATATACTTAACCTTCACGCCCTTCTGCTTCATCACTTCCGCGTACACGCGGTGGATGATCTCGGTCTGGTGCCTCACCTCGTTCTCGAGGGAGACCACGGGGATCATGATGTCGGGGAAGACCTTGATGCCTTCTTTCTGCAGCTCGGCCGCGGCTTCGAAGATGGCGCGGGCCTGCATCTCGGTGATCTCCGGGTAGGTGACGCCCAGGCGCACGCCGCGGTGGCCCATCATCGGGTTGCTCTCGCGCAGGCCGGTGGCGCGCGCTTCGAGCTCCTCGTAAGAGATGCCCAGGGCTTTGCCCAGTTCTTCCAGCTTTTCCTTCTGGTGCGGCACGAACTCGTGCAGGGGGGGGTCCATCAGGCGCACGGTCACGTGGAAACCCTCCATTACTTTGAAGGTGGCCTTCAGGTCGTTCTTCATGTAAGGGAACAGGTCGTTCAAGGCGGCTTTGCGTTCCTCGAGGTTCTTGGACATGATCATCTTGCGCAGTTGGAACAGCGCCGCGTCGGAGCCCTTGCCGTAGAACATGTGTTCTATGCGGAAGAGGCCGATGCCTTCCGCCCCGTAAGTGCGGGCCTGGGCGGAGTCGGAGGGCGTGTCGGCGTTGGTCCACACCTTCAGCGCGCGGACGGAATTGCAGAACTTCAGGAAGTCCTGCAGCATGGCCATGGTGACTTCTCCGGGCTCGACCAGCTGCATCTTGCCGGTGTAGATGAAGCCGCGGGAACCGTTCAGGGAGATCCAGTCGCCTTCCTTAAGTGTCTCACCGCCGAGGTGGAGGGTCCTGGCCTTCAGGTCTATCTTGACGTCGGCACAGCCGACGACGCAGCATTTGCCCCAGCCGCGCGCCACGAGGGCCGCGTGGGAGGTCATGCCGCCGCGGGCGGTGAGGATGGCTTCCGCCGCCCTCATGCCTTCGACGTCTTCGGGGTTGGTCTCTTCGCGGACGAGGATGACGTGCTTGCCTTCCTTCTTCCACTTAACGGCTTCTTCGGCCGTGAAAACTATCATGCCGACGGCGCCGCCGGGGCCGGCGGGAAGGCCTTTGCCGAGCGGCTTGGTGCCGAGCTCCATCTTGGGGTCGAGGATGGGGTGAAGCAGCTCGTCGAGCTGGTCCGGAGAAACGCGCATGATCGCCTCTTCCTTGGTGGCCAGCTTTTCTTTCTGCATGTCGA
>MGUD01000014.1:0-36224 GCA_001799795.1 Elusimicrobia bacterium GWC2_61_19
GCTGCGCCGTCTTCGCCGACACCTACTTCAACTGCGACATGATCCAGGGCCCGCACGGCCGCGGCCCCGGCGAAGCCACCGGCATCAAACGGGCCAAACCCGACACCATAGTCTTCTCCTACCAGGGCGACGGCGACCTGGCGAGCATCGGCATGGCGGAGATAGTGCACGCGGCCATCCGCTCGGAGAATATCACCGTCATCTTCGTCAACAACGCCATCTACGGCATGACCGGCGGCCAGATGGCCCCGACCACGCTGATAGGCCAGAAGGCCACCACCTGCGTTGAAGGGCGCACCGCCAAGCAGGCCGGCTACCCCATAAAGATGAGCGAGATGCTGGCCACCATAGACGGCGCCACCTACCTGGAGCGCACCACCGTGCATAACGCCCCCGGCGTGATGAAGACCAAGGCCGCCATAAAGAAGGCCTTCCAGAACCAGATAGACGGCAAGGGCTTCTCGCTGGTGGAAGTCCTGAGCATGTGCCCGACCAACTGGGGCACGCGCCTCGACAACCCTTCGGAAGCCACCAAGTTCGTGGTCGAAGGCATGCTGCCGGTGTTCCCGCTGGGCGTGTACAAGGACGCCTGCGCGGCCGACAAGAAATAACGGAGGACTTTAAAATGTACCAAGGCATAAAGATATCCGGTTTCGGCGGGCAGGGAGTAATATCGGCCGGCTACCTGCTGGCCCAGGCCGGCATGATGGAGGGGAAGGAAGTGAGCTTCTTCCCGGCGTACGGCGCCGAAATGCGCGGCGGCACGGCCAACTGCTCGGTGGTGGTGGCCTCGGAAGAGGTTTCCACCCCTATAGTCTCCACCCCCGACACCGCCATAGTGCTCAACGAACCTTCCCTGGCCAAATTCGAACCCACGGTGAAACCCGGCGGCCTGCTGATCATAAACAGCTCGCTGATAAACTCCAAGGCCTCCCGCAAGGACATAAAAGTGCTGTACGTCCCCTGCAACGAGATAGCCAACGAACTGGGCAACGCCAAAGTCATGAACATGGTGGCCCTCGGGGCCTTCGCGGCCGCCACCGGCGCCATGTCCATAGACGCCATAGCCCGCGCCCTGCCCAAGGTCTACAAGAAGCTCAAACCCGAAGTGATAGAGCTTAACGTAAAGGCGCTGAAGCGCGGCGCCGAGGTCAAGCTGAATTAACCGGCACCCGGGACGAAAGGGCCGGGGCGCGATGCCCCGGCCCTTTTTCTTTGCGGTATTTTATAGAATAGTATCATGCACCACGGGCACGGCGACGACGAGCAGGACCCGAAAGAGAAGATAGACTACCGGGCGACCTTCAGGCTGATACTCAGCCTGATGAAGCCGCGCAAAGCGGCCTTCGCGCTGGCGTTCGCCTACATGGCCGCCTCCACCCTGATCAGCCTGGCCAACCCCATCGTCGCCAAATACATAATCGACACGGCCATCCCGGCAAAAGACAGCCGGATGCTGCTGCTGGCCACGGCCGTCTTTTTCGGCAACACCGTCCTGTTCCTCATCTTCAATTACCTTCTGGTCCTGCAGCTGGTCCGCACCGGCCAGGACATAATGGTCAGTCTCAAGGAGCGCATGCTGAGCCACATGCTCGGCCTGGACCTGGATTACTACTCCGCCAACCCGGTGGGCCGCCTTACCGCGCGCGTGCAGTCCGACACCAGCACGCTGTACGCGCTGTTCACCAACACGGCCGTCACCATCTTCAACGACGCCCTGATGTTCCTGGCCGTGTTCGGCATAATGGCCTTCTACAACCTCAAGCTCACGCTGGTGCTGCTGCCGGTCTTCCCGGCGATCCTGGCCCTGACGTGGGTCTACGTGCGCGTCACCTCGCCCCTCTCCATAACCGTCCGCAAGCTCACAGCGGAAGTCTCCGCCTTCCTGACCGAGCAGCTCAACGGCATAGGCGTGATACAGGCCTTCAGCCGCGAAGCCAACACCTCGGCGCGGATGGAGACCCTGAACGAAAGGAAATTCAGCGCCGAAATGCGCAACGAGATCTACGTCGTGGTGTTCTTCCTTACCGTGCTCTTCCTGCACCCAGCCGCCACGGCGGCGGTATTCGGCCTGGGCGGCACGATGGTGATAAAAGGGACGCTGACGGTGGGCGTGCTGGTGATGTTCATTCTCTACCTGGGCCAGCTCTTCGAGCCGATCTTCCGCTTCTCCGAGCATATCAGCATCATACAGCGCTCCTTCTCCGCCGGCCACAGGATCTCCAGGATCCTCGCGCTCAGGCCGGCGCTGGTGGAGCCGAAAAAGCCGCATTTCCTCACCTCCGTAAAGGACGGCATAGAATTCAGGAACGTCTGGATGCGCTACGGCAAGGAGTCCGAGTGGGTCCTGAAGGACGTCTCCTTCAGCCTGCCGAGGGGCCGCAGCATGGCCATCGTGGGGGAGACCGGCGGGGGGAAGACCACGGTGACCAGCCTGCTGTTCCGGTTCTACGATTTCGAGAAGGGACACGTCGAGATAGACGGCACCGACGTGCGCCGGCTGAGCCTGAAGTCCCTGCGTTCGGCCATAGGCCTGGTGCAGCAGGACATCTACCTGTTCCCCGGCACGGTGATGGACAACCTTAAAATGATGGACAGCTCCATTCCGGACGCGCGCGTGCACGAGGCCATACGCCTGATGGGCCTGGAGGCCTTCTTCAAGAAACACCCGCTGACCAAGAAGGTCGTGGAGAAAGGCGCCAACCTGTCCATAGGCGAAAAGCAGGTGGTGTCGCTGGCGCGGGCCATGGTGTTGGACCAGGAAGTGCTGGTCCTCGACGAAGCCACCTCGCACATGGACCCCTATACCGAGCGCCTGATCACCGGCGCCATAAAGCACCTGCTCAAGCATAAGACCCTGATCATAATCGCGCACCGCCTGTCCACCGTAAGGAACGTGGACCGGATACTGATGGTCTCCGGAGGGGAAGTGAAGGAGAGCGGCACGCACGGCGAGCTGCTGGCGGCCGGCGGGCTTTATTCCAAATATTACAAACTGCAGTTCGGTGACACCTGATGCTGTCGACCATTAAATGGCTTTATCCCTACTGGCGGGCGCACGCGGTGCGCATGACCGTCATTGTGGTGTTCGGCATCGGCAGCGCCGTGCTGCACACCGTAAATCCACTGCTGATAAAGAACATCATAAACGGCCTGACCTCCAGCCCGAACCCGGAGTACATCCGCCATAACGTGCTGATGATACTGGCCGTCGGCTTCGGCATCTACCTGACCAACCTGGTGGCCCAGCGCAACCGCGCCTACATGAACGCGCGGCTGGAATGGGAATTCCGCAGGAAGGTCTTCGACCACATCATACGGCTCGACCGCAATTTCTACCACAAGTACACCACCGGCGACCTGGTGACCCGCCTGGCCGACGATATCTCCGAGAAGATCTCCTGGTTCTCCTGCTCCGGCGTGTTCCGCTTCATCCAGTCCATCTTCACGCTGGCGGCGGTGATCTTCGTAATGCTGCGCCTGAACCCCAGGCTCTCCTTCTGGGTGCTGCTGCCGCTGCCGTTCATCCTGCTGCTTTCCATTAGGACCGGCCGGCTGCTGACCGGCAAATACACCGAACTGCAAGAGTCCATAACGGCCCTTTACGACTTCCTCGAGACCTGTTTTACCGGGATAAGGGTGATAAAGGCCAACGCCAAGGAAGCGTCTCAGGAGGCCTTTTTCAAGAGCCGCACGGCCGGCCAGCGCGAGGCGGAAATTTCCACGGCCAGACTGCAGATCATCTTCTCCTATTTCTGGCATGAGGCGGGGTTTATCTCCGTGGCCCTGCTCTACATAGCCGGCGGCCTGATGGTGATAAACGGCACCGCCACGCTGGGCGAGCTGATCGCCTTCCAGTTCTACGCCAACATGGTGGTACATCCGCTGATGGACATAAGCCAGTTCGTCGTGGCGGGCAACCGCGCCGGCGTCTCCATAAAGAGGATAAACGAGCTGCTGGCCACGCGCTCCGCGCTCAAGTTCGCCGCCGGCGGCAAGGCGGCGGCCGGGTGCATACGGGAACTCGATTTCCGCAAGGCCGGCCTTAAGAATCCGAAGGGGGACGACCTGCTGCTGCGGGATATCACTTTTAAGGCGGCGCGCGGCCAGCGCGTGGCGCTGGTGGGCAAAATAGGGTGCGGCAAGTCCACGCTGCTGGCGCTGGCGCTGCGCCTTTCCGAGCACGACGCCGGGGAGATCCTGGTGAACGGCGCCGACATCCGCACGCTGGATCTGGCGAGTTTCCGCGAAAAGGTGGGCTACACCTCGCAGGAAGCCTCCATCTTCACCGGCACCATAAAGGACAACATCCTGATGGACCGGCCGGACGTCACCCCTGAGATGATAGACAAGGCCCTGGAAACGGCCCAGTTGAAGCAGGACATGCACAAGTTCCCCAAGGGACTCGATACTTCGGTGGGGACGCGCGGCTTCTCTATTTCCGGCGGGCAGAAGCAGCGCCTCGCCATAGCCCGCGCGATCCTGACCGGGCCCGACGTGTTGCTGCTCGACGACGCCACCAGCGCGATGGACGCGCAGACGGAGGACCAGTTCTGGAAGGCTTTCCGCAGGGAACACCCGGACACGATCTGCCTGGCGGTCACGCACAGGGCCCACACCATTGAGACCTCGGACCATATCCTCACCCTGGACGGCGGCAGGATAGCCGAACAGGGCACGCATGCCGAGTTGATGGCCCTGGGGGGGATCTATAAGCAGATCTATGAGAGAAGGAAGCTGGAAGAGGAACTTGGCGAAAGACCCTGATCATTATCTGTCCCTAAAAACAGAGGCACCGGAAGGGCCTGACGGTGAACTTTGCCGGGTGGTCAAAGGAAAGCGGTCATCGCCCAGTCGAACAGGTACAGCAGGGGGAAGAACACCAGCGTGGAAAAAAGTATGCTCTGGCTCACCAGGTCGGAGTCGAAATCGAATTCACGGGCTATTATGTAATTAAGCACGGCCACAGGCATCACGGTCTCGATAAAAGTCACTTTTGAGACGAAGCCGGTGTAACCCATGACGCCGGCCGAAACGATATAGAAGAACGGCATGAGCAGAAGTTTAAAGCCGCTGATCACCGCTATGCGCGGCAGGTTGTGCGCGATCTTCTTTCCGTACAGACTTACGCCGATGGTGAACAGGGAAAGCGGCAGGGTGGTTTTCCCTATGTCGGACAGCACCCTGTGCAGCAGGTCGGGCAGGCGCAGGCCGAAAGCCGCCAGCAGCAACCCCGCTACGGAAGACCAAAGCACCACGTTGCGCCCGATAAGCCGCAGGAACCGGGAAGGTGGACAGGCACCGTCGCAGATCAGCGTCATCAGTACGAAGCCGAACGTAAAAATAAAAATATTCTGTATGGAAGTCGCGATAGCCGCGTAACCGATGGCCTCCTCGCCCAGGCGCATGACGGCCACGGGGAAGCCCAGGTAGACGGTATTGCCCAGGACGGAAACTATCAGCAGCAGCCGCGCGAAACGCCAATCCAGCGCGCCGGCTTTCCAAAGCGCCCAGACTACGGCCATTACCGCCGCCAGCGGCAGAGTGTTGGCGGCCAGGAAACGCCAGCCCAGCCCTGAGAGCGGCGTGTCGGCTATCTTCAGCACGATAAGGGCGGGCAGGGCCAGGTAATACAGATACTGATTAAAGGCCTTCTCGGCGCCCTCCTGCACGATACCGTATTTGCGGAACAGCCAGCCGGCCGCCAGGACAAGGACGAGATTGGCGATAATTACGGTCATCTTAAAAAGAGCAGTACCATCACCTGCGCCGAGATGACGCGCAGGATCATCACCAGCGGATAGACCGTGGCGTAGGACATGGCCGACAGGTTCGACGGGTTCATGGCGTTGGCGAAAGCCAGCGCGGGGGGATCGGTCATGGAACCGGCCAGCGCGCCGCAAAGCGACATGTAGTTAAGTTTCAGCTTCGCCTTGGCGAAGATGCCGACGATAAGGATGGGTAGCACGGTTATCAGGAAAGAGAACAGCACGATATGCAGGCCGTTGCCGTTGAGCAGCGTTTCGAAGAACCTGCCGCCCGCCTTCAGGCCGACGCAGGACAGGAACAGCACAATGCCGAGTTCGCGCAGCATCAGGTTGCCGGCCGGCGGCAGGTACCAGTTGAGCGGGCCGATATGCTGGATATAGCTGAGAGCTATGGCCATTACCAGCGGCCCGCCGGCCAGGCCCAGCTTTATGGGAGCGCTCAGGCCGGGAACGGAGATGGGGATGGAACCCAGGAAAACCCCGGCCGCTATACCGATAAAAGCGGGGATAAGCTGCGGGTGGTTGAGGTCCTTGGGGGAATTGCCCAGCAGGGCGGCGGCCTTGGCCACGGCGCCCTCTTCGCCCACTATCACCAGGTTGTCTGCGAACTGCAGCACGTAGGAGTCGGACACCAGGAACTCCACGTCGGCGCGGGTCACGCGGGTGGCCGCCACGTCGTACTGCGACTCGAGGTTTATTTCCTCAAGGGTCCTGCCTATCACTTCCTTGCGCGTTACTATGACGCGCGAATGTATGATGCGGCTGGGCATCTTTTTCAGGTCCATCTCGCTCTTAGAGCCGACCACCAGCGTGAATTTCCTCACATTCTCCTCAAGCCCGACGGCCAGGAGCACGTCCCCGGCGTGCACGGCGGTATCGTCGTGCGCCACGACGAGCTGGCCGCCGTGGTAGACGCGGGAGACCACCACGCCAAGTTCGTTTATGGCCGGGATCTCCTTTATTTTAAGCCCTTCCAGATTCTTATTCTCCACCGTTATACTGGCGTTGATCAGGGCGGAGGCGGTTTTGTCGGCGTGCACGGCCAGCAGGTCCTGGGCCGCCTGGGCCTTGAAGATGCGGCGGATGAGGACCATCGTAAGTATTATGCCCAGGATGGCGCCGGGATAGGCCAGCGCGTAGCCCACGGAGGCGCTGTTGGCGGCCTCGGGGCTGACCGCGCCCAGGGTCTGCTGGGCGGCAGCGAGCGAAGGCGTATTGGTGACCGCGCCGGCGTACATGCCGACGGCGGTGGCTATATCGAAGCCGGCGAGCCTGGCCGCGGCCAGGGTGACGGCCACGCCGCCCAGCACCACGGCGGCCGCCAGCAGGTTAAGCTGCAGCCCCTGCTTGCGGAAAGAGGAGAAGAAACCGGGCCCCACCTGCGTGCCGATGGAGTAGACGAAGAGTATCAGGCCGAAATCGCGCAGGAATTCCAGCGTGTCGTGATTTATATCCAGGCCGAAGTGGCCGAACAGGATGCCGGAGAAAAGCACCCCGGCTATGCCGAGGTTTATGCCGAAAAGCCTGATGTTCCCTATCGCCAGCCCGGCGGCCGCCACCAGCATGATCACGAAAACCGACCAGGCGACGGATTGGGGGGAGAAAAGCAAAGAGAGGAGGTCCATATGATAATTTTAGCAAAATGCGGCCGGCACGCGTCCCGGGGCCGATTTCATTTGGAGCGCTAATTTAATATTATAGAACTAACGACTTCCAAGGAGAGACCATGATCCCCAAAGCGGAAAAACGCAGCACCTGGCTTTTCGTACCTACCACTTATTTCGCCGAAGGCCTCCCCTACATCCTCATAAATTCAGTGTCGGTCATCATCTACAAGAACATGGGCGTCTCCAACGCCGAGATGGCTTTCTGGACCAGCTGGCTCTACCTGCCGTGGGTCATAAAGATGCTCTGGGGCCCGATGGTGGACATGTACGGCACCCGCCGCTCCTGGGTGATCTACACGCAGCTGATCCTGGCCGCCTGCCTCGGCGCCTCGGCCCTCTCCCTGGCCGGCCAGCATTTCTTCGCCGTCTCGCTGCTGGCCTTCGCGGTCGGAGCCTTCGTCTCGGCCACGCACGACATCGCCACCGACGGCTTCTACATGCTGGCGCTGACCAAGGAGGACCAGGCCCTCTTCGTCGGCATCCGTTCCATGTTCTACCGCTTCGCCATGATCTTCGGCACCGGCTTCCTGGTCTTCAGGGCCGGCAAAATGCAGGAAGCCGGGGTCGGCGCGGCCGCCAGTTGGGCGGCGATGCTGACCATTTCCGCAGGGCTGTTCCTGGCCCTGTTCATATACCACAAGTTCGTCCTGCCTTACCCCGCCGAGGACGTGCCGAAAGCGAAAGCCGAACCCGGCGCGATACTGCGCTCGGTACTCACGCTGGCCGGCTACCTGGCCGCGGCCGGCGCGCTGATCTGGCTGTTCGAGAACCTGCACGGCGTAGCGCAGAAGCTCGCCGCCGCGGCCATCCTGGTGACGACGCTGTTCTTCGTCTGCCGTCGGTACCTGTTCCCTTACCTGAAGGGGAAAATGGCCGAAGAAGGGAGCTCTTTCAACGAGGCGTTCATCTCCTACTTCACTATGGACGGCATAGGCTACATCGTAGCTTTCATCCTCTTCTACCGGCTGGCCGAGGCCATGCTGCTCAAGATGACGCAGCCCTTCCTGCTGGACGCGGCCGGCAACGGCGGGCTCGGCCTCCCCACCGCGCAGGTCGGCATAATCTACGGCACTATAGGCATGGTCGCGCTGATAGTCGGCGGCATCCTGGGCGGCTGGCTGATCTCCAGGTACGGCTTCAGGCGCTGCCTGTGGCCGATGGTGTTCGCGCTGCACATTCCCGACGTATTTTACCTTTACATGTCCTACGCGCTGCCGCCCCTGCGGCAGATCACCGTGCTGGGGCGCGAGATCCCTTTTGGCACCGTGCCGCTGCTGGTGGCGGCCGAGCAGTTCGGCTACGGCGTCGGCCTGACGGCCTTCACCGTCTACCTGATGATGATAGCTAAAGGAAAATACAGGACGGCACATTTCGCCATATCGACGGGCATCATGGCCCTGGGCATGATGGTTCCCGGCATGATAAGCGGCCTGCTGCAGCAGGCCGTGGGCTACCGGCACTTCTTCCTTTCGGTCTGCCTGCTCACCATCCCCGGCATACTAGTGATCTTCAAACTCCCGATCAAGGACGAACGGGCCGCCTGAACCCCGCGGAATTAAAAAACGGCCGGCGGCTTTTGTAGCCGCCGGCCGTTTCCATTATTGTCGGCTTATTTCTTTACCGGGTCCGCGCAGTTCGGCAGACATTCCTCCGGGCATTTACCGGCGCAGGGCTCGATGTGGATGGTGACCTTGGAATGCGCCAGCACCTGCTCGATGTCGGCGATAATGTAGTCGGTAAGATTGTGGGCCTGTTCCACCGACATGCCGGCGTCCACCAGGATGTCGAACTCTATGAATTTAGTATGCCCCGCCTTGCGGGTGCGCAGGTCCTTGAAGCTGATGACGCCTGGCTGCTTCTTTATCATTTCCGCTATTTTGACGTTGTCGTTCTCGGGCAGCGAGGCGTCCAGCAGGTCCCCCAGGGACTGCACGGTAAGATCGTAGGCCGCTTTTATGATCATGAGGGCCACGATAATGGCCGCCAGCGGGTCTATCCAGTGCACGTGGTGCCCCACCCAGATAAGCTCTATGAACCAGATCAGGCCAAGGCCGCCCATTACGCCCATGGAAGTATAGACGTCCGTGCGCAGATGCCAGGCGTCCGCCTTTATGGCGATGGAGTCCGTTTCATTGCCCACCTTGAAAAGCATCTGCGAAACCGCCATATTGACGAAGGAGGACAGCCCCATCACCAGGATACCCCAGCCGATCATTTCTATGGGTTCGGGACGCAGCAGTTTCATTACCGCCTCGTAGATGATCCAGGCCGCCGCGAGGAAGATAAGGATGGCTTCGACGAAGCCGGAAATGTTCTCGAACTTGCCGTGGCCGTAATGGTGGTCCTTGTCGGCGGGCTGGGCGGAGGAGCGCACGGCAAAATACGCGATCATAGCGGCGACGAAATCGATACCCGAGTGGATGGCCTCCGAAAGCACGGACACCGAACCTATAGCCAGGCCCACGATAAGCTTGAAGACCACCAGGACGCTGTTCGAGCCTACGGACAGCCTTACGACGTTGAGTTTCGCGGAGTTGAAATCTTCTTTGTTCATATAGTGCAGGAAACAAAATAAAAGCCCGCCAGAATTCCTTTTAAGAAACCCAGGCGGGCCTGTGCGCCCGCGGGAAGCGGGCGTCTTTTGAACCGGCTTATTCGACCTTAATGCACTGCACGGGGCAGTTGGCGGCGGCGGTCTTGCAGGAATCTTCCTTGCCGGCGGGGACGGGGCCCTTCACCGTGGCTTTATCGGCGTTCATCTCGAAAACCTCGGGGCAATCGTTGGCGCAGAGACCGCAACCGATGCAGGAGTTGGCGTCTACAGTAGCTTTCATGTTAATACCTCCGTATATTTGCTGAAAATCTTACCTCATAATTATACAAAAGGGGGACGCTCTTAGTTAATTAGTTTTTAAACTAATTAACTAAGAGCGTTCCCTGCTATTCGCTTATGCGCCGCTCGGTGGTTTTGTCGAAGACGTGCATATTCTGGTAGTTGAAGCACAGGCTGACCGCGCTGCCGGGGCTGCGGTTGAAGAAGGCCTCCACTGTGGCCAGCAGGCGCTGCCCGCCCACCTTCAGGTAAAGGTTTTCGCGGTGGCCCAGCAGTTCGCACACCTCCAGCACGCCGTCGATCTTGCCGGAGCACTTTTCTCCGCCGGGGCGCTCCACCATTACATCGTCGGGTCTGATCCCCAGCACTACCTCGCGCCCGTCGGCCGCCTCTTTCTGCGGCAGCACAAAAGCGGGGATGGGCAGCGTGAGCGACTCGTTGGAGAACACCGCGACGCCGTCGGCTATGGAAAGCCGTCCGGAGAGGAAATTCATGGTGGGGCTGCCGATGAACCCGGCCACGAACAGATTGACGGGTTTGCGGTACACCTCTATGGGGGACCCGACCTGCTGCACTATGCCGTGGTTCATGATGACTATGCGGCCGGCCAGGGTCATGGCTTCCACCTGGTCGTGGGTGACGTAGATGATGGTGGCGTTGAGGCGCTGATACAGTTTGGCTATCTCCACGCGCATCTCTTCGCGCAATTTGGCGTCCAGGTTGGAGAGCGGCTCGTCGAACAGGAACACCTTGGGTTTGCGCACGATGGCGCGGCCGATGGCCACGCGCTGGCGCTGCCCGCCCGAAAGCTGCTTGGGCATGCGCTTGAGGAATTTGCCCAGCTGCAGGATATTGGCCGCCTCGGTCACGCGCGACAGTATTTCCGTCTTCGCCATCTTCCGCAGGCGCAGGGCGAAGTTCATGTTCTCTTCCACGGTCATGTGCGGGTACAGCGCGTAATCCTGGAACACCATGGCTATCTCGCGTTTGGAGGGGTGCAGCTCGTTGACCAGCAGGTTATCTATGAAGATCTCGCCGTCGGTGACCTCTTCCAGGCCGGCCAGCATCCGCAGCAGCGTGGTCTTGCCGCAGCCGGAAGGCCCGACGATGACCACGAACTCGTGGTCCTTGATGTCCACGTCCACGCCGTTGAGGACGAGATTGTCCCCGAATTTCTTGACGATGCCTTTAAATTGAACCGTTGCCATAGTTGATATTATCCTTTCACGCTGCCGAGGGTCAGGCCGGAAATAAGCCACTTGGAGGAATACAGGAAGACGCACAGCACGGGGATGGTGACCAGCATGGAACCGGCGGCGAACATGCCCCACTGCGTGATATACTGCCCCTGCAGTTCGAACAGGCCCAGCGTCCAGGTATACTGTTTGGCGCTGAACAGCACCACGCGGGCCACTAGGTATTCGTTCCAGGCGGTGGTAAAATTAAAAAGGAAAGCTATGCTGAGCGCCGGGGTGGTCAGCGGCAGGATGATGCGCCAGAAAGCGCCCACCTGGCTGGTGCCGTCCACGAGGGCCGCCTCTTCCAGCGACCGGGGGATGGTGTCGTAGTAGCCTTTCAGGATCCAGATGCTGAACGGCAGCGAGGAAACGGAGTAGGCGATGATCATGCCCAGATAGGTGTTCATCAGTTTCAGTTTCATGATCATCAGGAAAAGGGGGAGGATCAGCATGCCCGCCGGGATCATCTGGCTCGACAGCAGCAGGATCATCCCGGCTTTCTTGCCGGGGAAGCGGAAACGGGAGAAGGCGTAAGCCGCGGTGGAGGCCAGCGACACGCCGATAAAGGAGGTGGCCAGCGTGATGATCAGCGAATTCCACAGCCAGCGCAGGAACATCGTGTCGCCCAGCAGCCGCGCGTAAGAGATAAAGGTGGCCCCCGCCGGAATAAGGGAGAGGTCCGTGGAGAACAGCTTGTCGCCGGGCCGCAGGGAGACGGAGAAGATCCTCAGCAGCGGGTAGACGCAGGCCGCCGCGAAGCAGATCAGCCCGGCGTGGATAAGCAGATGGTTGATCCGTTTTCTCTTCGCGGCCGCGGACATTTTTCTGCTCATATTATCTCTCATCCTTGGCGGCGTCGAAGCTTTTAAGGTAGAAGACCGAGAAGAAGAACAGCATGGCGAACACCACTATGGCGAAAGCGGCCGAGTAGCTGTAGCGGTTGTAGGTGAACGCGGCCTTGTACAGCGCCGACACCAGGATATCGGCCTGCTCGGTGCCGCCCGACTGGCCGGTGACCAGGTAAATGACGTTTATATTATTGAAGGTCCAGACCGTGCCCAGCGTGACCGCGGGCATCATCACCGGCCGCACGAGCGGCAGCGTGATAAAACGCAGCTTCTGGGAATAAGAAGCGCCGTCGATATCGGCCGCGTCGTAATAGGAGCTGGAAATGGACTGCAGGCCACCCAGGATGACCACCATCATGAAGGGAATGCCCAGCCAGATATTGATGAGCGTGCAGGTGAGCAGCGGGTAATCGCTCAGCCACTGCACCGGCGCCACGCCCAGGTGGGCCAGGAAGGGGAAAACGGCCAGGAGCTTGGCGATGATGATATTGACGAAGCCGTTCTGGGAATGGAACTCGCCGCGCATGGCCAGCACCGCCACCACCTGGGGCATGGCCCAGGGGATCACCAGCAGCGTGCGGTAGACGCCCTTGAAGCGGATGTGGTTATTGAGCATCAGGGCCAGGAGGAAGCCGCCCAGCACGTGGAAGAAAACGTTGGAGAAGGTCCACACGAGCGTCCGCCCCAGCAGCGCCCAGAAAGTGATCTCGGACAGGGGGGAGGTGGTAAAGACCTTTATGTACTGACTGATCCCGACGAAGGGGAGCGTGCCGGTATTCTTCCACATCATGATGGTGGTGAGCTTCAGGTCGTGGAAGGAGAGATAGACCTCGAAGACGAAGGGGTAGACCAGCAGCAGCGCCAGGCCGACGAAAGCCGGGGCCAGCAGGAGGTAGGGAACGGTATGGCGACCCTTCACCGCAAACCGGAAGAAAGCGGCGATCGCGGCCTCGGCCAGCAGGAAATAGAGCCAGAGCTTAAAACTATAGCCGCCCAGTAAAGTCCCGAAAACCGCCAGCGCCAGGGCGGGGAAGACGGACAGGGCCGCCGGGAAGAACCAGGGGCGGGCGTAAAATTTAAAATGCGAGTAGAAATAGCCTTCCAGCGCGGCCACGCCGGCGGCGATGAGGAGGATGAACCAGCTCACTTCGTATATCGACTTAAGTATGTCCATTTAGATCCGCGTCCCCCGCTCCGGTCTCACTGGTTCATTTCGTCTATCTTCTTCACGGTATTTTCCTGCATCTTGCGCGCCGCATCCGCCACGGACAGCTTGCGCGTCGTCGCCATCCCCAGGTAATTGCGCGCGGAATCCCACACGGCCCGCATTTCGGTGGCCATCGGCATGGGCCGGCCCTTGAGGATCTGGTCCAGGGAAATACGGGAGACCTCGTCGGAGGTTATCTCCGGGGCCGAGCCGGCCGCCTTAAGCGCGGGCAGGCGCGTAAGGACCTGGTACTGCTTCACCTGGTTTTCCTTTGAGGTATAGAACTCCAGCAGGCGCTTTATCAGGGGCATTTTCGCGGCCTGCACGCCGGAGCTGACCATGAAATATTTGCCGCTGACCATGGGCGAGGGATACCGCCCCGTTTTTGAAAGCATCGGTATAACGCACAGGCCGAAATCCTTTTTGAAATGCTTCTGGTAGCCTGAGATCGCCCAGTCCCCGTTTATGATGAAAGCCGCCTTGTTCTCTTTGAACAGGGAGTCCATGCAGTTATAGTCGCATTCCATGGGGACATACTTCTTGTCGTACTTCAGGTCCAGGTAGAAATCCATGGTGTCGCGCATGGGCTGGGTATCCAGCGTCGGCGTCTTGCCATCCATGGGCCAGCCGCCGAAAGCGCCCAGCCAGGGCATCAGCCAGAAAGGCTCGCCCATGTCGAAGGCCAGGCAGCGGTCCAGTTTCAGCTGCTTCGCCGGCCCGGCGCAGAAAGCGAAAAGCTCGTCCGTGGTCCTGGGCGGGGACTTGACGAATTTTTTATTGTAGAACATCATCAGGTGGTTGCCGTTGGAGACCGGCACGCCCCAGGCGTGTCCGTCCAGGGTGATGGCTTCCACCACGGGCTTGTTATAGCGGGAAAAGTCGAACTGGCCGTCCAGCGGCATGATGAAGCCGGACACGGCGTACAGCCCGGCCGTGTCCGAGGGGCCGAGCAGGAGGTCCGGCGCCACGCCCGCCAGCGACGCGGCCTGGAACTGGGAGCGCAGGTCTTCCGTCTGGTAGTGGGTGCGGACTATCTCGATACCGGCGTTCTCGGGCAGTTTTTTGAAGGCTTCGAAAACGGAGTCTATGTAAGGCGCGACCTGGGCGTCTTCCTGTTCCCAGACCACTATGGTCCTGGAAGTATCCGCGACGGGGCGGGAGCAGGCGCAGAGCGCCGCCATTGCCGCTGAAATCAGAATTTTGTTCTTCACCCCTGCCCTTTGAATCTTAACGTTTGGAGATATTGGTTATGGCGGCGAGCAAAGCCACCAGCACCGAAAGTTTCAGCGCCGTCCACCACGAGATCTTGGCCGCCACCGCGCCGGACGCCACCGCGCCGGGAAATAACCCGGGGATGGTCCACATCCAGAACCACTTTATAAGAAAAATACCCAGAACGAAGATCACGCCTACCCACAGCACTATGGCGGGCAGCCCCAGGAGCAGTATATTGCGGAGCTTCATAAAAAGAATTTTAACAAATTAATGCCGCTAAAAACCGTAATTTTACGGAGACGGAGGGATTCCGGGTTTTTAGGCCGTACAATGAACCCGCCCCCGCCGCTATTTGCGGAGGGGGCGGGAACGCGCTTTTTAATTACAAGGCAGGCCGCGCGGTCAGCGCGCGACGGTTTCCTGCGCCGCTACTTTGAGCAGGTCCGGCTTTTTGACGCACTGCTTGGCGAAGGCGTCGTCACGCAGTTTGTTGCGGTAGCCCGGGTGCTGGAAGGTGTAGTCGTAGCGGGTGTGAATGTCGTAGCTGCCGCCCATCAGGCCGACCACGTCTTCGACGAACACGCGCTCCTCGTCGGTGGGGATAACGAACACCTTCACCTTGGAGGTCTTGCACGAGATCTCGGTCTCGGCGTTGCGGGTCTTGGAGATATTGTTCTTCTCCTTGTCGAGCTTGATGCCCATGAACTCGAGGCCGGTCAGCGCGGCCTCGCGGGTTATGGGCCCCATCTCGCCGACGCCGGCGGTGAACACCACCGCGTCGATGCCGCCGACCTCGGCCGCGTACGCGCCGATGTACTTCTTGATGCGGTTGGCTTCCATGTCCAGCGTAAGCTGGGCGCGCGCGTCGCCCTGTTCGGCAGCTATCTCCACGTCGCGGGCGTCGCTGTACTTGCCGGTAATGCCCAGTTTGCCGGACTTCTTATTGAGGATGCCGTCCATCTCGCCGGGGTTAAGGCTCTCGCGGGCCATAACGTAAAGCGGGATGGCCGGGTCATGGTCGCCGGCGCGGGTGCCCATCACCAGGCCTTCCAAGGGGGTAAAGCCCATGCTGGTGTCGTAGGACAGCCCGTTCTTTACCGCGTTGACGGAAGCGCCGTTGCCGATATGGCAGATGACGAGGTTGGTCTGGAAAGGGTCCTTGCCCAGCAGCACGGCGGCGCGCTTGGCGTTGTAGAGGAAGGAGGTGCCGTGGAAGCCGTAGCGGCGGATGGCGTACTTCTCGTACCAGGCGCGGGGCAGCGCGTACATATAGGAGGCCTCGGGCATGGTCTGGTGCCAGGCCGTATCCATGATAGCCATGTGGGGGACCTTAGGCATCAGGGCGCGGGCCGCCTCTATACCCTGGATGTTGGGAGGATTGTGCAGCGGGGCCAGCGAGGAGAGTTCGCGGAAGGTCTCCACTACCTTGTCGTCGATGATGACGGACTTGACGAACTTCTCGCCGCCGTGCACGACGCGGTGGCCGACCGCGGTAATGCCGGAGAGGCTGCTTATGACGCCGTGCTCCTTGTGGGTCAGCGTGTCGATGACCAGCTGTATGGCGTCCTTATGGGTAGGGCAGTCGTGGTTGACGGTGACCTTCTCGCGGCCGGGGGCCTCGATATTGATGAACGAGGCGCCGACGCCGACGCGCTCCACTACTCCGGAGGCGACGGTCATCTTGGCCTTCCAGTCGAAAAGCAGGTATTTCACGGAAGAGCTGCCGCAGTTTAGGCACAGTATTTTCATTAAGATTCCCCTTTTGTAGTAGTAGCCGCGAAAACTTTATATGATTTTATTCTACAAAAATTAGCGCACGCGTTTCCGGAGGCCTCACTTTCATGAAAAAGACGGTATCGGCGGTTCTGACGGTCTGCCTGGCGTTCGGCGCGGCCTTGAGCGCGCGCTATTACCTGTCGGGGATGAATGCCGCCGAGGTAATACGCAAGCTTTCCGGCATACGCATGGCGCTGGCGCTTTACACGCTGGAGCACAAAACCGCCCCGGCCGCCTTCGAAGACCTCCTCCGGGAAGGGAAACTCGAGGCCGCCCCGGCCATTAAACTCCGGCGCCACTTCCGCCGCGCCGCCGTCAGGAACACCGCCACGTTCGAGATCAAGGACAGCGGGGCCTGGGCCTACGTGAACTCCCCTAAAGATCCCCGCTTCGGGCTTGTTTATATAGACTGCGCGCACATGGACGAAAAGGGCAGGTACTGGAGCGACTTCTGACCGGGCAGGTCACTTCTGCAGGGCGTCCTCGTAGAGGCGCAGCAGCAGATTCGCCACTACGGGCAGGGACATATTGTTGTTAACGTAGTCGAAAGCCATTTTGGACATTTCGTGGCACAGGGCCGGGTTATTTATCAGGCGGGTAACGGCATGGGCGCAGGAGAGCGCGTCGTCCGGCTCGACTATCAGCCCGTTGCGGTCGTTCACCGTAAAATCGCTCAGGCCTTTAAGCCTGGGGATCACACAGGCCACGCCGGAGGCCTGTGCCTCGATAAGGGACATCGACATTCCGTCCCTGCGCGCCGTCTTGGCGTAAATATGCATCATCGCCATTATCTCCGGCACGTCGGCGCGCTCCCACAGCACGTCCACCTTGTCGCTTATGCCGAGACTGCGGGCGATAGCGCGTATCCGCTCGTCCTTTAAGCCCACCACCATAAAATTCGTGTCCGGGAGCGCCGCCAGGACATACTTCGCCATGGCAAGGAACAGTTCCTGCTCACGCAGGCTTTTATCCATACTGACGGTGCCTACTTTATAGGGCCGCTTCTGGAACATGGCCGGCTTTATGAGCATCGCGCTCTCCCAGCGCCCGATATTGAGGCAGGGCGGGACAATAAAGGTCTTGCGCTGGTCGATGCCGGCGCGCAGGAATTCTTCCTGAACCGAGTTGCAGGCGGCGACGAACATGTCGACATAAGGCTCCAGCACGGCCAGTTTCTCGAAATTCCTGGCGCCGCCGAGTTTTACCTGGGTAATAAAAACGCGGGAAGAGGCACGGGCCTTCTTCAAAAAAAGCGGGTTGATGCCCGCAGGGTTATAAAAGTGTACTATGTCCCAGCCGCCCGGCATGGAAAAACCGAACTTGGCGCCCAGTGTGAGCGGCAGGACCTGCACCTTCAGTTTCTGACATTCCAGGTAAAGGCGCGACCCCCTGGGACAGAGGACCGTGGCATTATGCTTCAGCCGCGAGAACTGCAGGGCGGTGTGGAGAACCTGATAGGCGACGATATCCCAGTCGGAACTGTCGCAGACATTGAGTATGTTCATGGTGACTTACGTTTTACCGGCGGCAGCCTTGAAAGCTTCTCCAGTTCGCGCTCGGCGTTGCGGACATAGGCCGTATCGCGCGAGGTGGCGGCGATATCGGCGTAGATAGCCGCCGCCGCCGGGTAATTGCCTATCTTCTTGTTCAGGAACGCCGCCTGCTGTTTGAGCATCACGGGGCAGTCCGGGTCCTTCAGGATCGGTGCTATGGCGGCGGCCACCGCCGCCGGATCGTCGGCCTTCGTATAGCCGATGGCGGCCAGCACTTTAAGGTATTTCCATTCCTTGGGCGAGTATTTAAGCGCGTAGTGCAGGAGTTCCTCCGCCTCGGCCTGCCTGCCCATGTTGAAAGCCAGGGAACCGGCGGCGTACAGGGCGGCCATAGTAAAACCCGGGTCTATCTCCAGCACGTGGCGTGACCTGGCGAGGAATTCCGGATATTTGCCCTCGCCGTTCTCGCCGCAGTGGTGGTGGGCATGCGCATCCGTTCCATGTTCCTCGTGCTCACAGAACTCGGGCGTACCGTAATACTGCATCAGGCGGATGAACCAGACGTCGGCGAAAAGGCGGCGCGCGCCGAAGGCGAGGGCGAACATATCCCCGGCGGCGCCGTCGGCGGGCGTATGTATTTCGGAAGGCGGGGGGAAAGGGCTGCGGTAATAGCTGCCGGAAACGGCCGCGCCGGCCGACCAGGCCAGCAGCGCGGCCGCGGGGAGGACGAAACGCGACATTAAAATTCTTTTTTCGAGATCAGGCATAAAGCCGCCAGATAGGCGCCGCAGACCCAGGCCGCGGCCGACAGGAAAGCGGCCGGCCCCAGGGCGCAGGCAGCGCCGGCGGCGTCCCGGGTATTAAAAAGCTGGAAGTTGGGGATAAGCCACATGGCGGCCTTGAACACACCGGCCTTGACCCCGCCCGACTGTTCGGCGAGGAACCGCGTTTCGGAGGCGAAATGCCCCGCGGTCCAGAACACGCCCGAGATCACCATGGTGGAAACCGCCGAGGTGGAGAACAGCGAGACGAAAAATGCGAACGAGGTTATGACCGAGAGCTTCAGCAGCGACCCAGCCAGCGCCCAGGCGTAACAGGGCGGCACGCCGAACCCCCTGACCTTAAGGAGGAGCAGGTGCATGGCGCCCATCACGGCCAGCATCAGGGCGGAAGTCAGCAGGGAACCCGCCAGCTTGCCGGCCAGGTACGCCCAGCGGGGGACCGGACGGGAGAAGACCAGGTAAATGGTCTTGGTCTCGGCTTCTTTCGGCAGGACCGACGCCGCGTTGAAAAGGGCGTAGGCGAGGGCGGTCAGTTCCATGAAGGCCAGGCCGAAGTCGGTCAGCACCCGCGCTTCCTGGTCCACGGCCATGACGCCGGCCAGCACCGAAGCGTAGATGGCAGTACAAGCGAAAACGAAGAACAGCGTAAAGAAACGGTGCCGCACGCTCTCCGAGAAGGAGTTCGCCGCCACCGCCCGGATCAGGCGCAGTATCCTCATTTTACCGCCTCCACAAAAATAGCTTCAAGGCCTCCGGGGGCGGCCTCCCACTGGGCGCGGCTGACGGTCGCGGCAAGGCGGCCCTTAACCATTATCAGGACCCGGCCGGCCAGCTTCTCCACTTCGGAGATGCTGTGGGAAGAGAGGAAAATGGTGCGGCCTTCCGCGTTCAGCCCGGCCAGCAGGCCGCGGATGTCGTGGATAGCCAGCGGGTCGAGCCCGCTCACCGGCTCGTCGAGGACCAGCAGCTCCGGCTTGTGCAACAGGGCCTGCGCCAGGCCCAGGCGCTGCAGCATGCCTTTGGAGAATTCCGAAACGCGCTTGCCGGCGTGCGGCTCCAGGCCGGTCCGTTCCAGCGCTTCCCCGACCCCCAGCGCCAGGGCGGCGCCCGAAAGGCCGGACAGGCGGCCGTAATAAGCCAGCGCTTCCCCCGGCCTCACCTGCGGCGAAAAATACGGCAGCTCCGGCAGGAACCCGACCTTGCCCTTGGCCGCGCCTTCGGAAGGGGCGTGTCCGAACACCTTTACCCGGCCGGCGGTGGGGAAAAGCAGGCCGGTCAGCAGCTTCATAATGGTGGTCTTGCCGGCCCCGTTGAGGCCCAGCAGGCCGGTAACTTCACCGGCCGGGATGTCGAAAGAAAGGTCTTTTACGGCGGTAGTATACCTGGCCCCCAGGAAACCGGGGCGGCGGTAGGTCTTTTCTACCCCTGAGAAGGAAACGGCGGTCGCGCTCATCGTATTATCTTTTTCTCCTCCCGCTTCTGGCGGCGCATTTCATCCTCTATGCGGTCTATCGGGATCTCGCCCAGCCGCAGGAACAGCGTGTGAAAACGGCGCAAATCGAAATATTTCGCCTCGGTGCGCTGGTAATAGCGGCGCATTTCAAGTATGCGGTCCATCCCCAGCACGTAGCTGAGCCCGTCGGTGGGGGCGAGGGAAAGCTTGAGCACCTCGGCGTCGGCCTGCACCTTCGTAAGGAAAAGTTTTTCCTGAAAGAAGACCGAGGCCTCAGCCTGCGTCCACTTCTTCTGGTGCAGGGATGCGTCCGCGTAGGCGCGGGCGGCGCGCAGGGCCCGCACGTAGCAGCGCAGGAACCTGGACCAGTAGGAGGTGTAGTAGCCCATCTCTTCGGCCAGCAGTTCGGAATAACAGGCCCAGCCGTTGGCCACGACGGGCTGCCGCGAAATACGCCGGATCTTGGATTTATTGGAGGAGGCCTCGTAACTGCGCAGGTGCATGCCCGGCATGATCGCGTAGGCGGTCAGCAGCTCCACCTGCGCGTAATTGAAGCCGGAGGCAAGGACCTTCTCCCGCGAGGCCTCCGGGGCGGAGTCGGGCGGCAGCAGTACGAAAAGCTCGGAAATGCGGGTGTCGTCCAGGGAAAAGGAGGGGGCGTAGTAGACGTAAGGCAGCACGGCGGCCATGAACCCCGGCATGCGCTTTATCAGCAGGCGAGCCCGGGGAAACTCCACCACCTTATATTCGTCGAAGTGCTGGTAGGCGCGGTCCATCTCGTCCTGAAAGGCCTTCAGGACCTCGGCCGCGGGAGGGTGCTCTTTGGGCAGCTTCTCCAGCACGCCTTTCCAGCCCTTATCCGAGGCCAGGATGCTGTCTATATTGCGGGCTTCGGCCTCCAGGTCCTTCATCGACTTTTTAAAGGTTTTTTTAGAGTAGCTCAGCGCCGAGCCCGGGGTCATGTCCAGCCCGTGCTGGCGTTCCAGGTAGAAGCCGTAGGCGTACTCGCCCACCCGGGGATCCCCGTCTGAGTTGGGCAGGATATCCTTCTCCAGAAATGCCGCGTAGCGCGCGAGGGCCGCCTTCACTTTGCCCATCGTCTCGTCGACCTGGCCCTTGAGCACGGGATCATAGCGGGTGTAGCCGCGGAAGACCGGCACAAAATCGGACACATAGTTCAGCGCGTCGTTGGCCTGTTTGATAGCCTGCCGGGTCCAGGCTTCGGGGGGGTGTGAAAGATTGCGCTCGGCCTGCTCCAGTACGCCGGGGAAAGCCTTAAGGCGGGAGATGGCGTTCGAAGACCTGGTATTATAATCCTCGTAATCCTTGTTCATCATCTGGTAAACCAGGAAAAGCGGTTCCAGGTAGGACTGCGGCCGCCTGGCCAGCAGGTTCTGTGTCTCCATCTCGTAGACATCGACCTCGAGCATGTGGTCCAGCGTCTCGTAGTCCACCTTGAGATCGGGAGGCATAGTATCTTTATGGATCTCTCCAAGTTTGACGCGCAGTCGCTTTACGGCCTCCAGTTCTTTGGCCACGCGCTCGGGAGTGCGCTGGGTGAGGGCGTAGTCGGCGCCGTGCAGCCCCAGGCGCGTGGCGCGCTCCGGGTCGTACATCTGGATGGTGGCCAGGTATTGGGAAAAGACTTCGCCGAGCTTGGTGTTCTCCAGCGCGCCCTCAAGTTCCTCGGTGGTCAGGGTATCCTCGTAGGCGCAGACCGGGGCCGCGACGAACAGGCAGGACAGCGCCAGAGATAAGAGGGACATTTTATGGCTCACTTCCTGATTATAGCCCTTTTCGGCCGTGCCGGTCTTTTACCGCGGGGGGCCGCCGGCTCCAGCGCGAGCGCCAACACCTCTTCCATCCGCTCGACCGGGTGCAGCTTCATTTTGGCCCGGATCTCCGAGGGGATCTCTTCCAGCTCCTTCAGGTTGGCCCTGGGAAACAGCACGGTATTTATCTCGTCGCGGAAAGAGGCGATCACCTTTTCTTTCAGGCCGCCTATGGCGAGCACGCGCCCGGTAAGCGTCAGCTCCCCGGTCATGGAAAGGTTCTGCTTCACGGGCCGCCCCGAGAAGAGGCTGGCCAGCGCCGTCGCTAGCGTGATGCCGGCGGAAGGCCCGTCCTTGGGGATCGCGCCCTCCGGGATATGCACGTGGAAGTTATGGGTGTTCACGTAAGAGGCGGGGGCGAGTTCACGGGAACGGATGTAGGAGAAAGCCGCCTGCGCGGACTCTTTCATGACTTCCCCGAGCTTGCCGGTGAGCGTAAGCCCGCCCTTGCCCGGCACGGCCACGGCTTCCACGGCGAGGACCTCGCCGCCGTTCTCCGTCCAGGCCAGGCCGGTGGCGATGCCCACGGCGTTGTAGGAGGACTTGGTCTCCAGGAACTTGGGGATGCCCAGATAATCGCCGACGTTCTCGGGCGTGACCTTCACCGTGGTCAGCTTCTCCTCCACTATCCTGCGCGCGGCCCTGCGGCACATGGAGGCGAACTCGCGGTTAAGATTGCGCACGCCGGCCTCGCGGGTGTAGCCGCGGATGATGGCGTCTATGCCCTTGTCGTCTATCTTGAGGATATTCTCTCTGATCCCGTGGTCCTTCAGCTGGCGGGGGATAAGGAACTTCTTGGCTATCTCGATCTTCTCGTCGTGGGTGTAGCCGTTGAAGTCTATGATCTCCATGCGGTCGCGCAGGCTCACGGGGATGCCCCACAGGGTATTGGCCGTGGCTATGAACATGACCTTGGAGATATCGAAAGGCAGGTCCAGGAAATGGTCGTTGAATTCGGTGTTCTGCTCCGGGTCCAGCACCTCGAGCAGCGCCGCCGCGGGGTCGCCGCGCCAATCGGTGCCCATCTTGTCGATCTCGTCCATCAGGAAGACGGGGTTGCGGCTCTTGGCCTTCTTCATGCTCTGGAGGATGCGCCCGGGCATGGAGGCCACGTAGGTGCGCCGGTGCCCGCGGATCTCGGATTCGTCGCGCACGCCGCCCAGCGACATCCGCACGAAATTGCGGCCCATCGAACGGGCGATGGAGCGGGCGATGGAGGTCTTGCCCACGCCGGGGGGACCGACGAAACAGAGGATGGGGCCCCTCAGTTTTTCGGTGAGTTTGCAGACCGCCAGGTACTCGAGCACGCGCTCTTTGGGCTTCTTCAGGCCGAAATGGTCTTCGTCCAGTATTTTCTTCGCGACGCCGAGGTCTATCTGGTCCTTGGTCTCGACGTTCCAGGGGAGGGCCGTCAGCCAGTCCAGGTAGGTGCGGCTCACCGTGGACTCGGGGGAGAACGGCATCATCTTGGAAAGCCGCGCCAGTTCCTTTTCGGCGGCGGCCTCCGCTTCCTTGGGCATCCTGGCGGCTTTTATGCGCTTCTTCAGTTCGTCCACTTCTTTGGAGAAATCGTCCTTCTGGTGGAGCTCCTTCTGGATGGCCTTCATCTGCTCGTTAAGGTAATACTCCTTCTGCGACTTCTCTATCTGCGTCTTAACGCGCGCGTGGATCTTCTGCTCCACGTCGAGTATTTCCACTTCCTTGGCCAGGAACTTCACAAGCTTCTCGAGGCGTTCGCGGGGGCTTTCGGTCTCCAGGACCTCCTGCCGGTCGGCCAGGCTGAACATGGAGTTGGCGGCGATGGTGTCGGCGAGCTTGGCGGGGTCCTCCATCTGCTGCAGGAAGGCGGTCGAATCCAGGGTTATGCGCGTGCTCAGCTTGACGTAGGCTTCGAAGATCGCCACCGCGTGGCGCATCAGCGCGATGATCTCGGGATTCTTTTCCGCCGACTCCGCCACGTATTCCACCTCGGCCCGGAGATAGGCCTGGCCCTCGGCCAGGGAGATCTTGCGGACGCGGGCGCGCTTGCGGCCCTCGAGAAAAACGCGCATCGTGCCGTCGGGCATCTTCAGCGACTGGGAAATAGAGCTGACCACGCCGTAGTCGTAAAGGTCTTCGGGGGCGGGATCGTCCACATTGGGCTTCTTCTGGGCGAGGGCGAGGATGAACTTGCCCGAGGCCAGGCCGGCCTCGATGGCGGCCACCGACTTGGGCCGGTCCACGGAGAGGGGGAGCGCCATATACGGGAACAGGACGACGTCCCTTATGGCTATAGCGGGCAGAGCCGCCGGGTAATTGATTTCGGTAGATGGTTTTTCTTGCATTGTATGGTCCGGCTGTCGGTAGATTGAACCCTGCCCCCTGAAAAAACGCCCGGCGAGCCCCCGCCCCGGGAAGGGAGGGGGCGCCGCCGCGGCTTATTACTTCTTGCGGTGCTCGAGCACGGAATCGATGATCCCGTAGTCCCGCGCCTCGGCGGCGGAGAGGTAAAAGTTCCTTTCCATGTCGGCGCGGACCTTGTCGGCGTTCTGGCCGGTATGCTTGGCCATGATATCGATAAGCCGGGTCTTGTTCTCCTGCATTTCGCGGCTCTCGATCTCGATATCGGTGGCCTGCCCTGTGATGCCGCCGCCCCACATCAGGGGCTGGTGGATCATCACGCGGGAATTAGGCAGCGCGTAGCGCTTGCCCTTGGAGCCGGCGGCCAGCAGCACGGCGCCGAAGCTCATGGCCATGCCCATGCAGATAGTGGAAATGGGGGCTTTTATGAACTGCATCGTATCGTAGACGGCCAGACCCGCGGTCACCATGCCGCCGGGGGAGTTGATGTAAAGGTTGATCTCTTTCTCAGGGTCCTCGGCGTCGAGGTAAAGCAACTGGGCTATTACGGTGTTGGCGGATGCCGTGGAAACAGCGCCTTCCGGGTCGCCGAAAAAAATGATCCGGTCTTTAAGCAGGCGCGAAAAGATGTCGTAGGACACCATCGAGCCCTGATTCCATTTTTCAAGAATTGTTGGTATTATCATTATTCCTCCTGTCTGAGATGAACCGTGAACGGCGACCGGTTTTCAACACCGACCCTAAGCCTGCTCTTCCTTGATCACTGCCTTTTCCTTGACCAGCGTCATGGTCTTGTTCTCCACCATGGACGCCCGTATGTATTCCTTGCGCTTCTCGAAAAGTTCCCGGCCCTTGGCCTTCTCCTCTTCGGTATTCAGGCGGGCCATGACCTTTTCCAGTTCGGCGTCCAGTTCGGCGTCGGTGGTCTGGATGTTCTCTTTCTTGGCGATGTGGTGCAATATATAGGTAAGGGAGAGGTTGCGTTCCGCCACGGGCCTGAGGCGCTCGATGAGCGATTCATCGGGCATGTGCTGTTCCGCCGGGGCGCGTTTCTTGAAAAGCTCCAGCAGCTCCTGCGCTTCCTCTTTCACCAGCGTGGGGGGCAGCGTGAGGGGGTTGCTCTTGAGCAGCGCGTCCTCCAGCTGGCCCAGCATGTCCTTTTCCGTCTTCTCCGAAGCGCCCTGCTCCAGGAGCTTCTTAACGTTGGCCTTCAGTTCCTCCACGGTCTTTACGCCGGCTTCTTTGAGGAACCCCTCGTCCAGCGCCGGCACGACCTTCTCTTTTATTTCCGTGACCGTCACTTTGAAATGCATTTTCTTGTCGCCGAAGGGGGCGTCGAACTCGCGGGCCTCGCCCTTTTTGGCGCCGACCACGGCCTCGGCCAGGCCGGCGATGGTCTGCGGGCTGGAGAGGTCCACGATCTCGCCCTTCACGGAACCGTCCGCCACCAGGACGCCGTTCTCGAAGGTATCGTAGTCCACTATCACGAAGTGGGTCTTGGCGGCGGCCTGGCCCTCGGCGGCCGGCTTCAGGTAGGCGTTATATTCGCGCACCTGGTCTATATATTTTTCCACGTCGGCGTCGCTTATCCTGTGCACCTTGCGGGTGGCGGCTATCTTCTCGTAACCCTTGGGCTCGATGGACGGGGAACACTCGAACTGTATCTCGAAATAAAGCGCCTTGGCGGGCTCGTAGTTGACGTTCCTGAGCAGGGGGGCCACCACGGGATTGAGCTGGGCGCCTTTGAGTATTTCCGGCAGGGCGGCCTTGGCGGCGAGGTCGAGGACTTCGTCCTTTACCATGGAGGGGAACTGGTCCCTGATCATGGCCAGCGGAACCTTGCCGACGCGGAAACCGGGCAGGCTCACCACGCTCTGCAGGCGCACCAGGGCTTCCTGCGACGCCGTGCCGAGGGCCTTCGCGTCCACGTTCACCGCGAACACATGCACGCAGCCTTCCTGTTTGATTTTTTTAATTTTATCGCCAAAGCCTAAAGTAATGTTCATGATCTCTCCTGTTGTTGTTGTATGGGCGGGAAGGGACTTGAACACAGCCGTGTCCGCAGCAGTCCTTTGATAGCCCAGTCCACGCTCACGCCTAATGCCGAGACGGGGACTCGAACCCCGATGGGAATGACCCCACATGGTCCTAAGCCATGCGCGTCTACCAGTTCCGCCATCTCGGCAGATGCGTCTGCCAATTCCGCCATCCCGACTTTTAAAAGAGCTACCGCCGCAAAAAAAATGAGTAATGAGCTTTGAGTATGCCAGGGAGGCTGCGACTTCGCCCTTTTACTCGCCGATTACTCATTACTCTATACGCAAAAAAAAGAAGTGGGCCATACGGGATTCGAACCTGTAACCTTACGCTTAAGAGGCGTCTGCTCTACCGTTGAGCTAATGGCCCGTCGCTATTAATTATACATAAAGATAAAAAAAATTCAAAATACTTTCCTTAACTCTGCCGAAAAAAAGACGCGGCGCGCGCGGAACGCTACTTCCCTTTACCCGTGATAATTGCTAAATTTGTCTCTATGATAAAGTGGAAAACCGCGCTGCTGGCCCTGCCGCTTTCGCTCGTCCCCGCCCCGCTCCCCGCGCAGGAAGACCTGGCGAAGATCTACGCTGACGCCTCCGCCCAGTGGCTGGACGGCCGCCCGGAGGACGCCGCCGGCGCCCTCAAATACGTGATCTACCGTTCCTCCGACCAGGCCCTCAACTCAAGCGCGCTGCGCGACCTGGCCGTGCTGTGCGCCGAAGCCGGCAATAACGCGGAAGCCCTGGCCTACCTTATGAAGGGGGAGATCATCAGCCCCGAAGATTTTTATATCCAGTTCGAAAAGGGCTGGAACCTTTTAAGTCTGGAAAAATTCCAGGACGCGAGGGAAGCGTTCGGGAAAGCGTCCACGCTTACGGCCGACCAGGACCTGGCCAGCCAGGCCAGGCTGGGCCTCGCCATGGCGGAAGCCGAACTGGCCGGGCCGGAGGCGGCCATAGGGGAGCTGCGCTCCGTTTACACCCGCTACCCCTACCTGCTTTCGCCGCTGGCGCAGCTCATCGGAGAGAATCTGGAGCGCATGAAGAAGCGGCCGCACGCCCTGAATTTCATCAAGGACGCGCTCACCTACGACCCCCGCAATATCCAGGCCGAGATAGACCTGGCGCAGCTCTACGAGGAGTCCGATTTTCAGATCCCGGCCTGGCAGACCTATTACACGCTTTCCGATCTTGATCCGAAAGAACCCTTTTTCAGCGACAAAGAAATAAAACTCCGCAAGTACGTAAAAGGAAAGATAGATAATCTCCTTTATTGGGCCCGCATGGCCTGGCCCGCGCACAAAGCCCCGCTGCCCCAGGACGGCATGAAAGTAAAGGTCGGCCTCTACGCCGACAGGAACGGGGTGCCATCCCTGGTCAAAAGCTTCAGCTTCATCTCCTCGTCTGACTTCGATATCATCGACGCGCGGCTGGGCCGCATCCTTTCCGGCAAGAGCGGCATGCAATGGACCGTCTCCTATGACGACATGAACCGCGTCTACCAGATACGCGACAGCATGGGTTCCACCGCCCACACCACCAATAACAGCGTCCGCATAGTCCCCAAAGTTGCGGGAGGCGTGATCCTTATAAAGAACCCGGAACTGCCGGGGGCGCACGGGGTGAACCGCGGCGACAAGGAAATAGCCGGCGAGCTTTTGGCCCTGGTCAGGGAAAAAGGGTCCTGGCTGATCAACGAAACCTCGCTTGAGACGCTGGTCAGTCCCGTCACGGCGCAGATGGCCGACCGTTCGAAAATGGCGGAGCAGATGAAGGCCCTGGCCGTAACGGCGCGCACGCGCCTCACGCGCCTGGCCCGCATGCCCTCGCACGAAAGCCGGGAATACCACCTTTGCGATTCGGCCCACTGCCTGGCCTTCGCCGGGCTCCAGGCCGAAAGCGGCGTTTCCGCGGCGGCGGCGCGCGACACCAAGGGCGAAGTGCTGATGGCCGGCGACGCGCTGGCCCCGGCCGACTTCCACCGCGCCTGCGGCGGCTTTACCCAGAGCGGAGTGAACGACGGCGGCAGGCCGCTGCCGCGCCTGACCCCTTTCAATTTTTACGCGCATACGCTGAAGGGCCCACCCGACGGCCTGCTGTGCCTGGCCGACGACAAGACCGTCAGTTCTGACGTTTACTGGACCCTGCTGCTCAAGCCGAAATGGATAGAGTCCCGCCTGAACCGTATCGCGAAAGTCGGCTACATACGCGCCATCATCCCGCTGGCCAGACAGGCGGACGGCAGGCTTAAAGCCATGCGCGTGGAAGGCACGGCCGGCAGCGCCGTAGTGGACGGGGCCGACGCCATAGAAGCGGCGCTGGGCGCCGGCGCGCTGCGGTCCAACCTTTTCAGCATACGCCCGGTCTTCAAGGGCAAATATCCCGCCTTCTTCATCCTGCGCGGCATCGGCACGGGTGACGGCAAAGGCCTCTGCGTGCTGGGCGCGCACGGCCTGGCCAAAGCGAAGGGCGCCAAGTACCGCGACATCCTCAGCCACTACTTCCCCTTATATAAGGTAAGGAAGGCCCCCTAACCAGATGGTCAAAGTAGCGCATATAATAACACGGCTCGATTTCGGCGGGGCTCAGGCGAACACCATCTATACCGTCTCCCGGCTGGACAAGACGCGTTTCGACGCCGTGATAGTGGCCGGCCCCGGCGGCCTGCTGGACGAAAAAGCCATGGCGGGGGGCCTTATCCACGCCGCCTGGCTGGGCAGGGCTATAAACCCCCTGCGCGACCTGGCCGCTTTTGTCCAGCTGCGCGGCATTATAAAACGGCTCAAGCCGGCCGTCGCGCACACGCACTCCTCCAAGGCCGGCATACTGGGCCGCCTGGCGGCGGCGGCCGCCGGGACCCCGGTGATCGTGCATACTTTTCACGGCTTCGGCTTCCACCCGCGCCAGAACGCCGTAAAGAGGAACCTCTTCATACTGCTGGAAAAATTCTGCGCCCGTTTCAGCGACGCCCTGGTCTTCGTCTCCAAAGCCAACATGGAAACCGCCCGCGCCGCCGGCATAGGCGATCCGGCCAGATACCGCCTGATACGCAGCGGCGTGAAACTGGCCGGCTACCCGGCCCCTATCGACCGCGCGGCCAAACGCGCCGGGCTGGGCTTCGCTCCGGAGGACGTCGTGGTGCTGAGCATAGGCAACGCCAAGCCGCAGAAGAACCCCTGGCATTTTCTGGAAGCCGCCGCGCGGGTGTCGGCGGGGAATAAGCGCGCGCGCTTCATCTTCGCGGGCGGCGGGGAGGAACTCGACGCCCTGCGCGCCGCCGCCGCGGCCCGGGGCCTGGAGAACATCTGCCTGTTCACCGGCTGGCGGGAGGACTCCGCCGAACTGCTGGCCGCGGCCGACATCTTCGCGCTGACGTCCCTCTGGGAGGGCCTGCCGCGCAGCCTCGTGGAAGCTTTCAAGACCGGGCTGCCGGCCGTCTGCTACCGCACCGACGGGGTGACGGATATCCTGCGTGACGGCGAGAACGGCTTCTGCGTGGAACAGGGCGACCTGGACGCTTTCTGCTCGGCCCTGGCCGGGCTGGCGGGGGACCCGGCGCTGCGCGCGCGCCTCGCCGCCGGCGCCGCCGCCGCGGACCTGGCGGAATTCGACATCGATTTCATGGTCAGGCAGCAGGAGCAGCTGTACGCGGAACTCCTCGCCAAAAAAGGATACGCTTTATGACCCCCGTAATTTCAGCCGTGATCCCGGTCTTCAACGAACTGGAAAACCTCGCCCCTTTTGAAAAGGAACTTTCGGCCGCGCTGGCCAGGACCGGCGTCACCTGCGAGATCATCTGGGTGGACGACGGCAGCTCCGACGGCTCTTTCTCCGAGCTCAGGCGTTTCGCCTCGGCCCCCGGCCAGCGGGCCCTGCGTCTGGCGAAGAACTACGGCCAGACGGCGGCGCTCGCCGCCGGCATCGCGGCGGCGGAGGGAGAGTGGGTGATCACGCTGGACGCCGACGGGCAGAACGACCCCGAGGATATCCCGAGGTTGTTCGCGGCGGCGGCCGCCGGCGTGGACGTGGTTAGCGGCTGGCGCAGGAACAGGCGCGACGCGTTCTTTTCGCGCATACTCCCGTCGCGCACCGCCAATTTCATAATTTCGGCCGTCACCGGCGTAAAGCTGCACGACTTCGGCTGCACGCTGAAGATCTACCGGGCCGCCCTGCTGAAGTCGGTGGACCTCTACGGGGAAATGCACCGCTTCCTGCCGGCCATCCTGGGCTACGCGGGCGCCTCCGTGACCGAGCTGGAGGTCAACCACCGCCCGCGCACGGCGGGGAGGTCCAAGTACGGCCTGGCCAGGACTTTCAAGGTGGTCCTGGACCTGCTCACCGTAAAATTCATGGGCGACTTCATTACCAAGCCCATCTACCTGTTCGGGGGCCTGAGTTTCGCGCTCCTCGCCTCCTCCGCGCTGATGGCCTCTTATACGCTTTACAACAAGCTGCACAACGGGGTTTTCGTCAAGGACCAGCCGCTCTTCCTGCTGGCGATCTTCTTCGCGCTGGTCGCGGTGCAGCTCGCGTTCATGGGCCTGATGGCCGAAGTCCTTATCCGCACCTACCACAGCGCCAACCGCCGGCCCACCTACGCGGTCGCCGAAAAGGCCGGCAAAGGGCTGTAGGCCCGGCGCCGGTCCCGGCCGGCCGCCGTTGACTAACGGCCGGATAGTTGATATCTTATTATTCTTATGCAGGAAAACACCCCACTGGTTTTCAAGTATTCCGACATCGAGGAAAAAGGCGGGCTGGAAATAAAGCTCTCCCCGGACCCCGCCCTGTACGCGGACGCCTTCGAACGCCCCGATATCCTGAAAAAACTCCGCCTGGAGCTCAATTTCTCCGTCGGCGGCGACTCCATACTGCTGGAGGGGAAGGTCTACGCCGAAATGCAGTTGGAATGCTCCCGCTGCACCGACCCCATAGCCCGCGCCTTCGAGGACTCTTTTGACGAGGTATACCCGGATACGCTAGAATATGTAGATGCGCGCGAAGCGGTAAGGGAAACGGTAGCCCTGCTCGCGCCTATAAAGGTTTTGTGTTCCGAAGCCTGCAAAGGGCGCTGCCTGGTCTGCGGCATCAACCGCAACAGACAGACGTGCGGCTGCACGACCGGCAATTTCGGCGTTTTCAACGCGCTGAAGGACCTTAAACTCGGCGAAGACAGCAAGAACGGAAAGAAAAAACTTTAAGCTAATAAAAGAGGTGCTACAACATGCCTAATCCTAAACGTAAACATACCCCGTCCCGCCGGGACTCCCGCCGGTCGCAGAACTGGAAGCTGGAAGTGAAATCCCTTTCACCCTGCGGCCAGTGCGGCGCGCTGCGCCTGCCGCACCGCGTGTGCCCCGCCTGCGGCTCCTACAACGGCAAGATCGAAGTCGCCCAGAAAGTCGCCAAGGGCGAAGAAGGGAAGGATCAGAAATAACCGTCCGGGCCAACGATGCGAATAGCGCTTGACGCCCACGGCGGTGATTTCGGCCTGAAGCCCAATCTGGAGGGCGCCCTGATCGCCGCCAAAAAACTCGCCCACGAGATAATACTCGTGGGCAGGGACCCGGAAATACGGGAGGAGTTGCGCCGCCTCGGCGCCGAAGATCCCGAACGCATCAGCATCGTCCACGCCCCGCAGCTCGTAGAGATGGCCGCGGAACCCGTGGAAGAGTGCCGCTCCAAACCGGACTCGTCCCTGATGGTCGGCGCGGGCCTGGTCCACGACGGCAAAGCGGACGCCTTTATCTCCGCGGGGAATTCGGGTGCCATCATGGTGGCAGCGCTGCTGAGGATGAAGCGCATTCCCGGCGTGATACGGCCGGCCATAGCGGCCCCGCTGCCCACTCTCAAAGGAACCACGGTATTACTGGACGCCGGCGCGAATATGGACTGCAAGCCCTGGCACCTGGCCCAGTTCGCGGTGATGGGCTCCATCTACATGAAGTCGCTTTTTAAGATAGAAAATCCCTCCGTCGGTCTGCTGTCCATAGGCGAAGAGGAGACGAAAGGCAACGCCCTTGTGCAGGAGACCATCCCGCTCATAAAGAACATGGGGCTGAATTTTACAGGCCCGGTGGAAGGGCGCGACATCCCCGAGGGGATGACCGACGTGGTCGTAGCCGACGGTTTCACCGGCAACGTGGCGCTGAAGCTTTACGAAGGCTCGGCCAAAGTCGTTTTCAAGATGCTCAAAGAGCAGATCATGCGTAAATTCACTTACAAGATAGGCGCCATGCTGATGCGCAAGGTCTTTACGGAGATGAAGACCAAGATGAGCGTGGACATCTACGGCGGCGCGCCGCTCCTGGGCGTCAACGGCATCGTCATCGTCTGCCACGGCAAAGTGACCGCCAACGCGATCTATAACGCCATCCGCGTCAGCGGCGAACTGGCGGCCTCCGGCATGGTGACGAACATCAAGAAGCAGATGGAACAGGTGAAGGACAAGATCTCGGCCGCCAAGGAGCAGCAAGCGTGAAACGCCTCGAGGGGAAAACCGCCCTTATCACCGGCGCCGCGCGCGGCATAGGCCTTGAGATAGCGGCTGTTTTCGCGGCGGAAGGCGCCCTGGTGGCGATAGCCGACCTCTCGGCCGGGGAAGCCGCGGCGGCGGCCAACGACATCGCCGCCAGGACCGGGGCCCGGACCCTGGGCCTCGGCCTGGACGTCTCGAAAGAGGCCGACTGCGAACGGGCCGTACAGGAAACCGCGGCCGCGTTCGGCAAAGTGGATATCCTGGTGAACAACGCCGGCATAACCAAGGACAATTTAGTACTGCGCATGAAGGAAGCGGATTTCGATTCGGTGATGGACGTGAACCTGAAAGGCTCGTTCCTGATGGCGAAGGCGGCCGCGAAACTGATGCTCAAGGCCCGCGCCGGACGCATCATAAACATTTCCTCCGTAGTGGGACAGAGCGGCCAGGCCGGGCAGGCCAACTATGCCGCATCCAAGGCCGGGCTTATAGGTCTGACCAAATCGCTGGCCCGCGAATTCGCGCCACGCCAGGTCCTGGTGAACGCCGTAGCCCCCGGCTTCATACGCACGCGCATGACCGAAGGCCTCAAGGACGAGGCCAGGGCGAAGATCTCGGAGCTGATCCCGCTGGGCCGCATGGGCGAACCCGGCGAAGTGGCAAAAGCCGCGCTGTTCCTGGCGGGCGACGACTCCGCCTACGTCACTGGCCAGGTACTGGCCGTGAACGGCGGGCTCTACATGTAGGCGGTACGGATCCGGAGAATTCATAATACTAGCAGGAGGGTAACGCAATGGCAGTCACCGAAAACCTTGAAGAAAGAGTGAAGAAGATCATAATCGAGCAGCTGGCCGTCGATTCGGCCGAAGTCACCGCTCAGGCCCAGTTCGTCCAGGACCTCGGCGCCGACTCGCTCGACACCGTGGAGCTGGTGATGGCGCTCGAGGAGGAATTCGACATCGAGATCCCCGACGAGGACGCCGAAAAGATCAAGACCGTCGGCATGGCTATCGACTACATCAAGGAAAAATCCGGGAAGAAAGACTGATCTGATTTGCAAAAATTAGAATGTCTTCCCTTGAAGAAGTAATAGGCTACAAATTCAGGGACAAGGAACTGCTGGCGGAAGCCCTGACTCACAAGTCGCATGCGACGGAGCAGGGCTCTCCCCGGCATAACGAGCGCCTGGAATTTCTGGGCGACAGCGTACTGGGCCTGGTCGTATCCTATTATCTTTTCCTTAAGAACCCCTCCGAGAACGAGGGGTTCCTTTCAAAGACCAAATCCGCCACCGTCTCCCGGGCCAACCTGGCCCGCTGGGCCGAAGCCATCGGGCTCGGCCACCACCTGAACCTGGGCGCCGGCGAGCACCTGAGCGGCGGCGCAAAGCGCCACAGCAACCTGGCCAACGCCATGGAAGCCGTGCTGGGCGCGGTCTACCTCGACGGCGGGCTGCCCCACGTGGAGAAGATGATCATCCCGTGGCTGGAAGCCCAGGCGCCGGAGAAGCTCGACGTCGACCACAAGAGCGAGCTCCAGGAACTCATACAGAAGCGCCACAAACGCCCGCCGGATTACGAGCTGATGAGCGAAGCCGGGCCGGAGCACAATAAACTCTTCACGATCCGGGTGTACCTGGGCAACAAGACGCTCGGCCTGGGCTCCGGCAAGAACAAGAAAGAGGCCCAGCAGGCGGCCGCCAAGAACGCCATGGATTACCTGCGCACCCACGAGATCCGCCACACCGGGCTCTGACCGATGGAGAGCGAAGAGAAAGAACGCTCCGGCGAAACCTTTACCGGGCTGGACCGGAAGGGGAAGGCCGTGACCTCCGTCCACTTCCGCGACTGTGTTTTCAGGAATTGCGATCTTACCGGCGCCACCTTCAGGTTCTGCGAATTCAAGGACTGCAGCTTCGAAAGCTGCAACCTCAGCCTGGTAAAACTCCCGGCCTCCTCGTTTTCCGGAACTATTTTCAAAGACTCAAAGCTGATCGGGATCAACTGGACCGAGGCCGCCTGGCCCAAGATACAGCTGGCGATCCCCGTACAGTTCGACAATTGCCTGCTCAACGACTCCGTTTTCCTCGGGCTGCACCTGGCGGGGACGCGCATTACGCGCTGCCTGGCCAAGGGGGCCGATTTCCGCGACGCCGACCTCTCGAAGGCGGACCTGACCCGCACCGACTTCTCGGGCGCGCTCTTCGGCCAGACAGATCTCACGGGCGCCAACCTGGACCAGGCTCGCAATTACGCCATCCGCGTAGCCGACAACCGGGTGAAAGGCGCCAGCTTCTCCATGCCGGAAGCCATGGCCCTCCTTTACTGCCTGGACATCAAGATACTCTGAGCTAATTGATATAATTTTGTTTTCGGGGAAGGAGGCGGCGCATGAAAAAGATAGCCACAAAAAAAGAATTCGCCATGGAGCTCGCCTCCGGGAACGGGAAATTCATCCTCTTCCAGTCCTCCTATTGCCCTTTCTGCCTGATGTTCCTGCCGGTTTTCAAAACAAGCGCCGCGCGGGCGCCAGAGGCTTTCGCCGCGGTCTCCACCGACGCCCTGCCGGAACTGGAGGACGCTTTCTCGGTGGAAGTGGTGCCTACGGTCCTTTATTTCAAGGACGGCAAACTGGCCGGACGCCTCGACGGGAAACTCGGCCGGGGACTTAGCGAGAAGGACCTCGACGCCTTTATAAAGGTCTGCGGCGGGCCCTGCGAATGAAGATCTTCCTGCCCCCGGCCGCCGTTTTAATGCTGCTGGCGTCCTGGACGCGTGCGGCGGGACCGCTGGAGGGGGTAAAGACCGCCTCCGAAGCCGCCGAGTTCCGGACCGCCGGGGCGGAGCTTGTCGAAATAGAAGGGTTCTCCGACCCTGAGGGGGATATCTCCTGCTCCGGCAAGTCCTTCTCCGACACCTGGCACTATAAATTCTACTCTCCCGCCTACGGCGGTTGGCTGATGATCAACGCCTGCGGCGATAATTTCGTCAACGCCGCCAAACATTTTCCGTACAGGAAGGCCGAAGAACCGACGAAGGCCCTGCCGGCTTCATTCGCCGATTCCGGGGCGGTGCTTGAAAAGCTGGACCGCGACGGCGTCTTTCAGGGGACGGGGGGGACGAGGAACAGGGAAATACTGATGAATATCCGCTACCACCCCGAAAAGAACGGCCGCCCCGCCGGCTGCTACTGGACCGTCTCGCAGGGGAAGCAGAAAGTGCTGACCGGCTGCGACGGCAAGAAACACTGGGTCGCCGCCGC
>MGUD01000014.1:36232-45415 GCA_001799795.1 Elusimicrobia bacterium GWC2_61_19
AGCCGAAACTGGCGCCGGGGAAGATGCTGAAAGGGAAAGACACGGCCGCTAAATACGCCAAGCTGGCCGCAGAAACAGTGGGCCGCAAGTATCCGGGCGCGCGCATGATGTACGCCGAATCGCTGGCGGACAGGACCGGCAGCGCGAAATGCCTCAGTCCCGCGGACGGGTGGACCTTTGTTTTTTCGTCCAGGGAACTTAAAACCAGCATAACTTTCGGCGGCTGCCGCGGCAAGACCTCGCTGGAAGAGGTGGACTTCACCGGCAAGACGGGCAATATCAGGTCGCTCGACCCGCTGCCGCTCCAGTTCAAGGACAGTGATTTCGTTCTGTCCCAGACGCCCGCGGCCTGCGTCCACGCCACCGTATTGATGAAGCTGCAGAATTTCAAGCCCGAGTTCACGCCTTTCACCGGGCATAATCTGCTGTGGACCGTGGACTGCGGCTCCCTGAGGTATTACCTGGACGGCTACACCGGCAAATACCTGGGGCCCGGAAAGAAATAAGTGACGATCCCTCTTAAGATCATACTGGTAAAACCACGCAACCCGGACAATATCGGGGCCGCCGCGCGCGCCATGGCCAATTTCGGGCTCTCCGAACTGGCGCTGGTAAACGCCTTCGACTCCGACTGGCAGGAGGCCGTGAACTGCTGGCGGCGGGAAGCCTCCGTCTCGGCCATAGATTCCATGGAAGTGATAGATTCGGCCCGCCTCTACGCCTCGGTTCCCGAGGCCGCCGCCGACTGCGCCGTTCTGTTCGGCACCTCCTCGCTGCACCGCCTGAAACCGGAGCGGGACGTGGTGACGCTGGCCGAAGCGCCGGCGCTGGCCGGCGAAGCCGGAGGCAAAGTCGGCGTTCTTTTCGGCTCCGAAAAGACCGGGCTGACGAAAGAAGACCTTTCCTTCTGCCGCGCGATAATCAATATCCCGACCCGGGAGAAGCAGCCCTCCATGAACCTCGGCCAGGCGGTGGCCATCGTCGCCTACGAGCTGTGCGCGCGCGGCGGTAAGCCCGCGCCGTCCGGCAGGCACGCCCCCGACGCCCCGCCCGCGGAGATAGAGCGCGTGACAGCCGAGATCTGCGCGAAATTAAAAAGAGAAGCCGGGCCGCACTGGGGAGGGGAAGCCCAGGCCCGCGCCGTCAGGCGCGGCCTGATAGACGCCCGCCTGACCAAAGACGCCATGAACGCCCTGAAACTCCTCCTCAGGGGACGCTCTTAGTTAATTAGTTTTTGTCCTAATGTTAGATTTTATATGCCTGGGATCCACCGCGCAAAAACTAATTAACTAAGAGCGTCCCCTTTATGAAAAGAACAAGATGCCCGTGGGCCTACGGCGCCAGCCCGCTGTATATTCCCTACCACGACAAAGAGTGGGGGGTGCCTGTCCACGAGGACAGGCTACAGTTCGAATTCCTCACGCTTGAAAGCGCCCAGGCCGGCCTGAGCTGGGCCACGGTACTTAACAAGCGGGAAGGCTACCGCAGGGCTTTCGCCGGCTTCGACCCGGAAAAAGTGGCCCGCTTCACCCCCGAAAAGATCGAACGGCTCCTGAAAGACCCCGGCATAATACGCAACCGGCTCAAGGTGCGGGCGGCCGTCAATAACGCCCGCCGTTTTCTGGAAGTGCAAAAAGAATTCGGGACCTTCTCAAAATACATCTGGGGTTTTACGGGCGGCAGGCCCAAGGTGAACCGCTGGACAAAACTTGGCCAGCTGCCCGCGTTCTCAAAGGAATCGGACGCCCTCAGCGCGGACCTTAAAAAGCGGGGCTTCAAGTTCGTGGGCACGACCATAATCTACGCCCATATGCAGGCCACAGGCCTGGTGAACGACCACCTGGTCACCTGCTTCCGCCACAAGGCCTGCGGCCGCTGAACCGCAGGACGGCCCCGAATTCCATAATTTTTGTGAAACTTTTTGCCTGCCCGCGCATCTAACGGCCGGCGGCAAAGCTAAGCTCCGGGGAGTTAACCCGAACCGGGATTATTTTGGTAAAATTCCTCTGATGCGTGAATATCTGGGCGTCATACTTACAGCCGGGTTCGGGCTTGCCGTAGCGGCGGGCATGCTGGCATTCTCCATCATGTTCGGGCCAAAAAAGAAAACGCCGGTAAAGCTGGAGCCTTTCGAATGCGGCATGCCCCCGGCCATGGAGCCGCGCGGCATGGCGCGCGTAAATTTTTACCTGGTCGCCGTCCTGTTCGTGATGTTCGATATCGAAATAGTTTTCCTTTACCCCTGGGCCGTCTCCTTCAGGGAACTCGGCCGGACAGCTTTCTACGCCATGGGCGGTTTCCTGGCCGTCCTGTTCGCCGGCCTGGTCTACGCCATAAAAAAAGGAGCTTTGGAATGGGACTAGAGACCCTTTTCGGCCACTCCTACCTGACCACGCGCCTGGACGAAGCCGTCAACTGGGCGCGCAAATACTCCTTCTTTAACTATCCCTTCGTCACCGCCTGCTGCGGCATGGAATTCATGTCCACGTTCGCCTCCACCTACGATATCGCCCGCTTCGGCGCCGAATACCCGCGCTTTTCGCCGCGCCAGGCGGACGTCCTCTTCGTAGTCGGCACGGTCAACGAAAAGCTCGCTCCGGTCCTCAAGCGCGTCTACGACCAGATGTGCGAGCCCAAATGGGTGGTTTCTTTCGGCGTCTGCGCCTCCTCGGGCGGCTTCTACGACAATTACGCCACGGTGCAGGGCATAGACAAGATCATCCCCGTGGATATTTACATTCCCGGCTGCCCGCCGCGGCCCGAAGCCGTGCTCGACGCCCTGATCAAGCTGCAGGCGAAGGTCTCGAAAGAATCGGTGCTGGACCGGAAATATAAATGACCACTTACCTGCAGGAAACAGTTAAGACCAGGTTCCCGGCCGCCGTGCTGGAGACCAGCGCTTTCCGCGGCGACGAGACCGTCGTCATAAAGAAGGAGGCCCTGAAAGAAGTGGCGGCCTTCCTTAAGGACGAGCTCGGCTTCGATCTTCTGATGGACCTGACCGCGGTCGATTACCTGCCCCGCGAGCCCCGCTTCGAACTGGTCTGCCATTTCTATTCCACGCGTCACAACTACCGCCTGCGCCTTAAATGCCCCGTCGGCGCCGACGACGCGAAAGTGGACTCGCTCACCCCGCTCTGGGCCGGGGCCAACTGGTTCGAACGCGAAGTTTACGACATGTTCGGCCTTAAGTTCGAAGGGCACCCCGATCTGCGGCGCCTGCTGATGTACGACGGGTTCGAAGGGCATCCCCTGCGCAAGGACTACCCGCTGAAGAAGCGGCAGCCGCGCATACCGCACCGCGATTAAAATGCAAATGACCAAGACCGAACTGCCGAAGAACTGGAGCCTCGAGAATCTCGAGGACGGGCGCCTGGTGCTCAACATGGGCCCCTCGCACCCGGCCATGCACGGCATAGTCCGCGTGCTGCTCACCGTGGACGGCGAGCGCGTGTCCGACGCCGACGTGGAAATAGGCTACCTGCACCGCGGCTTCGAGAAGACCTGCGAGAACGTCACCTACAACCAGTGCGTCCCTTATACCGACCGGCTCAATTACGTGTCCCCGTTCATCAACAACGTGGGCTTCGCCCTGGCGGTGGAAAAACTGATGGGGATCGAGACCCCGGTCCGCACCCAGTACATCCGGGTGATCATGAGCGAGATCTCCCGCATCACCGACCACCTTACCTGCATAGGCGCCAACGCCATGGAGCTCTCCGCCTTCACCGTCTACTTTTACCTGATCAACGCCCGCGAAGCCCTCTACAAGCTGGGCGACTCCGCGGCCGGCGGGCGCATCACCCCGGCCTATACCCGCGTGGGGGGCCTCACGCGCGACCTGCCGCCCGATTTCAAGAAGGACGCCGCCGAGGCTTTCAAGCTGGTGCGCAAGAACCTCGCCGACTCCGACAAGCTGCTCACCCGCAACCGCATCTTCTACGACCGGCTGCATAATACCGGCCACATCTCCAAAGAGGACGCGATCTCGCTGTCCTTCACCGGCCCGGCGCTGCGCTCCACCGGCGTGCCGCTGGACGTGCGCAAGGCCACGCCCTACCTGGTCTACGACCGGTTCGACTTCGATATCCCGGTGGGGTCCAACGGCGACAACTACGACCGCTACCTGGTGCGCCTGGAAGAGATACAACAGAGCATGCGCATCGTGGAGCAGGCGCTGGCACAGCTGCCCGACGGCCCCATCAACCACCCGGATTTCAACGTGAGCCTGCCGCCCAAGGAAGAGGTCTACGGCAACATCGAAGCCCTGATGGCCCATTTCAAGCTCACCTTCGAGGGCGTAAAGCCGCCGAAAGGGGAAGTATACCAGGCGGTGGAGGGCGGCAACGGCGAAGTCGGTTTCTACATCGTAAGCGACGGCACGGGCCGGCCCTGGCGCCTGCGCGTGCGCCCGCCCAGCTTCGCGCTCACGGGCGGCCTGGCCAAGATGATCAAGGGCGGCTACATAGCCGACATCGTGGCCACTTTTGGTCAGATAAACATGATAGGCGGGGAGCTGGAACGCTGATGCCTTTTAAACTGAGCGAGGAATTCAAGACGAAGGCCGCGCATATCTGCGCCAAATACCCGCGCAAGGACGCCGCCCTGCTCCCGCTGTTGCAGGAACTGCAGGGCGCGGCCGGCTACGTGGCCGAAGAGGCCATGGACGCCCTGGCGCAGTATCTCGAACTGCCTTACGCGCGGGTGAAAGGCGTGGTGACCTTCTACACCATGTTCAACCGCGCCCCGACGGGCAAATACCATCTCCAGGTCTGCAGGAACATCTCCTGCCACATGGCAGGCGCGCCGGGGCTGCTCGCGCATTTGCGCGCTAAGCTCGACATAACCGAGGGGGAAACCACCGGGGACGGCCTGTTCACGCTCTCGGCCGTGGAATGCCTGGGCGCCTGCGGCTCCGCCCCGGTCATGCAGGTGAACGAGGACTATTTCGAAAATTTGACGGCGGAGAAACTGGACGCGCTGCTGGAAGATCTTAAACATGGAAAGCATCCTCTTAAAAGATAAGGTCCGCGGCCTCGAAGGCTATTTCGCGGCGGGCGGCTACAAGCCGCTCAAGAAGGCGCTCGCCCTGAAACCGGCCGAGATCATCGAGGAAGTAAAGAAGTCAGGCCTGCGCGGCCGCGGCGGCGCGGGCTTTCCCACCGGGCTCAAGTGGTCCTTCATCCCCAAGGACGCCGAAGGACCGCGTTACTTGGTCTGCAACGCCGACGAGGGGGAACCCGGCACCTTCAAGGACCGGGAACTGATCTTAAAGAACCCGCACGCCCTCATAGAGGGCATGGCCATAGCGGGCTACGCCATAGGCGCGGCCCACGGCTACATCTACATCCGCGGCGAATTCACGGCCGAAGCCGCCCTGCTGGAGACCGCCATAGCCGACGCGCGCGCCAAAGGTTTTATCGGCAGGAACATACTGGGTTCCGGCTTCAACTTCGAACTCTTCGTGCACCGCGGGGCCGGCGCCTATATCTGCGGCGAAGAGACCGCCCTGCTGGAATCGCTGGAGGGCTTCAAGGGGCAGCCGCGCCTGAAACCGCCTTTCCCGGCGGTAAAAGGCCTCTTCGGCAGCCCCACCGTGATCAATAACGTGGAAACCCTGGCCGCCGTGCCGGCCATAATGGAGCGGGGCGGGGCCTGGTACGCCGTCATCGGCGCGGGCAAGAGCGCCGGCACAAAACTTTTCTGCGTCAGCGGGCCGGTGAACAAGCCCGGCGTCTACGAGCTGCCGCTGGGCGTGCCGCTGCGCGACCTGCTGGAAAAAAGCTGCGGCGGCCTGAAAGCCGGCAAGAAACTGAAAGCCGTCATCCCGGGCGGCTCCTCCACGCCGGTGCTTACCGCGGCCGAAGCCCTGGCGGTAAATCTGGATTACGAATCGCTGACGGCCGCCGGCTCCATGCTGGGCTCTGGCGCCGTTATAGTTATCGACGAGAGCCAGTGCATGGTGAAACTGCTGCAGGTCCTGGCCCGTTTCTACCACCACGAGTCCTGCGGGCAGTGCACCCCCTGCCGGGAAGGCTGCGGCTGGATAGAGAAGCTCCTGAACCGCCTGGAGGACGGCCGGGGCACCGTTAAAGATATAGACACCCTTTACTCCGTGGCCGACGGCATGATGGGCCGCACCATCTGCCCTCTGGCCGACGCCATGGCCATGCCGGTCATGAGCTTCGTTAAAAAATTCCGTTCCGAATTCGAGGCGCACGCCGCAGGGCGCTGCTGCCCGTCTGAAGCGCCGGGGAAACACTGATGCCGAAGCTGACCATAGACGGGAAAACCATAGAAGTCGCCAAAGGCGCCACCCTCCTGGAGGCGGCGCAGCAGCTCGGCGTCTATATCCCGCGCTACTGCTACCACCCTAAACTCTCCGTCTCCGGCAACTGCCGCATGTGCATGGTGGAAGTGAAGAAAGCCCCCAAACTGGTCACCGCCTGCTCTACCGAAGCCGCCGAAGGCATGATAGTGCGGACCGATACCGAGAATGTGAAGAACGCCCGCCGGGACGTACTGGAATTTCTGCTTATAAACCATCCGCTGGACTGCCCCATCTGCGACCAGGCCGGCGAATGCGGCCTGCAGGACTATTATATGGAGTACAGCCGCGCCAAGAGCCGGTTCCCGCAGGAGGAAAAGGTCCGCCGCGGCAAGCGCCGCGCTGTGGGCCCGCATCTGATGCTCGACAACGAGCGCTGCGTATTGTGCACCCGCTGCGTCCGCTTCTGCTCCGAAGTCACCAAGACCTCGGAGCTGGAAGTAATGGAGCGCGCCGACCATTCCTATATAGACCTCAAAGAGGGCCGCGCGCTGGACAACGGCTATTCCCTCAATATCGCCGACATCTGCCCCGTGGGCGCTTTCACCTCGCGGGATTTCCGCTTCAAGCAAAGGGTCTGGTTCCTCAAAAAGACCCCTACGGTCTGCCTGGGCTGCGCCACCGGCTGTCTTACCGAAGTCCACCATAACGAAAACACCGTCCACCGCATCGTGCCGCGCCCGAACGCCGAAACCAATACCTGGCTTTGCGACCACGGCCGCATGGCCTACAGGGCCGTCCAGGCCGGGGACCGGCTGGCGAAGGGCGTGATAAAGAACGGCCTGATCGACCTGGAGCCCGCCCTGCGCGAGGTAGCGTCGCGCATCGACGAGAACCACGCCTCGGCGGCCGTGCTTGGCTCGCCCTGGCTGTCGGTGGAGGATAACGCGGCACTGGCCCGTCTGGCCGCGGACGCGCTGAAGACCGAGAATTTCTGTTTCGACTTCAAGGCCGAGCAGGGCATCAAGGACGGCATCCTGATAAACCAGGACCCCGCCCCCAATACCGCCGGCGCCGCGCTGATCAGGGCCGGGCGCGGCGGCCTTACCTTGGAAGAATTCGCGCGCCGCGTCGCCGACGGCCGAATAAAAGTGATAGTGACCGAAGCCCGCGCCGCCGCGTTCATAAAGGACGCCGTCAAGGCCGCCGGCGCGCGCCTCATCGTCTTCGCCACCAACAAGGCCGAGATCCCCGCCGGGGCTTACGCCACGCTGCCTTACGCCTGCTATTTCGAAACGCCCGGCACCTTTGTGAACTACCAGGGGCTGAAGCGCCGCGCCGCGCCGGCGGTCGAGGCCAGGGAAGGGGTAAAACCTCTCTGGGCGATGGTCAACAAGCTGGCCGTCTACAGCGGCACCTCGCTGCGGCTGGACTGCGCCGAAGACGCTTTAAAGGGAATTGAATTCTGATGCCTGAATTTTTCACGGCCAATAAGGACCTGCTGCTGTTCTCCGGCGCCGCCGCGGTGAAGGTGGTCGTGTTCCTTAACGCCATCATGGGCTTTACGGCGCTGCTTACGCTGGCGGAACGCAAAGTGAGCGCGCTGATGCAGGACCGCATAGGCCCCAACCGCGCCTCCGTCTTCGGGCTGGCCCTGAACGGCCTTTTCCACCCCGTGGCCGACGGCGTAAAGATGGTCTTCAAGGAAGACTTCGTGCCCGGGCGCGCCGAAAAACTCCTTTTCACCCTGGCGCCTTTCTTCGCGCTGGTCCCGGTGCTGGCGCTGTTCGCCGTGATACCTTTCGGCGACTACATAATGATCTTCGGCTACAGGTTCGACCTGCTGATAGCCAACCTGCCGCTGGGCCTTTTCTTCGTACTGGCGCTGTCGGGCCTGGCCATCTACGGCGTGTTCCTGGGCGGCTGGGCCTCCAAGAACAACTTCGCCCTGCTGGGGGCCATGCGCGGCGCGGCGCAGATGGTCTCCTACGAGGTGGTGCTTGGCCTTACGCTCGTCGGGCTGCTGATGGTCTACGGCTCGGCCAACCTGCAGGACATGGTGCGCGCGCAGGGCAAGCTCCTGTTCGGCTTCCTGCCTGCCTGGGGCGTGGTCTGCCAGCCCTTCGCCTTCGTCCTTTTCCTGACCGCCGCCATCGCCGAGAACAAGCGCACCCCGTTCGACCTGGTGGAGGGGGAATCCGAGATCATCGGCTACTTCATGGAGTACAGCTCCATGCGCTTCGCCACTTTCATGTTCGCCGAATTCGTGGAGATAATCCTGGTCTCCATGCTGGCCGCCACGCTCTTCTTCGGCGGCTGGCAGGTCCCCTACCTTTATGAGACCGGCTTTCTGCTGCCCGGCGGGCACGCGCTGCCCCTCAACCATTACCTGGTAGCCGCCCTGCAGGTGGGCGCCTTCGCCGCCAAGACCGTTTTCTTCTCCTGGTTCATGCTGGTGATCCGCTGGACCCTGCCGCGCTTCCGCTTCGACCAGCTGATGAACCTGTGCTGGAAGACCCTGCTGCCGCTGGCCCTGCTCAATATCTTAATAACCGGCGCCGTCATGCTGGCATTAGGGAAAGTATGACTGCTACGGCAATTTCCATAAATTACCAAGGATTAAAGTCAGGTGTAACGCATAGTTTATCGGAGGCCATGACAAGGCTTTTTGTTTCGTTTCTTGGGATACTAGTTTTAAACGCGTCACAAAGCATTGCCGCACCCGATAAAACCCTGCTTTCCGCCAGGGAAAGCGTTCTTTCTTCTACCGTTACGCCGCAGACGGTCCTGCTGAAATACGCGGCCGCCGCTAAAAAGAGCGTCGCGGCGCCTGTCGCGGCCGAATATGCCTACGCGCTGGCCTATGCCGGCCTGCCCGAGGCCGCGTTTTACAACATCGACCGCGCCCTGATAAC
>MGUD01000015.1:0-45975 GCA_001799795.1 Elusimicrobia bacterium GWC2_61_19
AAGGGGGCCCCGCCATCAAAGTAAGGCGGGGGGAACCGACGCAAGGGTTCCCTCTTCCCGGGTGCGCAGGGTATACCCCCTGGCCGCCCCCGACTTCACATCTTGAGAATACGGCTAATTGTGTCGCTTCGCTCCACCCGCGGACCTTTGCTAAATATTTTCAGCCCAGGAAACATGGATGTAACGTTGTTACTTTATAATTGTATTGGTGAAAGTTGGCCGTCTGGGGCGCATAGCGCTTTGATACGGCACAAACGCATGTTTGAAAACAGTCGCTCTTTGTGTCATAATATAACTTCGGCATAGTCTAAAATGCCGCGGTTTTTTATTTGTTTTAACGGATTTTCGGGTCTACTACGGAGGAACTTACATGGGAACTAGATTTACCGACAGGGCGCAGCGCGTTATACTCATAGCGCAGGAAGAGGCCAAACGCCTCAACCATGACTACGTGGGCACCGAGCATATCCTGCTGGGCCTCATCGCCCTTTCCGAGGGCGTGGCCAGCCAGGTTTTCCAGAACCTGGGGATAGACCTGCGCAAAGTGCGCGCCGAGATAGAAAAGATCGTCGGCACCGGCGACAACATGATGCTGCTGGGCGAGATCCCCTTTACCCCGCGCGCCAAGAAAGTGCTGGAATACGCCGTGGAAGAAGCCCAGCACATGAGCCACTCTTATATCGGCACCGAGCACATCCTGCTCGGCCTCATCCGCGAGGAAGAGGGCGTCGCCGCCCGCGTGCTGGAGAACCTGGGGCTCAAGCTCGAGACCGTCCGCGAGGAAGTGCTCAGCATCCTCGGCGAGATGGAGCAGAAAGACGCCCCCAAGGAATCCCCGGCCCCCAAAAGCCACGCCGCCCACGCCGGCCCCAAGGGCAAGACCAAGACCCCCATTCTCGACGAATTCGCCCGCGACCTCACCCAAATGGCCAGGGACGGCAAGCTGGACCCCGTGATAGGCCGCTCCAACGAGATCGACCGCCTGATCCAGGTGCTCGGCCGCCGCACCAAGAACAACCCGGTGCTGGTGGGCGAACCCGGCGTGGGCAAGACCGCCATCGTGGAGGGCCTCGCCCAGAAGATAGTGAACGGCGAGATCTCCGACACCCTGACGGGCAAGCGCCTGCTGTCGCTGGACCTGGCGTCGATAGTCGCCGGCACCAAGTACCGCGGCGAATTCGAACAGCGCCTCAAGGGCATCATCGAGGAGATCCGCAAGGCCAAGAATAATATCATCATGTTCATCGACGAGCTGCACACCGTCATAGGCGCCGGCGCCGCCGAGGGCGCCATCGACGCCTCCAACATGCTCAAGCCCGCGCTCGCGCGCGGCGAGCTGCAGTGCATCGGCGCCACCACCTTCGACGAGTACCGCAAGCATATCGAGCACGATCCCGCCCTGGAGCGCCGTTTCCAGATGGTGATAGTGGAGCCCCCCAGCGTGGCCGAGACCATAGAAATATTGAAGGGTCTGCAGGACAAATACGAGTCCCACCATAAGTGCAAATACACGGACCCGTCCATCTTCGCGGCGGCCCAGCTGTCGGATAAATATATCACCGACCGCGCCCTCCCCGACAAGGCCATCGACCTGCTCGACGAGGCCGGCAGCCGCGCCCGCCTGAAACTCTCCGTGGCGCCCGCGGAATTCAAGGAAAAAGAGACCGAGATAGAAGAGGCCGCCAAGGAAAAGAACGCCGCCATCTACGGCCAGGAATATGAGAAGGCCGCCAAACTGCGCGACCGCGAGAAGGAACTGAAGAAAGCCCTGGAGGACGCCCGCAAGAAATGGCGCGAAGGCCGCGACAAGGTTTTCCCCGAAGTGACGGAAGAAGATATAGCCGGCATAGCGTCCAAATGGACCGGCATCCCGGTCACCCGCATGACCGAGACCGAGACCCAGAAGCTGCAGCACATGGAAGCCGAGATCCACAAGCGCCTGATCGGCCAGGAAGAGGCCGTTACCATAGTTTCCCAGGCCATAAAGCGCAGCCGCACCGGCATGAAGGACCCCAAGCGGCCCATCGGTAATTTCATCTTTCTCGGCCCCACCGGAGTGGGCAAGACGGAGCTGGCGCGCGTGCTGGCGGATTTCCTGTTCGGCAACGAGGACGCGATGGTGCGCATCGACATGTCCGAGTACATGGAGAAGTTCTCCGTGTCGCGGCTGATCGGCGCGCCTCCCGGCTACGTCGGCTACGAGGAAGGCGGCAAGCTCACCGAGATCGTCCGCCGCAAGCCTTACTGCGTGGTGGTTCTCGACGAAATAGAAAAAGCCCACCCCGACGTTTTCAATATCCTGCTCCAGATCATGGACGAAGGCGTGCTGTCGGACAGCCTGGGCCACAAGGTCAGCTTCAAGAATACCATCCTTATCATGACCTCCAACGTCGGCGCCCGCCTTATTTCCAAGGGCAAGACGCTGGGCTTTATGCCCGCCGACGACAAGGAGAAGGATTACCGCGAGATGAAGGATACCGTGATGGACGAGGTTAAACGCGTCTTCAATCCGGAATTCATCAACCGCATAGACGAGGTCATCGTGTTCCGCCCCCTTACCGAAGCGGACACCGGGAAGATCCTGGAGATCAGCCTGGTGAAGGTGACCAAGAAGCTGGAAGCCAAAGGCATCAAGTTCGACATCACCCAGGCGGCCAAGACCTTCCTGGTCAAGAAAGGCTTCGATCCCAACTACGGCGCCCGCCCGCTTATCCGCACCGTGCAGAAGTACCTGGAGGACCCTATGTCCGAGTTCCTCCTGAACAGCACGATGAAGCAGGGCGACGTCCTCAAGGTGGATTATAAGGGCGAAGGCGAAGCGCTGGACCTGAAAATTTAACGGCGCCGCCGGAGTTACAGCTTGCACCAGCATCACGACATTCACCGCCACAGCGCCCCGGCGCCGGTCAATAAGCCGGCCCGGAGCGTTTTTGGCGGCCTGGCGCGCAAGTTCCTGCTGGCGCTGCTGCTGGTGGGGGGCGGTTTCGCGCTTTATTACGGGGGCGCCAACCTGAAATTCCTGCTCGTTCCGGCGGTGGACGAGAAGAAACAGGTGGAGTTCCCCATACGGGACGACGAATGGACCGCGATGACGGGGGGGCTTGAAAAAGTTTCCGACGCCTACCGGGGGCGGGTGGGGATCTATATAAAAGACCTGCACACGGGCAAGGTCTGGGAATACAACGCCGACCGGCTTTTCCCCTCGGCCAGCCTGGTGAAAGTGCCTATCATGGTTTCGGTCCTTGATAAGATAAAGCTGGGCACCATAACGCTGGACACCCAGATACGGCTGACGCGCAGGGAGCGCGTGGGCGGGTCCGGGTCCCTTAAGTGGGTGCGCGACGGCACGTCGCTCTCGGTGATGGAGATCATCTACAAGATGATAACCGAAAGCGACAACACCGCCACCCGCATGCTGATAGACTACGTGGGCATGGATTACCTGGAGGATAATTTTAAAAGGCTCGGCCTGGTCGAGACCAATATCTGCCAGGAAGGGATGAGCCTGACCTCGGGCCGGCTGAAGAAGGATAATTACACCACGGCGCGCGAGATGGCCGGGCTGATGGAAAAGATCTACGACGGGGAAATGGTGAACCGCGAAGCCAGCGAGTTTATGCTGGACGTGCTCAAGCATAACAAGAGCCGCAGCCGCCTGCGCCGGGGCCTGCCGCTGGGCTGGGAGATAGGCCATAAGACCGGCCTGCTCAGGCGCTCCTGCCACGACGTGGGCATAGTGTTCTCCCCGCGCGGCGACTTCGTGCTGGCCGTGCTTACCACCGAGGTGCCGGATTATACCAGCGCCAAGAATTTCATAACAAAGGTCGCCAAGCTCACCTACGCGTATTACAACATAGACGCCGGTTTCGCCGAGAATCCGGACGCCGCCCCAAAGGCGCTCTGAAATGCGGCAGCGTCCGGCCCGCAAACTGGTCCGCCTGGTGCTGCTGCTGCGCGCCGCCTGGCTGGTGCCGGTAACGCTTATGGCGCTGGCCTACGCCGTTTACAGCGTGTTCACGCTGGGCCACCTGATGCGTTATCCCGCGGCTTCGGCCCTGCTGGAGATCTTCGAAGCCTTCTTCGGCGTAGGGCTCGGGGCGGCCTTCCTCTTTTTTGTGGGGCGCATGTGGCGGAAAACCTGGGACCTGCTGCTCGACCGTATTTACCCGGAGCCCTCCGCCGTGGTCTGGCAGGCGGGGTGGATAGCGCTGGCGGTAGTGCTGCCTTTCATGGTGATTTGGCCCAAGGTGAAAGACCTGCTGCGTTATGCCGGCGAGGGCGCCAATAAGGGCGCTTTGGCGCAGCTGAGGCTGGCGGCGGAGGAGTATAAGAACGCCAGGGGCTTTTATCCGGCCAACCTGGCCGACCTGGAGGCCGCGGGGCTGGTGCGCAAACTGCCGGTCCTGTGGGACAAGCGCGGGGCCGGTTTCCCGCACGGGCCCGCGTCCGGAGTTTCCGACGGGGCCGAAGCGCGCGATACCGGCGGCTGGGCATATTCGGCGGCCGGCGGCGGGACGCCTGTTATTTTTATAGACTGCACACATAAGGATTCGCGGGGCAACCCCTGGTCGTCGTACTGAACAATTAGGCCGTAATTATGAATAAAAAAACTCTTGAACTCCTGGCCCCGGCCAAAGACCTGGTCACCGGGCTGGACGCGCTCAGCTGCGGCGCGGACGCCGTTTATATAGGCGCGGAGCGTTTCGGCGCGCGCGCCGCCGCCGGCAATAGCGTGGCCGATATAGAAAAACTGGCCGCCCGCGCGCACAGGTACCGCGCCAAGGTCTACGCCGCGGTCAACACCATCCTCACCGACGAGGAAATGCCGCTCGCCCAGAAGCTGGTCTTCCAGCTCTGGGAGGCCGGCGTGGACGGGGTGATCATCCAGGACATGGGCCTGCTGGAGGGCAGCCTGCCGCCGATCCCGCTCATAGCCAGCACGCAGGCACACAACGCCACGCCGGAGAAAGTGCTGTTCCTGGAGAAGGCCGGCTTTAAGCGGGTGATACTCGCCCGCGAGCTCACGCTGGAGGAGATAAAGGCGATAAGGGCCAAAACCTCCGTGGAACTGGAATTCTTCGTGCACGGGGCGCTGTGTGTTTCCTACAGCGGCCAGTGCTACCTGAGCTACGCCATGGGCGGCCGCAGCGGCAACCGCGGTGAATGCGCCCAGCCCTGCCGCAAGCTTTACACGCTGAAGGACGCCGCCGGAGAGGTTATAGCCGGCAACAAACACCTGCTTTCGCTGAAAGACCTGAACCTGGGTAGGCGCCTGGGCCACCTGGCCGACGCCGGCATCACCTCTTTCAAGATAGAGGGCCGCCTGAAGGACAGGGATTATGTGCGCAACATCGTCTCTTATTACCGCAGGGAACTGGACAAGGTGATGGCTAAAAGGGGCTTCGACCGCCCCTCGCTGGGCAAAAGCCTGGCCGCTTTCAACCCGGACCCGGCTAAGACCTTTAACCGCGGCTACAGCGACTATTTCCTGGACGGCAACCCGGTGGATATCGCCTCGCCCGATACCCCGAAGTTCGTCGGTGAACTGATGGGGCGTGCGTCGGACCTGAAGCCCGGCTCTTTCCGGATCCAGGGGGCCGACAGGTTCCACCCCGGCGACGGCATCACCTATTTCGACAAGGACGGCACGCTGGCCGGTTCGCTGGTGAACGGCGTGAAGGACGGCCGCGTGCGCGCCGATAACCTTAAGGGCATGGATAACGGCACCACCATTTACCGCAACCTGGACAAGGATTTCCTGCGGGCCCTGGAGAAGGACGGCGCCCAGCGCAGGTTCGCGCTGAAGCTGCAGTTCTCCGATTACGAGGGCGGGTTCCTGCTGAAAGCCGCCGACGAGCGGGGCGCTTCCGCCGAGGCCAGGTTCCGGGGCGTGAAGGCCGCCGCGGAGAAGCCGGAGGCCGCGCTGGAGACCATTAAAAAGCAGCTTTCGAAACTGGGCGAGACCGAATTTTACCTGGAAGCCCTGGAGATAAAACTCGCAAAGCCGTATTTTATCCCCGTGTCCGTCCTCAACGAACTGCGGCGCGAGGCCCTGGCGGCGCTGGAGAATACCGTGCCCGCCGCGGCGCGCGAGGAGATAAAACTGGTCCCTAACGACTCCCCTTACCCGCAGACCGCGCTGGACTATACGGCCAACGTGATTAACGCCAAAGCGGCCCGCTTCTACAAACGCCACGGCGTCACGGAGATCGGCGCTGCGGCCGAAGGCGGGGCGGACCTGGCCGGCAAGCCGCTGATGACCACCCGCTTCTGCATCCGGCGCCGCCTGGGCCTCTGCAAAAAAGGCAAGGAGGTGGAGCCGCTGCGCCTGGAGGACGGTGAAGGCCGCCGCTACCGCCTGGAGTTCGACTGCGCCGCCTGCCGCATGAAGCTCTATCTCGACGACGCGGAAAAATGAAAAAGTTACCCAACTACGCCCCCCTGGTAATGGCGCTGCTGCTGGCGGCCGCCCAGGGCTGCGGGCGCAAGCCCGGGACCCTGCCGCCCGGCGCCCGGCTTGAGACCTACTCTTTCAATGTCGCCACGTCCTTGGAAGACCGGATAATCCCGGTCCCCGCCGCCCTGCTCGAGTATTTCAGGAAAGAGGATAAAAAACCGGGCTACGCCGCCTATGTGCCCACGCCGGAGGATAAGGCCCTGGTAGTGGCGTACCTGCGCCTTTTGCCGCCGGTCTATGAGAGGATCCTCGCGGAGCGCTGCGTGGGCATCTATTTCATCGAAGGCCTTATCGGCAACGGCGTTACCAGCTGGGTGATAGGCCCCGGGGACGAAGTTTATTTTTACATCGTCCTTAACCCGGCCGGGCTCAGGGACGGGCTTTCCGTAACGCTTACCGAAAGAGAGCGGAGCTGTTTCGTTCCGCGGGCCGGCTGGGACGTGCTGGTGGACGGCGGAACTAAATATAAAGGCCTGCTCTATTCGCTTTTCCACGAGGCGACGCACGGCCTGGATTATGCCGAAGGCATCTCGCCTTATACCGACGACACGATGCCCCACGCTTACTGGCCGGAGAGGGGGATCTCGGACGACTTCTTTTTTAATACCTGGAACGACTATTCTAAACCCCGGGAAGGGGCCGGTTTCCCCGGCCGCGACAGGATAACCTTTTACGGCCTGGGCGGCGGGCCCAAACTGGATATCACCGAGGCGCCGGCGCTTTATAAAGGGCTGGGCGGGAGCGGCTTCGCCTCGCTTTACGGCGCGCGTACCTGGGCCGAGGACCTGGCCGAACTGGCGACTTTCGACGTCCTCACCCGGAAACTGGGACAGCCGTACCTTATCTTTATTCAGACACCGGCTGGCGTGTCCCCGCTGGAACCTATGCGCGGCACCGCCGGCGTCCGGGCCGCCGAGGTTATGGAATACCTGGAGGAAATTAAATGACGGTGCGCTGCGAACTGAACGTTAACGGCAAGACCAGGCGCGTGCTGGTGGTGGCCAAGGAAGAGGAAACCCCGGAGCACGTGGCGCTGCGCCTGACCGCCGCCATTCTTTTTTTCGACGGGGAACCGGCCCTGGACGTGAGCCCTTCGGACCCGATGCTGGAGGATATCGGCTTTGTGCCGGACCTGCTGGTGCCGGACGGCGTGGGCGGCATTGCGGCGTGGATCGAGTGCGGCAACGTGGCCGAGAATAAAATGACCAAGGTGGCGCGCCGCATAAAAGAGGGGCGGTTCGTGATACTTAAGGAGAACCCGGAGGGGGGCAGGCGGCTGCGCGAGGTCATAAAAAAAGAAGTAAGGAACGGCGAGTTCATAGAGGTCCTGGCCTGGCCCCGCGCGGAGTTCGCCCGGTGGACCGCCGCCATTAAAGAATCCAGTTATGTCTACGGCGAGGCGTCCGGCCATTCCCTGAACCTGGTCCTCAACGAGGCCGTCTTCGACGTGCAGCTGATCTCCTGTTAGAGGGGACGCTCTTAGTTAATTAGTTTTTGCATCGACAAAAACTAATTAACTAAGAGCGTCCCCATTAAAAAAGCCGTCATGCGACGGCTTTTTTAATTTCACACGCGGCCCGGGGTCAGTACTTAGGCCGGAAGGACTTCACCACCGCTTCGAACTGGGGCAGCAGCGCCTTGGCGCCGCTGAACGGGGCGGAGAACATGAGCAGGTAGAACCCGTCCCCCGCCCGCACCACCAGGTGCCGCTCGAACATCGCCGTTTTGGTCGCGGGCACGGTGCGCGGCTTGTCGTATTCGAAGTATTTCCGCTCGAAGCGCTGCGCTTTTTTGCCCGCCACCCTGGCGGCCATCACGGAGCTGTATTGTTCGCCTTCCTCCGGGTCGCCTATGGGGTGCGCGTTCAGCTGGATGTAGATGTCCGGCGTTTTGAACAGCGTGTTGCCTTTGGCGAAGTACTTTACGGTTATGGACGGCGCGGGGGCCTTGCCCTCGGCGGCACCCAGCAGGTCCACGCCGTAGATCTTCTTGGCGGAGGCCGGCTGGCCCGTGGGGGGGATCTTGGTCCAGCCCGCGGGTACGATTATGGAAAAGTAGCCGCCCTCGCAGACGTAGGGAGGGTTTGCGCCGCCGCCGGCGTTGGCGGACAGGGCGCAGAAGAAGAGCGTGGTCAAGGTTAATTTGATCATGGGTTTAGCAGGGTCGGTACCGGGTTCTCCTTTATAGTTCTGTTTCCTGAGATCTTTTGGCGGATACCTTGCCGCCAGCCGTTTATCTTATCTTCGGCTTCCACAGAGTCGTTCATAGTGATGTCATACCATTTGAACGTCGAGCCCATCTTCAGTTTCAGGTTCTGCATGTCGGCCTTTTCGGCGTCGGTCAGGGAGCCGGGCTCGGCCGCGGCCTTGGTCTGCAGCGCCTCCAGGCGCATGGCCGTGCTCTTGGCCATCACGAACTGCTTGGCGGCCTCTCCGTCCAGGGAATCCTTGGTGGAGTACGCCTTGTGGTTGGAAAGCCGTATGCCGTCCACGCCCTGTTTCAGGAACACTTCCATATTGGATTTGTCGAAAGGGTCCAGCCTCGCGGTGTAGGCCTTGCCGCGCGCGGCGAATTTCTCGGCGGTAAAGCTGGCGTCCATGGAGAAAGCTTCGGTTTCTTTCTCCATCTGGTAGAACGAGTTGGACTTGCCGCCGTATTTGAAGAGGTCTATGCCCTCGCGCTTGTCCTTGGCCGTCTGGCGCTGGTGGGTAGACTCGTGCACCAGGGTGGGGGCCAGGTATTCGGAAAGGCCGGCCAGGTGCTTGTTGGTGGCCGGGTCGCCCTTGAACAGCATGTCCGGGGTGACCTTGTTCTTCTGCATCCAGTCGTTGACGAGTTCGCTGTTGAGCTTGATGTCCTCGTTAACCCAGTTCCAGCCGCCGAACAGCCCCTTCCTCATCGGTTCGAAGCCGAAAACCAGTTTGTTCGTGCCCGCTTTCTTGAAGTTCTTGTCCTTGTAGAAGGCCAGGATCTCGTCGCCGGATTTGGTGCCCTTTATCTCTTTGGCCAGGGGGCCGGACAGCGAGCCGTCCTCTTTCTGGGTGAGCAGGCGGCCGCCCAGTTTATCGATGTCGTCCTGCGAGAGCGGCTTGTAGGTGTATTTGGCCGTGGAGGCGCCTTTTTTGCCGAGCGTCGGCTCTCCTTTGCGGTGGCCTGTGCCGTTAAAGAAATCGTCCAGTTTGCCGGCCTGGTCGTCCGCGCTCATGCCCTTCAGGGCTTTGGCGTCGGCCTCGGCTTTGGCCACTTTGGCCGCGGTGGCTTTTTTGGACGCGCTGGCCGCGGCGGAGGCTTCGGTCTTCACCGGTTTTACGCCGGCGGCTTTAAGATATTCTCCCAGCTTCGTCTTTGTGGCCCCGTCGTAAACGTCATCCTGCAGGATAGGCACCAGCTTCGCCAGGCTCTCCTTGTCGGGGTAGTCCTTGGCCGGGACCAGCATGATCTGGGCGGCAAGTTCCCTCGACCAGAAGGCCAGGGCCTTGTAGCGGGTAAGGTAGTCCTTCGCGTTCCAGGAATCTTTCGTATGCCCTTTTTCCAGCAGCAAGGGGGTGCGTACGGGGCCCAGGGCGTCCCAGCTCCTCGCCGAGAACTTGAAGTCGGCCGCGGCGCCGGCAGGGAGGTTCTTGTCGGCCCACTCGAACGATTGCTCCGGCTTGGGCCCGAGATCCAGGTCGCAGAGCGGGCACGGTTCGCTATTCATGATCCGGTCGTACTGGCTGTAAAGGTCCAGGTCTTTATAGGAGGAAATGAGCTTCTTGTAGTCCTTAAGCGCGGAATTATAGGCCAGGATTTCGGCGGCGTCGGCCGGATAATCCTCTTTGAGCTTGGCGAGCATGGCGGGGTTGTCGTGGAAAGTCTTGATGCAGCTTTCCGCCGTTTTCGCGGAGAGCTGGTCTTTATCTATATTGGCGCGGCAGTCTTGTATGACTTTATAATCGCCATCGTCCTGAGCCGGGGCGGGAATAGATAGCGCCGCCGTAGCCAGCGGCAGCAGCAGAAGGAGTTTTATATATCTGGTCATATCCCTAGTCTAACAGCGGGAACCGGAATTGTCAAGAGTCTCCAGGGCTATTCCGGTTCTTCTTTTATAGCCGTCTGGCCGACAGGTTTTTTATTGTCTTCCTTGAGGAACCTGCGCGAGAGCAGCAGGGTGGCCGCGGCGTAGCAGGTGATGGTTATAAGGAAGGGGAGGGTAAAGCCGAAATCCATCTGCAGGCGGCCGCTCAGGCGGGCGGAGGCGGCGTTGGCCAGGTTCCAGCCGGCGGTATAGAGGGCGCTGGCGGCCTGGTGCTGCGGCGCCGGGAAATGGCTGAGCATGAAGACGCTGTAGACCGGCCAGCTGGCGTTCATCAGCAGGGTGCGGGTGAAGGCGGCCAGCACGGTGGGCAGCAGCAGGCCGGAAAAACCCATGGTGGCGAGAAAGGGGATGGACAGGGACTGAAAGGTTATCATGGCCCGGACGCGCCCTATTCTGGTGACCAGCCAGGGGCCCACCAGGCCGCCGGCCGCCATGGCCAGCGGCATCAGCGACATGAAGAAGCCCAGGCTGGAGATGTGCAGGTCGAACCCGGACTTGAAGAAGATGTTAAGGTAGGGCATTATCATGCCGGCGCCGAAAGCTATTATCAGCTGCGGCGCCAGTACCAGCAGGGCCGGACCCAGGGCTATGCCGGACAGGGCCGCGCCCCCGGCGCCGGCCGCGGCGGCCGGTTCTTCCTTTATCTTCAGGGCGGGCAGGCCGGCCGCCAGCAGCAGGCCGCAGGCGACCAGCATGGTGGCGCGGTAGGCCAGGGCGCTCTCGTCGCCGGCGGAGAAGGCGGAGGCCCAGAACCCGGTGGCCCAGCCCGAAACCAGATTGCCCGCGAAAGCCGCGGTCATGGACACGGCGAACTGGAAACTGAACAGGTGCTGGCGTTCTTTTTCCGTCGAGCTGCGGGCCATCAGCGGCATGGCGGTAATGGCGAACAGCGCCCCGGCGGCGCCGGAGACCAGGGAGAAGAGCATCAGCGGCGCGCGGCCGGTGAACAGGGCCATGCCGGCCATGGCGGCGAAGCTCAGCGCCAGCGAGGCCAGCAGGCTTTTGCGGGCCGGGAAGGCGGAGCAGAAGACGGCCAGCGGGATGGCGAGCGCGGCGACGGTGAGGCTGGGGATGGACCCGAGGGTGCCGAGGAAGTCGCGGGTGTAGCCGAGTTTGAGAATATAGAGGTTGAAGACCAGCCCGAAGATGCTCTGGGCGAAGGACATAAGGAAGGTGAGCAGCAGGAAATTCCTGGCGTTGCCGCTGAAAGCCCTGAACCCGGCAATATAATTTTTAATAATGTCACGCATGATGTTAGATTTAGTTATCGGACCGCAAGGATGCTCAGGCGGGGCCGTCCGGGGTTTTGCCCCGCGCACCCTGGAAGATGGAAACCGTTGGCCGTCTGACGAGCATAGCTCTCGATACGGCACGGGCATAGCCCAGCGCGGTTTCCCCCCAGCCGGGATAATTAGGCTGGGGCCCCCCCTTCCCCAAAGGGTGCGCGGGGCAAAACCCCGGCCAGCCCCTCCGCTAAAATTAGCTGGTTATGATTGGCTGGGGGGGGGTTACTTGCCGGTTGTTGTGGCTGTGCCGGTTGTCAGCGCGGTCTGGGGCGTAGCGGTTAAAGCGGGCATGACCGCCGGAGCGGCGGCGGCCGGCTCGGCTTTCGCGGGGTGGTTTATGTACCACACGTAATTAGCCATGTCCTTGTGGTCTTTATTCATCTTCTCCGGGCAGGCGCCGTCCTCGGTGTAGAAAGAGGCCTGGCGCACGCCCTTCACCCGCCCCTTCACGGACGCCGGAATGGCGGCGTTGTAGATCACGTGCCCGTTGCCGGCGATCACCAGCACCGAATACCCGGGGTTCGCGTTAAGGAATTCCGCAATTTTATTGCCCATCCCCTCGTTCCAGGCCGCCATGGAGGCCAGATAGTTCTCGATAGTGAACATCTTGGCCATGGGGGAGTCTTCGTGGCCCGCGAAAGAGGCCTTAAGGAACTCGTTATATTTTTTGTGCTGCGTGATCTCCACCTTCTCCGGCAGGAACTGCTTCTCCTCCGGTGTCAGGCTGTCCAGACCCGTGCGGGCGATCTTGCCCACCACTTTTTTGGGCACGTTAATCGCCAGGCCGCGCAGCTTGTTGGCGACGATAAAATCGAACAGCGGCTTGTACATATTGAAATCGAAGCCCCATTCTTTTTTCCAGTCCGCCTTGCTCAAGAATTCCTCTTCCGTGATCCTGCCGGCGGCATAATCGTCCATGATCGGCTGCAAGGTCTGGTTCAGCATCTCGAACCCCACCGCTATTTTGGACCCGCGGGCTATGCGCATAGCCTTAAGGGCTTCGAACTGGGCCTCGTGGTCCAGCGGCTGGTCGTGCGTCTCACCCACGTAGACCACGTCGTTCTTCCAGACCACGGTGTTAAAGGCCGCCTGCGTATTGAAAACCTTGCCCGACTGGGCGCCGAAAATGCAGAATCTGGGGTCCGGCTTGGCCTGCGCGGCCGCTTCGGCGGTAAGGGGCCGTTTTTCCACGTTCGCCTGGGGTTTTTTTACGGATTTGGCCGATAAAGGGGCGGTTAAAACAAGTAAAAGAATTAAGGTTCTCATAAATTTATTATAACATAAGGCCCTTAATGCCCGGATATGAAGCGCGCGGTTAGCGTTTGATGACCGCGACGGCTTTGCCGCTGATCAGGAAGTCGTCGTCGGGGTGCAGGTAGATGGGGTCGTAATCGTAGGAGGAATCCGCTTTCAGGATCACCTGGCCGTTCTTGCGGTCGTCGATAAAGCGCTTGATGGTGGCCTTGTTGTCGATGATGGCCAGCACAATGTCGTTGTCGCGCACGTCCTTGCGGTTGCTGTCGATGATCACGTAGTCGCCGTCCTCTATCATCTTGCCGGCTATCTCGGCGCGGTTCATGGAGGTGCCGTTGGTCTTTATCCCGTAAAGGCCCTTAGGGGTGGCCCTGCCCAGCAGCCGCCCCGACACGCGCAGGAAGCCCTGGAAATTTTCTTCTGCGAAGATAGTGGCCGGCCCGCAGCTGGCCGTGCCTACTATAGGTATAGAGAAAAGCGAGGAAGCGGTTTTCAGCAGGCCGTTGGCCCAGCCGGGGATCAAAGAGGTCTTCTCCATCAGGCCCTTATCGCGGTCGATGGTGAAGAAACCTTTTTTCTCAAGCTGCTGCAGGTGGTGCTTAATTTTCTGCGGAGATTCGTCGGGCAGGCCTATAGCCTTGGCCATTTCGCGCAGGCTCACCTGGGCCAGGTTCCGCTCTTTGGAAAGATGCAGGAGCTTCTCTTGTATAGGGTGCATGGTTAAATCATAGCATACAATACCGGTAAAGGCAATATCTCCTTAATACTTGACACTTGGGCCGGGATGGTGTATACTGATTAGGCGGTTGATGTGGGTATTGTTCTTTGTAAAGCACAGATTTTGCGGAAAACAACCCGACACTACGCTGTCGGGTTGGTGATGTAGACTATCAGGGTAGGAAAATTTAACGGAGGTCACATATTATGGCTAATGACGAAAAGAACAGGGCGCTGGAAGCGGCGCTGGCGCAGATAGAGAAGAGCTACGGCAAAGAAGCGATCATGAAACTGGGTGAGCGCTCGGGCCGCATGAAGATCGAGACCATTCCCACCGGCGCGCTGTCGCTGGACCTGGCGCTGGGCGTGGGCGGGCTGCCCCGCGGCCGCGTGATCGAGATCTACGGGCCGGAATCCTCGGGCAAGACCACGCTTACGCTGCACGTGATAGCGGAAGCGCAGAAAAAAGGCGGCATGGCGGCCTTCATAGACGCCGAGCACGCGCTGGACCCCGTATACGCGCAGAAGCTGGGCGTGGACGTGGATAACCTGCTTATCTCCCAGCCCGACAGCGGCGAGCAGGCGCTGGAGATCTGCGAAAAACTGGTGCGCTCCGGCGCGCTGGACATTATCGTCATAGACTCCGTGGCCGCGCTGGTCCCGAAGGCCGAGATAGAAGGCGAGATGGGCGACATGCACGTGGGCCTGCAGGCCCGGCTGATGAGCCAGGCGCTCAGGAAGCTCACCTCTATAGTGGCGTCCACCAAAACTTCCGTAATGTTCATCAACCAGCTCCGCCACAAGATCGGTGTGATGTTCGGCAACCCAGAGACCACGCCCGGCGGCCTGGCGCTGAAGTTCTACTCCTCCGTCCGCCTGGACATCCGCAAGATCGAGACCATCAAAACGGCCGACGTAGTGACCGGCGCGCGCATCCGCGTGAAAGTGGTAAAGAACAAAGTCGCGCCCCCCTACCGCCAGGCCGAGTTCGAAATGGTCAACGGCGAAGGCATCTCCACCGAGGGCTGCCTGCTGGATATGGGTGTGGAAACGGGCCTGCTGGAAAAATCAGGCACCTGGTTTATTTACAACGGCGACCGCATGGGCCAGGGCCGCGAGAACGCCAAGACCTACCTTAAAACCAACAAGGACAAGGCCGCCGAGATAGAAAAAGAGCTACGCAGCCGCTTTCTGCTGCCGGGCATGAAGCCCACCCCCGGTTCGGAGAAGGTTGCCGCCGAGAAGGCGGCCGAAAAAGCCGCCGACAAAGCTTACGCCGAAAAGAAGGAAAAAGCGGTCAAGAAGTAAACGCAACCGCGGAAAGGCGCAACAGGCAAAAGCCCTCTTTTTGCCGTTGCGCCTTTTGTGCGTCTATGCGGCCGAACCCTGAAGTGGTAATATATGGATAAATGCGTCCATTAGCGGCTGACTTTTCGCGGCACCTCGGCATGGAGCGGGGCCTGGCGCGCAACACGTGCCTGGCCTACGCCGGGGACACGGACGCTTTCCTGGTCTATTGCGAAACCAGGAAGACCGATCCGGCCCGGGCCGAGGCGCCGTTCCTTGAGGCGTATCTGTGGTCTTTAAAGAAAGAGAAGGGGCTGGGGCCGGCGTCCATCTTCCGCAAGACCGAAGCCCTGCGCGCTTTTTACCGCTACCTGCGCCTGGAGGGAAAGGCGGCCAAGGACCCGACGGCCAATTTCAGGGCGCCCAAGCTGCCGCGCAGGGTGCCGCGCTTCCTGGCCCTGCGGGACATGGAAAAGCTCCTGGGCTACCCGTCCGGCGAGGCCTTCGCCAAAATGCGGGCCGCGGCCGCCATCGAGCTGCTTTACGCCTCGGGTATCAGGGTGTCGGAGCTGCTGGGCCTGCGGCTCGAATCCGTTAATTTCCAGCAGGGCTGGCTGCGGGTGTTCGGCAAAGGCTCCAAAGAGCGGATGGTGCCCGTTAACGCCGCGGCCCTGGTCCGCCTTAAAGATTATCTTTCCGCCAGGCAGCAGAAATTCGGTGGGGTTGCGGTGGCGGACGAGCTGTTCCTTAACCGCTCCGGCAAAAAGCTCAGCCGCGTGCAGATGTGGAAAGATATAGTGACGTACGGCCGCGAGGCGGGGGTGGAGATAAAACCGCATCCGCATTTGTTCAGGCATACCTTCGCCAGCCACCTGGTGCAGGGCGGCGCGGACCTCAGGTCCGTGCAGGAGATGCTGGGCCACGCCAGCCTCAATACCACGCAGATCTACGCGCACATAGACAAGGGAGACGTTAAACGGGCGCACGAGAAATTCCACCCGGATAAATGAACGTAAACTATGATCGAAGACCAGAACGATATATTGGATTCCCGCATAAAACTGCACGACAGGCACCGCTTCGAGATAAAACTGGACATCGACCTGGACGCCGCGTCCAAGAGCTCCTACGAAGTGGAGACCTATTTCTTCGTGCCGCGCGCGCTCAACGTGGGCCCGCATAACTATAACAAGGAAAAGTTCTACAACTCCAGCCAGCGCTACATCCGCTTCCGCACGCCCAAGATGAGCCTGGGCAAGATCTGCGACCCGGCCCTTAAGACGTCCCCGCTCAACCGGGTGCGCGAAGACCTCTCCAAGGTCCTTTCAGGCGCGGGGGAACAGGCGCTCACCGAAAACATCTGCAACGAACTGCGCCTGCTGGGCTGCATTATCCGCGGCGAGATCCGGGATTACGTCAAGGTCTTTGTGGAAGGCCTGGCCACGTACGACGCCGCCGTGCCGGCCGCGCAGCGCCGGCTGTTCGTGGGGGAGGGGCTGGAGAATTTCCTGGGCGACCTGAAAAACCTGGAGACGGCCCTGGCTTCGCTGAAAGCCGAACTGTCCGACCCGGCCGTGCCGCTAAAGGTCAGGGAGACCGCGGCTTTCTTCGACGAGTACGTAAGTCTGATCCTCGAGGAATACCTGACCCTGCTGGTGGAGGCGCTGCGCAATAATCCCGCTGCGCGGGCGCGTTTCGAGGACGTGGAGCGGGGGCTGCTGGCCATAGTGACCGCACAGAACCGCTACCGCCAGGCCATGAATTACCCGTCGGTGCTGGTGCCGGGTTCCTCCAACGAGGTGATAATCTACCGCCGTGGCGTGCTCAAAAAATTCATCTCCGGCGTGTTGTACCTGAAGGCCGAGTTCTCCGAATGGGAAGGGCTCACGCAGGTGTTCTTCGGGCTGGCCGCCGGCACGGCCATGTTCTTTGCGGTGATGGTCACGTTCTTTGTGGGGCGACGCTACGCGGTGAACAGCATGCCGTTCGTGGTGGCCGTGGTGATCAGCTACATCTTTAAGGACCGCATAAAGGACTGGCTGAAACTGCTGTTCTCCAAGAGCCTGACCCGGTGGATCAGTGACCGCAAAATAGACATCCTCGACTCCTCCGGCGGCGGCGCGCGCATAGGCCTGCTCAAAGAGGCCTTTACTTTTCTTTCCGACAAGGACCTGCCGCCCGACATCGCCCGCCTGCGCCGCATCGACAACATCACCTCGGTGGACGAGGAAGGCAAGCCGGAGCGCGTCTTCAAGTACAAGAAGGAGATAATCCTTTACCCTGAGATCATCATAAAGAGCCATGAGCGCCGCCGCGACCTTAACGACATCATGCGCTTTAATATCCGGGAGCTGGTAGCGCAGGCCGACGACTCGGCCGTGGACTATCCTTACGTGGACTCCGTCACCGGCGACGTGCGCGTGGCGGCCTGCTCGCGGGTGTATCACCTCAATATGGTGCTGAAATACACCTATTACGACCGCGAGGACCAGGTGACCATACATTACGAACGCATACGCATAGTGGTCAACAAGGACGGCATCGTGCGGCTCGAAGACGTGAAAGTGACGTGATCTAATACCCGTTCAAGGAGTTTTCAGAAATGGAAATACAGGCTATAGGTATAATGGGAGCCGACACCACGGGCGCGGGGGCGGCCGAGATATTCCTCAAGCACGGCTTCCAGGTGCGGCTTTACGACGATTTCAAGGACAGTCTCAACGTGGCGCTGGCCAAGATAAGCTGGTCCCTCAAGAAAGAAGGCAAAGAGGCGCTGCTCTCCAATATAGAGGGCATCCAGGACATGGCCAAGTTCAAGGGGGCCGACATCGTCATAGAGGCGGCCGCCAAATCCCCGGAGGAGCGCAGGGTTTATTTCTCCAAGCTCAAGGAGCATTTGGAGCCGGGCTGCGTGGTGGCGGCCCACTGCGCGGTGCAGCCGCTCAAGGACATCGTCGGTTACACGGACCTGCCCAAAGAACGCACGCTGGGGCTTCACTTTATAGATCCGGTGCGCTCCAACGCCCTGGTGGAGATCGTGCGCACGGACACCGTGGCCGACGAATATATAGAAGCGGCCGCCAGCCTGCTGCGCAAGATAGGCAAGACCCCGATCATAGTCAAGGACAACCCCGGCCAGATAGTGGAGCGCCTTACCCGGCCCTTCATCCTGGCGGCTTTGCGCCTGCTCGACGCCGGCAAGGGCTGCCCGCACGAGATCGACGCGGCTTTTAAAGAGATGGCCGACGCGCCGATGGGGCCTTTCGAGGCCGCGGATTTCGCCGGGCTGGACGCGGACTACAACGCCTCGGAGTTCATTTATTCGGCGCTGGGCAAGCCGGAGCGGCTGGCGCCTTCGGCCACGCAGCTGCGGCTGGTGCAGTATGGCCAACTGGGCCGCAAGGCCACCATCGGTTTTTATATCTACGAGGATGGGCGTATCGTGGGGGAGAACCCGATACTGCCGAACCTGGTGAAATACCTGGGGCTGAAAAAGGTCGCCAAGGAAGAGATCTTCTCCGAGATAATGCGGCCGGTGGTGGAAGAGGCCAAGGTCCTGGCGGCCGAGATCATGGCGTCGGAATACGACGTGGAGACGGCCATGAAGCTGGCGATGGGCTGGCCCAAGGGCCCCTTCGCCTACCTGCGCGACGCGGGTGCCTCCATGGAGAAGAAGACGGTGTCGGAATTCGACAAGCTGGATACTTTCTGATGGCCGGCAAGCCGCTGGGCCTCAGATTAGTCAACGGGTTCCTGGCCTTGTTCGGCGTGGTCGAACACGTCACCGTCGACGCCGTGGTCAAGAGCGTCTACGCTCCGGACGGCAAGCACCGCCTGGGCATTTACCACCGGACGGACAATACCTATATTTTCCAGGAAGAGGTCTTCAGCGAGAAGCTCCTGGACATGAGCTGGCAGCCGGCCCGCTCCGGCCCCGAAGACGGCTGCGCCACCCCCGAAGAAGCCCTGGCCCTCGCCCGCAAAACCCTCCCCTGGCTCTGGGAAATCCCCGAATAGCAGCAAAGAGATTAGGGGACGCTGATGAATTGTTTCCTAATTGCTTGTGGGATTGGTCAGCCTAAAGGCAATTAGGAAACAATTCATCAGCGTCCCCTCCTTCCCCTCAAAGGGCCAACTGTTATTGTACGGGTTTGGCGGAGCGGAGGGCCCAGCGGAGTTTGGCGCAGGCGGAGCGGGGGTTGCTGTGGCGCTCTTCGACCGAGGGGCGGATGGGGGTGGGGGATACGCTGGCGTAGACGCCGGCTTCCTCTCCGCGCGCGAAGGATTTTTTGACGCGGCGGTCTTCTCCGGAGTGGAAGGTCAGGATGGCCACCCTGCCGCCCGGTTTCAGGCACCAGGGCAGGATGTCCAGCAAACGGTCCAGCACGCTCAACTCTTCGTTGACGGCTATGCGCAGCGCCATGAAGGTCCGCTGCAGCGACTTCCTTATAACTTCCTCGTCCAGTTTCGTGTGGGCTTCTTTAAGTCCCTCGCGTACGATACGCGCCAGTTCGGCCGTGGTCTTCACCGGCACGGCGCTTTCCTTGATGGCGCGCGCTATGGTCTTTGCGTGCGGCTCGTCGGCGTAATCGAAAAGTATCTTTTCAAGCGCGTCGGCCGTAACCGCCTTCAGCAGTTCCGCTACCGGCCGGCCGCGTTCGGGGTTCAGCCGCAGGTCCAGCGGCCCGTCCGCTTTGTAGGTGAAGCCGCGCTCCGGGTTGTCCAGCTGCATGGACGAGACCCCCAGGTCCGCCAGTACACAGTCGAAACCGCCGCCGGCCTCGGCCGCCAGCGCCATGATCCCTGCGAAATTCATCTTGCGCGGTATAAAAACGTCCTCGCCGTAGCCCAGCGCCCGCAGCCGGGCGACGGTGCGCGGCAGTTCTATCGGGTCCACGTCCACCGCGAAAAGTTTTCCGCCTGGCAGTATCCTTGAGAGAATTTCTTTGGCGTGCCCGCCGTAGCCCAGCGTGGCGTCCAGGCAGATTGCACCCGGTTCCGGGCGCAGCAGCTCCATTATCTCTTTTACGCAGATAGGGCGGTGCGTGCCCGCCGGGGTCTGACCCTTGGCTATGATGTGCGCCGCGGCCTCCGCGTATTTTTCCGGGTCCAGTTCCTTGTACTTCTGCTCGAAGCGGCGCGGGTTCTTGCCGGAGTAGCGGACGCGGCGTTTATGCGGTTTGGGAGTTTCTTCCGTCATAGGGTGAATAAATAGTAGCCATAATGACGTCGGCCGGTCAACCGCCTTTGACGGGCCGTTGCGGATTGTATATCCTGTAAAGACACTAGAGCACCCTTATGCTAAAACCTAACGACGCGCAGCTCATAACCGACCAGGACGTTTACCTCTTTAACGAGGGCAACCACCTGAGGCTGTATGAAAAGTTCGGCTCCCACCCCGCCGTAGTCGGCGGCAAAGAAGGTACGAATTTCGCCGTCTGGGCGCCCAACGCCCGCGAAGTGTACGTGATGGGGGACTTCAACGCCTGGGACAAGGCCAAAGACGCCCTGCGCCAGCGCGGCAATTCCGGCATCTGGGAGGGGTTCATCCCCGGCGTAAAACGGGGGCATAATTACAAATACCGCATAGTCTCGCGCTATAAAGGTTTTGTCGCTGAGAAAGCCGACCCCATGGCTTTTGCCGCGGAGGTTCCGCCTAAAACCGCGTCAGTGGTCGGTTCGCTGGATTATAAATGGGGAGACGGGGCCTGGATGAAGACGCGGGGGAGCGTAAACGGCCTTAAAAGCCCCGTTTCCATTTACGAAGTCCACCTGGGTTCCTGGCGGCGCGTGCCGGAAGAAGGTGACCGCCCCCTGACCTACCGGGAAATGGCGGAGCAGCTGCCGAAGTACGTTAAGCAGCTGGGCTTTTCCCATGTGGAGCTGATGCCGGTCACCGAGCATCCTTTTTACGGCTCGTGGGGCTACCAGACCACCGGCTACTTCGCGCCCACCAGCCGCTACGGCGGCCCGGAAGATTTTATGTTCCTGGTCGACCGCCTGCACCAGGCGGGCATAGGCGTGATATTGGACTGGGTCCCGGCGCATTTCCCGTCCGACGCGCACGGCCTGGGTTTCTTCGACGGCACGCACCTTTACGAGCACGCCGACCCCCGGCAGGGCTTCCACCCGGACTGGGGCAGCGCCATCTTCAATTTCGGCCGCAATGAGGTAAAAAGTTTCCTGCTTTCCAGCGCCATGTTCTGGCTGGACAAGTACCACGCCGACGGCCTGCGCGTGGACGCCGTGGCCTCCATGCTTTACCTGGATTATTCGCGCAAGCCCGGCGAGTGGGTGCCCAACAAGCACGGCGGCAACGAGAACCTGGAGGCCATCGCTTTCCTGAAGCAGTTCAACCGGGTGGTCTACGAGAATTATCCCGACGCGCAGACCTACGCCGAGGAATCTACCGCCTGGCCCATGGTGTCGCGCCCCACTTACATAGGCGGCCTGGGTTTCGGGCTCAAGTGGGATATGGGCTGGATGCACGACACGCTGGAGTATTTTTCGCGGGATCCGGTGTACCGCAAATACCACCACAACAATCTCACCTTCCGCATGCTCTACGCGTTCGGTGAGAACTTCGTGCTGCCGTTCTCGCACGACGAGGTGGCTCACGGCAAGGGCTCCATGCTCACCAAGATGGCCGGGGACTCCTGGCAGAAGTTCGCCAACCTGCGGCTGCTCTACGGCAGCCTGTACGCACAGCCCGGGCAGAAGCTGATGTTCATGGGCTGCGAGTTCGCGCAGTGGGACGAGTGGGACCACGACCGCAGCCTGGACTGGCACCTGGCCGGGCACGGGCCACATGAGGGCATGCAGAAATGGGTGAGCGATCTGAACGCTTTCTACCGCGCCGAGCCGGCCATGCACGAGTTCAACTGTAATCCGGCGGGCTTCGAGTGGATAGATGCCAACGATTCCCAGCAGAGCGTGGTGGCTTTCCTGCGCAAGGGGGAGAAACCGGGCGACGCCATACTGGCGGTCTGTAATTTCACTTCCGTGCCGCGCCACGGCTACCGCGTGGGCGTGCCGCGCGGCGGCTTCTGGAAGGAGATCCTCAACAGCGACGCCGTGACCTACCGGGGCAGCGGCATGGGCAATATGGGCGGGATGCCGGCGGAAGCCGTGTCCGCGCACGGTCGCCCCCACTCGCTGCTGCTCACCCTGCCTCCGCTCTCCATAGTTTTCTTCAAGTGTAACGAGTAGCCTGCGGGGCAGGAATGAAAAAAGGGCTTCCCGGGTTAACGGGAAGCCCTTTGACTTTGCGGGACTGCCGCTTATTTTACGTGCTTGGAGATGATACCGGCCAGTTCGAACATCGTGACCTGGGGCTTTCCGAACAGCTTCAGCAGCTTTTCGTCGCCGTTGATGTTGCGCTTGTTGACCTTGTCCTGCAGGCCGTTGGCCTTTATATAATCCCACATCTTCTTTATGATCTCGGTCCTGGGGATGGGGGTGCTGCCCACCACCGCCGCCAGGTCCGCGTCCGGCTGCACTGGTTTCATGAATTTAGGGTTCGCCATTTTAGTTCTCCTTAGTTTTTTACCTTCTCAGATTCTTTAGCCGAGATACCCCATCAGGCGGTACATCAGCTTGGCCGCGTTGAACTCGGTGATGGGGGAGCCCTTTATAGGCGCCACCTCCACTACGTCCACCCCGACCACTTTCTTCCTGCTGCAGACGGCCTTGAACAACTTCAGGGCTTCGTGCCACTGAAAGCCGCCCGGCTGGGGGGTGCCGGTGCCCGGCATCACCGAGGGGTCGAAGCCGTCAACGTCTATGGTCAGGTACACAGTGTCCGTCAGTTCCCTCAGGATATCCCTCTCCAGTTTAGCAAAGTTCAGGTTTTCATGCATCAGGTGCGTTACGACATGGCCGGCATTATGGAACTGCCGCTCGTCCGCGCCCACGCTGCGTATGCCTATCTGGACCACCTTATTGGTGCGCGAGGCCGGGTAAACGGCGCAGGCGTGGCTGTGCCGCGAGCCTTCGTAGGACACGCGCAGGTCCGCGTGGGCGTCGAAATGGAGGATGGAGAGGTTCTTGTGGCGCTTTATAAAGGGCGGCAGCAGGGCCTGCGTCACGCTGTGTTCGCCGCCTAGGAAGAAAGGCAGGGCCTTGGAGGAGGCGAGGAGTTCTTCCACGGTCCGTTCCAGGGCGGGGAAGAATTTGTTCTCCGGCAGGGCGCAGTTCACCGGCGCGGCCGTGAAAATGCCTTTTTTCCAGGTTTCGGTCCCGGTCTCCTCGTCCCACAGTTCCAGCTGCCAGGAGGCGTCTATGACCGCGGCCGGCCCGCGCCTGGTGCCCTGGCCGTAGGAAGTGGTTTTTTCGTACGGAACCGGGACCACCGCGAAGGCGGCGTCCTTTAGCTCTATCCGTTTGCGTAGAACAAACTGCTTTTTTGCCGGTTTGAATGGCATAAGTCCCTTGTTAAAGCTGCGTATAAAAGATCCGGGCCCGGGTTAGAACAGGAAAACGGCCGCAGCCACCGTGGTGGTCCAGACGCCTTCCATGCCTATGGCGGACTGGGTGATATTGGCGGCCCTTACTATTTTGCCGCTGAGCTTCCAGATCTCTTCCTTCTGGTCCCAGGTGGTCTCGCCGCCGAATTCCACGCCCTGAATGGTGGATAACATCAGCGCGGCCAGGTCTTCGGCGTAGTCGCCTGTCTTTTCGTCCGTTTCGCCGTAAGTGTGATGCTCGGAAATATAGCCGTAATGCGAGCGGTCCTTGGGGATGGCCAGGCCCACCGAGGAGGCGATCAGGCGGTGGTTCTCGTTGATGGCGTTGCGGCTCAGCACGCAGTGCAGGATCTGGCCGTCGTTCAGTTTTTCAATGCCTTTCTGCCTGGGGATCACCTTGCAGTGGGGCGGGAAGATGCTGGAGACGTGGACCAGGTTGTACTTGGCTATCTTGGCGTCCCGCAGGGCTTCCTCGAAGCTCGCCAGCTTCTCTTTGTGGCGGCCGAGGCCCTTGGTAAGGAAGACTTCTTTGGGAACGAGGTGTATTGACATGCGATAATTATAATAAATTAGGGGGTAGCGGCCATAAAAAAAGGCCGCCGGCGAAAGCCGGCGGCCCAGTTTCGCCTTTTAAGGGGCTATTTGTTGATGTGTATCACCTTCGCGGGCGGGAAGCCGTTGAACCAGGTGGACGAGGCGTGGCTGTAAGCGCCCATGTTGGTGCTGTACATCAGCTCGCCGAGTTCCAGGTCGGTAGGCAGGCTCATCGCCGAGGAGATCACGTCCAGCGCGTCGCACGTGGGGCCGAACACACTGCAGTTCTCCACTTTCTTGCCTTTGCGGAAGGAGAACATGTTGCAGTGCTGGTGGTCGAAGATGATGCCGGAGTAGGTATGGTAGGCGCCGTCGTCGACGTAGTAGCAGGTCTTGCCGTCGCGCACGGTCTTGCCGTTGATGCGCACCACCGAGGTGCCGGCGGTCGCTATCATGAAGCGGCCGGGCTCGGCCAGGATCTCTATCCTGGGGTCCGGGAACAGGCGCTCCAGCTCGGAGTTGATCTTCTTGGCCAGCTCCTGGAAGGGCTTGACGGAAGCGTCGTACGGGGCCGGGAAGCCGCCGCCGATGTCGAGCAGGTTCATCTTGTCGTAGCCGCGCTCTTTGGCTTCCTTGAAGATGTCGGCGGCCAGGTTGATGGCCTGCACGTAATTCTCGAAGTTGGTGGTCTGGCTGCCCACGTGGAAGCTGAGGCCCTCGACCCCGAGGCCCTGCTTTACGGCCTCCAGGATCAGGTCCACGGCTTCGCCGGGGGACGCGCCGAACTTGGAGCTAAGCTCCACCACGGCGCCGGTGTTGGGCACCCTGATGCGCAGCACCATGCCGGCGTGCGGGGCGTACTTCTTGACCTTGCGGATCTCTTCCAGGTTGTCGAACGTGACGAGGGGCCGGTACTGGTCCAGCTCTTTCAGCGTCTCGTTGGGCTTTATAGGATTAGCGTATATGATCTTGTCCCAGATCCAGGCCAGCCGTTTCTTGTCCGGCATGTTCTTTATGTACTCATGCACGATCATGAACTCGGGCATGGAGGCCACGTCGAAGCTGGCGCCCGCCTTATAGAGAGTCCTCACTATCTCCGGCATCGGCTCGGCCTTTACCGCGTAGTAGGCCTGCACGCGCGGCAGGTACTTCTTGAACTGCGCGTAGTTCTTGCGGATCTCATCGTGGTCTACGATGAAAAGGGGCGTCCCGTGCTTCTTGGCGAGGTCCTGCATCTGTTTCTTTGTGATCATATTTCTGTTCTTCTTCTCCTCCGGTTTCCCGTTTTTATTTGATTTTTACCAAACCTTGTTCTAGTCGGAGTCCGTGATCAGGAAGTTCTTGAACTGCCAGGGGTCCTTCTTGTCGATGTAGGGGTTGTTGTAGCCCTTAAAGGCGTTGGTGTAGTGCTTGAGCGGCGTCCAGTCGGACTTGGCCGAGTGCAGTTTGCCCAGCCAGGGCTTGGCGATCTTAAGCACGTACTCGTGCGGCAGGTCGTCGGGCACGTTGAGGCCCCGCTCCGGGTTGTCCATCATCCACATGGCGGCCGCCAGCACGCCGATGGCCACCTGGATGGTGGTGGCGTTCTGGTGCGGGATCAGCTTGCGGGACTCGTCGATGCCCAGGATGGTGCCGGTCCACCAGGCGTTGTAATCGTGGCCCATCAGCAGGGCGCCCAGCGTGTCGTAGCCGCTCGTGATCTCGTCGCCGAGGATGCGGAGCTTCGGCTGCAGGGCGTAGTCGTAACCGCGCAGCTCGTTCAGGGAGGCTATGGCCGAGTCGGACGGGCAGTAGGCGTAGTGCACGGTGGGGCGGTACACGGCTTTGCCGTTCTTCCACACGGTCAGCTTGTCGGACAGCGTGAAGGCCTCGCCGTGGCGGACCAGCATGCCATGGATGCAGTAATCCGGGACCCAGGTGGAGATCCAGGTGTTCATGCCCATGCGGGCGATGCAGATCTGGTTCTTGGGGCCGTTCTTGTGCTGGCAGGCCATGGGGGGGAGGGTCTTCTCGTGCGTGCCCCAGCCCAGTTCGGCCGGCGCCACGCCTTCCTCGCGGAAGCCTTCCACGCTCCAGGTGTTGACGAATTCGTCGACCAGCTTGGGCTTGTCGGTGATCTGCGTGTCGCGCTCGCTGACGTGGATCACTTTTACGCCCAGCTCTTTGGAGAGCACGTTGAAAGTCTGGTCTTTCACCAGCTGGCGCAGTTTCTCGGCCTTGGCGCCCTTTACTTTCCTGTCGGCGAGGAGGCTGGTGGCGATGTCGATCAGGCCCTTCTTGGCGAAGTGGGAGATCAGGCCCGGGTTGGCGCCGTGCTCGATGACGGCCGTCGGGCCGGGGGTCTTCCACTTGGCTACCATCTTGCGCATGGCCATGTGGCGGACGTAAAGGGTGCGTTCCGTCGGGTGCTTGTCCACGGCGTTCTTGTAGGGGTCCCACAGTTCGGTGGAGGTGTTGATGTAAAGCACGCCGCGGTCGTGGCACCACTGCAGGATCTCGGTTGCGTCTATGTTCCAGGCCAGGTCTATCAGCAGGTCCCCGGCGGAGAGGTATTTGCCGAGGAGGGCGCCCATGTTCTTTTTCTCGATCTTGGCGCGCACGTATTTCACGCCTTTGGCCAGCATGGGCTTGAGCGCGGCCCGCTTGTCCTCGAAATCCATAACGGTTATGTTGCCGGCCGGGACCTTTAACAGTTTAAACAACATAGGCAGGGCGCACTGCGCCACGGAGCCGTAGCCCACGAAAAGTATTTTCTTGTTGAATTCTCTCATTATGTGTCCACCGCCTTTGCGAAAGTAGGGGCCGCGCCCTTTGCCGTCAGCGCTGAAGTCGCCGCGCTTTCTAACGTTAAAATTATATACAAATATTTCCGAAAATAAAATAATTACGACGGAGGTTCTCCGCGGGGCCGGCGGTCAGGTTTTTTTGGTGGTTCCCGCGGCGCGCCGCGGGAGGGGGGCGGTTCTTTCGCGGCGCTTTCAGCCGAGGCCTTTGAGCTTGTCCTGGTAATCTTTTTCCAGGCGCTCGCGGGCTTCCTTGAAGCGTCTGGCCAGGTCCGCTTCGCGGGCCGCGTAGTTCTCCTGCAGCGCGGCCTCGCGCTTCTGCAGGTCGCTCACCAGCTGCTGTTCCTGGTCGAGCACGGTCTTGAGTTTGGCGCGCTCGGCCTCCAGCTGCAGCGCGCGCATGCGCTGGCTGTCTTCCAGTTCTTTTTTGCGGGCCTCGAATTCGCCGCGCAGTTTCGCTTCCAGTTCCTCCAGGCGGGTGTTGTAGGAGGCGATGGTTTCCCTGAGCTGGGAATTCTTGTGTTCCAGCTCCTCCTTGAGGCGGTTGACGTTGTCGGCCAGCGAGCGGTCCACGTCCACGCGTTCCGATTTTTCCGAGAGCATGGCCTGGTAGCTGCTCTCCAGCTGGGCCTGCCTGGCCTCCAGGGCCTTTTCCTTCACCTTGTAGGCGTCGCCCTGGGCCGCCGTAACGTTGCGCTCCCGCTCGAGGTAGGCGGCCTCCAGGTCCTTGGACTGGGCGGCCAGCCGCGCGTCGAAATCGTCCTTCAGGAACTGCAGTTTGCGGAAATATTCGTCCTGGTCGGCTTTTCTCGCCTCGTCCGAGCGTTTGGCCAGCGTGGTGATCTGGCCCAGGTAGTTCTGCTCGATATCTTTGAGCCTGTCCAGGAACTCTTTCTCCAGCGTCTGGCGCAGGTCGCGGGCTTTGGTCAGGTTCTCCTGGATCAGTTTCTGCCTTTCGCGCTCGCTTTCGTCCAGCCTGGCGGTGAGTAGTTCCAGTTCGCCGCGGGCGGCGGACAGCGCGCCCGTAGCCGCGGCGCTTTCGGCCGCGGTTTTGGTCAGGCCTTCCTCTAGGGCCTTCATGCGGGCCGTGAGGTCCTGTTCCTTCAGGTGGAAAGTCTCTTCCAGGTGCCTGGCCGCGGCGGCGGCCGCCTCTTCGGCGGCGGCGCGGAGGTCCCGCTCCCTGTTCTCATAAAAAACTTTAAGCTCCGCCTGGCCGCGCGCCGCTTTCTCCTGCTCCTCCGCGCGCGCAGCGGCTTCCCGCTCCTCGGCTTCCGCCGTCCTGGCCGCGCGCTCGGCTTCCCACTCGCGGCGCGCCGTTGCGGCCTGGGCTTTCAGCGTTTCGGCGTTGCGTTTGAAATTTTCGGTGACTTCGGCTTCCCTGGCGCGCAGGGTTTCAAGGAACCCGGCCTCCAGTTCGGCCGTCCGCTTGTTAAGGCTCTCGCGTTCTTTTTCTACGGCCGCTTCCTTTATGGCCAACTGGGCGGCCAGGCGGCCGCTTTCCGCGTGCAGGCGTTCCGTATAGGCCGCTTTAAGGGCCTGTTCGTGTTCCTGCGCCTCGGCTTTGAGCCGCGCCTCCTTGGCCTGTAGCTCGGTTTCCAGCCGCGCCCGTTCTTCCTCGAGCCGCGCCCGTTCGGATTCCATGACGCCGTGCGCCTGGGAGTCGCGGGCAAGCAGCGCGTCCTTGAGACGCTTGTTCTCGTCGGCCAGGGCGTTGCCGCGGGCCATGGCGGCGTCTTTCTGCGCCGTCAGCGCCGAGCGCTGGTGCTCCATGTCCTCGTATTTTTTGGCCAGGCTTATCTCTTTGATCCTGAAAGACTCTTCCAGCGACTGGCGCAGCAGCGAATTGCGTTCTTCGAAAGTTTTTTCCAGCTCCGCCTGCTTCTGGGTCAGCAGGGCGCTAATCTGGGCGCGCAGGGCGGCCAGCTCCTGGCGTTCGGCGGCCGTCTTCGCCTCCCGTTCCTCCATGGCGCGCACGCGCCGCTCGGCCTCGGCGGCGAAGTCCGCCAGGTTGGCGGCGAAATGCTGTTCCAGGTCCTTCTCTTTCCTGGCAAGGGCGTCTTTTCTGCGGACCGCCTCGTCCCGCAGCTCCGCGGTCAGGGCTTCCTGCTTCTGGGCAAGTTCCTTTTCGCGTTCCAGCTGGCGCGACTGGAGCTCGCGCGAGGCTTTTTCGAGAGCGGCTTCTTTTTCGGTATAAAATCTTTTCAGCTCGGCGTATTTTTCTTCCCAGACCTTGCCCCTGGCCGCCAGTTCTTCGCGGGTCTTGGCCAGGCTTTCCTCCAGGCGGGCGGTGCGGTCTTTGTACTCGCCCTGCGACGCTTCCAGCCGGCGGGAGGCCTTCTCGTCCAGCAGCTTCTTGTTCTCCTCCAGCCAGGCCGCGTAGTGCGCGTAAAGGTCCTGTTCGCGTTTGGTGAACTCGGCGTTGAGGCGGTCGTTCAAGGTCTTGAGCTCGTCCACCCGCTCGCGGCGCATCTGGCTGCGGATCTCTTCGGCGGCCATAGCTTCGCGGCTCTGGTACTCCGCCTCCTGCTGGCTGAGTTTCTGGCGCCAGAGTTCTTCCATCTGGCGGGCGCGCTCGATGGCCTCTTTCTGGGCCGTGGCGCGGCCCAGTTTAAGTTCCCCTATGAAGGTTTCGCGTTCCGTCTTGAAATCTGCTTCGCGCTCCTCCTCCCATTTGTGGAACAGCGCTTCCATTTCTACGCGGAGGTTCTTTTTCTGGGCGGCCAGCTCGCCTTCCTTCTTTTCTATATCCGCCTTGAGCAGGGCGCGCTGCGCCTCGAAATCCTCGCGCTGGCGGTTGACGGCGTCGTCGAGCATGGCCTGGTACTTCTGCCAGAGCGCGGATTCCTTCTCCACCAGCAGGCGGGCCAGGCTCTGCTCGCGCTTGGCTATGCGTTCTTCCTGGGCGCGCATCAGGGCCTCGTATTCCTCTTCCTTGGCCTTGTTGTTGCGCTGCACTTCGTCGAAGCTGCGGGACCGCGTGGAGGCCACCTCCAGCTCCTTCTCGCGGAGCTCGGAGGTAAGGCGCAGGATCATCTTGGCCGAATCCAGTTCGGTCTCTTTAAGGATGTCCTCGAAGTCGTGTCCCGAAGCGGGCATATCAGCGGGTCTCTCCCTTGCCGTCCCCGCGGGCGGCCAGGCGGTTCTTTTCCTCTTCCAGCTCGCGGAATTTAACCGCCAGATTGGCTTCCAGCTCGGCGCGCAGTTTATCCAGGGCGGCCCGGCTGCGTTCCAGTTCCGCGTAGTAATTCTTTTCCAGCTCGTCCTTCCTGGCCGAGAACTCCTCTTCGCGGCGCATCCTGTCGGCGCGGTGCTTGGCCAGTTCCTCGTCGAATTTCTGGTTCAGCACGGCTTCTTTTTTCTCGAAGTCGGCCCTGAGGGCCTGGCGCTCGGAGTTCAGGAGCTCCAGTTTCTTGCTTTCCCACAAGGCCCTGTCGGCTTGGAGCTGGGTGTAAAGTTTTTCGGAGAGTTCCGCGTACTTGCGGTCCAGGTCCTTTTCCCTGCGGCCCATGGCGGTTTCCAGTTCCTGGCGGCGCTTCTCCAGGGCTTTATCGGCGGCGGCCATGGCGGCCTTTTCCCTGGCCATGAACTCGGCTTCCAGTTTTGCCTGCCGGTCCGAGACGGAGGCGGCCAGCGTCTGCTCCCTGGTCTTGATCTTGCTTTCCAGCAAGGTCTTGCGGCCTTCCAGTTCCAGCTCCAGTTTCTCCATTTCGTCCTGCAGGCGATGTTTCATGGCGGTTTCGGCGGCTTTGAACTTCACGTCGAAACGCTCCTGCAGCTGCAGCTCCTTGTCCCTCAGGCCCGAGAGCCGCTCTTCGTACTCGCGGTCGAGCACCTCGCGGTGCGCGTTGAGGGCCTTATACATCTCTTCTTTGGCGGCGGACAGCTTGCCGAAGAGCTCGTGCTCCTTGGCCTGGGTCTCGCGCTGGAGTTTCAGCTTAAGTTCGCCGTGATGCTGCTCAAGGGTGTTCCTGTGCCTGTCCAGGTCGGCCTCGCGCTCGGCCAGCCGCAGTTCCGCCTCGCGGATGACGGTCTCGGCCCTGGCGCGCTCCCGGCCGGCGCGCTCTTCCGCGGCCTGTTCCAGGGCGCGGACCTTTTCGGCGTGCAGGGCTTCCAGCGCGGCCGTCTCTTCCACCGCGGCGAGCCGCGCCCGCTCGGCGTCGGCGATCCGCTCGGCGTGTTCCGCCGCCAGGGCGGCGCGTTCGGCGGCGACCCGGTCGTTAAAAACTTTCTCGGCGTCTTCCAGCCGAGCGCGCTGGCCGGCTTTAAGTTCTTCTTCGCGTTTGAGGAATTTGGCTTCCAGAACTTTGGCGCCGGCTTCGGCTTCGGCCCTGAGGCCGGCCGCTTTGGCTTCCAGTTCCCGCTGGCCGGCCGCCGCGGTTTCGCGCAGGCGCGCCTTCTCGTCCTCGAGCTCCTTCTTTAACTGCGCGGTTTTGTCCGCCAGGACGGCCTTGGCGGCGGCCTCCGCTTCGGATTCCTTTTGGGCGTACTTCAGGTTGAGCTCGTCCTCGAAATGGGACAGCTTTTTGTGGAGGAGGGCGCGGTGGCCCTCGAATTCGGTTTTAAGTTTTTCTTTTTCCTCGTGCAGCGCCGCTTCCTTTTCCAGGCGCCATTCGTCCTCGCGCGCCAGCCATTCGGCTTTCAGCCTGCGCTGGACCGAGGCGACGCGCGTCTCGAGGGCCTTTTCCTTCATCGTGTAAGCTTCTTCCAGGCCGGCCCGCAGGCTTTCCAGCCTTTCGGTGTGGCTGGCTTCCAGCGCCTTCCTGGCCTCTTCGGTCGCGGCCTGCTGGCGGGCCATCCAGGCGTTCTGCTCTTCCAGGAGGTTCGCGCGCAGCGCTTCCTCGCGGCCGCTCAGTTCGCTTTCCACTTTGGCGCGGAAAACCTTGAATTCCGCGTCTTTGGCGGCGGCCAGTCCGGCCTCGCGTTCCTTGAACTCCGCCTCCAGGCGGGCGGCGGTCCTGAGGGCGGCTCCGTCGGCCTGCGCGCGGCTTTCCGTCGCGGCGCGTTCCCAGCCGCCGCGGGCCTCTTCAAGGGCCTTCTCGTAACGGGCGCGGGTCTCTTCTTCGCGCTTCTTCACCAGCGCCACCAACTGGCCTTCCATCTCCAGGCGCAGGTCCACGTATTCCTGCTCCCGTTTCTCCACGTAAGTCTTCATGCGGCCGCGCAGCGCGTCCAGCTCTTTTTCGGAGCCGGCCTTGTAGGCGGCGATCTCGGCCTGCTTATCCTGCTCGGCGCGCGTAAGGCGCTCGGCGAAATCTTTTTCCAGGGCCGCCTGCCTGGCTTCGAAGGCGGCCTGGCGCCCGGCCAGGCGGGCTTCGGCGGCCGCGGTGGCCGTAGTTTCAAGGCGGGCGGCGGACCCTTCCAGCTCGGCCCGGCGGGTCTCCAGTTCTTTGGCAGCTTCGGCTTTGAGCGCTTCCAGCTTCTCGAAACGTTCGTCGTCCAGCTGTTTGCGGAACTTTTCCAGCTGGGCTTCTTTCTGTTCGTGCAGTTTGGCCAGTTCGGCCGCGCGGGCCTCGTAGCGGTCGCGCAGGGCCAGTTCTTCCTGCTCGGCGCGCAGGCGCGAGGTTTCCAGCAGTTCCCGCTCGAGGCGCTCGTATTTCTCGTGCAGGGCGGCCTCGCGGCCGGCCAGGTTGTCCTGGTGCTTGGTGAGCAAAGTGTTGAGTTCGGCCTCTTTGACCTCGGAGGCTTTTCTCATTTCGTCTATCAGGGTGAGCTTTATGCGGCCTATCTCGGATTCTTTGGAGGAAAGTTCGTTCTTGAGGGCGAGCACTTCTTTTTCCAGCTGGGCGCGGGCGGACCTCCAGTTGGCGGTCTCCTCGTTGAGGATCTGGTCGCGCAGCTTGGCCTTCAGGTCCGCTTCCATGGCGGTCTGGGTCTTCCAGTTCTCTTCCCAGGTCTTTATGGTGCCCTGCCATTTCTTGAGGACTTCCGTTTTCTGGTCCACCTGTTCGGTGAGGGAGCGGTTAATGCCGGTCTTGGTCCGGTTGTCCTCGCGCAGGCGGCCGACCTCTTCCTGCAGGCCGTGGATCTTCTCCACCGCCCAGCGCAGCGCCAGCTTGGCTGTTTCCACGTCCGTGATCGTGGACGGGTCTAGTTTAGGTTCCTGCTCCATCTTGAGGCCTCCGGCTGAATTCCGCAAATCTCATTGCGCCGCGAAATATGGAAATCAGGGAAATTTATATAAAATCCCTTGTTACATTAAGGAAATTATACAAAAGGCTTGTTTATAAAATATTAAATTCTTGTTGCCGGGTTATTGGGGGCGGCGCCAATACAAATAACTCAGGCCGCCCCGCCTGGGCGGCCTTGATAGAAACCAGAAAAGTCCTGCCGGGATTATTTAAGCGCGCGTACAGCTTTGCCGCTCTTTATGCAGACGGTGCAGACGTAGACGGACTGCGTCTTGCCGTTCAGCGCCACTTTCTGTTTCTGAAGGTTGGGCTTGAAGATCCGTTTGGTAGCCCTGTTGGAATGGCTGTAGGAATTACCGGAAACGGGCTTCTTGCCGCAAAGTTCGCATTTGTAAGACATGGTTTTATTATACCAAATCGCGCGTTAGGTGGAAAGTTTGTAGAATAATCTTTCCCGTTAAGGTTTAAAGGGGGCAAAATGAGATCCCATACGGCTTACCTGACTTTTAATACTCCCGAGCGCTGCGCCATTGTCAATATAAATTCGCAAGTGGAGGCCGAACTGGCCAAAAGCGGCATAAAAGAGGGGCTGTGCCTGGTGAACGCCATGCACATCACCTCCAGCGTGTTCATAAACGACAACGAGCCCGGCCTGCACCAGGACTTCCTGGGCTGGGTGGAAAAACTGGCGCCTTACGCGCCCGAGGGCTACAGGCACAACCTCACCGGCGAGGACAACGGCGACGCCCACCTGAAGCGCACCCTCATGGGGCGCGAGGTGGTGGTGGCCGTGACGGAGGGGGAGCTGGATTTCGGCCCGTGGGAGCGCATCTTCTACGGCGAGTTCGACGGCCAGCGCGACAAGCGCGTGCTGGTAAAGATCATAGGGGACTGAGGCGGAAAAATGAAACGGCGCGTTTACTACTACGATACGGACTGCAGCGGCGCGGTTTACCACGCCAACTACCTGAAATTCCTGGAAGAGGCCCGCTCCGAATACCTGGAGGCGCGCGGCCTCACCGTCAAAGGTCTGCTCGACCAGGGCGTCGGTTTCGCCATCCGGCGGCAGGAAATGGAATACAAATACCCCGCGTTTTACGGCGATACGCTCGACATCGCGACTTCGGTAAAAGAATATACCCCGTACCGGATAGTTTTTGCCTACACGCTGAGCAACCAGGACGGCCGCCTTATAGGAAAAGCGGAGACCGACCTGGTCTGCGTGGGCAAGGACCTGAAACTGATAGAATTGCCGCCGGCCGTTAAAGAACGGCTGCACGCGGCCTGACCGGGTTATTTGAAGGCGATGCCGAGGATGAATTTTAGGCCGTCGTAGTAGGCCTTCAGGTCGCTGAACTTCCTCACGGTCCTGAGCCTGCCCCATACGTAGGAAAACCGCAGGTAGAACTTCCTGTAGGCGTAGCGCACCATCTTTTCCACTTCTTCCGCCGAAGCGTAGCCATCGGGCACGTAGGCCGCCCTGGTGCGGCCCTTGTACTCCAGGCCGCGCGTTATCTTCCCCTCTTTAAGGGCCTGCTCGTAAAGCACGGTGCCGTACTCCGGGTAGGTGGGCAGGAACTGCACGTAATCCGGGTCCAGCTGTATGGCGAAAGCTATGGTCTGCCTGGCCATCTCCGGGGTCTCCCCCGGCAGGGCCAGCATGAAGGAGGCGCGTATCTGCAGGCCGGCGCGGCGGGCCCACTTGGTGGCGGCCACGCACTGCTCTATGGTGGTGCCTTTCTGTATGAGGTCCAGCATCTTCTGGCTGCCGGTCTCATAGCCGTAGAAAATATTCCAGCAGCCGGCGCCGGCCATGAGTTTCAGCATCTTTTCGGACACGGTGTTGACCCGGCCGTAGCAGGACCAGGGCAGCCGCACTTTCGCCTTCAGCCCGGCGCAGAACGTCTCCATCCAGTCGATGTTCATGGCGAAGGTATCGTCCCAGAACATCACTTCCCGTATGCCGAAATTCTTGTAGAGATTCTCGATCTCGCTCACGATGCGCTGCGGGCTGTGCCTGCGGTACCTGGCGGATTTGTTGCCGGCCTGGAAACAGAAAGTGCAGCGGTAGGGGCAGCCGCGGGAGGTTATCAGCGGGGCTACCGGAAAAGCCCTGTTCTGGCCCGGCAGGGAACGGTACAGCGAAAAATCGTAAAGGTGCCACGCCGGGGAGGGGATGGAGTCCAGGTCGGCGATAGACTCGCCCAGCTTGTTCCTCACCACGTTTCCGTTTTCGTCGCGGTAGCAGATGCCGTCCACTCCGGCCAGGGACCCTTTGTCCGCGAGCCAGCCGTTCAGCGCCGCCATTACCGTTTCGCCCTCGCCGAAAACGCTGATATCCACCGCCGGGCAGTCCGCCAGGACTTTCTCCGGAAAGCAGACGCTGTGCGGGCCGCCCATTATTATGGGCATGGGCGAAGCGGCCCTGAGGGCCGAGGCCACGGAATAGGCCGAGTCGGCGGAGGCGGTCATGGCGGAAATGCCGGCCGCTTCGGCGCCCCAGGCCAGCGTTTCCCGCACTACGTCGTCGTCGAAGCAGCCCCGCGCCGGGGCGTCAATTATTTTAACGTCGTGCCCCAGCTGCAGCAGCACCGCGGCTATGTAGCCTATGCCCAGCGGCGGCATGTGGCCGTATTTTATTTTGGCCTTGGTGCCGTAACCGCGGCCCATGAGGTCGTAAGGGGGGGCGATAAGGATTATTTTCATGCTGTTTTTCCGCGCCTTCCGATGAGGTCCGCCAGGCCGGCGGCCGCGAAGATCAATATGCAGGGCATCACCGGCAGATGGTACCTGGGAACGAAATCGAAGAGCACGTGGCCGGTAAAGAAGACCGGCAGCGCTATAAGCGGGGCGGTCTCGCGCCAGTTCTTCCGCCGGAACCAGATACCGGCCGCCGCCAGGGCCAGCAGCGCGGCCTGCAGGCCCAGCAGGCCCAGCCTTACGGCCACCGGAAGGAAATTCTTTTCCCTCAGATATTCGCCGAGGCTCCTATCCACGCCGAAGACGCTGGAGTGGCTGGTGAACCAGAACGGCGGCAGGCGCCGCAGCGCTATTTTCATGAAGGCGGCGGGATTAGCCTTGAGCAGGGCGTTGCCCTCGGTCTGCAGTTCGCCCTCCAGGACCATGGCCGCGGCGGGCGCGCCCGGGACGAAGGTCCTGGGCTCGGGATGGGCGTTTAACTTATCCAGGTACTTCCTGAAGCTCTCGTCGAAAGAAAGCCCCGCCGCCATGTTGCCCGTAACGAAAAAGCCGTAGCCGGTGCCGACGCTGCAGGGCTTGAGCGTGCCCCAGAGGCGGTAGTTGCGGGCGGACCAGGGCGCAAGCACGAAAAGAAAGGTCAGCAGGAAGATCAGCCACCTGGCCGCGAGGCCGCGGTTGAAAATGACGGAGGAGAACAGCAGGACCACCGGGAAGATCAGCGTAACGGGGCGCGTGAGCGTGGCCAGGCCAAGGAAGAATCCCGCCAGGACGAAATCCCAGCGGTTGCGGCGGCCTACGCCGTACACCCAGAACATCATCGCCGCCGTCAGCAGGAAAGTGAACAGGGTTTCCGACAGCAGCAGGCCTGTATAGACGATCAGCACCGGGTAAAGGGCCAGCAGCCAGCCCGCCAGGGCCGCGGCGCGCTCCCCGAAAAGCCGCTCCGCGGTCCGGTAGGCCGCGGCGCAGGTCAGCGCGCCCAGCAGGGCCTGCAGTACCGCCGCCGCCGCGTAGGAATGGCCGAAGACCGAATAGACCAGCGCCAGGAGGAACGGAAGGCCGGGCGCCCGTTTGGGGGTGGGGACGTCCGGGTTGATGGAGAAACCGTGGCCGGAGACCAGGTTGACGGCGATAGTGTCGTAGTCCGTCGCGTCGGCCACGGGCGGCGCCGGCGGGAGGAACAGCAGGAAGCCCAGCCGCAGCGTCAGCGCGGCGGCGAAGATGACCAGCAGACGGTTCTTGGCGATATTGGGGAAGTTCATGGGCGTTCGGGGCGTCAGGCGCCGGTCTTTTCCCCAATGTAGAAGAGTTGGCAGCCCGAGGAAGAGAGGTTAGCGTAAAAAAGCAGGTAGAACAGGTTTGAAACCGCTTTCTGGAGCGGGCCGTACTTGGGCCGGCCGAAAGTGCCGGTAACGCCGCCGGGAAAAAGGTCCAGCAGGGTCCGGTAGAAAGAATGGAAAGGGAAGCCCCAGGCGAAGCAGGCGACGGTCCTGAAGCCGTGGCGTTCGGCCAGGGCCCGGAGGGTCTCTTCGGTGTAATGCCTCAGGTGGCCCATCGGCACATCGGTGCTGCGTATCGGCCCCGCCGGCACCGTCAACAGCAAATGCCCGGAGGTCATCCTGGCGAGATTGGCCATCGCCGCGGAATCGTCCCTGGTATGCTCCAGCACTTCCGTCATCACCACCAGGTCGAATTTTTCCGGCAGGCAGGAGGTTTCTATGTTGAAAGAATGAAAACCGCTGAGCAGGCCCTTGAGCCGTTCCGGGGCGGAACTTTTATTGAGTTCGATGCCGTATATTTTCGCCCCGAATTCCGCCTGAAGGTTTTCCAGGAGGCGTCCGTCGCCGCAGCCGACGTCCAGTATCGAGCGCGCTTGCGGGCAGTTCTTCCGTATCAGGGACTTTATTATCCGCCGCCTGTGGCGCGAGGCCGGGTTGTAGACGAAGAAGTCGTCCCAGGAGGAATGGGTGTCCTTGATGGAGGTCGTTTCCTGCATATCGGGCTTATTTCCTGCTGTGCAGCCTGAAAGATTCTATTACGCAGCCCATCAGGAAGATCAGTACCGAGCCCAGCGTCATGGCGGCTACGGCCAGCCAGCGGATATCCGCTGGCGGGAAAAAGAAGAACTTGACCGTGAGGACGAACGTGGCCAGCAGCGGCAGCAGGGTTATCACCGCGGCGAACTTCATCGGGTTGAAATAAAGTATCACCTGCGTCATTATCTGCAGGGTGCGCAGTATGTCGCGCACCGGCTTCACCTTGGAATGGCCTACGCGCTCGACGAACTTTATCGGTTCGAACCTTACGAACCGGCCGGCGTTCAGGAACGACAGCGTCATGGTGGTGGTAAAAGAGTAGCCGTAGCAGGTGACCGGCATGGAAGTGGTGACGGCCTCTTTCCTGAATATCCTCAGCCCGGAATTGGCGTCGGGAATGGGCTCCCCGGCCACGAACCTGGCGATGCTCAGGTAGATGAAGCGCATCAGCGCCTTGCCCGGGGTGCCCCAGAAGAGGGACCCTTCCCTGGCCCCGACCACCATGTCGAAGGCCGGGACGTGCGGCAGGAGCTTGGCTATTTCCCCGGGAGGGTAGGAGCCGTCCGCGTCTATTATCAGGATCCACTCGTGGGCGGACGCTTCTATGCCGCTGAGCAGGGAGCGGCCGTAGCCCCGGTTGACCGGGTGGCGTATCACGCGCGAGCCGGCGGCCTCGGCCGCCGCCGCGGTGGCGTCGGAGGACCCGTCGTCCACCGTGATTATCTCGAATTTAAGCCCGGCCGCCGCCAGGGCCGCGCCGGCCCCTTTTATGGTGGGGGTTATCGCGCCCTCCTCGTTGTAGGCGGGGATGACTACGGTTATTTCCGGTTTGTTCGAGAACAGTCCCATTTAATCTTCCTTCAGTTCGGTCACCGGCCCGAACCCGGAGAGCGGTTTGTCGAACTTCTTGGAGTTGCCGATGACGAAGATCAGCGCGTCTTCGGGTTTGAATAATTTCTGCGCGGTGTCCAGCACGGCTTTGGGGTCGGTTTTGGCCAGGTTCTCCACGTAGTTGTCCAGGTAATCGGCCGGGTAGCCGTAGTATTCGTAGGAGGCGCGCTCCGTGATCAGTTCGAACGGGGTAGGGAATCTGAACACGAAGGAGTTGATGATGGCGTCCTTGGCCCGCGTTACTTCCTCGGCGGGCGCGGCCTCTTTCTTCATAAGGTCGAACTGGGCGACCAGTTCGGAGAGCGCCTGGGAGTAGGTTTCCGGCTTGGTGCCGCAATAGGCCAGGATGTAGCCGTAATCCGGCTTCTTGGCGAAGTAGCTGTAGACGCTGTAGGCCAGGCCCTTGCGCGAGCGGATCTCGGAGGCCAGGCGGGAGGACAGGCCGCCGCCGAGCATCTCGTTGGCGACGGTGAGCGGGTACTCGACGGGGTCGTGGCGCTTCACGCCTTTCTGCAGCATCACTATGAACGCCTGGGAGATGTCCCGGTCTATAAAGTAGACCTGGCGCGCGCCTTTTATCTCCACCGGGGGGATGACGGGGAAGTTCACTTCGCCGCGGGGCCAGGCGCCGAAGCGCGCCTTCAGCCTGGCCAGCATCTCCTCGTCGGAGCCGAAATCGCCGGCCGCCACCAGGATGACGTTGTTGGGCTTGTAATAGTTGGCGTGGTAGGCCTTCATGTCGCCGATGGTCACGGCGTTCACCGTGGCTTCCTCGCTGCGCCAGCCGTAGGGGTGGCCGGCGCCGTAGAAGGCGCGCACGGCTTCGCGCACGGCCTCGCGGGAGGGGTCGTCGTTGCGGCGGCGGATCATCTCAAGGACCTCGTCGCGCTTGAGCTTCACCTTGTCCTCGGCGAAAGCGGGGTGCATCAGCACGTCCGCGTAGATATCCAGCACGGCGTCGAGGTCTTTCTTCAGCACGGTCATGTCCGCGCGCGCCTCTTCGTTGCCCAGGGAGCTTTCCACCGAGGCGGCCAGGTATTCCAGGGTCTTGTCTATCTCTTCCGGCTTGTATTTCAGCGTGCCGCCGTCCTTGAGCAGCCCGGCGGTCAGTTCGCCCAGGCCTATCTTGGCGGCGGGGTCGTTGATCTTGCCGGTGCGGATATAGGCCGTCATGTGCACCACGGGCAGCGTGGCGTCCTTCATCAGGTAGACCACCAGGCCGTTCTCCAGCACGTAGCGGTCGCCCTTCGGCGGTTTGAAGTTGACGGCGTCGAGTTTTGGCAGGTTCGGCGGCATGGCGAACAGAGGGGCGGCGCTTAAAAGTGTCATGAGTACGGCTCCAGTTAGGGTTGATTTTTTCATGGGATGGTCCTCGTCCTTTATTTCAGCGGTTCCCTGAGAAAGACAGCGGTGCGGTTGTCGCGGGTGAGGTACTTGGCGGCTATTCTGGAGATATCCTCGGGCGTCACCTTGCGCAGTTCCTCGCCGGTCTTCCAGTCGTATTTCCAGTCTCCCATGATCTCCTGGTTATGGGCCAGGTTCATGCCCAGGCCGGAGTTGGACTCCAGCTGCTTGATCATTTCGGCTTCGTAGTTGTTGAGGATCTTGTCCAGCTCCCAGCGGGTGGGGGGAGTTTTCTTGAGGAGTTCTATCTCTTCCAGGATGGCGGAGTCCAGTTCCTCCACCGTGTGCGGCGCCTTGGGCGCGGCCGAGATCACGAACAGCGACGGATAGCGGTTGCCCGGGGTGGAGTGGTAGGAGTTGGCGTACAGGGCGAGTTCGCGGCCTTCCACCAGGTTCTTGTAGAAGCGGCCGGTCTTGCCGTTGGAGAGCACTTCGCTGACCATCAGCAGCCCGTAGATGTCGGCATTGTCCGGGCCGGGGTTATGGTAGCCGATGCGCAGGGCCGGTTTGGCCTTGAAGAAGACGTTGATGACCTTTTCCGCTTTCTGCTGCGGTTCCCTGGTATAGACGCGGTCGGGGATGTCGGCGCTCTTCCAGGCGCCGAAATACTTCTCGGCCAGCGCTATGACCTCGGCGGGGCTGACGTCGCCTACCACGGCCAGCGTGGCGTTGTTGGGCACGTAGAACTGCTTGTAGAACTGCTCGGCGTCGGTGCGGGTCAGGCGCTTCAGGTCGTCCATCCAGCCGATGGTGGGGTTATGGTAGGGGTGCGCGACGAAGGCGTCGGAGAACAGGCTCTGCCACATCACGCGGTTGGGGTCGGCCTCGCCCATGCGCAGCTCCTCCATCACCACGTTGCGCTCGCGGTAGAACTCGCGCAGCACGGGGTTCCTGAAGCGGTCGGATTCTATGGTCATCCAGGCTTCCAGCCGGTTCGACGGCAGCGACACCACGTAGCCGGTATAGTCGGTGGAGGTCATGGCGTTCATGCCGGATTCGCCCAGGGTGTTGTAAAGCTTCCAGTACTCGTCCTTCACTATGAGCTTGTCGGCCTCTTTCTCGGCCGCGTCCAGGGCCTTGCGCAGCGTCTCCAGTTTCTTCATGTCCGGGGCGCCGGCGGATTCCTCGGCGATAAGCGCCTTGGCCGCTTTTTCAACGGTCTCCAGCGCCACCTTCTCTTTCTCGTAGCCGGCGGAGTTTATGGTCCTGGTGCCCTTGAAGGCCATGTGCTCCATCAGGTGGGCCAGGCCGGTCTTGCCCTGCTGGCCGTCCACGTTCCCGGCCTTGAACAGCATGGTGAAGGAGACCGTGGGGACGAAGCGCTTTTCCAGGATCAGCAGCCGCAGCCCGTTCTTCAGGGTGTAGGAGACCACGGGCGGGTACTTCGGGTCGGTTTCCACCGCCGCGCCCTCGGGCAGGGCGGCGCCGGGCGCGGCCTTGGCCAGGGACGGCTGGCAGAACAGCAGCAGGCAGGGGAGAAAATGGGAAAGCTTCATGATATCCTCCGGGGAAAGGGGCTGGGTAGTTAACACGGAATTATTATACTAAATGACTTCAATATAAAATTAAGAAGGGCGCGTCGCCGCGCCCTTCTTACCAGGACCGCCGTGAGGCGGCCGGGGCTACTTCTTTTCGCAGAGCAGCAGGGTGGTGACGGCGAAGACTTTGGCGTCGCCCATCATGTGGTCGATCACGCAGTATTCGTTGGGCATATGCGCGGACTCGTTGATGCGCGAATACACCACCACCGGCAGTTTGAGGCGCCTGAAGAAGGCCGCCACGGTGCCGCCGCCTATGCCGTAGGCCTTGGCGTCCACGTGCAGAACTTCTTTTATGGCCTTCTTGAGGGCCGTTACTATGGGCGCGTTCGGGTCTGTGGGGGGCGCGGCCTGGGCTTCCTGCTGCGGCTCGAAGGCGATCTTCACGCCGTGTTTCTTTTCCACCTCGTCGGCGAGGCGCCGCATTTCGGCCTTCACGTCGGCCAGCTGGTAGACCGGCATCACGCGGCAGTCCATGTAGAACACGTCCTCGCCGGGCAGGGTGTTGACGTTGGGCACGTTGGCCTCTTTCTTGGTGGGCTCGAAGGTGCTTATGGGGGGCTCGTAGAGGGTGTCCTTGTGGGGGAATTTCTCGTAGAGGCCCTGGTATTTCACCACCAGTTCGCTGGCGGCCTTGAAGGCGTTGATGCCCAGCGAAGGCCGGCTGGCGTGGCACTGTTTGCCGTGCGTGGTCACTTTCATCCACATTATCGATTTCTCGGCCACTTCTATCATGGAGCCGTCCTCCGTGCCGGAATCCGGCACGAAGAAGACGTCGTCTTTCCCGAAAATTTCCGGCTTGTTGTCGGAGATGTAGTCGGCGCCGAAGCCCGAGCCCGTTTCCTCGTCGGCGCAGAACAGCAGGGCGATGTCGTAAGCCGGCCGGTAATCCAGTTCCATCATGGCTTTCACCACCATGATGCTGGAGACGATGGCCTGCTGGTTATCCTCCACGCCGCGGCCCACCAGTTTGCGGCCCTGTACTTCCATCTTATAGGGGTCGGATTTCCACAGCTTGGCCTCGCCGGGGGGCACTACGTCCAGGTGGGCCATGAACCAGATGGTCTTGGCCGAGCTTAACCCCTTATAGCGGGCGATGACGTTGGGGCGGATGCCGTTCTTGGCCAATTCCTGCGGGGCGTTTATCCACTCTATGGAGTCGAATTTAAGTTTCTTCAGTTCGCCTTCCAGCCACTTGGCCTTGTCGTACTCGCCGGTGCCGCCGCTGGACGGGGCCAGCGCCGGGATGGCGGTAAGGCCGCGCTGCAGCTCTACGGCGTAATTTTCGTAAGATTCTATTTTCCTGAGGATTTGGTCTTTCATGGGGTTCTCCTGTGGCTTCCGGACATAAAAAGTATACCTAGTTGGGCCGTGCCAAAGCAATGCGCCGGCGCGCGGCGCAGTAATGTATAATTTCAGCATGAATAAGCCCTCAGGCCGCGGCGTCTGGTCCGACATCGGCCTGTTCTATTGCGCGGCCATCTGGGGCTCGACGTTCATCGTCACCAAGGGCGCGCTGGACTTCGTGGACCCGGCGGTGATGGTGGGCATCCGCTTCTTTATCTCGGCCGCCCTGCTGCTGCCCTGGGTACTGAAGCGCAAGAACAGAACGGCGCATATGCGCGAGGGTTTCTACCTCTCGATCTTTCTGGCCGCGCTCTACCTGACGCAGACCACCGGCCTGCTCTATACCACGGCCTCCAACTCCGGCTTCATCACGGGCCTGTTCATAATCTTCATCCCCGTCTTCATGTACCTGTTCCGCCGCGAGAAACCCACCGCGCTGCAGGGGCTGTCCGCCCTGCTGGCCATAGGCGGCATGTGGCTGCTCACCGGCGGCGCCGGCGGTTTCAACCTGGGCGACGCCCTTACCCTGGTGGCCGCGGCCGCCTATTCCGCGCATTTGATCTTCACCGATAAATACGTGAAAGCCGAGGCGGACACCGTGCTGCTGGCCTTCCACCAGTTCTGGATGGTGTCGGCCATTGCTTTCATCATGGCGCTGTTCAAGGGGGCCTCGCTGGCCGTGGCCGGAGTGAACGCCTGGGGCGTGATAATTTTCCTGGCGGTCTTCCCCACGCTCACCGCTTTCTTTATCCAGATGCTGGCGCAGCGGCATTCCGAGCCGTTCAAGGTGGGCATCATCTTCACGCTGGAGCCGGTGTTCGCCGCCCTCTTCGCCTGGACCTGGGGCGGGGAGGAATTCGTGGCGGTCAAGGCCGCCGGCGGCCTGCTGATAGTGTCCGGCATGCTCATAGGCGAACTGGCCAAATTCAATCTTAGAAGAGCGGTAAAAAAAGAAGTGCTGCCGGTCTGACAAGGCGGCGCAACGGGAGAGAGAATATGAAAAAAATATTATTGGTCCTGGTCTTCGCCGCGGCGCTGCCGCTCAAGGCGGCCGAGCTGCGGCTGGCGGAGAGCGTCCCGGCCGAAACCGTGTACGGCTCTACCATGACCGCCCGCCCCCAGGCCGTGTGGCTGGAGATGATCGCCTCGGCCAAAAAGACCCTGGATATCGAGCAGTTCTACATAGCCGACCAGGCCGGCGAAGTCCTGGAGCCGGTGCTCGCCGCCGTAAAAGACGCGGCCAAGCGGGGCGTAAAAGTGCGCTTTCTGGTGGACAAGGTAATGCTGAAAGAAAGCGAAAAGTCCCTGCCCGCCCTTAAAGAGGCCGGCATAGAGACCCGCGTTATAGATTTCAAAAAAACCGGCGGCGGGGTGCAGCACGCCAAATTCTTTATTGTCGACGGCGCCGAGATCTATGTCGGCAGCCAGAACTTCGACTGGCGCTCGCTTAAACATATCCACGAACTGGGCCTGAGCATTAAGAGCGCGAAAGCCGCCTCCGATCTTTCCAACGTCTTCGAGGCCGACTGGGCCCTGGCCGGCGGCGCCGAACCCAGGAAAATGTTCACCAAAGCGAAGAAGCCCCTGGTAACCTCCGCCAAGCCGGAGAAGGCCGCGCTCGACGGAGGAGAAGTCTCCTACTCGCTGGCCTACAGCCCCGTGAATTTCGTCCCCAAGGGCGCCGACACGGAAATAAAGGAATTGCTCGATCTCCTGAATAAAGCCAAACATACGGTGCGCGGCCAGGTGATGACCTACGCCCTGGAAGAGCACGGCTCCAAGCGCTGGGCCGACCTGGATTCGGCCTTCAGGAAAGCCGCCGCGCGCGGCGTTAAGGTGGAACTGGTCTTCGCCGACTGGGCCATGGGCGGCAAAGCCGACCGCGACATAAAAGCCCTGGCCAGGACCGAGAACATACAGGTGAAGATCTCCGTCCTGCCGCAGCACAGCTCCGGCATGATCCCCTTCGCGCGGGTGGAGCACCTCAAGTACCTCTCCATCGACGGAGAAACCGCTTACATCACCACCTCCAACTGGGGCCCCGGTTACTTCCTCACGTCGCGCGGCGTCGCCGTCTTCATAAAAGGCCGCCCCGCCGCCGCCGTCCTGGAGGATATCTTCAACAGGACCTGGACCGGTCCCTACGCCCAGCCCGTGGACATGCTGAAGGAGTATAAACCGGTAAAGAGGGTTTAACGGCGGGCGGCCCGCTGAAAGACAGGCGTGGACCGATAACAATAACCTCCCGCCGGGAGGTTATTGTTTTTGCGGGAGCTCGGGGAAAATGGGGTCAGGTCTTGCAATTTAGCATAAAATGCTAAATTGCAAGACCTGACCCCAATATTGCTATAACCTCCCCTAGGGAGGTTATTGTTTTTGCGGGAGCTCGTAGAGGGCTATTTTCTTATTGGTATCGCCGAAATATCTCAGTGCCCACGGGGTGGGAAAAAATATAACAGGATTGCCGGCCGGGTCCGCGCCCAGGCGCACGTTGTCGCCCAGGTGCACGCTGCCGCCGTTCAACGTTTCGGCGCCTTCCTTGTCCAGCCAGCGCACGAACTGCCACGGCGCCGGTTCCAGTTTGGACTGCACGCCGTATTCCGCTTCCAGCCGGTACTGCGTCACCTCGAACTGCAGCGGGCCCACCGCCGCCAGCAGCGGGGTGGAGGGGGGCGCGTCTTTCACCGTGAACTGCTGCACCACGCCTTCCAGGATCAGCTGCTCCAGGCCCAGCCGGAAGGGCTTGAACTTGGAGGGCACGGGGTTATAAAGGTACGTGAAGCATTCCGGCGGAAAGCGCGGGATCTCGTCGAAAACTATGGCCGGGTTCTCGGTCAGCGTGTCGCCTATCTTGAATTCCTGGTGGCCCACCAGGCCCACGATGTCGCCGGGCCAGGCCTCGTCCACCGTCTCGCGCTCCTGGCCGAAAAGCTTGTTGGAATTGGACAGCCGCACTTTCTTGTCGGCGCCGGCCAGGAACACGCTCATGTCGCGCGTGAACTTGCCCGAGCACACCCGCACAAAGGCCACCTTGTCGCGGTGGCGCGGGTTCATATTGCCCTGTATTTTAAAA
>MGUD01000015.1:45999-46666 GCA_001799795.1 Elusimicrobia bacterium GWC2_61_19
TGACACTGCGTCTGACACCACAACAACTTGCACAACTGGACAGGTATTACCTGCAGAGTTCGGGTTTTGAAAGCCTTTCCAGGGAAGCCATTATAGGTTATGCACATAAAATGGCGATTACATCCTATGCTGTCAAGAAGCATTTCCAGAGCATTGAAAGCGGACAGCGCAAGATCCCGGATTATGTAAAGGAACAATTCCAAAAGGGAGAGCCGCTAAAATTTCCGAATAATCGCGAAACTAAACGGCTGGAGGAACTTGCGCAGGCGCCGCCGGATAATATAGCCGTTGCAAGAATCATCGAAGGATATGCCAGGCAAAACAATATGTCACAGAGAGCTATTGCAGATTTGGCACATGTGAGTTACTCCGTGATAACACATTATACCCATGGCTCTTATTTTCCGAGCAGTGAATCTTTGTCCAGGCTTGCAGGCCTTCCCAATTTGCCAGAGCCTGATAGGAAAGTTCTTTTGGCTTACATCAGCCAAATCCAGGCTAAAAAAGAGGCCGCGAAAAAGGGGCACCCCAAAAAAGAAAAGGAAGCATCAAAAAAAGATACTAAGAATATACCCGATGTACCTGGCCCACGAGAAGCTCAGCGCCTTGCACACATTGCCACGCTTCCAGGCGAAAACCAATGGATTGCGAATTCCATACATGGCTA
>MGUD01000016.1:0-85561 GCA_001799795.1 Elusimicrobia bacterium GWC2_61_19
TGGCGTCCGGGGCCACGGAGCGGATCTCCAGGCTGGCGTCCGGGGCCACGGAGCGGATCTCCAGGCGGGCGGACTTCTCGTTGCCGGCCGGGATGCGGATCATGGCGCCGCGGTCCACCGACGAGACCTTTATCTGGTTGGGCGCCTCGAAATGCGGGTCCAACCGCCGGTAGGCGTTCACGCTGGGGTTAAGGATCAGCGACAGCTCCTGCGCGTGGTTGAGGATGCGCGAGACCACTTCCCAGGCCTCTTTCGAAAGGCCGTCCTCGCCTTTAGCGTCGTGGAAGATATTCTTCCCCCCCTTGGAGAAGGAGAGGTTAAGATGCATGCCGCTGCCGTTCACGCCCGACACGGGCTTGGGCAGGAAAGTGGCGGTCATGCCCATGTTGGCGGCCACCTGGCGGCAGACTAGCTTGTAGAGCTGCACCAGGTCGCAGGCGCGCACCACGCCGGCGTGCGAAAAATTGAGCTCGAACTGCGACGGGGCCACCTCTGGATGGTCCTTCTCGTTGCGAAATCCCATGGCGCGCTGCGCCTCGGCGGCGGTGTCGATAAAGTTCTTGAGCGGGGCCAGCGGCAGCGAATGGAAATAGCCGCCGGTGGAGATAAGCTCGAAGCCGTCCATCTCGTTGTAAGACTGCTCGGCGTTGGCGCCCTTGACCACGAAGCCCTCCACTTCCCCCGCCACGTTGGCGGTAAGACCGCGGGTCTTCTTCATTTCCGCCGCCAGGGCCACCAGGCGCGCGCGGAAATCGGATTCGTACACGGTCTTGTCGCGGCCGAGCACGGTGCCGAACATGATCACCTTGCCCGGGCCGAACACGTCGGAAGGCAGCCAGACGATGCTGCCCCAGTCTATGCCCAGGCGCAGGTCCGACTCCTTCTGCGCGGAGAACCCGCGGATGGAGGAACCGTCGAAGGTAAGGTTGTCGTTGGAGCGCAGGAAATACTGCTTATCGTAGTCCAGCATCTGAAAGCGCCCTTCGATGTCGGTAAAGCAGACCGTCACGGCCTTAAGGCGTTTTTCCTTCTGCAGGTAGGCGCAGTATTTTTTCTCCAGCTCGGAGTTGGAGAGTTTCCCGGCGGCGTCGGCGGCCTCGAGGTTAAGCGCCTCGAGTTCGTCGTAAGGGATCTCCAGGAAGTTTTTAAGGGGCATGTTTTCTTTAGGCATGTCTTTAGGCATATACACCTTTATACTTAAATAAACAGGATTTAGACTAATTGTACACTATCTTAGTCTAAATGTCAAGCGCCTAAGTCTAACCACCCATTGCCACCTATTATTACGGGGAGGTGTCCCTATTTTACTTTCTTTAGCGCCGCCAGCACCTTGTCGGGCGTGAACGGCGCGTCGAACAGCCAGGCACCCGTGGCGTTATAGATGGCGTTAGCCACCGCCGGCAGCGGCCCGTTGATGCCTATCTCGGAAACCGATTTGGCGCCGTACGGCCCGTTCGGCTCCCAGGTGGGCATGATGAACGTGCGGATGGGCGGCGTGTCCGCGGCGGAGAAGATCTTGTAGCGCCGGAACGAGGCGTTGAGCGGAGTGCCGTTGGAGGAGAATTCCATCTCTTCCGACAGCGTATGGCTGATGCCGTTCAAGACGGCGCCGTCGTTCTGCCCCTGGGCCAGAACCGGGTTAATGGCGGTGCCGCAGTCCACGCAGCTCACGTAGTCCAGGATCTTCACCACGCCGGTCTCGGTATCCACTTCGATGTCCGCGAAGTTGGCCTGGAAAGGCGGCGGCGAGGTGTGGGCGAAATGCGAAGCCGAAGCGACGATCTGGTGCTGATTGTAATAGTACAGGGAGGTATTGGCCACCTCGGAGAGAGAACAGGACGACCCGTCCCTGGCCACCACTTTCCCGCCCTCGAGGTGAAGCTGCTCTTTCTTCTGGTCCAGTATCTTCGCGCCCACTTCCAGTATCATCTCGCGCACCTTCTCGGCGGTCTTCTTCACGGCGTTGCCGGAGATGAAGGTGGTGGAGGAGGCGTAGGCGCCCACGTCGAAGGGCGTGATATCGGTGTCGGAAGAGGTCACGATGATATCGTCGGTCTTGATGCCCAGCACTTCGGCCGCTATCTGCGCCAGCACCGTGTCGGACCCGGTCCCCAGGTCGGCCGCGCCCACCAGCAGGTTGAAGGAGCCGTCCTCGTTCATCTTCATCGTGGCGGAGGCCATGTCCACTTCCGGGATGCCCGAGCCCTGCATCATGCAGGCCGCGCCTATGCCGCGGCGTATCGGTCCTTCCTGGTGGCGGTACTTGTCTTTTTTCTCGTTCCACTTTATTTCGGCGAGGCCTTTTTCGATGGCCTCGAAAAGGCCGGTGGAGGTGATCACCTGCTCCACGCCTTCGCGGCCCTCGCCCATGGCCTTGAACACCGGCGACCCCTCGCCGAGCTTTATGTAATTCATCTTGCGGAATTCCACCGGGTCCATGCCGATCTTGGCGGCCATCATGTCCATCAGGCATTCCCAGGCGAAGAAGCCCTGGGTAGCGCCGTAGCCGCGGTACGCGCCGGCCACCGGCATATTGGTATAAACGCTGCGGCCGATGAACTTGATATTGTTCTTAACGCGATACATCGGAATAGTGTGGGAACCCGCGCACATCATGACGGTCAGGGCGTGGGAGCCGTAAGCGCCGGTATTCAGCGTTATCTCCATCTCGGCGTCGGTTATCGTGCCGTCGTTCTTTACGCCGGCCTTCATGCGGCAGATGGCGGGATGGCGGGTACGCGAAGAAATAAAGGTCTCTTTCCGGGTGTATTCCAGCTTAACGGGCTTGCCGGTCTTGAGCGCCAGCGCGGCCACTATATCCTCCAGCACCTCCTGCTTGGAGCCGAAGCCGCCGCCGATGCGCGGCTTTATCACGCGTATGTTTTTAACGGGGAGCTTGAGCGCCTGCGCCACTATGCGGCGCACGTGGAAAGGCACCTGTGTGGAGGTCCGCAGCACCAGGCGGCCGAAGTTGTCGAAGTAAGCGATGGAAATATGCGGTTCGATGGCGCAATGCTGCAGGTAGGGGATGCTCCAGCTGTGTTCGAAGACGTGGTCCGCCTCTTTGAACCACTCGCCGTTCTTCACCTCGAAGTCGAACTTGGCGGCGATGTTATGCTTGGCGTCGGGGATGTTCTTGGAGTCGGCCTCGTCGTGGATGACCGGGGCGCCGTCCTTCATGGCCGAGGCGGTGTCCAGCACGGCCGGGAGGATCTCGTAGTCCACTTTAATTTTGGAAACGGCTTCCTGGGCGGCTTCCATCGTCTCGGCGGCCACGGCGGCCACCCTGTCGCCGACGTAGCGGACTTTATTGTCCAGCGTGTAGGTATCGTAGGGTGACGGTTCCGGATAGCCCTGGCCTGCGGTGGTATGCGGCACGCGGGGCAGGTCCTTGTAGGTCAGCACGGCTTTAACGCCGGGCACCTTGAGCGCCGCGGAAGTGTCTATCTTCTTTATCCGGGCGTGGGCGTGCGGGCTCCAGAGCAGCTTGGCGTACAGCAGGCCCTTGAAATCCATATCGTCGGTGAAGGCCGGCTCGCCGCAGGCGAGGCCCATGGCGTCCATTTTAATTACGGGCTGGTTTACCACTTTAAGATTTTTAGCGTCCATAGTTGGTCCCTTTAAATTAATTTAGCCGGCTTACTTCCCTTTCGTCCTGAGCCTTTTGGCCGCGTCCTTTACGGCCTCCACCTGCTTTACGTAGCCGGTGCAGCGGCAGAGGTTGCCGTCCAGCGCTTTGCGGATCTCGGCTTCGGTCGGATTCTTGTTCGAGTCCAGCAGGTGCTTGGAGGAAAGTATCATGCCCGGGATGCAGAAGCCGCACTGCACCGCGCCGGCCTCCACGAAGGCCTCCTGCAGGGGGTGCGGGTCGCGCACGGAACCGAGACCCTCTATAGTGGTAAGTTCCCCGCCGTGGGCGGTCACCGCCGGCACCAGGCAGCCCAGCACCGGCTTGCCGTTGAGCAGCACCGTGCAGGAGCCGCAGTCGCCGGTGTCGCAGCCCTTCTTGGTGCCCTTCCAGCCGTGGCGGCGCAGGGCGTCCAGCAGGAATTCCCCGTTCTTCACGGCCAATTCCTTCTTCTCGCCGTTCACACGGAGCTCTATGTTAAAAAAGCCTTTCACCGTTTCTATCATGTCGTTCTTTTTCATGGTTTATACCTCAAAGGGACTTTATAAAGCGCGCCAGCAGATTGGAGGCGGCCGTCGAGCGGTACTCCCCGGCGCGCGCTGCGTCCAGGTCCGACGCGAAGGCCTTAGAGGCGGAGGCGTCCCCGGCCAGCATGGCCTTTTCGGCGGCCGGCGCCAGGAACGGCTTGGGGGACAGCGCCCCGACGGACACTCTCGCGCGGGAGAGGGCTTTGCCTTTCTTCTCCGCGGCGAAGAAAAGGGTTATGTAGGACTCCCAGCTGGACTGCGTCCTAGCCAGTTTTATGAACTCGCACTTCCATTTCTTGGTCCTGGCGGGGATCACGATCTCGGTTATAAGGCAGTCCAGGCCGGGGCGCAGGCCCAGGCCGGAAGAGTAAAGGGCGGAGAAGTCGATAAGTTTCGTTCCACCCCGGGCCTGCAGGCGGACCTTGGCGTCCAGGCCGAGCAGCACCACCGGGAAAATATTGAACGAATGGGGGCGGGCGATATTGCCGCCGATAGTGGCCATGTTGCGCACCAGCTGGGTGGAACATTTAGAGGCCGCCGCCGAGATGACGCCGCCGGCCCAGCTCCTGCAGAGCTTATCGCGGTCTATCTCGTCGAAGGTGGCGCCGGCGCCTATCACCAGGTTCCCCCCCGCGAGTTTTATGCCCTTGATGGGCAGGTTCTTCAGGTCCAGGTAGGTCTCAACGCTGTCGGGCAGGGTTTTGGCCACCAGCGTACCGCCGGCCAGGGCCATGGCTTTATATTTCTTATCGAGCAGCAGCGCGACGGCGTCCTTCACGTTGGAAGGGAAAGCGTAGTATTTAATGTTTTTCACGGGTCCTCCAGTTTTATTTCTCAAAATACGGGTGCGGCAGGTAAGGCTGCCGGTCGGGTTTGGTCTCCGTCGGCTTGAGTTCCATTTCCTGCACCAGCAGCGCCGACGGGGCCACTATGGACGCGGGCACATAACCGCGGTTATAGTAGAAAGGGCCCGGCTGAAAATAGTTATATACGTAATCCTTATCCGAAACCAGCAGGATATCCCGCAGCGCCCTGAAAGTTACGCCAGCCCACTCGGAAAGCCCGATGACGGTCTCGGAGCCGTCTTTCACGCTTACCTTGTAGGCGAGCACCGGACCGGCCAGCAGGTCTTCGGTTTTCTTCTGGTCCTCGGGGTCCAGGCGGCGCACCAGCACCGCGTAGTCCAGGCCGCTTTCGGCCGCCATGGCCAGCAGTTTCTTCTTCAGTTCGGCCTCGGGCACGCGCTTCTCCGCCTGGGCGGTGAAGAACAGGCTGCCGGGGCGCGGCGCGGGGAACTCGTTGACGAAGCCGCGCGCGTGGCCGTTGGAGACGGCGTATTCCTTTACCGGGGCGCGGCCCATATAGAAGTTAACGAGCTTGCCGTTGCGGACGAGTTCGAGCGGCGCCGGCTTCACGCCCTCGTTATCGATGGGATAGCTGCCGTTGAGACGCACGCCGTTATAGGAAACCTCCAGCGGGTTGTCCGTGACGTTCATAAAGGCCGGCAGCACGCGCATATTAAGCTTCTTGGTCAGCTCGCCCGAGGCGATATAATAGCGCAGCCAGTCGTCGCGGTCCGCCCAGGGCTTGCGGGCGAAGGAAATATTGCCGACGAAGATCTGGTTGAGGAATTCGGCGGCGGCCTGGTCCTCGAACATCACCGGCCCGAGATAGACCTCGGCCGTGGAAGAGTCCACTATATAGCTCATATCCCTGGCGAACGCCTCCGTCTGGGCGGCCAGCTCGTCGTAGGACGGCACGTCGGCCAGGGAACGCCAGGCCAGGGTTTTCGCGTCGGCGATCTTATAGCCCGCGCGGTCCTGCACGGTGGCCCTGATATCAAGGCTAACCTTGTCCCACCAGTAGCGGTAGGCCGTCCCCTCGCTGTTGACGAAGCGCGCCGTGCGCAGCGTCCGGCTGAAGTTCACCTGGGAGCCCTGCACCTTGGGGTACTTGCGGAAAATGCCGGAAAGCCCGCGGACCTTCTCGCGCCAGGCGTCGGCGTCGAAAGCCTCGGCGCTTTTCCGGTCGTCGAAGAAAGTCTCTTTTTTAGCGGGGGCAAGGTCGCCGTAGAGCTCGGTTATGTTCTTTTTTTTCTGGTAGGCCTTCTTCTGGGAATATTTTTCCAGCGCCTTCTTATAAACGTCGTCGGTCAGGGACCAAAGGGCGAAGCGGATGGCGTCGTAGCCGTCCTCCTCGTTAAGGGAGGCGGAACCGGGCTCGTAGCCGTTGAAATCCTGCCCCACATAGTCCGAATTGTCGAAAGCCGGGCTGCCCACGCGCAGGTCCGCCATGGCGTTACGCGAGACGCTGGCGGTATCGTCGCGCAGGGACCCGAACACGCCGGAGATGGCGTTCTCGGTGGAGTCGATGACATAATAGGACACGAAGTACGGCCTGTCGAGGTTGTCCATCTTAAGGCGCTGCACGGTGCGCTGCATTTCGTCCGTCATGGCCTTAAGCACCACGTCGTCGGCCGCCGCGGCCGGGGACGCCGCGGGCAGGAGCAGGGCCAGAATAAAGAGGTATTTTTTCATAGGGTCACCTGTCCGTGAAAGGCGGCTTGAGCACGGGCGGCCTGGCGTTGGACTTCTGCACTTTCTCCGTTTCCATTTCCGAGAACAGCAGGCTCGGGGAGACGGCGGAAACCGGCACCCAACCGGACTCGGCCCCGCAGGAGCCGTTGAAAACGCCGTAATCGTCGCCGGTGACCAGTATGCGCCCGAAGGTCTGCAGCGGGGTGCCTATCAGGTTCAGCCCGCGCACGGGCTCGTCGGGGCGGCCGTCCGCGAACACCTTGTACCCCTGCGTGACCTGCACGGAGAAGCTCTGCGGCAGGGAGCGCTCGGTGATGGTGAAGCCGCCGGAAATATCGGTCACCACCAGCCCGTAGGGCTTCCCGGCCTTTTTGGCCTCTTCGATAAGCCGCTTACGCAGCTCGGCGTAAGGCAGGGTCTTCGAGGAAACGGCTATCAGGTTCCCCTGGCGCGCCACGGCCCCGTTGCCTTCGGAACGGCGCCCGTGCCCGTTGGAAGCCTGGAAATTCTTTATCGGGGACCGCCCCATCAGGAAGCCCTTAAGGATCCCGTTCTCCACCAGCACGGCCCGCTGCGCGGGCATTGCCTCGTCGTCGTAGCGGTAGAACCCCCGCAGGAACTGGGCGCCCTGCCTGTACAGCGTAGGGTCGTCGTAAACGGACAGGAATGCCGGCATTATCGGCTGGCCGACCATCTTGGCGAAGGTCTGCCCCGACTCCTCGCTCTTCTGGCGGTGCCCTTCCAGGCGGTGGCCCAGGATCTCGTGGAAGAAGACGCCGGCGGCGCGGCTTTCCAGCAGCACCGGGCCGCTGTAGGGCTGCTCGGGCGGCGCGTTTTTCTGCGCTTTAAGCGCCGCTATCGAAGCGTCTATGTCTTTGGCGATAACGGCTTCGTCGGGGATCTCGCCGGGTTTATCGGAATCGTAGATCTTAACGGTGGACAGGTCCATGCCGTCGGCCGTGCGCGTATAAAGGGAATAGATGAACCTGATATAGGTATTCCCCGTGACTATGGCCGAACCTTCCGAATTGACCATATAGCGGTTCACGGTGTCAGCCGAGAACCGGACCGTCGAGTCGTAGATAAAATCACAGGGCTTGAACTTTTCCGACAGGCGGCGGGCCATGGAGCGGAGTTTAGCTTTGTCGAAGGCCGGGAAAACGGCCTTTTCATAGAAGGCCTCCGGCTTACCGGCGGTGAAGTCGTTGGACTTATCCTCTTCCTCCGCCGTGACGCTCTTGTTCATTTTGACCTTGGCGTACTGGTCGAGCGCGGTCTTGTAAGCCCGGTCGGTGAGGTTCCAGATCTCGGCGCGCAGCGGGGCCGGGGCGTCCTCCACCGGCAGGCCAAAAACCTCCTGCCGCTTGGAGTTATAGGCGCCGCCGCCTTTCATCTCGTGCGTATTGTCCAGGGCATAGGAACCGATCCGCACGTCCACGTCCAGCAGGCGGCTGCGCCTGGCGTCCTCGCTGTAAACGGTGCCCTCCTGGGCCGAAAGGCTGTAGGAGGTTTTATCGTACGCCTCGTAGCCGATGTAATAAAGCGGGGACGGCTCGGCGTTCTTGAGTTTCTGGGCGGAACGGTTAAGCTCGGTTTTCAAAGCTTCCAGCAGGGGGTCGGAGGCGGCGGGCTGGGCGCTTACGGCGCAGGGCAGCGCCAGCAGGACGGCGGCGATCAGTTTTTTCATTTTATTCTCCGGCACGGATCAAGACTGAAAAGAATCAAGGGCGCGCTCAAGCAGCACGCCGCACATTTCCCGGCGGTAGTCGGCGGCGCTGCGGGCGTCGGTTATCGGCGAAACCTCGGCTTTTACCAGGGCCGCCGCGTCCCTTATCACTTCAGGGGACAGCTTTTTTCCGGCCAGCCAGGCGGAAGTCTTTACGGCGTAAAGCGGCACCGGGGCCACGGAGCCCAGGGCGATGCAGGCCAGCTTAACCGCTCCGCCCGACAGTTCCACGGAAACGGCGACCGCGGCCTTGGAAATGCCGAAATAAGCGCGCGGCCCTATTTTGAGGTAGGCCCCGAGGTGCTTGCGTTTGGGGATCTCGAAAGCCGCGATAATTTCGTCTTTTTTCAGCGCGGTGCGCTTGGGGCCGAGGAAAAGGTCTTTGAGCGGCAGGCGGCGCCGCTTGCCTTTAAGCGCGAGGTGAACGAAAGCCCCCTCCGCCACCAGGGCGGTCACGCCGTCGGCGCAGGGGCTGCCGTTGGCGGCGTTGCCGCCGAGGGTGGCCATATTGCGCAGACTGGGGCTGGCGAAATGGGGTATGGCGGCCAGCAGCGCCGGGCACCAGCGGCGGGCGGCCGCGGACTTTTCTATAGCGGAGATCTTTACGCAGGAACCGATAAAAATGGAGGAAGCCGTTTCTTTTATCCCGCCGAGCTCGGGGAGGTCGCTGATATCTATCCAGCATTCGGACCGCTCGACGCCGGCATTGTCGGCGGTAACGATGTCGGTGCCGCCGGCCAGGTAACGCCGGTTGCGGCTCAGCCCGGGGAGGGTTTTCCAAAGTTCTTTCAGAGTGGCGGGCTTTACGATTATTTCAGGCATGATCTTAGGTGAAAATTGCGCCCAACTATTTCGCCGTTTTCGCTTTTTCCACGGCGGAAAGCACCTTCTCGTAGCCGGTGCAGCGGCAGAGGTTGCCGGCAAGTTCCAGTTTTATATCTTCAAGCGTGGCCTTGGGGTTACGGCGGAGCAGCGCCTCGGAGGCGATTATCAGCCCGGGGGTGCAGAAACCGCACTGCACGGCGCCCTCGGCCATGAAAGTTTTTTGCAGGGGATGCAGGCCGCCATCCTTGCCTTTGATCCCCTCTATGGTAACGAGTTCTTTGCCGTGCAGCTGCACGGCCATCATCAGGCAGGAGTTGACGGCCAAGCCGTCCACCAGCACCATGCAGGCCCCGCACTCGCCCTCGCCGCAGCCTTCCTTGGTGCCCTTCAGCCCCAGGTCCTCGCGGATGAAATCAAGCAAAGAGCGGGAGGATGGTATCTCCCGCTCTACTTTGTGGCCGTTTACAAGGCAGGAAAGGCCGAAGGTGGCTGTTTTCGAAGTCATCGTCCTTGCGCCGGTCTAGAAGTCGAAGCCCATGCCCACTATGAATTTAACGCCGCTCAGGACTATAGAATCGGATTCGCCGCTGACGCCGCCGCGGTCGAAGCTTATGCTGTTGAGCTCATAGCGCAGTTCCGCTACCAGCTGCGTCTTCTCGGCGATCTTCATGCGCAGGCCGACCGGGATCCTGAACATGAAACCAAGCCCCATGTCTTCGGTGGGCCTGACAAAGGAACCGTTGGTAAAGCCCTTAACGTAAGGCAGTTCGATGGAATTCAGCGACAGACCGAGGCCTATGCCGAAGTAGGGGTCCACTTTTTTGCCGGCGTGGCGGATAAGCAGGTCGCCGCTTATGCCGAAGGTCTTGACCGTGGCGTAATCGTTGGAAGTGAACGTGAAATTACCGGGCGCGCCGCCGTTGAGCGACCAGGTGGTATCCTGCGCCGCTATATTGCGCTTCTCATAGGAAAGTTCGATGTCTCCGCCCAGGGCGCCCTTACCGAAGCCGCCCACGCGGAAAGCTATGGGGCCGACGCCTTCGGTCTTAAGTTTATCCCAGGTAACCGTTCTGTAATCCGCATGGCCGATAATGCTGTTCAGGTCGATGCCCAGGTCGTTGTTGGTATCACCGGGCAGGTTGCTCAGGGTGATATTCCCGTTGGCGTTGGAGAATTCCAGTTTCATGTCGGGCGCGCCGAAACCCATGAATATGTCGAAGAAGCCATACTCGTGTTCGCCGCGGGCGACGGGCGCGCGCATGGGAGCGGCGGCTGCCGGCTGCTGATAGGCGGGCTGTTGGTAAGCCGGCTGCTGGGGAGCGGTGGCAGCGTCGCCGACCCAGTTCTTGTCCAGCGTCACCTGCGAGGCGCCGATGGCCTGCGCGGTCTCGGTCTTTATCAGGCGGGCGTTAACCTCTATCTGGCCGCCGGAAGTCTCTACCAGGGTGCCGGTCACGATGGCTTCCACGCCCAGCACCTTGCCCAGTTGCTGCGCGCTGGAGGCGTCTATGGTGCCGGAGGCCTGCAGTTTCAGTTCGGCCATCACCTTGTCCAGCACGGAGCGCTCGATGATCTCGAACTTGTGCATATTGATCATCTTTATGGTGAGACGCTCGGAAATTACAGAGCCGTCCTTGGTAGCGCCGGCCCTGCCGTCGGCGTAGGAAAAGGGGATTATGGCTATTTTTTTGCCCTGGATCGAGGTCCCGGCATCCGTAATTTCATTTGCCAGCTGCTGATACCCGTCCATCGCATAGGCGCCTGCGGTAAAAGCCAGGAACAGCATGCCAGCAAAAAACGCTTTGATGATATTTTTCATTATTTTTCCCTCGACTAACCCTTTTTTATTTCATTCCAGATCTTTTCCGGCAGCAACGGCACCGATCTTACCCTGGCGCCGCAGGCGTTCTTGATCGCGTTGGCTACAGCCGGCGCTACGCCGATAAGCGGCACCTCACCCATGCCTTTGGCCTTATAAGGCCCCTCGGCGTAGGGTTTCTCTATGAAAATTATATCATATTCGGGTTTATCTGCGGTAGTAGCTATGACGTAGTCGGTGAAATTGGGGTTCACCATGATGCCGTTCTTGTAGACCAGGTTCTCGAACATGGCCCAGCTCATGCCCTGCAGGATGCCGCCCTGGGCCTGGCCCATGGCGAGCCGCGGGTTCACTATTTTACCCACGTCGTAGGCGGCCCAGATCTTTTTAACTTTGGCCACGCCCGTCCTGAGATCTACTTCCACCTCGGCCGCGTCGGCCGAATACGAGTAGATAACGTAGGCGTCGCCCTGGCCGTCCTCCATCTTGAAGGTGGTCCTGGGGGCGGCGTACCAGCCCTGCTCGCTCATCTTCTGGCGGCGGTCCCAGCAGCCGGCCGCCACTTTCTTAAAATCCACTACTTTGCCGCCCATCGAGAACAGGCCGCCGGCGGCCAGCATCGGCTTGGAGGCGTCCGCCCCCTCGGCGATGAGCATGTCGTAGGCGGTCTTAAAAACGCGCTCCCTGATAGGCGTGGCGGCCTCTATGATGGCGTTGCCGCTCATCAGCGTGGTGCGGCTGGCCACGGTGGGCCCGGAGTCCGGCACCTTGGAAGAGTCCACTTCCTCCACCCGCACGCTGTCGTACGGGGCGTTGAGCGTCTCCGCGGTTATCTGGGCCAGCACGGTCAGCGCGCCCTGCCCCATTTCGGTGTTCCCGACATTAACGGTAACCGAGGAATCTTTATAGACGTTCACAAAAGCGCCGGCCCTGTCCAGATAGCGGCCCTTGGCGCCCAGGCCCACGCCGTAGTAAGTGGCGGAAAAGCCGATCCCGGTAACCACGTCGCCCTGACGTTTCGGGCTAAGCACTTTCTTGTCCCAACCGGAACGGCGCTTCACGGCCTGCACCACTTCCTTTAGGCCGCAGGAGGAATTAAGTTTCTGGCCGGTAATGGTCTTATCGCCGGGCGCTAGCAGGTTGTTCAGGCGGAACTGCACCGGGTCCACCCCTACTTTTTCCGCGAGTTCGTCTATAAGCGATTCCTGCGCGAAGCAGATCTGCGGCTGGCCGAAGCCGCGGAAAGCGCCGCACGGCACTTTATTGGTGGCCGCGGCGTAAGTCTGTATATCCACGTTAGCTATTTTGTAGGGACCGGCGGCGTGCACCGTGCCGCGCCACAGCACTATAGGCGACAGCGTGGAGTACGCCCCGCCGTCCAGCACGTACTTAACGCGGCAGGCGGTGATGCGGCCGTTCTTGTCGGCGGCATAGGCCACCCTGGCCCAGCCGGGATGCCGCTTGGACATGCTCTGAAAATCTTCCTTGCGCCCGTAAATAAGCTTTACCGGGCGGCCTGTCTTGGCGGCGCACAGCGCGGCGTGCGAGGCCACCAGGGCGGGCACGTCTTCTTTGCCGCCGAAGCCGCCGCCGGTAACCGTCTGGAGTATTTTTACTTTATGATAGGGCAGGGCGAGCGCCGCCGCGACCGCGTCCAGCACGTAGAAAGGACACTGCGTGGAACTGTGCACGGTCATACCGCCGTCGGCTTCGGGCACGGCCACCGCGCCCTGCGTCTCGAGGTAGGCGTGCACCTGGTAATTGGTGGAGAATTCCCCCTCCACCGTAAAAGCGGCTTTTTCGAAAGCTTTATCCACGGCGCCTTTTTTTATGACGAAGCTGGAGACGATATTGTCTTTGCCGTAGATCTTTACCGAGCCCTTTTCCAAAGCTTTAAGCGGGTCCGCCACCGAAGGCAGTTCCTTGTACTTTATCTCGACCAGGGCGGCGGCTTTTTTGGCCGCGCGGGCGCTGTCGGCCACCACCAGGGCCACGGTCTCGCCGGCGAAGCGGGCTTCGCCCTGGGGCAGGAAAGGGTAATCCTGCATGACGACCGGCCACTTATTGACGCCTTTTATATCCTTGTATGTGACTAAAGTTACATAGCCAGGCACCCGGCGGGCGGCCTTATCGGAGATGGAGAGTATTTTAATCCTGGGCCGCGGGGAACGGACGGCGGCGGCGTGCAGCATACCGGCGAAGTCCCTGTCGGCCGCGTACTGCGCCCTGCCTGTCGCCTTGATCAGCGCGTCCTTCCTCGGCAGCGATTTCCCGACGAATGAAAGTTTTTCCATATTGGGCCTCTTACTTGCGGCTGTGCGCGTCGCGCATATGCGCCCCGTCCCGCTTATAGTGCACCTTTATCATTTCGGCCAGCACGGAAACGGCTATTTCCCCCGGCGCCTTGCCGCCCAGGTTCAGCCCTATGGGCGAATGCACCCGCGCGTCCTTTAAGGGATAAAGCTTTTTCCCGGCGAGCAGGCGGAAGATCTCGGCCACCTTGTCCTTGCTGCCTATCATGCCGATGTAGGCCGCGTCCGTACGCATCAGGGCTTCCAGGCATTCCCTGTCCAGGGCGTGCCCGCGCGTGACTATTACCGCGTAGGTATCTTTATCCACTCCGGCCGCGGCCACCGCTTTGTGCGGGGCCTCGTTTATTATCGTCAGCGCTCCGGGGAAGCGCCCGGCGTTGGCGAACTCTTCCCTGTCGTCGGCCACCAGGTAGGGATACCCCGCCAGGCGGCAGGCTTCGGCTATCTTGACGCCCACGTGGCCGCCGCCGAGTATCAGAACTTTCAAAGGATTCCTGTACACGTCGATGTAGACTTCCATATCCCCCATGCAGATCATGCCGGTATTGCCGCCGGGCTTCAGGTCGAAGACGAATTTACCGCCCTCGCCTTTTTTAAGGCAGGCAACGGCCTGTTTTATGGTGAGGGCCTCTATAGAGCCGCCGCCTACCGTGCCCTCTATGGCGCCGTCGGCGTACACCAGCATTTTGGCGCCGGCCTCGCGCGGGGTGGAGCCGCCCACGGAGATAACTGTGACGAAAGCGGCGCTGCGGCCGGAATCGATGGCCTCGGAAAGCATTTTGATCAGGTTCTTGTTTTCATTCATGGCGTTTTATTTTACCAATTTACAATACTTTGTAGATCTCCACCGGTTCGGCCTTTCCCTTCAGCGCGGCCTTGCCCATGGCTTCGAATTTAAACGTTTCCCCGAGCGAACCGCGGGCCCTTTCCAGGGCGGGGCCGCTCACCAGGATATCCGTATTGAAGTCCTTGGTCCTGGATTCCAGCCGGGAGGCGATATTGACCGTGTCGCCGATGAAAGTGTACTCAAGGCGGGAGACGGTGCCGATATTGCCGCCCACCAGCTTGCCCGAGTGTATGCCTATGCCGAAATCCACCAGCCCGGGAGTTTTTCCCGCGGCGTTGAACTCGGCCAGGGCTTTCCTCATCCCTACCGCCGCGCGCACCGCGTCGGCCGCGTAGTCGTCCGAGCCCAGCAGCGGGGTATAGATCGCCATTACGGCGTCGCCGATGAACTTGTTGATCACGCCGTGGTTGGCGGTGATAGGCGGGGTTATATAATGGAAATAATTATTAAGGAACTCCACCAGCATGGAGGCGCTCATCTTCTCGCTCAGGGGGGTAAAATTGCGGATGTCGCAGAACATCACCGCGGCTTCCATATCCTCGCCGCCCAGGTTCACTTTCTTGTTCTTTATCAGCTCCCGGGCGATCTCTATGGACAGGTACTTGCCGAAAGTGTCCTGCAGCGCCTCGCGCTCTTTCAGCCCGTCGACCATGTCGTTAAAACCCGCCTTCAGGTGCGCTATCTCGTCGGAGAAGAAGACATGCGTTTTAACGAACTCGCCGCCGGCCACGCGCCGCATCTTGCCGATGAGCCCGTCAAGCGGCACTTGTATGCCGTTATAGACCGTGGAAACCCCCGTCAGGAGCAGCACGCCGCACAGGAAGAGCATGAGGCCGAAATCCCCGGCAAAAGTGTCCCACGGCACCCGGTTCAGGAAAAGCAGGTAGATCAGCACGAACGGGATAATGGCGAAACCTATGACGAGCGAGGAGATCTTCAGGTAGATGGGGATGGAGAACCCGGGCCGCAGGCTGGACAATTCCTCCGATGAGTAAAGACTGACCATGAGCTTCTTCTGTCTGGAAAGATGGGCGTCTATGTGGGCAATAAGCAGGGCGGCCTGCCCCGCGAAGGCGACACCCGACGCCGCCCAGATCTGCCAGGGCAGAGCGCCGAACAGCATTATAGGTAAAGCCAGCGCCAGGCCCTGCGATATCACCAGCATCAGGAAAGCGTCGCGGTAGATGTTGCCCAGCCGCCTGCGGATCTTTGCCTTCAGTTTCTCGTCGGGTTTGCGGACATACAGATAGGCCGGCCTCGCCCAGACATAGACCATCAGGACCATCACGATGAACGGCAGGCCTATATTCAAACCCTGATGACCGGGGCCCATGCCGATGTTCAGCGCCCCGCCTCCGATGTTGGGATCACCGGACAGGGCGACCATGGTTATACGGTAGAAGGAAGAGTAGATGAACCCGAGGAATAGCGGGATGTAGAGGAGGCTGAAGAACTCTCTCAGCTTCTCTTTGCGCGCAGCTTTTTCAGGATCGCCGAACAATATGATGTCGCCTTTCATGTATACCTCAGGAAAACCCAGTATATTATGGCATTTATAAAAGTCAGCGGGATCCCGACGCGGGCGAACTCCATGAAGGTTATGGTCGCCCCGGTTTTTTTCTCCGCGGTCTGTATGATTATCACGTTGCTGGCCGCGCCCAGGATGAACAGGTTCCCCGCAAAAGTGGAGGCCGCCGCCAGCGCCATCAGTGCCGGCGTCCCGGCCCCGGCGTGCCGCAGCAGCGGCAGGTAAAGCGCCACCAGCGGCACATTGGAGATGAACTGGCTCAGGCCCACGCTGATGACCATCACGGGCCCGAGCCCGGCGAGATCGGCGCCGGAGCGCGAGATAAGCCCCTGAAAAAAGCCGGTATCCCAGACGGCGCGCATCAGTACGAACATGCCGGCGAAAAAGGCCAGCGTGCTCCAGTCGGTCTTGCGCAGGATCTCGAAACGCCGGGGGCTGAAAAGAAGCCCCGGCGCGGCCGCGGCCAGCGCTATCCAGGTAAGCCGGAAATCCCAGGCGGGGTTGACGGCGACAAGCGCGATCTTGGCGGTTATCATGCACGCCAGCACCGCCGCGGTCAGGCGCGCCAGCCGCGCCAGCGCCTGGTCCTTTATCGGTTCCTGAGAATGCGTAAGGCGTACCTTCCTGAATTCCTGTCTGTAGAAGTACCGCAGGAGCAGGAAAACGAAACCCAGGTTGATGAGCGTGGGAACGGCGAGATATTTAAAAAAGGTAAGGAAAGGCGCGGCGATCTCCCCCTTAACGGCCACCAGCAGGTTCTGCGGGTTGCCGATGGGGCTCATCACGCTGCCGACGGTGACGGAGAAAGCCAGGGCCAGCAGCAGCGCCTTGGGGGAGAAGGCATGCTTGCGGGCCAGCAGCAGCGCCACCGGCGTGCCTATTATGGCCAGCGTATCGTTCATCAGGAAGGCGGAGGCGAGGCCCATGAAGAAGACCATTATCAGCAGCAGCCCCTCTTCGGTCTTTGCCCGCTTAAAGATCCCGAACTTGGCGTGGGCCAGCCAGCCGCTGAGTTCCAGCGTCTGCCCGGCGGCGAACATGCCGAACAGAAAAAGCATAACGTCCCGGTCCACGGCGTCCAGAGCGGCGGCCGGTCTTATGCCGCCGGTAAGCAGGACGGCGGCCGCGCCGGCGCACATCACCTGCCAGATCTGGAAGCGCAAACGCCCCACCTGCCGCACGGCGGTGAGGAGGAACACGACGGCAAGTATTATTATCGGCAGCATTTCGTGGAAGCAGTGTCTAAACGAGGCCCGCGTAATCCTCCGGCGTGTCGAAGTCCCTGATTATCTCCGGGTCCTTCACTTCCAGGTCGGTTATCTTTACGGAGGGATGATGCGTCACCCAGTGCAGGCCCTTGTCCGGCGGTCCCTCGAAGCAGAGCGCCTTGTGCGCAGCCGGTATTATTATCGGGTGCCCCCGCTTCAGGCGCGCATCCGCGGCCCTGAAAGTGCGGGGAACAACTATGGACTCCTTGTTGGAAAGCCAGCAGTCCATGATCTTTTTGTAGGTTTCCGGGGCCACGGTGGGCTGGTCGGCCAGGCAGACCATAAAACCTTCGGAGAAGTCCGACGCGGCCGCCAGGCCGCAGCGCAGGGAAGAAAGCTGGCCGTTCTCCGGCTTGGGATTGACCGCTACCTTTTCCCCCGCCGGCACCCAGGCGGACAAGATTTCATGCGAGGCCCGCCCCAGCACCACCACGCGGTCCTCCACGCCGGCCGCCCTCAGGGCCGCGCAGACATGCTCGATAAAGGGCTTACCCCGCCATTGAAGCAGGGCTTTAGGGCGTCCCATCCTGGACGATTCTCCCGCCGCAAGTATTATCGCCGAGATCATAGCCGTTCAGTCCCCGAAACTTATGCCCAGGTCGCGCGCCGTAACTATAGTGTCGCAGTCGGGCGGCACGGTCTTCATGCGGTTGGTCGCTTCCTTCAGCGGCACATAGCGCACCGTAGGCGGGTCCAGCGCTACCATCACACCGGTGCGGCCTTCCTCCAGCGCCCGCACCGCGGCCGCGCCGAAGCGCAGGGAGATGAGGCGGTCGAAAGTGGTGGGGCAGCCGCCGCGCAGCAGATGGCCCAGCACCACGGTGCGGCATTCCTTGCCCACCAGCGGCTCAAGCTCTTTTGCCACGCGCTCCCCGGCGCCGCCCAGCTTCTCGGCCCGGCCCAATTCCTTACCGACGACGGAAACGGAGCCGCCTTTGGGCATGGCACCCTCGGCCACCACGACGATGGCGTAGTGTTTGCCGCGCTTGGGTCTTTCTTTAAGAGCCGCGGCTACTTTGCCGATATCGTAAGGGATCTCGGGGATCAGGATGGCGTCGGCGTTGCCGGAAACCCCGGCGTTGAGCGCTATCCAGCCGGCGTAGCGGCCCATCACCTCCACCACCATCACCCGGCGGTGCGCGTCCGCGGTGGAGTGCAGGCGGTCCAGGCATTCGGTGGCGAAAGAGACCGCCGTGTCGAAGCCGAAAGTGACCACCGTCTTGTCCAGGTCGTTGTCTATGGTCTTGGGCACGCCTATGGTGGGCAGGCCCTTTTCCGAAAGCACATTGGCGATACCCAGCGAACCGTCGCCGCCCAGCGCCACCAGCGCGTCTATGCCGTTATGTTTAAAAGCCGCCATCAGTTCGTCCGTGCGGTCTTTCTCGTACATTTTCCCGTCGGGGCCCAGGGTGGGATACTTAGTGGGATTGCCCTTATTGGTTGTGCCCAATATGGTGCCGCCCAAATGCGTTATGCCCCGCACCGAGCGCCGGTTCAGCGGGATCAGCCCGCCTTCCGGGTACTCCTCCGGCCTCAGCAGGCCGTTGTAGCCGTCCCTTATGCCGACGCACTCCATACCCCGGTTGATGGCCGACACAACCACCGCCCGTATAACCGCGTTAAGCCCCGGCGCGTCCCCGCCGCCGGTATTAATGGCGATCTTCTTTATCTTCCCCATATATTCCCCCCTTCCCCTGTTTCAGCAGCCGGCTTTCCGGTACAGCGCGGCGGCGGCCTTGTTGGCGCGCTCGGCCAGCTTAAATTCGTCCACGTTCACCAGGCGGCCGTTCCTGACGACCACCTTGCCGTTGACTATGGTGTGCTTGGTGCGGTGGGAGGCGCCGCAGAACAGCAGCGAGGCCAGCGGGTCCGACTTGGACCCGGCGAAATCCAGGCCGCTCACGTCGAATATGGCGATATCGGCGGCTTTGCCCGGCGCTATGGAGCCAATGTCGCCGCGCCCCAGCACGGATGCGCCGCCGTGCGTGGCCAGCTTAAAGGCGTCCCGGGCGGGCATGGCTTCCACGCCCGCCTTCACGCGCTGCACCAGCATGGCCTGCCGCACTTCGCCCAGCATGTCCGAAGAATCGTTGGAGGCGGAGCCGTCTACGGCCAGACCCACCGGCACGTTATGATCGAGGAACATCCGTATCGGCGCTATACCGGAACCCAGGCGCAGGTTGGAACAGGGACAATGCGCCACGCCGGTGCGCGTTTTACCCATCTTTTTGGCTTCGGCCTCGTTGATATAGACGCAGTGGGCGAACCAGGCGTTGCCTTCCGACACCCAGCCCACCGACTCCATGTATTCCAGCGGCCGCATCTTAAAAAGCTTTTTGCAGAACGCTTCTTCGTCGATGGTCTCGGCCAGGTGGGTATGCATGCGCACGCCCCACTTCTTGGCCATTACCGCCGTGAGCTTAAGCAGTTCCGTGGTGACGGAGAAAGGCGAGCAGGGCGCCAGCGCCACGCGGGTCATGGCGAAGTCCCGCGCGTCGTGGAATTTATGCACCAGCCGCTCGCAGTCCTTCATTATGAAATCTTCCGTCTGCACCACGCTGTCCGGCGGCAGACCGCCCTTGGACCGGCCACGCGACATGGAGCCGCGCGTGGCGTGGAAGCGGATGCCTAATTCTTTGGCCGCCTCTATCTGCGTGTCTATAAAAAAACCGCTGTTCTGTTTGGGGAAAAGATAAAGATGGTCCGAGCTGGTGGTACAGCCGGTCAGCAGCAGCTCGCCCAGGCCCACCTGGGTGCTGGCGTAGATCGCCTCGGGGTTCACGTGCTTCCAGATGTCGTAGAGGTAGATCAGCCAGTCGAAGAGCTTGGCGTCCTGCACTTTAGGCAGGTTGCGGGTGAGGGTCTGGTACAGGTGGTGGTGGGTATTCACAAAACCGGGCAGCACCACGCAGCCCTTGGCGTCTATAACAGTATCGGCCTTCACTTTCAGATTTTTGCCGACCTTCCGGATCACCGGGCCTTCGATATAGACATCGCCGCCTTTAATCTCGCGGCCCTGCCCGTCCATGGTGGCCAGCACCAGCGCGTTCTTTATTAAAAGGGATTTTTGTTTCATCGTGGTCTCCGGAAATTTCAGTTCTTTAAATATTATAGTAAAATTAAAATTAGCACCGGTTTGCACGGATATTAAACAACTGGGGACGAATCATGAAAAATAAGATCACTTTCCTTTCCGACGCGCAGCTCAAGACCGAGGCCGAACGCTGCCTCTACTGCGAGGACAAGCCCTGCAAGACCGCCTGCCCGGCCGACTGCTCGCCGGCCGACTTCATAATGGCCGTGCGCCAGATGGAGAAGTCCGACCTCAAGCGCTCGGCCGCCCTGATAATGGGCCACAACACTTTCGGCGGCGTCTGCGGCGCGGTCTGCCCCGACTGGTTCTGCGTAAAGGCCTGCTCCCGCAAACTCTTCGACAACCCCATCAACATACCGGCCGTACAGGCCGCCGTGGTGCAGAAGGCCAAAGAACTGGGCGTGATGCCCAAGTTCAGGAAGGCCAAACCCAACGGCAAGAAAGTGGCGGTAGTGGGCGCCGGCCCCGCGGGCTTCGCCGCCGCCGGCACCCTGGCCCAGCTCGGCTATAAAATAGATATTTTTGAAAAAGACAAAAAAGCCGGCGGCGCCTGCAACCTGATACCCGACAAGCGCTTCCCCAAAGAAGTGCTGCGCACCGAAATAGAATTCATAAAAACACTGGGAGACATTTCCATAAAGACCGGCGCGGCAGTAAAAGACCCGGCCGCCCTGCTTAAAACTTACGACGCCGTAATAGTTACGGCCGGCGTGGCCGAGCAGATAAAGCTGAATATCGAGGGAGAGAACCTGGGCGTGGAAGGCCTGGAATACCTGCGCAATTCCTCCAAATACAAGGTGAAAGGCAGGAACGTGGCCGTTATCGGCGGCGGCGCGGTGGCGGCCGACTGCGCCATGAAGGCGCTGGAGCTGGGCGCGGCCAAAGCCGAGATCTTCACCCGCAAGAACATCGGCGACATACAGCTGCCCGAGCACGAGCTGCGCGACATCCTGAAGGCGGGCATCAACATCAACGCGAAGAGCCGCATCACCGCCATACTGAAAAGCGGTAAAGGCATAAAGATCGTGCGCCTGGACGACAAGGCAAAAGATATCCCCGGCACCGAACAGGTCCGCACCGACCTGAGCTTTGTGGTGCTGGCCATAAAGAACCTCCCTGTCTTCCAGGACAAAAAGCAGAAAGGCGTATTCCTGGCAGGCGACTGCCGCAACGGCGCGGCCACCGTGGTGGAGGGCGCGGCCTCGGGTAAGAACGCGGCCATGGAAGCCCACGCCTTCATGCAGGGCAAAAAAGCGCCCGCCATCCCCAACAACCTCAAGAGCACCGTTCTGCTGGCCGGCCGCGATATGCTGCCGGTTTCGTTGGAGACCGACTTCTTCGGCCGCAAACTGCGCTCGCCATTCATCATCTCCGCCTCTCCCCACTCCGACGGGTACGACCAGGTGAAGCGCGCCTACGAGGCGGGCTGGCCCGGCGTGGTTATGAAAACCGCCTTCGACGGGCTCGACATCCACATCCCGTCGGAATACATGGTGACCTTCACGGAGAACACCTACGGCAATTCCGATAACGTCTCCGGCCACGCGCTGGACCGCGTCTGCGGTGAAGTGGCGCGCCTGGTGAAGGAATACCCGGACCGCCTGACCGCGGCCTCCACCGGCGGGCCGGTGACCGGCAACGACGAAGCCGACAAGAAAGCCTGGCAGTCCAATACGCTCAAACTCGAGAAAGCCGGCGCCATGGCCATAGAATATTCCCTCTCCTGCCCCCAGGGCGGCGACGGCACCAAGGGCGACATCGTCTCCCAGGACCCGGAGCTGGCCGCCAAGATCATAGACTGGGTTATGGAAGTGTCCAACCCCGAAGTGCCCAAGCTCTTCAAGCTGACCGGCGCGGTCACCGCCATCTGGCAGGTGGTCAACGCCATAAAGCAGGTTTACGCCAAGTACCCGCATAAGAAGGCCGGCATCACCCTGGCCAATTCTTTCCCGGCGCTGGCCTTCCGCCCGCGCCTGTCCGGCAAAGGCCGCTGGGAAGAAGGCATGGTGGTGGGCATGAGCGGCGAGGGCGTGGCCCCCATAAGCAACCTGACCATCGCCAAAGCCGTGGGCCTGGGCGTGCCGATCTCCGGCAACGGCGGGCCGATGGACTACAAAGCGGCCGCGCATTTCCTGGCGCTGGGCGCGAAGTCGGTGCAGTTCTGCACCGTGGTCATGAAGTACGGCTTCGGCGTGATAGACGAACTCAACTGGGGCCTCAGCCACATGCTGGAGGAGAAGGGCTACAAGTCGGTAGCGGAATTCACCGGCTGCGCCCTGCCCGGTCCTATAACGAACTTCCCCGACCTCACGCCGGTAAAGAACATCCCGTCGGTAGACGCGGACCTCTGCCGCCATTGCGGCAACTGCGAGCGCTGCGGCTACCTGGCCGTAAAACTGGACGGGAAGAAAGTGCCGCAGTTCGATGCTTCTAAATGTATCGGCTGCTCGCTGTGCGTGAAGAAGTGCTTCTCCGGCGCGCTGAAGATGCGTAAGCGCACGGCCGCGGAACTTAAGGTTTGCCCGGACTAACCATGAAACATACCATACTGATAAAGAACGGCATCATAGCGACCCTGGGCGACAAGAACCGCGTGCTCACCGGCCACGCCCTGCTTATAGAGGACGGGCTGATAAAGAAGATCGGCCCCCAGAAGAGCTTCAAGGGCAAATATTCCAAGGTAATAGATGCCAAGAACAAACTGGTAATGCCGGGGTTCATAAACACCCACATGCATTTTTACAGCACCTTCGCGCGGGGCCTGGGCAAAGCCGCTCCGTCGCGCAACTTCATGGAGATCCTCAACAACCTGTGGTGGCGACTGGACAAGAAGCTGACCAACGCGGATTCCTACTACAGCGCAGTGATCCCTCTCATCAATGCGGTGCGCAAGGGCACCACCACCCTGATAGACCACCACGCGAGCCCCTTCGCCATAGCCGGCTCGCTGGGCGCCGTGGCCAAGGCCGCCAATGAGACAGGCCTGCGCGCAGCCCTGTGTTATGAAGTCTCCGACCGCGACGGCAAGGAAAAAGCAAAAGAAGGCCTGGAGGAGAACACCGCTTTCATAACGGCTGTCGCCGCCAGCAAGGGCAACAATCTAAAGGCCATGTTCGGCCTGCACGCCTCTTTCACCATCTCCGACGAAACGCTGGAAGAAGCGGCCTACCGCGGCCACAAGCTGGGCGCCGGCTTCCACATTCACACGGCAGAGTCCCAGGCGGACCAGCTGCAATGCGAATCCCACCACAAGATACGCGTGGTGGAGCGCCTGCACGGTTTCGGCATACTGGGCCGCAAATCCATAGCGGCGCACTGCGTACACGTCAACGAAAAAGAGATCGAGATATTGAGGGAAACCGGCACGGCGGTGGTGCATAACCCGCAGTCCAACGCCAATAATTCCGTCGGGATAGCCGATATCACCGGTATGATGGCCAAAGGCGTGCTGGTGGGCCTGGGCACCGACGCCATGACCGTCAACATGATGGAAGAAGTGCGCGCGGCGCTGTGGCTGCAGCACCTGAAGCGCGACCCCTCGCAGGGTTTCATGGAAGCGGCGCAGGCGCTGCTGGTGAACAACGCCAAGATAGCCAACCGCTATTTCACCGGCCTCGGGGAACTGAAAGCCGGCTTCGCCGCCGATATCGCCGTCATCGACTATATCCCCCCCACGCCCATGGACGCCTCCAACTTCTACGGGCACCTTATATTCGGCATCAGCCAGAGCGCGGTGGACACCACCATAGCCGCCGGCCGGGTGCTGATGGAGAACAAAAAACTCAAGTTGGATATAGACGAAGAGGAAGTATCCCGCAAATCGGCGGAACTCGCTAAGAAACTCTGGAGCAGGTTCTAGGAACGGATGAAATAACGAATAAGCCGGCCCTCCGGGCCGGCTTATTTTTTGGCTTTATCCAGGGCTTCCCTTACTTTCAGCAGCAGCGTGTCGGAATCGATGGGTTTCTGCACGAACAGGCTGTTCTCGCCGATAGTATTGCTCGCCGCCACCAATTCCTCGGAGTAGCCGGAAATATAGACCACCGGCAGCCCGGGGACCATTTTGCGGGCCGCGGCCGCCAGCTCTATGCCGCCCGTTTCAGGCATTACCAGATCGGTAACCAGCAGGCCGGCTTTCCTGAAAGTTTCCGCGCCCAGTTCCAGCGCGTCGGCGCCGTTAGCCGCCTCTATTACCGCATAGCCGTTCTCGCGCAGGGTGCGCGCCATGGCGCCGCGCACCTGCGCCTCGTCCTCCACCAGCACCACTGTCTCGGTCCCGCCGCGTGGTTTCCCGGCCGGAGCGGCCGCCACGGGCGCTTCCGCGCCCTCGGCGGCTTCCGGGAAGTAGATCTTAAAACTGGTGCCCGACCCGGGTTCGCTGTAGACCCAGATATAGCCGCCGGACTGTTTGATAGTACCGTACACCATCGAAAGCCCGAGGCCGGTGCCTTTGCCGGGTTCTTTAGTGGTAAAGAAGGGCTCGAAAATATGCGCGAGGGTTTCCGCGCCCATGCCGGCGCCGGTGTCGCTGATCATCAGGCGCACATAACGCCCCGGCGGCACCACGTCGTGCCTGCCGGGGGCGTTCTCGGTAAGCGTCAGGGCGGCCGTCTCTATGATTATCTTTCCCGACCCGGTTATGGCGTCCTTGGAGTTGACTATCAGGTTCATTATGGTCTGCTCTATCTGACCGGGGTCCGCCTTTACGCTGGCGATATTCCCGGAAAGCCGCAGGGAAAGTTCGATATGCTCGCCGATAAGCCGCCTGAGCATGTCTTTCATGCCGCTGATGGTATTATTAAGGTTGATAACGCGCGGCAGCAGCACCTGCCGCCGGCTGAAGGCCAGCAGCTGCCGGGTCAGAGTGGCGGCGCGCTCCGCCGCGGCGGTTATCTCACCGACGTCGCCGCGCCGCGGGTCGGCTGCGTCAAGGCTGGAATTAAGGAACCCCGCGTAGCTCAGAATAGCGGTAAGGATATTATTGAAGTCATGCGCCACGCCGCCGGCCAGCCGGCCGATGGCTTCCATCTTCTGGCTCTGCCGCAGTTGCTCACGCGTGTATTCCAGCTGGCTGGTGGCTTCGGCCCTGGCCAGTTCGCTCTTCATGGAATTCACGGCGTAGGTCACGTTCTCCGCCAGCGAGGCCAGCAGCCGCTCCTCGTCTTCCATGAAAAAGCCGGCCTCTTCCGCGTAAAAGGTTATTATGCCGCCCCCGCCTATAGGGAAAGCCGCCGAAGACTTAAAGCCGCGCTGAAGAGCCGCCTCGCGCCAGGGCATCATGGCCGGGTTGGTCTCCGTGTCGCTGTTGATTATTATCTTACCCTCGCGGGCGGCGGTGCCGCTCGGCCCCCTGCCCTCCGGCGTTGAGGCATCCAGGGAGACGCGCAACCCCTGCAGGTAGCCCTCGTCGTTGCCGCCGGAGGCGACAGGGAGGATCAGGCCGTCGGGGCCGGGCAGGCCCACCCAAGCGAATTTCATCCCGCCGCTCTCCACCGCTATCCGGCAGATCTCCGCGTAAAGCTTCTGAGGCGTCCGCACACGCACGATGGCCTCGTTAACGAGACTTAAGATGCTGTAGAGCCGGTTCATGCGCCGCAGCCGGTCTTCCGCGGCCTTGCGGACGGTAATATCGCGCAGGCTGCCCTCTATTCCCACCGGCAGGCCGCCGAAGCCGCGCAGCAGGCGCGCGTTCACCAGCACGTCCAGCACGCCGCGGTCCTTCGTCTTCAGTTTTACCTCGTAGTTCTCCACTGTCCCCTTCGCCAGCATTTCCTTTATCAGCAGCTTCCTGTCCTCGGGGTGCAGGTACAGGTTGGAGACCGGCCTGCCCAGCAGCTCCTCGCGGGTGTAGCCGGAATATTTGACTATCGACGGGGTTATATCCGTCAGGCGGCCTTTCCAGTCGGCGCGGTAGAAGATCTCCTGCACGGTGTCGAAAAAGTGCCGGTACTCGGCCTCTTTTTCGGCCACCAGCGCGTCGGTAGCGCCCCGGGCCCTCAACCAGCGCCTGGCGGATATGGCGGTCAGCGCCCAGAACATTAAGGAGATAAAAATGCCGGCTATGGCACCCAGGCTCTTTTTTACGATAGCGCGCCGTGAGGCGGCACCTTCCGCCTGCAGGGTTGTTTTCAAAGCCTTTATCAGGTCGTCGACGCCGGCGGTATAGGTTTTTTCCCAGCGCAGGTATTCGCGGCCGGTCAGCAGGGCCGAGGCCTCCCTCTTTTTACCGGAGCGCGCCAGCCGCATGGCGCGTTCTTCAAGTTCTATAAGCTGCAGGTTGGCCTCGTTGATAGCGGCCATGAACGGAGAGGCTTCCGCCTCGATCATGAGCCGGCCTATTCTTTTTATGGCAGGGTCCAGCTCGCCGGCAAGACGCACGTGTTCGCGTTCATACAGGGCGTTCCCGGTGGAAACCGCCATATTGGCCGCCATGGTCAGCTGCGAATCCAGCGTGATAAGACCGCTGATGGTGTTCAGCGTCTCGTAGCGGCGCTCATCCATCTCCCCGGTCAGCGAGGCGATACTGGCGGAATGCGAATAGATAAGGAACAAAGAAATAGCGCTGGCGGCCAGCGCGGCGCCGAAATAAGCGATCGGGAACCGGGCCACGGCTATCCTCGTTGTTTCTTTCTGTTCTTCTGCCATCTCCCCCCCCCATCCAGTTCCGGTAATTATAACCTATTTTTAAAACAACGGACACGCCGCATAGGCCGCCGCGTTAGATATTAACGGCGCCTGACGCGCGTCAAGGTGCAAAACCTCTTTATTTATGAGAAAATATATAGACACCCAAGGAGCGTGACCATGGCGCAAAACATCGTTGATAAAATACTTGCCTCCCATTTAAAAGAGGGCGAATTCATAAAAGGCCGCGAGATCGGCATACGCGTCGACCAGACCCTGACCCAGGACGCGACCGGCACCATGGCCTATCTGCAGTTCGAGGCGATGGGCCTGAAGGAAATTAAAACGGACCTGTCAGTTTCCTACGTGGACCACAACACCGTGCAGGTCGGTTTCGAGAACTCGGACGACCACAAATATCTCCAGACGGTAGCGGCCCGCTACGGCGTGGTCTACTCCCGCCCCGGCAACGGCATCTGCCACCAGGTGCACCTGGAGCGCTTCGGCAAGCCCGGCACCACGCTGCTGGGCTCCGATTCCCACACCCCCACCGGCGGCGGCATAGGCCAGGTGGCCATAGGCGCAGGCGGCCTGGACGTGGCGGTGGCCATGGGCGGCGGACTGTTCTATACCGCGGCCCCCAAGGTCTACCTGGTAAAAATGTCCGGCGAGCTCGGCCCCTGGGCGACGGCCAAAGACGTGGTGCTCAAGATGCTGGAACTACTCACCACCAAGGGCAATGTGGGCGTTATGCTGGAATACGGCGGCCCCGGCGTAAAGACCCTTTCGGTGCCCCAGCGCGCCACCATAGCCAACATGGGCGCCGAGATGGGCGTGACCTGTTCCGTGTTCCCCTCCGACAATGTCACCAAGAGATTCATGAAGGCCCAGGGCCGCGAGGCGGACTGGACAGAACTGAAAGCCGACCGCGGCGCGAAATACGACCGCGTGATAGGACTGAACCTTTCCGCCGTGGAGCCGATGGCCGCCTGCCCGCACAGCCCCGGCAGCGTCAAACCCGTTTCGGAACTGGAAGGCGGGCCGGTCGACCAGGTCTGCATCGGCTCCTGCACCAACTCCTCCTACCGCGACATGTTCACCGTGGCCGAGATCATGAAAGGCCGCAAGGTAGCGGCCAGCGTCAGCCTGGGCATAGCGCCCGGCTCGCGCCAGGTGCTGCAGATGATGGCCCGCAAAGGCGCCCTGGCCAACCTGCTGGACTCCGGCGCCCGCATCCTTGAGAGCGCCTGCGGCTTCTGCATAGGCAACCACTTCTCGCCCAAGAGCGGCGGCGTCTCCCTGCGCACCTCCAACCGCAACTTCGAGGCCCGCAGCGGCACCGCCGACGCGCAGGTGTACCTGGTGAGCCCCGAAGTGGCCGCCGTGGCCGCCGTGACCGGCAAGTTCACCGACCCGCGCAAGGCCGGCATCCCCTACCCCGCCGTGAAAGAGCCGGGCGCCTTCCTGGTGGACGACAGCATGTTCATAAAGCCGTCGGCCGAACTTAAGGGCACGGAAGTTTTCCGCGGCCCCAACATCGGCGAGCCGCCCAAGAACGACAGGATGCCCGAGCGGCTGGGCGGCACCGTGATGATACACGTGGGCGACAAGATCACCACCGACCACATCATGCCCGCCGGCGCGCGGCTGAAGTACCGCTCCAACGTCCCGAAATACGCCCAGTACGTGTTCGAGAACGTGGACCCGACGTTCCACAAGCGCTGCCTGGAGAACAAGGCGGCCGGCGGCCATAACGTGATAGTGGCCGGCGAGTCCTACGGCCAGGGGTCCAGCCGCGAACACGCGGCCATGTGCCCCATGTACCTCGGCGTAAAAGCCGTGGTCGCCAAGTCTTTCGAGCGCATCCACGCGGCCAATCTCATAAACTTCGGCATAGCGCCGCTCACATTCAAGAGCCCGGCCGATTACGACGGCATAAAGGCCGGCGATAAACTTACCTGCCCGGACTGGCGCGCCGCCGTTGCGGAAGGCCGGCCGGTGCTGCTGAAGAACGAGCGCACCGGCGCTTCCATAGAATGCGTCTGCGCCCTTTCGGGGCGCCAGAGGGCCATTCTTACGGCCGGCGGCCTGCTGAACCATACCACGGGCAAATAAAAGGATATTACCATGGCACAAAGAGGCATAAGGGAATACGAAGGCAAGAAGATACTTTTCGACGGTCTGGCCAAAACCATCCCGTCCTTTAAGGGCAAGTCGGAGAAGCTGGCGCTGGTGAAACCCGGCACCGACCCCAAACAGCTGGTGAAGGACCATCCCTGGCTGCTTAAGGAAAAACTGGTGGCCAAACCCGACCAGCTGTTCGGCAAGCGCGGCAAACACGGCCTGCTTTGCCTGAACGCCGACTGGAAGACCGCCTGGAAATGGATCTCGGACCGGATGAACAAGACCGTCACCGTCGGCAAAACCACCGGTGAGCTGAACACCTTCATGATAGAGCCCTTCACCCCTCACAAAGAGGACGCCGAAGAATGTTACGTGGCCATACGCGCCTACCGCGACTATGATACCGTCTACCTCTCCAACAAGGGCGGCATCTACGTCGAGGAGAACTGGGAGAAAGTGAAAGAGACCCACGTCCCCATCCTTTCCTCCATCGACGACGTAAAGCTGAATATGCCTGACTTCGGCAAGCGCAAGGCGCAGATAGAGGAGTTCGTTAAGGCCCTCTACAAAGTTTACGCGGAAGGCGGCTTCACCTACCTTGAAATAAACCCGTTCACCTTCTCCGGCGACGACATCGTGCCGCTGGACCTGGTGGCCAAGGTGGACGACACCGCCGCCTTCGAATGCGCCAAGGTCTGGGGCGGCCTGGAATTCCCCGCCCCCTTCGGCTCTACGCACACAAAAGAAGAAGACTTCATCCGCGGGCTGGACGAGAAGACCGGCGCCAGCCTAAAACTGACCGTGCTGAATCCCAAGGGCCGCATCTGGAACATGGTGGCCGGCGGCGGCGCCTCCGTCATCTACGCCGACACCGTCTGCGACCTGGGCTATTCCAAAGAACTCGCCAACTACGGCGAATACTCCGGCGATCCCTCCGCGGAGGACACCTACCAGTACGCGCGCACCGTGCTTGACCTGCTGACCCGGGAGAAAGGCGTTAAAGGCAAGGTGCTTATAATAGGCGGCGGCATCGCCAACTTCACCGACGTAGCCAAGACCTTCACCGGCATCATAAAGGCCTTGAACGAGTACAAGACCAGGCTTACGGAGCAGAAGGTGAAGATCTACGTGCGGCGCGGAGGCCCCAACTATAAAGAGGGCCTCTCCAACATGCGCAAGCTCGGCGAGACCCTGGGCGTGCCCATAGAGGTTTACGGCCCCGAGACCCACATGACTTCCGTAGTTTCCATGGCCCTGGGAGGCAAAAAGAAATGAAACCAGAACTTTTCACCAAAGACACCACCGCGATAGTTTACGGCTACCACACCAACGCCATCCAGCGCATGCTGGACTTCGACTACGCCTGCGGGCGCAAGGTCCCGTCGGTGGCCGCCATAGTGGACCCGGGCCGCGAAGGCGTGCACAAGGCTTTCTTCGGCAAAGGCGAGATCCTGCTGCCCATGTACCGCACGCTGGCCGCGGCCGCCGAGACCCACCCGAAGGCCGACGTAGTGGTCAACTTCGCCTCTTTCCGCAGCGCTTTCGCCTCCAGCCTGGAAGCCCTGGAGCATCCCAACATCCGCACCGTGGCCGTTATAGCCGAGGGCATACCGGAACGGCGCGCCCGCATACTTGCCGCCACCGCCAAAAAGCTGGATAAAATGGTCATCGGCCCGGCCACCGTGGGCGGCATAAAGGCCGGCTGCTTCAAAATAGCCAATACCGCCGGCACGTATGAGAATATCGTCGAGTCCAAACTGCACCGACCCGGTTCCGTCGGCTTCGTGTCCAAGTCCGGCGGCCTTTCCAACGAGTGCTACAACATCATAGCCCGCAACTCGGACGGCCTCTACGAGGGCATAGCCATAGGCGGCGACGCCTACCCCGGCTCCACCCTGCTCGAGCACATCCTGCGCTACGAGGCCATCCCCGCCGTTAAAATGATAGTGGCGCTGGGCGAAATAGGCGGCACCGAGGAGCTGCGCATAGTGGAAGCCCTCAAGACGAAGAAGATCAAAAAGCCGCTGGTGATCTGGGTGACCGGCACCTGCTCCAAAATGTTCCCGGCTGGCGTGCAGTTCGGCCACGCGGGCGCCAAGGCCGGTTCGGACCTGGAAACGGCCGAAGCCAAGAACAAGGCCCTCAAGGACGCCGGCGCCATAGTGCCGGATTCTTTCGACAATTACGGCGTGATGATAGAGCGCACTTATGAAGCCCTCATGAAGAAGGGGGTCATAAAGCCCACCGAAGAAGTTACCGCCCCTGTTCTTCCTATGGACTTCGCCCAGGCGATGAAAGAGGGCAAGATCCGCAAAGCCACCACTTTCATTAACACCATCTCCAACGAGAAGAAAGAGGAGCTGGAATACTGTAATATGCCCATTTCCAAAGTGCTGGAAAGCGGCATGGGGATAGGCGGCGTGATAGGGCTGCTTTGGTTCAAGCGTGAACTGCCGGATTACGGGCGCAAGTTCCTCGAGACGGCGCTTATCCTGACGGCCGACCACGGGCCCGCCGTCTCAGGCGCGCATAACGCCATAGTGGCGGCGCGGGCCGGCAAGGATATCATCTCCTCGCTGGCTTCGGGCCTGCTTACCATCGGGCCGCGTTTCGGCGGCGCCATAGACGACGCCGCGCAGAATTTCAAGCGCGCGCACGACGCCGGGCTCACCCCTGCGCAGTTCGTAAAGGATATGAAGGCCAAGGGGCTTAACATCCCCGGCATCGGCCACAGGGTCAAGAGCATCTCCAACCCGGACATGCGCGTGACGCAGCTGAAGGCCTTCTGCAAGAAGAACTTTAAACACACGGAACTGCTGGATTACGCGCTGGCCGTGGAACAGATCACTTCGTCCAAGAAGGGCAACCTGATACTGAACGTGGACGGCTGCATCGGCATCTGCTTCGTGGACATGCTGGCGAGCTGCGGCTCTTTCAAGAAGTCGGAAATAGATAACATCGTGAGCATGGGCTGCCTCAACGCCCTGTTCGTAGTGGGCCGCTCCATCGGCATCTTCGGCCACATCTTCGACCAGAAGCGCCAGAAACAGCCCCTGTACCGCACCCCCTACGACGAAATAGCCTACATGACCGACCTGTAAGCGTCCAGCCGGGCAAAAAAAGAACCGCAGGGGACTCCCCTGCGGTTCTTTTTTTACGGGCCCCGCCTCAATCCCGCTTTTCCAGCAAAGACCTGCGGCTGAAGCTCTTTTCCAGATAGGTAATGACGGCCTTGCGGCCCGTGACAGTGAGCGTGCCGGACTTGGTGATGGACAGATTTAAGCCGGTTTCGCTCAGAGACAATGTACCGAACGGGTAGACCCCGTCGGACAGCGGGAGTGATACGCCGTCGATGAGCACCGCGGCCGAGGCGGCGGCGTGGAAGCGGACCCCGGAGCCCAGAACGGCGGGACGGTCCTCGAAGTGCAGCGTGAAGGTCTTGCCGCTGACATCAAGAACATGAAGGTGCGGCATAAGCGTTTCGCGCCCGTTCAGCTTGAAATCCGGATTGGTGCCGCTGAAGCCGAAATTAGTCTCTTTGTCCCAGGGCACCGGCACTTTCCACTCGATACCCGGAGAATTTTCATAGTCGGAGATGGCGCCGGCCTTGAGCGACTGGAAGTCGGCCGCCACCTGTTTACCGGTCCGGAGGAGGTCGTTGTAGCCGTGCTCCGCTTTGGCTTCGGCCAGGAGAGCTTGCCCGGTGCCGGAAGACATAGGATAGGAGAGGGCGAGCAGTTCATGCGGCGCGGCGCCGGCGGACACAAGCTCTTTCCAGCCCGCGTGGCCGGCACGGTCCAGCAGAAGGCCCTGGGCGGCGCCTGTGGCGTAATAGCGGCCTTTCTCCATGTCGTCTATCGTCGGAAAGCGGTCGAGCCTTCTGGTGATCAAAGGGATAACGCCACCCGGCACCGGAGCCACATCGGGCCGGGCCATTAAATTCTCCTCGATATATTGAGCCATCCCCTCGGTACGCTCCTGGTCCGTCTCGACATCGCCGCTGTCCGGCAGGCGGGTGTACCGTTCGGCGCGGACCGCCAGGAATTGGCGGGCGAAGCGGGCGGACTCGGCCGGAGCGGCGGCCTGGAGAGCGCTTTTAAGCGCCCTCTGCTCCAGCGCGGCCAGGGCCAGGTCCTCGGCGTCGGGCTCACTGGCGCGCTGGCCGTACTGGGTAGCCGCGAAGCCTTTTTCCTGATAGATATGAAATCGTTCGTGGATTATCGTGTGAACGTCCCTCTCCGGCTTGTCGCCTGTCTGATAACGATAGGCGAATGAATCTATACCGTTGATATTCCGGTGAAACTGGAACGCAAAGTTCAGGTCGGAGATAACTCCCTGCTTCTCAAAGACCGTTCGAGGCGAGGAAAAGACCGCGTTATAACCGGCGGGCGGGTTAGGATGCGCTATAAGGAACGACCGCAGCCCCGCCTCGTAAAGAAGCACGGGCTGGCCGAATACGGAGTACCCGGGCCAGACAGGCGCACGCTGATTTGACAGGTCGGCGTTGAGCAGCAGGGTCACACGCGCGCCGACGGCCTCAACGTCGGAAACGGGAGCCGGAGGCGGGGTTATACTTTGAATTGATAAAGCCTGGCTGCCGTCAAAGACGCGGTCCCAGGTGTTCTGCGCGCAAATATTTTGAACAGGAAGAACGGTCAGAAAGGCCGTAAAAAGGGTTATTGATCTCATTACATATAGGATAGCGTAAACCGGAACCCCCACCAAGGGCCGAAAGGGCAGCTTTTGCCGGCCTTTAGACCCAGGAACTTACGTGGGGACGCTGATGAATTGATTCCTAATTTTTACGTATTACTATCAAACAGATTACCCCCGACACTGGCTCTTAAAACAAGCAGCAATTAGGAATCAAGGAATCAGCGTCCCCTTCCAAATGGTTTAAAATGTCTGGGTTACTTTGTTGAGGCCTTTTGGGTTATCGGGGTTGAGGCCTTTGGAGAGGGCCAGGCGCAGGGCCAGGAGCTTCATGGAAATGTCCACCGGGATGCAGCTGAAAGGGAACTTAAGTCCGCCGGGCAGCACCACCTCGTAGGGCGTGCCGCGCTCGTGCAGGGCTTTTTTCACTTTGACGATATCGTCGGGCAGTTTAGCGGAGGGCGTGAACAGGAAGACCAGGTCGTTCTTGGTGTAGGCGCCCACCGGGCCGTGCAGGAACTCCGCCGCGGAATAACCCAGGGCGTGCGCCTTGGCCATCTCCCTGAACTTCAGGGCGGAGTCCTCGGCCACGGCGTTAAAGGCGCCGCGGCCCACGAACCCCAGCATATTGGCTTTTTTTATCCGACCAAGAATGGCTTGGTCTCCGTCTATTTTTTGAACCGCCTTACGCGCGGCGGCCACGGTGTCGCTGAAATCCTTCGGCGAGAAACAGCGGCTCCAGGCCTGCGCGGTCCACAGCACCGCCCACAGCTGCAGCTCAAAGCTCTTGGTGGCGGCCACGGGGACCTCTTTTGAACCGGAAAGGAGGATATGCCGCCCGGCCAGACGCGCCAGCGGATTGTTCTTCAGGTCGGCCTCGTTGGTGACAGCCACGGCTTTCGCCCCCCACTTCATGAGTTTTTCTACGCAGGCGGTAATATCCTGGCTGCGCCCCGACTGCGAAAAGGCCCAGACGGCCTGGCCCTTGAAGTTGAGCGGCTTCTTCGCCTCGAAGATGGAATGCGGGTGGATGAAATTGGTGATCGTACCGGCGCAGGTTTCCCAGATATACTTGGCGAACAGCGTGGCCGTGCCGGAGGAACCGCGGCCCACCAGGTAGACCGTCTTCTCTTTCGACCGCAGGGCCAGTTTACCGAGGGAGCCGGCCCGCGAGGAAAAAGCTTCCAGCAGGGCGGGGATCTCGGCGATGTCGCCGTAAGTCAGGGTATCTTTGATGTTCATCCGGTTATCTTCTTTTTGGCTTTCCTTAGTTCTTTTATGCCGCGGTCTATGTCGCGCAGGTCCAGGCCGGTGCGGCCGTAATGGGCGTGCTCTATCGGCGAATCCGGGCAGATATAGGTGCCGCGCTTTATGCCCTTGGGGTCTTTTTCCAGGCCCAGCCAGATCAGCCAGGGTTTAAGCCCGGTGAAATCCCTGGCCATCAGCTCCGGGTTGGACCGCATGAGCAGCTGCGGGTCGCCGAAACCGTCCAGCACCACGCCGGAGTGATACCCGGCCTCTTTGGCGGCCTCCACGTCGCGGTGAGTGTCGCCTATCACAAAGACGTCGCCCGACTTTATGGAGGTCAGCGCCAATTTCGCCGCCCTCTCCACGGCCTTCTGCAGCACCACGCAGCGGTGGTGGGAATCGCAGCCGAAACCGCCGAAAGCGAAATACTTCATAAGACCGGAGGGTTCCAGCTTTATAAAAGCCCCCTCCTTCAGGTTGCCGGTGCCCAGGCCGACCAGCACGTCCTTGCGCGCGGACAGTTTGGCCAGGAATTTTTCCACGCCTTTAACTTTTAAATATTTTTTCGCCTTTACAGAAAGCAGCACTTCCGCCGGCAGCCGGTCCACGTACTTCTGGGTCAGCGAGGCCATTTCCTTTTTGGTGGGCTTACGGCCGGCCCCCGCCTTAAAGGCGTTCTCGAAATTGGACTTGTCCGTGGCGCCCTGCAGCTGAAAAGCGCTGCAGGCGTCCTTACGGCCGGTCATGGCCTGCACCGCGTGGTTCAGCGCCCGGGCGCCCGCGCCCCCGGCCTTGACCAGCGTCCCGTCGATGTCGAATAGTATGATCTTCATAGTTTTAAAACTTCGGGTAGACCACGTTGCCGTTCTTCAGCGTCAGCAGGTTCTGGTTGGCGCCGAAATAATAACAAAGCTCGCGGTAATCGTCAGCGCCGAAGAAAGCGAGGTCCGCCTGCATGCCGGGCGCCACGCTGCCCACCCTGTCGCCTATCCCCAGCGCCCAGGCCCCGTTGACCGTGGCCGCGCAGAGCGCCTCTTCGGGGGTCATGGCGCAATGGGTGCAGGCCGCCGCCAGCACGAACTGCATGTTCCAGCAGGGACAGGTACCGGGATTGAAGTCGGTAGCCAGCGCCACCGGCACGCCCTCGGCGATAATTTCGCGCGCGGGCGGATACTTGGCCAGGCCCAGGTAGAAATTGGAAGCCGGCAGCAGGGTGGCGATGGTGCCCGCGTCCCGCATGGCGGCGATATCCTCGGCGTAGACGTAATCGGCGTGGTCGGCGCTGACAGCGCCGGCCGCCGCCCCGGCGCGCGTACCGCCGTAATTGGAAAGCTGTTCCGAGTGGACTTTGGGTTTAAGCCCGAGCCGCGCGGCCTCTTTAAGGTAAGCCGTGGTCTGTTCCGGCGTGAAATAACCTTTCTCGCAGAAAATGTCGGCGAAGACCGCCAGCTTTTCTGCGGCGACTTTAGGCAGGATCTCCGCGGTCACGTGATCGAGGTACTTCTGCGCGTCACCTTTAAACTCGGGCGGCACGCTGTGCGCCGCCAGCAGCGTAGGCAGCATTTCCAGCGGCGTATATTTCTGCGCCTCGCGCACCGCCTTCAGCATTTTTAATTCGGACTCCAGGTTTAGCCCGTAGCCGCTTTTAACTTCTATAGTGGTGGTGCCGCATTCCAGGAAGCGCGCGGCGCGGGCGGCAAGCTGGGCCGCCATGGCCTTGGGTGCCTGCGCGCGCACGGCGCCGATGCTCGACAGTATCCCCCCGCCGGCGGCTTTTATCTCCTGATAGGAAGCGCCGGCGGTGCGCATGGAGAAATCTTTAAGGCGCGGCTCGGCGAACACGGTGTGCGTATGGCTGTCCACGAAACCCGGCAGACAGATCCCGTTAACCTCCACCTGCCTGGCTTTCTTGGCCAGGCGGTGGCGCATAACCGCGGCCCGCGGTCCCGCCGCTTCTATAATGCCGCCATCCACCAGCACGGCGGCGTTCTTGACCAGGCCCGCCTCGCGCATGGCCGCCCCCGCGCGGGGAGCTTTGTCCCCCGCGAAGGTGAGCAGCTGCTTTATGCCGGTGAACAGTATAGCCATCAGCGGAAATTATCGAACTGGAGCGTTATCTTGTAATCCCCGCCGCGCAGCAAGGTCATTACGTTCTGCAGTTCGTCCTTGGACTTGGAGGTGACGCGCAGCGTGTCGCCCTGGATGGAGACGTTCGCCTTCATTTTAGCGTCTTTAATGGCCCGCACTATCTCCTTGGCTTTCTCCTGCGGTATGCCCTGCTGCACTTTCACCGCCTGTTTAGCCGTGCCGCCCAGCGCGTGTTCCACCTTCTGCGCCTCGAAATTCTTCACCGGCAGGCCGCGCTTGGAAATCTTGGTGAGCAGCACGTCGAAAAGGGCCTTGACCTTATAATCGTCGGAAGACGACAGGAGTATGCTGTTGGCCTTCTTGTCGAAGTTTATCTCGGACTTGGAGTCCTTGAAGTCGTACCGGTTGATGACTTCCTTCATGGCGATGGCGATAGCCTCGTCCACCACGGTATAGTCCACCTTGGAAACCACGTCAAAACTGAATTCACTTGCCATAATTAATATCCTCCGTTGGTTATTTAAGCATCGGGATCTTTACGCCCTTCTTCTTGGCGAAATCCGAAGCGATCTTGTAGCCGGCGTCGGCGTGGCGCAGCACGCCCATGGCCGGGTCGTTGGTAAGCACGCGTTCCAGGCGCAGGGCCATCTCTTTGGTGCCGTCGGCCACGGTCACCTGCCCCGCGTGCAGGGAATAGCCCATCCCCACCCCGCCGCCGTGGTGGAAGGACACCCAGCTGGCGCCGGAAGCCGTGTTGATAAGGGCGTTGAGTATGGGCCAGTCGGCTATGGCGTCGGACCCGTCCTTCATAGCTTCGGTCTCGCGGAAGGGGCTGGCGACTGAGCCGGAATCCAGATGGTCGCGGCCTATCACGACAGGCGCCGAGATCTTACCCTTCTTCACCAGGTCGTTGATGCGCATGCCCATGAGATGCCGCTCGCCGTAGCCCAGCCAGCAGATGCGCGAAGGCAGACCCTGGAACTTCACCTTTTTAGTGGCCATGTCCATCCAGCGCCGCAAATGCTCGTCTTTGGGGAACAGGTCGAGCACCAGCTTGTCGGTAACGGCTATATCTTTAGGGTCGCCTGAAAGCGCGGCCCAGCGAAACGGGCCCTTGCCTTCGCAGAACAGGTCCCTTATATAGGCCGGCACGAAACCGGGAAAGTCGTACGCGCGTTTTACTCCCTGCTTAAAGGCCATCGTGCGGATATTGTTGCCGTAGTCGAAAGTGACGGCGCCGGCTTTCTGCAGTTTGAGCATGGCTTCCACGTGTATGGCGATGGATTCCATGGAAAGTTTCAGGTATTTCTGCGGGTCCCGGCGGCGCAGCTCGTTGGCTTCTTTTACGCTGTAGCCCTTTGGTATATAGCCCTTCAGCGGGTCATGCGCCGAGGTCTGGTCGGTCAGTACGTCTATCTTCACGCCGCGGCGGAACATCTCCGGCAGCACTTCGGCGCAGTTGCCCAGCAGGCCGATGGAGAGCGGCCGCTTCGCCTTCATGGCGTCATCCGCCAGGCGCAGCGCTTCGTCCAGGCTGCGGCTCATGACGTCGACGTAGGCCGTAGCCAGGCGCTTCTGGATGCGGGTCTCGTCGGCCTCTATAACTATGGCCACGCCGCCGTTCATGGTGACGGCCAGGGGCTGGGCGCCGCCCATGCCGCCCAGGCCGCCGGTAACGGTGAGCTTGCCGGCCAGGTCGCTCTTGAAATGTTTGCGGGCGCAGGCGGCGAAGGTCTCGTAAGTGCCCTGCAGGATGCCCTGCGTGCCGATATAGATCCAGGAGCCGGCCGTCATCTGGCCGTACATCATCAGGCCTTTTTTCTCGAGCTCGTCGAAGGTCTCCCAGTTGGCCCAGTTGCCCACCAGGTTGGAGTTGGCGATGATGACGCGGGGGCTGTATTGGTGGGTGCGCAGGACGCCGACGGGCTTGCCGGACTGCACCAGCAGGGTTTCGTCGTTCTCCAGTTTGCGCAGCGTCGAGACTATCGCGTGATAGCAGTCCCAGTTGCGGGCGGCCTTGCCGCGCCCGCCGTAGACTATCAGGTCCTCAGGGCGCTCGGCCACCTCCGGGTCCAGATTGTTCATCAGCATGCGCAGGGCCGCTTCCTGCTGCCAGCCCTTGCATGAAATTTTATTGCCGCGCGGAGCGCGTATTATATTGGAACTCATACCACGTCCTCCATGATCTATTTGACGAAATAGCCGCCCAATATCGCTTCGGCCACGGCCTCGATGCGGCCGGAGAAGACCTCGTCGCCCTTGAAGGCGGGCGAGATCTTGCGGAGGTCCGCCAGGGCCTCCTCGATGCGGGGCCCGGACCGCAGCGGGCGGTGGAATTCCACGCCCTCGGCCGCGGCCATCAGCTCTATGGCGTAGATGCGCGCCACGTTGTGCACCACCGTGCTGAGCTTCAGCGCCGCGGTCATACCCATGCTCACAAAATCCTCCTTATTGGCGGAGGTGGGGATGGAGTCGGCGCTGGCGGGATGGCTTAATATCTTATTCTCGTTGCAGAGCGCGGCGGCCGTCACATGCGCGATCATGAAGCCGGACTCCAGGCCCGGGTTGCGGGCCAGGAAAGGCGGCAGTATCTCGAAGTCGCTCACCAGCTGGGCGATGCGGCGCTCGGAAATATTCCCCAGGGCCGTCAGGGCGATGGCGGCGAAATCCGCCGCGAAAGCCAGGGCCTGGCCGTGAAAGTTGCCTCCGGAGATCACTTCTATCTCCCCGCGCTTTTTGCCGGCGACCACCAGCGGGTTGTCCGTAACGCTGCCGAGTTCGGTCTCAAAAACGTTCAGCGCGTACTCGATAGCGTCGCGCGCGGCGCCCATGGCCTGGGGCATGCAGCGCAGCGAATAGGGGTCCTGCACGCGTTTGTCGTTGGCGGTGTGGGAGGCGCGGATCTTGCTGCCCTTCAGCATGGCCGCCAGCATTTCGGCCACTTCCAACTGGCCCGGGTGCGGTTTAAGCTCGTGGATGCGCATATCGAAGGCGGTCGGCGTGCCCTTCAGCGCCTCCAGGCTCATCGCCCCGGTGAGGACGGCGGAATAAAAAAGGTTCATGGCTTCGAACAGCGCCAGCCCGCCGACGGACTTCATGGCCTGCGTGCCGTTTATGAGCGCCAGGCCTTCTTTTTCGGCCAGCTCTATGGGCTTGAGGCCGGCCTTCTTGAGGACCGCGGCGGACGGCTGCCACTTCTCCTCGCCGGCGAATTTCGCCATGCCCTCGCCGATCAGCGTCAGCGCCATGTGGGCGGAAGGCGCCAGGTCGCCGCTGGCCCCGACGGAGCCTTTTGAGGGAATGAAAGGGATAACACCCTTGTTTATAAGGGCGGAAAGAGTTTTAACCACTACAGGGCGCACGCCGGAGTTGCCCATGGCCAGTTCGTTGGCACGGGCGAACATAAGCCCGAGGGTCTCCGCGTCGTCGAGCGGCTCGCCCACGCCGCAGGCGTGGCTGCGGATCAGGTTCACCTGCAGGCTTTTGAGACTTTCCCGCGAAACACGCTGGCTGGCCAGTTCGCCGAAGCCGGTGTTTATGCCGTACATCACGCGGTCCTCGGCGAGCAGGGCCTCCAGGCTGGCGCGGCGCGCGGCTATGAGCTTAAGCGCTTTGGGCGGCAGCACGGTCTTGCGGTAGCCCAGGGCCACCTCGGCGAAATCCACGATATCGGGGTACGAACCCAGGGTGAAAGGTTTACAGGCTTTAGTCATGATGTTTTTCCTCCGCTTTTTTGCACCAGGTCCGCCACCGTTACAGCTCCGGCCGACTTAAAGGCGCTTATGAAATGCTCGAATATTTTCCGGGTCATCTCCACGTCGCTCAAAGCCCGGTGCCAGCCGCCGTTGGAGATGTTAAGTTCCGCCGCTATCTTCCCCAGGCGGTTGCTCTGGAATTTCCAGTTCTTCCTGGCTATGGCCAGGGTATCCACCACGTGCAGCTTCGGGAATTTAAGCCCGACCCTTTCCAGTTCCGCCGAGAGAAAAGCGATATCGAACTCCGCGTTGTGCGCGACTATCACCGAATTTTCCAGCAGGGCCAGCAGCCGCGGGGCCACGGCCGCGAAAGACGGGCTGTCTTTCACCATCTCGTCCGTGATGCCGTGGATCTTCGACACTTCGGCCGGGATGGGCGCGCCGGGGTTCACCAGCTCGGCCAGTTCGGCCACCCTGTCGCTTCCGCGGAAGCTTATGGCCGCCACCTCGCAGACGCGGGCGGCCCTGGGGGACAGCCCCGTGGTCTCCACGTCGATGAACGTGAAGACCGCTTCCTCTATTTTCAAACTCGCCGTAGCTTGCATGTTGCCTTAAGTGCTTCGGCGCTTACAGCGCCCCGTAATAAATATATCTGGTCCACAGCCCCAGCGCCACGGTCAGGCCCACGCTCAACCCCACGTTGAGCCGGGACAGGTCTATGATCCGCTTCTTCCTCACGTACATGATCTGGACCACCCAGGCCAGCGCGAAAGGCACCCACCAATAGCCCCCGACGAAGAAGAAAGCCCACAGCACCACCCGCTCGAAAATAAGGAAGTATTTCTCGTCGAAATGCGGGAACCCCTTGCCGAAGAGATCCTTTTCCACGAAGTAGACCAGCACCGTGGTGAAGTGAGTGACCAGCACCAGCATGCAGGCGATGCCTATCCATTTTTCCGCCAGCAGGAAATTATGGTCGGGGATCACCACCGGGGAGATCATGAACAGCACGTAGAAATGCAGGAATTGGTCGGCCAGGAAGCTGACCGTGCCGTCGCGGAACCCCATCGTGTTCATACTGTAGACGCGCAGTTCGTCCACCACGAAATGCAGCGCCAGTATTATCCCCAGCGCCCACCAGCCGGTGATCGCGGCCGGGCCTATCTTTACCCAGGTACGGCCCAGGTAGGGCCAGGCAAGCGCCATGGCGACGACGAAATGCGTCAGGCAGTGCAGCAGCATCCCCCACACGTGTTTGCGCTTCAGGCGGTTGACCACGTCGAACTGCAGCGTAAAGTCCGCCAGCAGGTGCGAGAGAAGAAGTCTCCAGAATATTATCATCGCGGTCCTCTACTTTGACGTCAGGTTGAACGAGCCGTCCCAGTCCTTGGGCACTTCTTTTTCGTACTTCTCGGCCAGTTCCAGGTAGAACTGCGAGGGGCCGTCGGCGGGGCGCGCCTTCAGCGCCGCTTTGAACAGCTTGGCGGCGTCGGCGTATTTTCCGGCGTAGAACTTTTCCGTGCCCTCTCCGTAGGACTTAAGCATAGCCGCTATTTCCGGCCCGGCGGCACCCTTGCGCGCGAAGGGCTCGTAAACCTTGACGGGGATGGCCTTGCCTACCACCCGGATGCTGCCCAGGAAGCGGTGATCGAAGAGCTCCTTCGAGTCCTCGAAAGTCTCCCCGCTGGCCATGATCTGGGAGTGGAAGAATTTATTGGCGCCTTCCAGGCGGGAAGCCAGGTTCACGGCGTCCCCCATGACGGTATAGGAAAGTCTGGTCTTGGAACCCATGTTGCCCACTACCATCGGGCCGGAATTCAGGCCGACGCGGCACGAGGGCTTTATGGCGTACTGCGTGAGCTGCTTGTTCAGACGGGCCATCTCGGCCTGGCAGTCCACGGCGGCCAGGCAGGCCAGCCTGCGGTGGTCTTTCTGGTCCAGCGGGGCGTTCCAGAAGGCCATGATGCAGTCGCCTATGTATTTATCGACCACGCCGTCGTGCTTCAAGATGATGTCGGTAAGGCCCGACAGGTACTCGTTGAGCATCGAGGTCAGCTCTTCGGGCGTCATCTTTTCCGACATGGTGGTAAAGCCCGCTATGTCCAGGAAGAAAGCCGTCATTTCGCGCTTCTCGCCGCCCAGCGACAGCCTGGACGGGTCCTTGGTGATGAGTTCCACCACCTTGGGCGACAGGTACTGCCCGAAGGTGTTCTTGATCCACTTCTTCTCCCGGCCCTCGAGGACCGCCTTATGGACCGTCACGAAAATAAAGGGGACCATCAAAGAAAAAAGCAGACTCAGATACGGCATGGCGGTAAGCTGTGTCATGGCGTAAACGCTTAACGCCATCAGCGCTGCCATTACCGACACTGAGGTTATGGATATGACTTTTATGGAATACCGCGAGAGGACCACAGGCAGCCATACCAGCAGAACGGCCAGCAGAACTATGATCCAGGTCGCTACCGGGTGCAGAAAATCGCCGTGGAGCATATTGTCGATGGCGTTCGCGTGAACTTCGACCCCGGGCCAGGACGCGTAGAACGGAGAAGGGTAGTGGTCATAGGCCCCCAACGCGGTAGACCCGACCAGGGCAATACCCCCCTTAATGACCTTGCGCTCCTCAGGAGACAGTTTGCCTTCCATGATATCCAGGACGGAGATATGACGGTAAACGGAATTATTCTTCTTCGCGGGCGGCGCCGTCCAGCCGGGGTGGTAGACCCTGTCCTGGGGAATACGGAAATTAAGGTAATGCGGCGCGGTGCGGTATTCGTTTTCCAGGTCGGCCAGGGGCCTGCCGCTGTAACCGGAATAGACGGCCATGGCCAGCAGAGGCAAGCCGACCCCGGCGCAGTCTTTGCCGCACTTGGTCTTGAGGGACAGATTCTTATAAAGGATGGAGTCGCTGAACAGACTCAACCGGCGGACTTCGCCGTTGGCCTCGATATTGCCCTCCACGTGCGGGTGGGAAATATACTTGGCGGCTTCGCCCAAACCGCTTATCGGGTACTGAACCTCGCCCGTTTCGGGATTGACCGCGACAAGGACAGAGACGTTCGCCGCCCGCCGCACCGCGTCCACCATGATACCGTCGCTGACCTTGTCGTCGCGGTCGGAGTCGAAGATGAGGACGTCCAGCCCTATCGCTTTTACTCCCGCCTTATTGAGCTTTTCTATCAGGGTAGCGTAATTCTTCCTTTTGAAGGGATAACCGAGCTTCTTGACCGTATGCTCGTCGATAGCCGCCACGAATATACGGTCATCGGCGTCATGATTGAAATATTTACCGAAGCCCGCTTTAAGGTCCTGCTCGGAGCTTAGCGACACGAGCGCCGGGAGGTTTATCCGGAAATCGGCCCATTTATTCTCAAGCGTCCGCACCCACCAGCCGGTGGACAGCCAGCCGTCCACAACGAAGCTGAACAATAAGAACCCTGTAAACAACCCGCTGAAAAGATAAAGCGCCCCTTTGCCCTGTTTTGCGACATTTTGTTTTTCCATATTTTTCCCTCTGACCCCTGTTATCCGCGCCGGAGCATATTTCCGGTCGGCCCTTATCGGGCCGGCACTGAGAATTTAAATTCAGAACCGCCGCCTCCCGCCGCCTCTGCCCAGATACGGCCGCCGTGCAGTTCTACTATTTTGCGCGAGATGGCCAGGCCCAGGCCGAAGCCGCCATCTTCCCCGCCTGCCTTAAGCTGTTTGTACTTCTCGAAGATCGTTTCCAGCTGGTCCACCGGGATGCCAGGACCGGTGTCGGCGACGGTAAAGAGCAGCCCGCCTTTATCGTCGCTGGCGGAAACCGTAACCTTGCCGCCTTTAGGCGTGAATTTCCAGGCGTTGGAAATAAGGTTCTCCATGACCCTGCGCAGCAGGGAGGAATCGGCGGAAAATTCTTTTTTACCCGCCCCGGCGGCATCGATGGAAAGCTCGACGCCCTTTTCCTCAAAAAGGGGCCGAAAACTTTCGACCGCTGAGGAGAGGAACTCCGCCGCGTTGACCGGTTTGAGGTCGGGCTTGAGCTGGCCGGCCTCCATGCGGGAAATATCCAGGATGTTCTCCAGCAGCTTGAAGAGCCGGTCGCTGGAGTCTTTCACGTTGCGCACATAACCGGCCTGTTTCGCCCCCGGCTCGAACTCCCTTTCCAGAAGTTTTATGTAGCCCTGCATGGTAAGCAGCGGGGCCCGCAGATCGTGCGCCACGGAATGGAAGAACTCTTCTTTCATGGCCTGCATCTTTCTTTCCAGGGTGATGTCGCGCAGCACCATGAACACCGCCGGGTTCTGCGTTCTGGCCGACAGCGTCTGCACGCTGGCCCTGTAATATTTCGTCTCCCCGCTCTGTTCCAGTTCTATCACGCCGCTCTTGGACCTGGCCTTTTTCTGCACCAGACCGGCTATGCGCCGGCGCAGCGGCTCGTCCTCGCCGGGAGACGCGCCCACCCCCCCCAGCAGGATCCTGGCGGCCGCGTTGGCGTAAAGCAGTTCCCCGCGCAGGTCGCACAGGATAATGGCGTCATGGATGAGGCTGACCAGAAGCTCCAGCTTCTGCTTTTCCTCGAAAACCTTCTCTACCTGTATGCCGTGGTAACGGTCGACTTCGCGCATCATGGAATTAAAAGCGCGCAGCAGGGCAGAAAGCTCCGCGAATTCCGTCTCTTCGTTCACGGAGGTCTTGAACTCGCCGCCGGAGACCCTTACCGCGCCGGCCATAAGCGCCTCCACCGGCACGGCCAGGCGGCGAGTGAAAAGCAGCGCGGAAAAATAAAAGGCGGTAGCCACCGCCAGCAGGAAAAAAGCCATCAGCCAGGTTATACGGTTCACGCCGGAAAAGGCTTCGGCGCGGTTCTCCAGCGCCACCACGAACAGGTCGAAACCGCGCACCCGCGCCGCCGCGCCGATATAGTCGCCCTTTTTACCGGCTATCTCGAAAGACTGACCGCGTTTGAGGATACCGCGCACTTCGGCGCCGTCGAATTCCTCGAAGGCCCCCGACAGCGGCAGGGCGTTGCCTTCGGCGTCGGAGAGCAGCAGGCCGCCGGTGGCCCCCAGCCGCTGGGAGCGCAGCTTCTCGAACAGGTCGCGCATGTTCACCACGGCAAAAGCGTAATAGCCCCCGCCGATAGGGTACACCAGACGGCAGAGCGGCATATCATAGACCATCTCGAAGTGGCCCAGCGCGGCGCGCCCGTCTTTAGCGGCCTTCCGGAAAAGGGTGTCCCCGCTCAGGTCCAGGTAGCCCAGGTAGCGCTTGATCTCGGGCGTCCCGCCGCTGAGCGCCGCGCGGCCGTCGGGCCCGGTGAAAGCCAGGTAAAGGAATTCCGGATTATTCTTGAGCGCGCGCTCCAGTCCCTTAGCGCTCACATAAGAGGCGTCGGTATCCCACATCCGCTCGAAGCGGCGCGACAGGTCCTGCGCCTCCCGCTCCATCATCAGCGACCCCATCTGGGAGACGTTGCGCTGGAGGCTCGCGATGTCGTCCTTGGCGCGCGCCTGGAAATAGAACAAAAACAGGCCTGCCGGGACTATCGGGATAAGCCCGGCCCCGAACACGATCATCAGCAGTCTGTTCAGTAATGTCATTAATTCCGCGGGCAGCGGGCGCAGCGCCCCGCCGCCGGAAGCCTATTTCTGTTTCTTAAGCGTTTCTATCAGCTTGGGCACGATCTCGTGCGCGTCCCCTACGATGCCGTATTTAGCCACGTTGAAGATGGGCGCGTTGGGGTCCTTATTGACGGCCACTATCACGTCGGAGGCCTTCATGCCCACGATATGCTGCACCGCGCCCGAAATGCCGAACGAAAGGTAAAGCTTCGGGGACACGGTGGTGCCGCTCTGCCCTACCTGGTGCGCCTTATCCTTGAACCCCAGGTCCACGGCCGCGCGTGACGCCCCTACGACGCCGCCGAGCAGTTTGGAAAGCTCTTCGAGCTGCTTAAATTTATCCCTGGTCTTCATGCCGCGCCCGCCGGAGACTATCACCTTGGCGGTCTCGATCTTCACCGCGCCGGCGTCATGGGCGATCTTCCGCTCCAGCACCTTAATGCGGCGCAGGCTCTTATCGAGCTTGGCCGACTCCCGCACCACCAGCGCGGAGCGTCCGTGCACGGGCTCGCCCATCTTCATCACGTTGGGACGCACGGTGGACATCTGCGGCCTGGAATTGGGGGCCAGGATGTCGGCCATGATGTTGCCGCCGAAAGCCGGGCGGGACTGGAGCAGCAGGCCGTTCTTTATGGCGAGGGCGGTGCAGTCCGCGGTGAGGCCCACATAGAGGGTGGACGCCACGCGCGGGGCGAGGTCGCGGCCCTGTATGGTGGCGCCGTAGAGCATGATGGACGGTTTATGGCGGGTCACCAGGGACACTATCACCGTAGAGAAGATATCCGTGTTGTACTCGAAAAGCTCGTCGTGCTCCACCATGTAGACCTTGTCGGCCCCGTAAGCGCCCAGCTCTTTCTCGTAATTATGGTTCTTGTCGGCCAGCAGGACCGCGCAAAGGTCTTCGCCCAGCTCGTCGGCAAGGCGCCGGCCCGCCGAGAGCAGTTCGAACGTGACCTGCTTGATCTTTTTGGTCTGCGTATCCACGCCGTTCTCGGTGAGTTCCACGTAGACCCAGACGCCCTTATGGCCGGAGAGGTCGCGCGCCGAGGCTTCTTCGCGGGTTATGGCGATGGCCTGCACCGGGCAGATCTGGACGCAGACGCCGCACAGCGTGCAGGCCTCGTTCATCACGGCCTTCTTGTCCATCATGTTTATGGCGGCGAAGGGGCAGACCGGCACGCACTTGCCGCAGCCTATACATTTTTTAGAAACCTCTATCATCGTGATCTCCTGTTGCTTAAATTGTCCCGCCGGGGCTTAATCTTCCAGAAAATGTTCGTCCTTCATTATCTGCAGTATCCTGGCCGTCCCCTCGGCGCCGGAGCCGGAGAACATGGCGGCCTTCTCTCTCTGAGGCGGCGGATAGATCCTGTCCACCTGGGTGGGCGAGCCTTTAAGGCCGAGGTACTGGGGTTCGGCGCCGATGTCGGCGGCGTTCCAGGTATGGAAAGGCTTCTTGAGCGAGGCGTTGACCGCGAGGAAGGACGGATAGCGGGGCGCGTAATCCTTATGCATGATCATGGTCAGCAGCACCGGAGGGCGGGCCTCCACCACTTCGTGCCCGCCGTCTATCTGCTTATGCGCTATGATCCGGCGCCCGTCCACTTCCACGCGCTCGCAGAAGGTCACCTGCGGCATGCCCAGCTGCTGGGCCACGCCGGGGCCGGTCTGGGCGGTGTCGCCGTCTATGGCCTGCATACCGGCGAATATCATGTCCACCTTGCCGATCTTCTTTATGGCTTTGGCCAGCGCGTAAGAAGTCGCCCAGGTGTCGGACCCGGCGAAAGCCATGTCCGAAAGGAGGATGCCCTCGTCGGCGCCCAGGGCCATGCCCATCTGCACCACGCTCTTCGCCTGGGGCGGCCCCATGGAGACCAGCGTCACCTTGAAATCGTGCTTGGCCTTCAGTTCCAGCGCCGTCTGCAGCGCGAAGTGGTCGTAGGGATTGATGATGCTGGGCACCCCGGCGCGGATAAGGGTGCCGGTCTCCAGGTTTATTTTAACCTCGGTGCTGTCGGGCACCTGCTTTACGCAAACGACGATATTCATAGGGAACTCCTTTAAACTTACTTCGCCTTGAAGGTCTGTTTCAGTTTGGCGGCCACCAGGTCCATGTCGGCTATCATGCCTTTCTGTTCCATCTGGACAGCCTCGATATTTACGGCGTCGGCCAGGTTGTTGCCGCTGTCAGCGGCGCCCAGCACCAGCGCCAGGCCTTCCAGCGCGGTATTAAGGGCGGCCTCACGGGCGAAAACCCGCGCCATGGCCTGCCAGCCTTCCCGGTCGAACCGCACGGTCTCGGTATATTTCTGAGCGCCGGCGGCGGTGGAGAAGATGGCGGCGGTTTCGGCCGCGGCTATAAGCCGGCCCAGCTTGAACGAAACGTGCTGGTGGCGTGTGAGCTTCTGCACGCGGCACTCTTCCATTACCGCGCCCAGGGCCCGCAGCGCCAGCGCAGAGGCGTGCGCGCCGCAGCGCGGCTCTTTGGCGTGCAGCTCGTCGAGTTTGTCGGCCATATCCAGGTAATACCGGCCGCGGGATTTCAAATGTTCCTGCCAGCGGCCGCGGTAAATGGTCATCTCCAGCACTTCGCTGGTGCCCTCGTAGATGCAGGTGATCTTGATGTCGCGCTTGATCTTCTCTACGGGGAAATCCTTGGTGTAGCCGTAGCCGCCCAGCGCCTGGATGGCGTCGTCGGCCGCCTTGTTCCCCCACTCGGAAGCGCCGTACTTGGCGATGGCGCCCTCGGTCTGCAGCCCGTGTTCGCCCGAGTCCAGCCGCAGGGCGGTGTACTCTATATAAGACCTGGCCCCTTCCAGGCGCACATAATTAGGAACTATAAGTTTGTGGGTGTAGCCCTGCTTGTCGGAAAGGGGACCGCCGCCCTGGATGCGCTGCTGGCTGTAGCGGATGGCCTGTTCCACGGCTTCTTCGCCGGCGCCCAGGCCGAAAGCGGCCACCATCACGCGGGTATAGCCGAAAACGGCCTGCGCCTGCAGCAGACCCTTGCCTTCTTCCATCCCTATCAGGTTCTCCGCCGGCACGTAAACATTGTCCAGGGAAAGCCCGGCCGTGTTGGAAAGGCGGATGCCGTGCTTGTCCTCGTGCTTGTTGGCCGAGAAGCCTTCCATATCTTTTTCCACGATGAACCAGGACGGGCCGCCCGGCGCCAGGGCCAGTACGGTGTGCATGTCGGCCACGCCGCCGTTGGAGATCCACTGCTTGTTGCCGGTGATGCGGTAGCCGGCGATCTTGCCGTTCTTCACCACGTGCTCGGCGCGGGTGCGCAGGTTGACCAGGTCGCTCCCGGCGTCGGGCTCGGTGGCCGCGTAGGCCACCAAAAGGTTCTCGCTGGCGATGCGCTTGAGCCATTTTTCCTTCTGCTCTTCCGTGCCGCCGACGTTGAGCGGATCGGTCCCGAGGAAAGTGGCGAACACGCCGGTGGCTATACCCAGGTCTATGCGGGCGAGCGCCTCGCAGATCCTGTAGATGTCGTAAGTGCCGCCGGAGACGCCGCCGTACTCCTCGGGGATCATCAGCAGGTGCACGCCCAGCGTATCGCGGTCGTACATTTCCTTAAGGATGTCGGCGGGGAATTCGTTCTTCTCGTCCAGCTCGCGGATCAGGTCGAAAGGAATGCGCCGCTTGGCGTACTCCCTGAGACTGTCCAGCATCAAGTTGCGTGAAATAGCGTCCATGCTTGCCATTAATAACTCCTTAAAAAGGTGACTCTCCCGCTACGCTCTTACAGCTTCGCACGAGGCCAGATAGCCCTTGACCTCGCCGGTTATCTTTTCGGCGTAGGCCTTGTCCTCGAGCCCTTCGGCGTTAATAAAAACGTTCTCCGCGGCGCAGCGTATGGCCGCCTCCAGCTGGTAGCGGGCGCTGCGGTAATCGGAAACCACCTGCGGCGAGACGGACGTGCCGCAGACGATAAGCCCGGCCAGGGCCTCCGAGGACAGGCGCGCCGTTTTCAGGGGCACTTCGGCGGCGTGCTTCAGCGCGGCCTGCATCTTCACCTTGCGCTCGGGGTTATCCTTGGGGATCTTCATGGCCTCCATGAAGCCGTCGAAAGAGGCGGAATCCTCGGCCACGCAGTTCTGCAGGGCCACCTTGTGGGAGGCAAGGCGCTCGGCCAGCTCGCGCATGGCCGGCTTTTTGGCCTCGTCGAGTTTCTTGCTCCTCAGGCTTATCCCCAGCGCCATCTGGCCCAGCGCGCAGCCCATGGCCCCGTTCACCGCGGCGGCGGAACCGCCGCCGGGCGTGGGGTCGGTATTGGCCAGGGCGTCCACGAACAGGTTGGCGCCGGCCTGCCAGGAACTGAGCAGCTTCAGGAGCTTCGTCTCCAGCACCTGCTCGTCCTTCTTGAAATCCTTGACCTGCAGGGCTTCCACGGCGTAGTCGGTGATGGCGTCCTGGGTGGTGAGGCCGATAAGCTCGGTGCCGGTAATGGCGATGTTCTTCGGCGCCAGTTCTTTGGCCAGTTCGTCCATCACGCGTTTTATGGAGGTGGTCCTGTAATCGGTCAGCACGGTGGACATCTGCACCTGGCCCTTGGACTCCAGGAAGATCTCCTTGGCGCGCAACGCCGGCAGGCCGCCGCCGGAGGTGCGTATCTTTTTAGCCAGCCCCTTGGCGAACTCCATGTCGGTGGTGGCCAGGTTGACGTTAAAATTCACTATCTGGTTGCGGGCGCCGACGGCCATAGCCCCGGCGGTGGGATGGATGCGGTTGGGGCCGAAGTCCGGCACCCTGGCGGGGTCCTTGCCTATCTCTTCCCTCAGGCCTTCGAACTGGCCCTTGCGCACCTTGGCCAGGTCCTTGCGGTGCTCGAACTTGGCGGCGCGGTCGTAGAGATACACCGGGATATTGAGCTCCCGGCCTATGCGCTCGCCGGCGGTCTCGGCCAGTTTAATGCAGTCTTCTATCGTGGAATCCATTATGGGGATGAAGGGGGCCACGTCGGTGGCGCCCATGCGGGGATGCTCGCCTTTGTGGTGGTTGAGGTCTATAAGCTGGGCGGCTTTCTTCGTCACGGCGAACATGGCGTCAGCCGCGGTCTCCACGGGGGCTATAAAAGTGAGGACGGTGCGGTTATGGTCCGCGTCTTTCTCAACGTCCAGCACCAGCACGCCCGGGACGGACCTGGCGGCATCCACGATGGCGTTGATCTTGGCCAGATCTTTTCCTTCGCTGAAATTAGGCACGCATTCCACGAACTTTCCCATATTAGCCTCCCAAGCGTCAGGCGCGGGATGCCGGTACGGCGCAAACCCGCTTTATATATATAAATTATACTAATTAGGGCGGCAGGAGAGAAATACCGAAAAGCGGCCCGTGAGGCCGTAAAATGCGATAACCCGCTTTTGGCGGGTTATCGCTTCCCCAACCTTCGGGGAGTTCACAGTTGGAGGCCGTTAATACCGGCGTCCATACATATTATAATAGATATCCCTTGACTTGTCAAGGCCTACTTCTTATCCTTCCAGACGCCGTAATGCAGGACCAGCATGACGTTGAGATTATCGGCGGAATCAAGGTTGAAATTCGATCCCTTCATGTTGAAGATATGGTGCCAGCGCAGGTCCAGGCCCAGGAGAGTTCCCCACCAGAAAGGGTAGGCCACGCCGCCGCCCAGGCTCAGGCCCGCGCTGGAACCCGAATCCGACCCGTAGCGCGTCCCACCCGACGTGAAGGCCGGCTGGCTCCACTGATAAAGCCCCGCGCCCAGCACACCATAGAAAAGTTTTTCCCCCTCGAGGTAAGAAACCTTCGCGAAAGGCCCCATGGAAAACACCTTAAGCCCCAGGTCCTTCATGACGCGGTTCTCATGCCGCAGGGAGTAAGAGGTCTCCAGGCCGTAACTCAGGAGCTCATCCACCCGCTTGGAAGCTGCCAGGCTGAAAACGTTTGAAGGTTTAAAACCCGCGTCCTTATCCCCCCAATGGCCGCCAAAAGGCACCGCCCAGCCCCCGCCGGCCGACACATAGCCCGCCAGGTACCGGGTGGGTTCCGGCAGGTCCTCCAGGCCGGGCAGGCCGGCGGCGCCCTGCGCCCCCGCGGTCCGGGCGCAGGCCAGCAGACCGACGGCCAGGAGCAGGCCCCTCATTTCGCGTCTCCGGGCACAACGCCGATGCCGGCCTTTACGCGGTCCAGGGAATAGACCCCGTCTTTGGAGAGGAAGCCGCCGCCGCGCATGCCGCTGTCCTTGATGAAGAAAGGGGTATCCAGGTCGATAAAATCGAAACCGCCCAGCCCGCCGGCGAAATGAGCCGCCGCCGCCGAAGCCAGTTCGCTCTCCAGCATCTCCCCCATCATCAGTTTTATCCCGGAGGCGCGGGCCAGCGCCCAGACCTCGCGCGCCCTGAGGAACCCGAGCTTGGTGAGCTTTATGTTCACCGCGCTGACGGCCTTGCGGCGGATCAGGTTAAAAACATCGTCCAGGGAATAGGCGGATTCGTCGGCGCAGACGGGCATGGCTAATTTGCGGGTAAGATAGGCGAGCCCGTCGATATCGTCCTTCGGCACGGGCTGTTCCAGGACCTCCGGGCGTATGCCGCGGCGGGCAAGGTCGTTGATGAATTTTTCGGCTTCCTTCGCGCCGTAGGCGCAGTTGGCGTCCAGGTAGATGGCGGAGGCCGGCGCGGCCTTATGCACCGCCTCCAGGCGCCGGAAATCCTCGTCCATGTCGGAGCCGGTCTTTACCTTGAAAATATGGAACCCGTCCGCGCGCATTTTCTTCGTAAAAGTGTAAGCGGCGTCGGCCCCGCCGATCACTACCGTTATATCCGTTTTAAGTTCAGGGGAACGGGCGCCGAATAATTTCCAGAGCGAGATCCCCTGCAGGCGGGCGGCCAGGTCCAGCACGGCCATCTGCGCGGCCGCCAGCGCGGCCCTGTTGTCGTCCAGCTCCGCTTCCAGGAGACACATCGCGCCCAGGTAGTTGGCCGCATCGCGGCCCGCCAGCAGCGCCCCGGCCCGCCGCAGGTTCTTAACGGTGCGCTCCCTGGTTTCGCCGGTGATATGCGTGGCGATGGCGGCTTCGCCGTAGCCCTTTACGCCGCCCGCAGCCTCCAGCGTGAAGACGGCGTTCTCGAGGCTTTTGTGGCTGCCGCTAGAGATGGTGAACGGGGTGAACAGCTGGGCGTCCAGCTCGCGCACGGAAAATTTTTTAATAATGGTATCTTTCATTCTGCCGCCTTTTTCCCGGGGGTAACTTCGCGTCCGAGGACCATCAGCACCACCACCACAAGGAAGATCATGACGCTCTGCGCCAGCAGCAGCCAGGTGCCCAGCGTAGAGGCGGTGTGGCGTATGGTCCAGGCCCCCAGCCCGAGACAGATGTTCAGCAGCACGATGAAACCCACGGTCTGCTCCACGTCGAGCCCCAGCTTCATGAGCCGGTGATGAAAATGGTCCTTACCGGTATACTCAAGCCATTGCCTGACGCTCTTCACGCTGCCGTTGCGGACGCGCGAAACGGTGGTGTAAATAATATCGAAGACCGGGATGCCGAGCACAAGCAGCGGCGTGGAAAAGGAAACTGCCGGATTGTCGGTGGCCCACCCGCCGTAAAGCGCCAGACAGCCGAGTATGAAGCCTATAAAGGTTGAGCCGGAATCTCCGAGGAAGACGCGGGCCGGGTGCCAGTTCATGCGCAGGAACCCGGCGCAGGCCCCGGCGAGCGCCGCCGAGATGAAGGAAAGCGGATACTGACTGGAATTCCAGCCGATGCCCAGGAAAAGAAGGGCGCAGATGAACCCCATGCTGGACGCCAGTCCGTCTATGCCGTCCATGAAATTGAAAGCGTTGACTATGCCGACCAGCCAAAGCACCGACAGGACGGTGGAAATAACCAGTCCGAACGGGAGCTTGAGCGGGAAGTTGAAGTAAAGGCCGAAGAAGGTCACCACCAGCGCGGCCGCCACCTGCCAGAACAGGCGGGTCCGGGCGGAAAGCCCTTTCCAATCGTCGAAGAAGCCCAACAGGAATATTATCGTGCCGCCCAGCATTATCCCGTAGATCTCTTTTGAGAACTGCTGATTGCGGACCATCGCCAGCATGAAGCCCAGGTAAACGGCGAGGCCGCCGATGCGGGGAACCGGGGAAGTATGGACCTTGCGCGCGTCGGGATGATCTATGGCGCCTATCCTGACGGCCAGCCAGCCGCTGACGGGGGCCAGCAGGAACACGGCTGCCATGGCGATAAAGAAGAGGTAGGTCCAGCGCAACCCCTCGGTCCAGGTCCAGGCGGAAAAACCGCCCGCGGGGAGCACCACCAGCAGGACGGCCAGGACGGTAAAAGAAATAAGACCGCCCTGGCGCTTCCTCATTTCGTGCTGCCCAGAAGGTAGTCGAGGAGCAGGCGGCGCGGCACGAAACCCTCGGCGTATTTCACCCGGTCCTGATAGCCGCGGAACATCGCCGCGGCCTTGGCGCTTTCTATTATGGAAAGGTTCTTCACCCGCGTCTTGTAGACCTGGGAGCGGTGGCACTTGAGCAGCCCGACTTTCTTGTTTATCACGGGACCGATATCCACAAAAACGCCCGGGTTGAACTCCAGCGTGGTGGGCACCTCGTAGAAAAGAAGGTTCTGTATGTAGCGGGCGGCGGTCTCCACGGCTTTCGCCACGCTGCGGTGGTCCTGGTGCGTGTCCGCGACGTGGTTGACAAAAACCAGGTCGGGCTTGACCTCTTCCACGCATTTTTCCACCGAGCGGATGAGCTCGCGCGTCAGGGAGACCCCGGTGTCCTCGAAGCCGCCCCAGTAAAGTTTGGCCTTAAGCAGCGCGGCGGACCGCTCCTGCTCCGCCAGGCGCAGCCTGGGGTCGCCGCCGACGGACCCCCGCGTCATCACGAGCATGTTTATCTTATGACCCTTGGCCATAAGTTTGTGGAAAGTCCCGCCGCAGCCGAATTCAAGATCGTCCGGGTGCGCGCCTATGCCGAGAATTTTCATCGTTTCCCCTGGTCGCTTTACCTGCTGCTCTCCACGCCTTCGGCCACGAGTTCCGCGGTTATGGTCTTTTCACCTTTGGAGAAGGCCGTCAGCATGCTCATATTGGCTATGTTGTTGATCTGGCGGGGTATGCCGCCGGACCGCTCGAAGATCAGGTCCATTGCCTGCTCGTTAAATATGTTTTCCGTGAGCCCGGCGACTTCCAGCCGGTGGGCGACGTACTTCCTGGTTTCCTCGAAATCCAGCGGCTTAAGGTGGTAGCTCAGGGTGATGCGCTGGCTGAACTGCTTGTTGGAATCCAGTTTTTCCTTAAGCTCCGGCTGGCCGCTGAGGATGAGCGTGAGCAGGAACCTGGTCTCGGTCTGAAAATTCAGCAGCAGCCGCAGCTCCTCGAAAACGTTCTCGTCGTTTATCAACTGGGCCTCGTCTATGGCCACCACCACGTGTTTGCCGTCCTGGAAGGTATCGCGCAGGAAGCGCTCTATCCCCATCAGCACATCTTCCTTGGTCTTGGGCACGTTGTAGCCGGTAAAATTATGCAGGATCGTCTTGAGCAGCCCCAGGTCGTCCAGGCGCGGGTTGTGCACGAAAGAGAAAACGTAGCCCTTCTTCTTGAACTGCCGCTCCAGCGACTTCAGGATCAGGGTCTTGCCGGTGCCGTAAGCGCCGGTGATGACCGCGCAGGCCTTCTTTTCGTCCACCACATAGGAGAGCCTGGAGAAAGCTTCGTCGTGCTCCTCGGAGTCGAAGAAGAATTCCGTGTCGGGGGTGTTCTCAAAAGGCAGTTTTTTCAGGTTCCAGTGCTTCTGGTACATGAATAATATTTAATTATATATAGCGGGGGAAAGCAACAGAAGACTGGCCCGTTATTTCGTCCGGACGATGTTATCAGGCCAGCTTGCCGCGCAGGTAGTCGGCGCGCAAGGCGTCGCGCTCGTCGGGATTCAGGGCCCGCCCGGCGGCGGCCTGTATGTGCGCCGGCTGCAGCAGCAGGGTGACCTGGTTGAAGGTGCTGAAATCCACGCCCATATTCCAGCCCATGGCGGCGCCCATGCGGGCCAGCGAGATGTTCTGCATGAACTCCTCGTAGGAAAGCCGGCGGGCGTGTTTAAGCAGGCCCAGCGCCCTGAAAACCGCGTCCTCGGTCTTCAGCTTGAGCGGCCCCTTAAGCATCTCTTCCCGGGCCGCTATCTCCTGGCGTATCAGGTTGCGGATCACGCGGTCTATGTTCTGGCAGAAATCCTCTTCGCTGCGGCCCAGACAGGTGGCGTTGGAGATCTGGTAGAAGTCCCCGAGCACGTACGTCCCCTCCCCGTAGATACCCCGCGCCGTCACGCCCAGGTGCGAAAGGTTCTCCAACACGGCCGGCATGCGCCCCAGGCGCGAGAGCGCCGGCAGATGCGCCAGGCAGGAGACCCGCATACCGGTCCCGACGTTGGTGGGGCAGGCCGTTAAAAATCCGAATTTGCCGCCGTAGGCGAAAGGCAGCTCGCGCCCCAGCGCCGAATCCAGCTTGAGGGCCGCCTTGAAGGAGTCCTCGATGGCGAACCCGGAGTTAAGGCACTGCAGGCGCAAATGGTCCTCTTCGTTTATCATCACCGAAAGGTCCTCGTCGTTGGCGACCGCGGCGCCGGAGGGCAGCACGGAGGCGGCCAGCGCGTGGGAAATATGGTGCCGCTCGACCAGGAAACGCTTTTCCAGCTGACTGAGCGCCTCGGTCTTAAGGAAATGGCCGCGGGAGAACAGACCGCTGTCCCTGGCCGCCGCCAGCGCCAGACGGCGTATCTCCGCCAGCTGGCGGGGCTCGGCGCGGTTGGGGAAGGGAAAGCCGGCCAGGTTACGGGCGAAACGGACCCGCGTGGAAAAGATCATATCGGGCCAGGCGCCGCGCGCGTTGGCCCAGGTGACCTGGGGGCGGAAGCTTTTTATAACCTCAGCCATGCCTACCCTCCAGCGCTTTCATGGCGTCGCGCAGCCGGGCCGCGCCTTCGAAATCTTCCCTTGCCACGGCGACCTTAAGGTCAGCGCGCAGTTCCTCCAGGCGCCGGGCGACTTCGGACTTGGACAGCTTAAGCGAGGCCCCCCCGTCGTAACTCCGGCCCGCGTGCTGCGAGGCCCCGTGGATGCGGGTCATAAGCTCGGTCAGCTGCACGGCGAAGCCGTCGTAACAGTCGGGGCAGCCGAGGCGGCCGGTTTCTTTGAATTCGGAATACTTCAGGCCGCAGCTCCGGCAGCGCAGGGTTTTACGCTCGGGCGGCAGGAAATCCTTAAAATAGCCGCTCATGTTGCCGACTATGTCGGAAATATTGAAAGCGCCGGCCTCGAGGCCCAGCCCGATGCCTTTTTTGGCCGCGCAGGCCGGACAGAGGTGGGTTTCTGTGACCTTGTTGTTCACGGCCAGCTTCAGGAAGACGGCCGCCGCGGCCTTATTGCACTCCTCGCAAAGTTTCATGCGGTTAATTTCCCGCCAGCCATGCGCAGCGCACGGTCGGCCCGGCGGGCCGCTTCCTCGTTGTGGGTGACCATCAGCACCGCCGTCCCCATGTCGGCGGCGCGCCTCAGGTCGTCGAGGATCACGCCGGAATTGTGGCGGTCAAGGTTGCCGGTGGGTTCGTCGGCGATCAGCAGGGCGGGGGTGTTGCACAGGGCCCTCAGCATGGCCGCGCGCTGCTTTTCCCCGCCCGAGATCTCCATCGGGAACTTTCCCGCTATTACTTCCAGGCCGAACCGTTCGAGCAGTTCCAGGCCGCGCCCCTTGGCCGGGGAGCCCAGCACGCGGGCCGGCATCTCGATGTTCTCAAGGATGGTGAACTCCGGCAGCAGCGAGTCGAACTGGAACACGAAGCCCACGTTCTTAAGCCGCAGCACGGCCTTCTCGGCTTCGTCCATGTCCTCCAGGCGCTTACCGAACAGCCGGATCTCGCCGCTGTAGACGTCGTCGAGCAGACCGACGATATTGAGGAAAGTGGATTTGCCGGAACCGGAGGGCCCCACTATGGAGACGAATTCGCCTTTGGAAATGGAGAAATCCAGGTTCTCCAGCACAAGTATCTGCTCGTGCCCCTGCGTATAGGCCTTGCTCAGGCCTTCTATCTCGACGATCTTATCCATAGCGTATAGCGTCCACCGGGCTCACCCTGGAAGCGCGCAGGGCCGGGTAAATGGCGCTGAGCATGCAAAGGAGGTAGCTTACCCCGGCGGTGGCCAGGATATCGCGGACTTTAAGCTCCACCGGGACCTTCGTAATGTAATAAATGTCGGACGGCAGTTCCACCACCGGGTAGACCGAAATGAAGACGGCGATGCCGACGCCCAGCAGCACGCCCAGGGTTATGCCGGTAACGGCGATAAGGTTGCCCTCCCAGAAGAAAACCCTCCGGATGAAGCCGGGCCCCGCGCCCATGGCCCGCAGGATGCCGATGTCGCGCAGCTTTTCCACGCTCATCATCAGCAGGTTGGAAGCGATATTAAAAGTGGCCACCAGGATTATAAGCGCCAGCACCAGGGTCATCACGAATTTTTCCAGCTTAAGCGCGGCAAAAAGCGTCTGGTTCATGTCGGCGTAGGTTTTCACATTATAAGAGAAGCCCAGGGCTTTGCGCAGGTCCGCCGCCGCCGGCCCCGCCGTTTTAATGTTCTTGAGGCGTATCCCCACCCCGTTGGCCCCGCCGCCCAGCCCGAAGAAATCCGCGGCCGCCCCGAGCGAGCAGTAAGCCATGGTGTTGTCGAATTCGTAGTAACCCGTGCGCACGAGCCCCGCCACCTTGAATTTTTTCATCTTGGGCAGCAGGCCCATCCCGGTGGAGGTTCCCTGCGGCGAGACCAGCACGGCCTCGTCCCCCACCCACAAACCCAGGTTCTTGGCCAGTTCCTCTCCCAGTATCACGCCCTGCGGCGCCCCGGCGGCGGGTTTGACCAGCCCTTCCCAGGAACCGCGCACCAGGGAATTCTTAAGATTATTGACGGTAAACTCACCGGCGGGATCGAGGCCTTTTACCACTACGCCGGTGGACCGGTTGTCGAAGGTGAGGATGGCCTGCCCCAGCACGAAGGGCGACAGGGCCGCCACGCGGGCGTCGCGGCCGAGTTCGGCGCGGACCACGTCCAGGTCGCGCGGCTGCATGCGGCCGTACACGGTGATATGCGCCTGGGCGTCGATTATTTTCTTTTTGATGTCGGACTGAAAGCCGTCCATGATGGCCAGCGTTACTATCAGCGCGGCTACGCCCAGCGCCACCCCGGCCACGCCTATGAACGTGGTGATCATGGCGAAGAGGCCTTTGCGTTTGGCAAGCAGGTAGCGACGTGCGATAAAGAATTCTGTGGACATAAACAGGGTTAAATCTAGTGAACCAGGCGACACGGGGACCGGAACGCAAAAACGTGGTCTCGCACACCGTGCTCGCCACTCCCCGCCTCGCCCTCCGCGCTTACGCAAGCGTCGGGCTCCGGCAGGGTTTTGCTAACCCGGTCCCCGTATCGCCTGGGGAACCTTACCAATGGTCGGTCGCACCCGCGCTTTAACGCTACTGCTTAGCGGTATCGGTATCCGGGCGCAGCAGCGGGAACAGTATGACTTCCCGGATGGAGGGCTTGCCGTTCATCAGCATGCACAGGCGGTCGATGCCGATGCCTATGCCGCCCATGGGGGGCATGCCGTATTCCATCGCTTCTATGAAATCCTTGTCGAGGATGTCGGCTTCGCCGTTGTTCTCTTCTTTCTGCTGGCGCAGCTGTTCGACCAGGCGGCTTTTCTGGTCTTCGGGGTCGTTCAGCTCGGAGTAGGCGTTGGCTATTTCCTCGGTGCCGGCGAAGAACTCGAAGCGTTCGACCAGGCTCTCGTCGCCGGTCTTGCACTTGGCCAGCGGGGTGATGGCCGTGGGGTAATCCATGACGAAGGTGGGCTGTACCAGCGCGCCCAGGATCTTCTCGTCCATGATGCGGTCGAAGATCTTGGCGGACGTGGTGTCGGAAGCGCACTCGACGTGCAGCTTCTTGGCCAGCTTCAGCAGGTTCTCCCGGTTGAAGCCTTTACCTTTCAGCACCTCATGGATATCCTCGCCGGTCTTCTCCTTCCAGGAGTCGGGGAGGCTGAGGCGTTTAAAGGGAGGCTTGAGGTTGATGGTGTTGCCGTTGTATTCAATGGTCTCGGAGCCGAGGATTTTGATGCAGCGCTCGAAGACGCTTTCGACGAACTCGGCCATACCGTTATAGTCGGAGTAGGCGATGTAGGCCTCGAGCGTGGTGAACTCGGGGTTGTGGCGGGTGTCCACGCCCTCGTTGCGGAACACGCGGCCTATCTCGTAGGCGCCGTCGAAGCCGCCGATCAGCAGCTTTTTCAGCGGCAGCTCGGTGGCGATGCGCATGTACAGCTCGTAGCGGTAGGCGTTATGGAAAGTGATGAAAGGGCGGGCGTTGGCGCCGCCTGCCTGCGCGCAGAGTACCGGGGTCTCCACCTCCAGGCAGCCCCGGCCGTTGAGCACGTCGCGGATGGCGGCCACTATCTGGGCGCGGCGCACAAAGATGGCGCGGGTCTCGTCGTTGGAGATCAGGTCGAGGTAGCGCTCGCGGTAGCGGGCCTCGGCGTCGGTCAGCCCGTGGAACTTCTCGGGCAGTGGGCGCACGGCCTTGGAAAGCACGGTTATCTTCTCGGCGTTGACGGTCAGCTCCCCGGTATGCGTCAGGAAAAGTTTCCCTTCCACACCCAGAAAATCGCCCACGGCCATCTGCTTCCTGAACAGCTCGTAGGCCTCTTCGCCGACGGCGTCCTTTTTTACGTAGATCTGCATCTTGCCGGTGCCGTCCTTCAGGTGCGCGAAGGTGGCCTTGCCCATCACGCGCATAAGCATCATGCGCCCGGCGATGATCACCTGCGTGTCGGCGGGCAGCTTGGAGGCTTCGGCGATCTTATGGGTCGGTTTGAAGCGGTGGGGGAACGGGTCTATGCCCTTCTCCCTTATGGCTTTTATCTTGGAATAATTGTGGGTGACTATGTCATTGATGCCGGAATTAGGAGGGGTAGTAGTCATTTTTTTGAGGCGATCGCGTCCTTTACGATTTTTACGAGGTTCTTGGGCTCAAAGGGTTTTTCCACGAAGGCGAAAATATTGGAGGAAAGTTCGAACAGGTCCTTCATCTGGCCCTTGGCGGTCAGGATAACTATCGGGATATCGCACAGCTCGTCTATCTCCTGCAGCTTGGACTGGAACGTATAACCGTCCATCTCAGGCATCATTATATCCAGGATTATGGCGTCGGGGATGATCCTGCCGGGGTCTTTGGAGGTAAGTTTATTGTAGGCTTCGAGGCCGTTATAAGCTTCGAGAACCTCCAGTTTCTCCCTCTCCATGAGCACCTTTATCAGGTACACCACGTCTTTTTCGTCGTCAACCACCATTACCTTGGACATAGATCTCCCGTAAAAGGCCGACCGTGCAGGGGATCGGCCGCCGGCCGGGCCCCTTATTTAAGAATCATATTATTTTACAAGATAGGCGCAAAGAAAACAAGCTGCGCCCGCGTATCAGGAGCGGGTCACGGCGGCGGCGCCCGCGGCGGAGAATTTCCGGCCGCTAAAACCCCTTAACCACGCGATCATCGCCGAAACATTGTCCGCGTTAAGTTTTTCGATATAGCAATGCTCGGCCGTCCTGCGCAGGCCTATGCGCAGCGCCGTTTCCCTGTGCCAGGCGGAGTTGTACACCCCGGCCGCGAGAAGCCTGTCGTTCACGTTCTCCAGCGTGGCGTTCTCGGCGCAGAAAACGCCGCTGGCCGCGCAAAGCCGGCGCAGCAGATCTTCGAGCACCGCGCCGGCCAGCGCAGCGGCCGAAACATAGTGCCCTTTCCCCACCATATCCTCCGCCCGGCCAAGGAGATCCTCGGCCAGCCCGGTCGGGCTGGCGGCGCGTGCCGCGCCGTGCGCGGCCGGCAGGTCGGTCTGCGCGCGCCTGAGGGTGCCGACAAAAAAAGAAAAGACGGAGCCAGGGGCGCGCATGGAGTTGCCGTTCTCTACCGCAGCCAGCTCGGTATAATAACGGCTTTCTCCGCCGAAGGCCTTCCTGACGAAAAGGAGGCAGTCATTTTTCCAGCCCGCGTAGTCCGCGTTCGGGGCAGGATGCCTGTACCAGCGATAGCGGCTGCCGGTCAGGAAATCCTCCCTGAAGGCGTTGCCTCTAGCGATAAGATCGTTCAATTTTTTTTCCATTCTCTGTCTCACGGCACGGCACAAGTCCGCACCATAATTCGAAATATAGCATAAATGCCCGCACCCCGGCTTTGACCGCGGTTAACACCCGCTTTCAGTGCTGGCTTCAAAAATGTAGAATAGTTCGATTGAGACCCACCCCCTTTGAGGAGACCTATGGCTATTGAAAGAACACTGGTTATCATTAAACCCGACGGCATGCAGCGGCACCTGGCCGGCCTGGCCATCGACAGACTGGAGAACACCCACCTGGAGCTCATCGGCGCCAAGATCGTCACCGTCACGGACAAGCTGGCGCGGGAGCACTACGCGCTGCTCGAGGGCACGGGGCCGTTCGTAGACAAGAAGCTCTTCGAGCACCTGATCAACTTCATCAAGGGCGAATACCACGGCGACCCCAAACGCCGTGTGCTGGCCCTCGTCTACCAGGGCGAGAACGCCGTAAAGGGTATCCGCACGGCTGTAGGCGTGACCAACCCCGAGGACGCCTCGCCCGACACCATCCGCGGCGCGTTCGGCCGCATCTGCCGCAAACACGGCTATTACGAGAACGTGGTCCACGCCTCGGGCAACCTGGAAGAGGCCGAACGCGAAATAAGCATCTGGTTCAAACCCGGGGAAATGCTGGACTGAGCCCCCCATGAACGCCGGCCCCTCCCTTCTCCTGACCCTGCTGCTGCTCTACCCCTGCGCCGCCGGCGCGCAGACGGAGCGCGAGGAAGAGCGCGTCACCCTGCCTACGGAGGACGGCTGGAAGCTCAGCGGCCGCTACCTGAAAGCGGCCGACGGGGCGCCCACGCTGGTACTCATCCATACGCAAAAAAGCGACCTGACGGAATGGGAGCCGCTCTTCAAGCCTTTAAAGCGCTACGGGTTCGGCTATCTGACCTTCGACCTGCGCGGGCACGGCAACAGCTTCGTCACCCCATCCGGCTCCACCGCCACCTGGCGCGCCTTCAGCGTGGACGGACAGGACAACGACTACAATAAAATGACGCGCGACGTGGAAGGCGCCATCGCCTACCTTTCCACCCATTCCGTCTCCGGCGGGAATATCGTGCTGGTTGGGTCGGTACTGGGCGCAAATCTGGCCATAAAGACCGCGGCCCTCCACCAGGAAATTCCCATGGTGATAGCCGTTTCCCCCGCCTTTAACGTAAACTCGGTCCTGTCCGTGAACCCGCTGCGCGCTTACGGCCGCAGGCCGATCCTGATGATAGCGGGCGCCGACCGCGCGCGCCAGTACGAGGAATTCAAGATACTCAACCACACCGCCCAGATAGCCTGCGGCAAGAACAACGTAACGGTTATCGTGGAGGCGAAAGGCTACGGCGCGGGGCTGATAACCAAGTACAACCTGCGGCGGGTGCTGGACTGGATAAAGAACCCGCGCCTGCCGGAGGTGGTGGAAGTGCCGGCCGCCGCGGCGGAGGAGCTGCCCCCCGGCGCCACACAACAGACCGAGACCCCGGAAGAGAACCGCGGCGAAATGCCGGCGTACTGACAATCTATGAAAAAGACCGACGCTTTCACCTACTCCAAACTGCCCACGGAGCAGAGCAACCCGCGCACCAGGGACCTGGACCGCGTACCGCTCCGGCGGGTGCTGGAAAAACTGAACTACGAGGACGCGCTGGTGCCCCGGGCCGTGGCGAAGGCCATCCCGCAGATAGAGAAAGCGGCGCGGGCCGTCTCCAGAACCTACCTGGCCGGCGGCAGAATATATTTCATCGGCGCCGGCACGAGCGGCCGCCTGGGCGTGCTGGAAGCCGCTGAGATCCCCCCCACCTACGGCGTGGGGGCCGATGTGTTCACCGCCCTGATGGCCGGCGGCAAGGACGCCGTCTTCCTGTCCAAAGAAGGCGCCGAGGACGTTTTTGAGAACGGCAGGCGCGAGATAGCCGGGCTGGCCCGGCGCGGCGACACCGTAGTAGGCATCGCCGCCAGCGGCATCACCCCTTACGTACAGGGCGGCCTGGCAGCCGGCAAAAAAGCCGGCGCCGTGACCGTGCTGGTCACCTGCAACCCCAGGGAGAAGGCGAAAGAAGCCGCCATCCGCGTGACTCTCGACGTGGGCCCCGAACCGGTCTCGGGCTCGACGCGCATGAAATCCGGCACCGCCACCAAACTCGCCCTGAACATGCTCTCGACCGCCTCCATGGTGATCTCCGGCAAGGTCTACCGCAACTGGATGGTGGACGTGAAGACCACCTCCAAAAAGCTTGTGCTCCGCGCGGAGCGCATTACCGCCACCGTGGGCGGCGTCGGCCGGGAGGAAGCGCGCCGCCTGCTGGATCTGACCGGCAACGACGTGAAGACGGCCATCGTAATGGCGCGCCTCGGCGTCACCAAAGAGGCCGCGGCCGCGCGCATAAAAAAAGCCGGGGGCTTCCTTAAAAATATCCTGGGCTAGCTTCATATGATAAAATTCCTTTCCTCCCTGCGCCTGTTCTTCGCCGTAACCCTGGCGCTGGGCGCGGTCCTGATCTACCAGACCCTTTTCAACCGCGGCGCGCCAGTGTACGGCACGCCCTGGTTCGCGGCGCTCGGCGTGCTGGCGGCGGCGAACATTGCCGCCTGCGCCCTCGGCCGCGCCAGAACGGCCTCGGCCCGGTTCCTTCTGCTCCACACGGGGCTGGTAGTTATCATCCTCGGGGCCTTCCTCACGCGTTTCTACCGCTTCGAAGCCGAACTCCCGCTGCGCGCCGGAGAAACTACGGACACCGCGTACGCCGGCACCGCCGCCTATAAGCTGCCCTTTTCCGTCACCCTCGAAGATTTCAGCCTGGAATACTACGCGGAACCGCTCGGCCGGATAACGGTGGAAACGGACGGCTCGCGCGAAGTGTTCGACGCCAAAGAGGGCACGGTCATAGAGGTCCCGGGCCTCGCCCCCATAAAAGTGCTGCGCGCCGTCCGCGATTTCGGCCTGACAGCCGGTAACAAGGTCATAGAGAAATCACCCTACTGGCACAACCCGGCCGTGCAGCTGGAGCTCAAGTCCGGCGGCAAAACCAGGAAACTCTGGTTCTTCAGCAATTTCCCGGCCATGCACGCCCAGACCCTGCCCTTCGGAGTTTTTTACGCCGTAGAACAGGCGGAGATCAAGAACTTTACCAGCGCCGTGGCGCTCAAGACCGCCGCGGGACGTGAACTGAAGGCGAAAATATCGGTGAACAGGCCTTTCAAAGTGGACGGGTACACGCTGTACCAGACGAGTTATGACCCCGCCGAAGCCGGCTACAGCCTGCTCACCGCCACCCTCGACCGCGGCGCGTGGGTCGTCTACGCCGGCTTCGCGATGCTGCTGATGGGAGTACTTTTATGGCTGCGCAAATAATTTTATTTAACGCTTCTTTCGGCCTTTGCCTGGCCGCGCTGGCCTGCTGGTCGGCGGCTTATGTCTTTAGAAAACCGCGCCTGGCCGCCGCAGCCGTGTGGGCCTTGGGGCTGGCCTGGCTGGCGCTCAGCGCGGGCCTGGCCGTGCTCTGGGCAAAACTGGGACGCGCGCCTCTTTCCAACCAGTATGAGTCGATGCTGGCCCTGCTGTGGTTCGTTTTCCCGATCGCTTTTTACTTTCACCGCGCTGCCGGGCGGACGGAGATCATGCCGGCCGCGGCGCTGGCCGCCTCGCTCCTCTTCGGCGCGGCGGCCCTGCTGGATAAGACCGCGCACCCGCTGATGCCGGCGCTGCGGTCCGACTGGCTGATCGTACACGTGCTGTCCTCGATGGCCGCCTACGCCGCCTTCGCTCTGGCCGCCGCCGCGGCCGGCTGGGCGTTGGCTAAACGGCAGGCCGAAGCTGCCGACGAATTCCTGCTCCGGCTGACAAAGACCGGTTTCGCCTTCCTGACGCTGGGGATAATTACTGGCTCCGTCTGGGCCGACACGGCCTGGGGCGCCTGGTGGAGCTGGGACCCCAAGGAAACCTGGTCGCTCATAACCTGGCTGGCCTACGCCGCGGCCCTGCACCTGCGCAAGAACGGGGTGCGCGGCTTTAAATTCGCCGCCATACTGCCCGCCTGCTTCGCTCTGGTGCTGTTCACCTATTTCGGCGTGAATTTCCTGCTCAGCGGCATGCACAGCTACGGGTAGGCGCCGCCCCGCAAAAAAAAGCCCGCGCCCTGACCGGCGCGGGCTTTTTTTTACTTTACGCGCACCGCCGGGCGCCAGCCCCCCCGCCTGCCGGGTGAATATTGTAAAATTAAACCATGCGCCAGTTCCTAGCTTTAACCCTGATAATTTCCCTGTCCCAGTCCGCCAAAGCCGCCGGGACGTTCGCCTTCGAAGAAGCCGAGAAGGCCATGCTCGCCGCGAACCCGCAGGCCGCGGCGGCCGCCCTGGACCTGGAAACCGCCAACTCCCGCGTAACCGCCGCCCGCGCCGGTTTTTACCCTAACTTTTCGGCCGGCGCCTCCTACTCCCGCCTGGGCTCGCAGGGCCTGCCCGCCGGCGACGCCTATTCTTACGGCTTTTCGGGGTCCCTGCCGCTCTACGCGCCTTCCGTGCCGGCCGCGCTGCGCTCCGCCAAAGCGGGCGCCTGGAGCGCCCGCGCCGCCCGCGACAGGATAACCTCGACGCTGCGCTACCAGCTTAAGACCGCTTTCGCGGAGACGATAAACGCCCGGGAGACCATAAGGCTCTCCGGCGAAACCCAGAAGCGCCGCGCCGAGAACCTGGAACTGATCCGCCTTAAATACCAGGCAGGCCGCGAGAACAAGGCCGCCCTTCTCGAAACCCAGGCCGTCCTGAAAACCGCGCAATGGCAGCATGAAAAATACAAGAAGAACCTGCGCCTGCTGGAACGCAAATTGAACCGCTTGCTGGGGCGCCCGGCCCAGGCCCCGGTCCCGGACCTCGCCGTGCCGCAGCCGCCGGAACCGCCCGAAGATTTTTACACCTTCGCCCCGCGCCTGGAAAGCCACAACGCCGTCAGCGCCGCCCGCGCGCGCCTGGCCGCCGCCGACGCGTCGGTAGACAGCGCGCAGAGCGCCATCCTGCCGGACGCGGCCGCAGCCGGCAGCTATAAATGGGGCGGTTCCGACTGGCCGACGGCCCCGAACAGCTGGTCCCTCGGGGCCAGTCTCAACCTGCCGCTGTTCTCCGGCGGCAGGCTGTCCTCCGACCTGGCCTCATCACGCAGCGCGCTGAGCTCCGCGCAGGAGAACATGAAAGACGCCCGCGACGAGGTCTACCTGAACGCCGAAGACGCTTTCCTGTCCTGGCGCGAGGCCAGCGCCTACATGGACGTGGCCAAAAGTTCCCTGGACGCCGCCGCGGCGCGCGCCTGGCTGGTGCGCAAACAATACCTGGCCGGCCAGACCTCCTATTTTGAGTGGCGCAACGTCGAAGAACAGCTTATAAGCGAACAGAACCAGTCCCTGGCGGCGGCCAGCGGCCTGATTATCAGCCACGCAGCCTTTATCCAGGCCCTCGGAGAATAATAATGAAAAAACCGTTCTATAAGACCAAGAAATTCATTTTCGCCGTTATCACCCTCCTCGTCCTGGGTGGCGGCTGGGGTTGGGCAAAGCATGCCAGGGCGAAGGGAGAGGCGAAACGCATCTCCGAACTCTCTCCCGTCAAACCGGCGCGCGGCGTGCTGGTGATGAAAACCCAGGCGACCGGCAACGTCGAACCGGAAAACCGCGTCTTGGTCACTCCGTCGGTGAGCGGCCGCGCGGAGCAGGTACTTTTTACGGAAGGCCAGCTGGTAGCCAAGGGCCAGGTGCTCGCCTGGGTCAGTTCCAGCGAGCGCACCGCCCTGCTGGATTCGCTCCGGATGCAGGATTCCACGCCCGAAGAGAAAAAGATGGTGGAGGAAGCCTACAATCTCACGCCCGTAGTGGCCCCCATCGCCGGCATGGTGGTGAAGCGCGCCGTGGAACCCGGGCAGTCGGTCAGCGCGGCAAAAGAGCTGGCCGTAATTTCCGACCGCCTGATAGTTAAGACCTACGTGGACGAAACCGACATCGGCGCGGTGAAAGAAGGCCAGAAGGCGGATTTCTACCTGGACGCCTTCCCCAAGGACAGGCATGAGGGGCGGGTGCTGGCCATTTCCCACGAATCCTCGCAGAAGGACGGCGTCATAGTTTACGAGGTCAAGATCCTGCCGGTGAACCGCGTACCGGTAATGCGCTCGGGCATGACCGCCGACGTGCTGGTGATAACCGGCAGCAAACCGAACACGATGACCATCCCGCGCAGATCGGTGAAGTACAGGGACGGCGACGCCCTGGTCTCCGTCAAAACCGCCGCCGGCGGCAGGCTGACCGAGAAAAAGATCGCCGTCGGCGCCACCAACGAAAGCGCGATAGAGGTGCTCTCGGGCCTCGCCGACACGGACACGGTCTACTATTCCACCGGTATCGCCAAGGAACGCTCCGGCTTTAACGTAGAACACAACTAAATGGCCCCCCTCATAGACATCAGCAAGGTCTCAAAGACCTATGCCACCGGCTCTTTCCGCGTGGAGGCCCTTAAAGAGGTCTCCATACGGATAAACGCCGGGGAACTGGTGTCGCTGGTCGGACCGTCGGGCTCCGGCAAATCCACGCTGCTGCATATCATGGGCTTCCTGGACAGACCGGATTCGGGCGAGTATTTCTTCGCCGGCCATCCCACGGCGAGCCTGGGCGAGGGGCGCCTGGCCGCCATCCGCAGCCGCATGGTAGGGTTCATCTTCCAGTCCTTCCACCTTTTGAAGCGCACCACCGCCAAAGACAACGTGCTGCTGCCCATGGTCTACACCGGCCTGGGCACTAATTCCCGCAAGGCGCTGGAATGCCTGGACCTTGTAGGGCTCTCCGACCGGGTGAAGCACAAGTCCAACGAGCTTTCCGGCGGACAATGCCAGCGCGTGGCCATCGCGCGCGCCCTGGTGAACGACCCGCTGGTGGTAATGGCCGACGAGCCCACCGGCAACCTGGACGCCGTCAGCCGCCAGGAAGTGATGCAGGTGATAAAGGACCTCAACGCGCGCGGCCTCACCGTGGTGATAGTCACGCACGACGACGAGATCTCCGCCATGACGGACCGCGTGGTGCGCATGAAGGACGGCGCCATAGTTTCCGACGAGAACCGCAAAAGAACGGCCGCCGCCCCGCAAGCCGCCGCCACCCCGCTCCCGCCCGCGCGCCTCAGTTTTTCCCCCTCGGAATTCCTGGAACAGCTCAAAGTGGCCTTCAAGGCCATCTGGAGCCACAAGATGCGCAGCGCGCTGACCATACTAGGCATTTTTATAGGTGTAGGCGCGATAATCTCGCTGATGACGATAAGCGAAGGTTTTATGAAGAGCCTGCTGAGCGGGGCCAGCGAGGACGACGCCAAGAAGGTCTGGGTGGTGCCCTTCCGCCAGCACGGCAGGCCTCACCGCCGCTTCACCATGGGCGACGTGGAGGCCATAAAGACCAAGGCCCCGCTGGCCGAGAAAGTGACCCCCATACTGGTGCGCGACCTGCAGATCTCCGCCGGGGACAGGCATGTGGACGCCAGCGTGCAGAGCCGCGAAGGCTACACCCCGGAGGAACAGAAGCCGCGCGACAAGTTCTTCGAGAACCGCAAACTGACCGGCCGCTTTTTCACCAAGGCGGAAAACCTGAACAAGGCGCGCGTGGCGGTCATAAACCAGACCCTGGCCAGGAAACTTTTCGACTCGGTGGACGGCGTCAACAACGACATCAGGATAAACGGCATAAACTTCACGGTAGTGGGCGTGGCGGAGGACCATAAGGCCGAGCAGATCTTCGGCGGCCGGCCTACGGCCTATATCCCGCTCAACACGGCGGCCAAACGCGTGTTCGGCTCCAACCGGCTGGACTATATCGAGGTGGTGGCGCCCACCCCCGCCGACGCTCCGGAAACCCGGCGCCAGATAATAATGGCCATGCGCTCGGAACGCGGGGCGCGGGAAGACGCCGAGGACGACTTCGACGTGCGCACCTTCGAAGCTCAGATAGAGATGTTCAAAAGCACGATGGGCAAGCTTTCACTGGTGGTCTACAGTATCGCCGGCATCTCGCTTTTGGTCGGCGGCATAGGCATCATGAACATCATGCTGGTCAGCGTCACCGAGCGCACGCGCGAGATCGGCCTGCGCAAGGCGCTGGGAGCCAGGAACTCGGACATCTTAAGCCAGTTTTTGATAGAGGCGGTAGTGCTGTGCCTGATAGGCGGGGCCCTGGGCGTGGGGCTGGGCTTCGGCCTGGGCTGGGCGGCTTATTTCTTCACCAAGGTCCCCCCGACGCTGGGCGCCGGTACCATAGCCTTCGCCTTCGGTTTTTCCACCCTGATAGGCGTCGGTTTCGGTTTCTGGCCCGCCCTGCGCGCCGCCATGCTGGACCCGATAGAAGCCCTGCGCTACGAATAAGAGGACTCCATGACCAAGATACTTATCGCTGACGACGATCCCGAAATGCGCGCGGTCCTGAACCGCTCTTTGTCGGCGCTTAATTGGGAGATCTCGGAGGCGAACGACGGAGCCGCGGCGCTGGAGCGGGCCCGCGCCCTGCGGCCCGACATCGTCCTGCTCGACATTAACATGCCGGAGAAAGACGGCGTTTCGGTCCTTAAAGAGCTGTCGCCGGAAATGCCGGGGACAGGATTTATAATGATCACCGGCAACGAGGACGAGGCGATAGCCCGCGAATGCCTGCAGCTGGGCGCCTTTGATTACGTAACTAAGCCGATCAGCCTGGATATCCTGCGTAAAACGATAGGACGCCGGCTCCGGCTCAAGAGGTAGGGAAAGACAGCCGCCGGATTTCAATCTCCGGCGTACAGGGCCAGCAGCAGGGTCTCGTGCATTTTGTCTATGACGGCGGGGGCGGTTGAATAGCCGTTAATGATGGAAGTAAAGACCAGCGTCCTGCCTTTTTTAGTTTTAAGGTAGCCGGTGTAGGACCGCACGCCGTTGAGCGAGCCGGACTTGAGCCTTAAATTTTTCTCCAGCCCCGTCCCCTTACCCATGGCCCTCACGTGGCCGGTGGCGTCCGGGTCGCCGGGATAGACCAGGGACTCCGCGAACTCGGCGTAATATTTTTTCTTCGAGACGGCCCGCAGGATATCGGTGAAATTCTCGGCCTTTACCGTGTCCCGTGATGAGAGTCCGCAGGCGTCCTCCAGGTCCAGCTCCGAAACATCCGCCCCGTTCTCCGCCAGGTAGGCCCGCACCGCGGCGAGCCCCGCGTCCGGCGTACCGCTGCCGCGCTGCAGCCCAAGCTGCCTGAGCAGCAGTTCCGCGTAAAGGTTGAAGCTGCGCTTGTTGGTGACGCGCACCACGTTCTTAAGCGGGGCGGAAGCCGTTTCAGCCAGCAGCACGCCGCCCGAGCCCGGCGGCAGAGCGCCCTTGAAAGCTTTTTTATTCGAGTTTACGCCCGCCTTCGCCAGATAGTAGCTGAAACTTTGCGCCGCGAATAAAGCCGGGTCCGGCAGGGCGCCCTTAATGGCGAATTCCGGCGAGCCCCGCGGGATGGAACCGCGCAGTACCGCCTGGTACTGCCCGGGGAAAGCGAAGATATAGCCGTTGTCCCCGGAACCCGCCGGGCCGGTCTTCATATGGTTCTCGAACTTTAGCCCGTCGATGTACGGCTCGGTGCGCAGCACGGCCGCCTCGCCGCCCTCTTTCTCCGAAGGTTTGAGATACAGTTTATAAAGCCCGTCGTTGACGGTAAGGGCGGACGGCTGGGCCGCGTAATAATTACCTATATCCTCCCAGGCCCAGGAGCCGGGCTGCACGCTCTCGAAAGCGGACTCGTCGCCCACCACCGCGCCGTTGATGACGTTGATCCCGGCCTTTTTTATCGCCGCGGCCCACGCCCCGAACACCTCGTCCAGGGGCGCGGCGCCTTTCACCAGCTGGGAGCCCAGAGAAGGGTCTCCGCCGCCTTTGATATAGATATTCCCGTTAAGAAAGCCGTTGGAGATGGCCCCGTCATAATAAAGCCGCGTGGAGAAAGAGCGCTCGGGGCCCAGCTTATCCAGCGCCGCGGCCGTCACGAAGACCTTAAGGATGCTGGCCGGCACAAGGTTACGCCGCGGGTCCCGCTCCAGGATCACCTTGCCGGTGGCGGCGTCTTTTACACTTAAACCCCAGACGGCGTTCTTTATGCCCGGCGCCGCGGCCATTTCCCCGATCTTGTTGTCGAGCGGTCCCGCGTTAAGGACGCACGGACTCAGTGCCAGAAGGGCGGCGGCCAGGCAGGTTTTCATAGCGAAAAGTATAGCAAATAGAAAAAATGCTAGCCTATGGCTGTGCCGTATTAGGAACTATGTTCATCAGACGGCCTAAATTATCTATCCCATGAAACTGCTATTTCCAGCCTTGTTGCTGTGCTGCGCCCTTGCCTCCGCCCAGGAAATCCCGGGAAAGAGAACAACCGTGGAAATAGAGCTGGACCCGTATTATTCCGCCGTCGGTGTTTATAACAGTCTCACCGGCAAGCCCATCCCGCATCTCCAGGTCGATTCGGAACTTGAGATATACAAAGAACTTATCAGCAAGTTCTACCTGCCCAGAACGCTGATAATAGAAGCCAGCCTGAACCCGCTGCCCTATGCCGGCACGCTCCTGCGGCGGGACCAGCCGGGTTTTTACCGGGACATGCAGTGGACCAGCAACTTTAACGCCGTCCAGGCCGTGACCGCCGGCTTCGAAGAGCCCTGGGCCCTGTCCTTTTTCCTCGGCAACGTGGTCTCTTTCGACACCATAAACAAGTCCTTCCAGGGCAAGCGCAACGGCTACTCCGGCCTGCTGATAGACCTGGGCACGCACCACATCAAGGACAACATCCTCATCCGGGATAATTGGCTGCAGATGGAAGGCAAGTTGAAGGGCGAACAGATCCTGGCCGACCGGAGCCTGCGCTGGAGTTTCCGCGGCGGCGCCAAGTTCCACGAGAACCGCTGCATCGCCGATTCATTTTTTATAGGTTTCCGCAGGAGCCGCACAGATTTTAAAGAGCGCGGCGGCAGCTTCTGGCTGCACAACAGCGGGTTCGAATACGTCTCGGACTTTTCGCAGAAGAAACTGGAACCGCTCAGGCATTACCTGGTGCTGGACAAAAAATTCCCCATGAAGAGCTCCCGGATGGCCTTCACGCTGGGACTGGGCTTCGTCTGGACCGCGGACAAGAAATATTCCGGCCCGCTGGCGGATTCCCCGGCCGGGACAAAAAAGGCGAACAGCTTCCAGTTCATACTGCGGCCGAACCTGGAATTCTAGCACGATGAAGAATATTTACCTTAAAACCGCCGCCGCGCCCGCGGCCATCCTCCTGGCGGCCCTGCTGGCCTTCGGCCTTACCCTGAAGACCGGCTTCATATGGGACGACCACCGCATGATAGAACAGAACCCGCGCCTGCAGCTGACCGCCGCCAACCTGGTGTCGGCTTTCAAAGGCGACCCGTTCAGCCAGGGGCTGAACTATTACCGCCCGCTGCAGACCGTCAGCAACATGGCCGACTTCGCCGTCTGGGGCTACAGGCCCTTCGGCTACCACCTGACCAATTTCCTCTTCCACGCGGCCGCGGCCGTGCTGTTCTTCTACCTGGCGCTGGCCCTCGGCGCCGGGCGGGCGGCGGCGATGTGGGCGGCCATCCTGCTGGCGGCGCACCCGGCCGCGGTGGAGCAGCTGCTTATAGTCGCCGGCCGGGCGGAGCTGGCCTCAAGCGCCTGCATAGCGGCCTCGCTGCTGCTCTTCCTTAAAGACCGCGCGGCCCTTTCCTTTATTTTTTTCCTGGCGGCGGCCGGCTTCAAGGAGAACGGAGTAATAACCCCGGCGTTGGCGGCGCTCTGCCTGTGGTACCTGAAGCGCGAAAAGAAAGACTATTTAAAACTGCTGCCCTTTTTCGCCTTCATCCCCGTCTATCTTTTTCTCCGCCACCAGGCGCTGGGCCTGGACGCGCTGGCAAAAGGCGCCGGCCCGGTGTTATCCGGGCTGCTGCTGAAAGTCCCGCAGTGCCTGATCGTTTATATAAAGGAAGCCGTGCTGCCTTTCGACATGCACTCGCACCGCATGCAGCCGGGCCTGGCGCTGCTGCGCTACCTGAGCCTGCCGGCGCTGGCGGCGGCCGCGCTGCTGGTCTGGCGGAAAGGAGGAAGGACGGCGGCGTTCTGCGCCGGCTGGTATCTGCTCAACCTGGCCCCCAAGCTGCCGCTGCTGGCCGCCAACGACCTGATGCTGGACCACTGGGTTTACCTGGCCAACGCCGGCATCTTCCTGTGGGCCGCCGTGAAGCTGGCTCCCGCAAGCGGCTGGCGGCGCCTGCTGCCGCCGGCCGCGGCCGCGGTCCTGGTCTGCGCCTCCGCGTATAATATAACCCTGCGGAACACCGACCTGAAGATCTACGAGCACGCGGCGCGCCGCTCGGTGTCCAAGCCCATGCTCTACAACCTGGCCCGCGAATATTATCTGCTGGGCAGAACGCGCGAAAGCCTGGCCCTACTCGAGCAGATCTCAGCGGCCGACCGCGGCAACGTCCTTTACCTTAACGGCCTGGCCCTCGCCCGCTGGCGAACGGGCGACACGCCCGGCGCGCTGGCCGCGCTGGAAGCCGCGCTGACGGCGAAGCCGGGCGCCGCGGAAACGCTTTTTAACAAATACTGCGTACTGGCCGCGGCCGGCAGGGGCGAGGCGGACGAAACCCTGGCGGCCGTCCTGAAGGCCGGCCCAGACTATACCCCCGCCCTGCTTACCATGGCGCGAAGCTATGCTGCGTCCGGACGCGCCGCGGAGGCCGCCGTTTTTTACGCGCGGCTCCTTAAAATTAATCCGTATGACCTGGAAGGGCTGAACGATTACGGGATACTGCTGGCCCGCGCCGGAGATTACGCCGAGGCCAGAGAATTTTTCCGCCGGGCCTTGAAGATCTCCCCGGGCCTGGAAAGCGCGCGCCGGAACCTGGCGCGCCTTGAAGAACTGACAAAGAAATAATAAGTACGCGGCATAAGCGCCGTTCCGGTTACTTCCTTATCTGGTCGAAAGCGAGCACGGCCTCGTAGCCCAGTTTGTCGAAACGTATCCTCGCCTTGCGGTTATCGAACACTTCCAGTATGGTGCCGTCGTAGCCGTCGTAACTCCTGACGCGGTCGCCGGCGCAGCGGCCCTCGAAGCAGAGGAAGCCCTTGCCTATCTCCCCGGGGCGCAGCCTGCTGTAGGGGCAGCTCTCTTCCCCATTGCGAGCCGGGGCCGGGCCCGGTATACACCGGCTTCAGATCTGCTTCTTCAGGCCCACCTGTCCCACCATGACAAGACCGTCCGCCGTCTTTTCGATCTCGACCCGGTGGTCCCAGAACGAGGTCTCCCCGTCAGCCCCCTCCAGCCGCAGCCTGGTCTCGAGCTGCAGCCTGGCGGCCGCTCCCGCCTTCTCCACCAGGACGCCGCCTTCCAGCCGCAGGTCCCTGAAGTCCGCCAATACGCCGTCGGCGTAACCGCCGCGGTTGTCGAAGCTGTAGTTTTCCTCCAAGGGCGTGGTCAACACAATGCCGGGCGGCTCAGCGCCGCGCACGATGGAAACGAAGCTCATAAGGCTGGCGCGGGGCCCCATCGGTGCCGCCTTGCCTGCGGACAGGCCAAGCTGGTCCGCAAAGCCGCTGTTATCATCTTGGGGACAGGCAGTGTGTCCCCGCTCGAACTTGTTAGCGACCTGGACCGCCGTAAGACCGGACCGCACCGGCCAGTAGTAGGAACCGTTGATCGAGACTTCGGCCGCAAACACATAGTTCTTAGCCGGAGCGAGGTCTTTCTTTAATATCTCGAGGCTGTAGGTCTGTACCCTTTTACCCCAGGAAAAAATGTTGCTGACAAGCTTGTGGTTTTCGGCGGCGGCGACCAGGCGCCCGGTGTCTCCCTCGTAGACGGCGATGCTCTTTACCGAATAATCCGGCGGGATATCGCCTAAACCTATCCCGCGCACCTCCACGATGGCGTCGGCAGTGGGCGAAGCGCCGGGCTTCATATTCACCCGGAGGGAAGCTCTTAATTCTGCGTTGGCGCCCTCGGCGAAGATAGAGGTGGGGATCTGGTGAATGGCCGCAGCGTCGCCTCCGGAGGGCAGGGATTTCCAGGCCTCGGAACTTTCGGGGGCTGCGGGCACGCGTATGTCGCCCGCCTGCGTCATTGCTGTCACCCCGGCCGCGCCGATGCCTTGAAGCTCGAACGCGCTGACCGCCGCCGGAACCATCGAGAGCGCCAGAACCATCGTTATTATCAGTTTCATGTTTTTATCCTCCGTAAAAGAAAACTATCGCGTCCACTCTCCCTCCAAACGGGCTCTTACCGCGGGCTGCCCTGCACCGGGATGCAGGCCACCCAGTTGTACTTGGCTATCGATGAGACCTTTGAGACCGTCGCCTCGCCGATGACGCGGTAGGGGGCGCGGACATAGGTGCCGGAGAAGGCGCCGCCGTTCCACGCGTTCACGTCCGTGCGCAGCCTGACGAAGGGTTCGTTGAGCACCAGGGAGGCGCGGCTCACCGCGTCGGCCTGGTTCTGTCCCAGTGCGCAGACCGAGCCGAACTGTACCAGCTTATCCCCGGAAATGTCCTTGGGATCTTCGGGTACGCTGAGGGCCTCGGCGGCTTTGGACTTGCCGGCTTCTTTTAAGGTTACGCGTACCCGGGCCTGGCCAGAGGCGTCCAGGCGAACGTCCCCGCGGCAGTAAAGCTGTTCGCCCGCGGAGTTACCGGCCTGTATTATTTCGCAGACCACGCTCTGCTCCTCTCCGGAGACGCCGCCCCGTATGAGCGCCAGGGAACTGTAGGCTTCGGCGCGGCCGGGGATAGACAAGCTCAGGCTGCCTTCGCTGGCCCTGCCATAGTCGCAGCCGCCGGCCATGGCGCCGGGGACGGTTATCAGGCCGTTCTGCGCCGCGAATTCGGGGTAGATCCGCTTGGGAACCCGCTCCATGGACCCTTCGTTCCAGGAGAGCTCGGTGCAGAAATAAGAATCCTTCCTGGCCGTGTAAGCGGCGCCGACAGAAGCCCTGACTCCGCCCGTGGCCTTCACAAAAATACGCGCCGTGCCGTAATCTTCCGTAACCACGAAGCCGGACTTGGAAGGCATGGGCAGCCCCGCGTCCGCGGAGGCCTCGATCCCGGGCCCCGCGGCGGTGCGCAGTTCTTCCAGCCCCCCGGCAAACCCCAGGCTGGCCGCCGCCAGCAGTACCGCTCCCGATATGGTCATGATCTTTTTCATTATTGATTCCCCTTTATTCAAAGTTAATATGTCCCGACAACTTACAACCCGTTCACAAACTCGCAGGTGGGCCTGAACCCCATGGCCGCAACCTGGGGCCCCGGCTTCATGCAGGTGAGCAGGCTGCGCTCAGTGCCGCCGGCCTGGTCGGGAACGTCCAGTTCTATGGATTTTATAAACATCCCGCCCTCATCCTTCGCTTTAACTTTCAGAGCCTCGAAGAGGGCCAGGGAGAATTCCTGGTCGTCTCCTGACCCGTAGGATTCCATACCCATTAACTTCCACCGGCCGGTAGGCAGTATAGAGCAGTAATGGCCGGCGTCCACCGGCTGGCCGGGGTGAGCGTTGTCGTTGATGAAGGTCCGGCGGCAGGTTAAGCCGTCGCCCACTTTGTAAACGTAGCTCTGGCCGCCGAACATCTGCTCGAATACAGGCTTGGTCTTGAGCGACTTTACCAGCAGTTCGGCGAAGGGCTGACTCTTGAAGGTCACGGCTTTCTGTATGTGAGCGCCGGCTTCCATGGCCCGGTCCGCGGGAACGGGGACCGCGGCGGGCAGGTCAATCCCGGAGGTGATGGCGTCCACCTCGCGGGCGCCGATCTTTTCCAGCTCCAGCGCGTTGGCCGCCCCGGCGCAGAGCGCCAGCGTCAGCGTAAGTATTATTAAGGTTTTCATTTTTTCTCCTTTAACTCTGCTTCCCGGGAGGGGTTCTTTCTGTCCGGCCCGGAGCGGCCTCTTCAGCCGTTAGGTATAGTCTACAGGTTGCGGCGCCGGCCGGCATGAGGCCGGGTGCCCAGGCGCGCGCCCTATTTATGCTCATACGTTCTGCCCCGTCGGCTTACGCTGGGAGCGGCCCTGCAAAACAAGTTTTAGTGACCCTCAGGGTCATGGCCGTACATCCGTTCCCCGGCTGCCGGCTAAAAAAAAAGACCGCCGGGACGGCCCGGCGGTCTATTTTAGCGCGTAAAGTTCAGAAGTCCCACATCTTCAGCACCCGCCCGATCACGAAGAAGGCCGCGGAGCTGCCGGTCTTTTTTACGGTAGCGTAGGCGTGGGACGCCTGCACGGTGGACTTCAGCAGCGGGTAGTACCCCTTCAGGGCGGCGGAATCCGCGCGGAACAGGCCCATGGAAGAATACTCCGCGGGGCTTTCCTGCTCCAACCGTTTTATGTAGCCGCGCACTTTCTCGCGCACTTCCTGCCGCATGGCCAGCACGGAGGGGTATTCCACCATCTGCCCGGCTATCCTGGACTTGTAAACACCTTTCTTTATTTCTCTTACCAGCCCGGCCGCGGCAAAGTCTTTCAGCGCCCGCTGCGCCGCGGCTTTCTTTATCCGCAGCGTTTTGGCCAGTTCTTCCGCGGTCCAGGCGCCGCAGTCGTTCTCCATGACAAAGCTGCATTTATACGCTTCGAAGTTTGAAAGCGTGGCCAGCACCTGCGCCTCGGTCAGGTGGTATTTCTTATCGGCGATGGACCTCCGCAGCGCTTCCCCCATGGGCGTGACCGCCGCGGCCTCGGCTTTCGCCAGCAGCGGGTCGAAGAGGTCCGCGTAAACTTCCTCCCCGGCCAGGGTCCTGAGCCAGGCGGTCACCAGTTCCCTGGCGGCCGGGGTGTTCTGCGGCAGCCGCAGGGCCACCAGGAGTTTCGGCAATCTCTCCACTCCCGGCAGGTTTTTCCCCTGCTCCATCAGCAGGTACTTGCGGTAAGAAACCTTCAGCACCGGCGCGCCGCCGTTGTCATGGTAAAAGCGGTAGGCGGTAGGAAAGCCGCCTTCCGTGCGCAGCCGCATCAGCGTTTCTGAAAAAAAAGTTCCCATATTCCGGTCCCCTTAAGTGCCTGAACCTTTCCCGTTATTCTAACAATTTACCATAGGCCCGGCGGAGGCCGGCCTCCCGCGGGCGCCATTCCACGCCGGCGCGCAGGCAGGGCGTGAAATAGCCCGCACCTTTGGTGTCCAGCCTGACGTTATAGAGCCCGTAGGCCGACTGCAGCTCCTTGTCCATCTCCACGCAATATTCAACAGAGCTAATTTCTTTTATCCATTCCTGCTGTAGCGACCGCTCTTTATGGTGTCGAAGTAGGCGACGTCTATCCCGGTCAGGAACCGCGGCGTGAATTTCAGCGCCTTGATACAGTCCAGAATATAGAAGAGCGCCGTCAGCACTTCGTTCCCGTCCACGCCGCATTTCCCGTCCAGCGCTTCGGGGCCGCAGTATAAGGCCTGGTCCGGCGACAGGACATTTTCCATCATAAAGGCTTTGCCGTAATGGGCCAGGCGCGCGGCGTTGTGGGCCGAGAGCCCCGCCGACAGCTGCACGGCCGGATAAGGCGGCAGGGACAGGCCCCGGCGGATGGTCTCGTTCACCTTCTCGTTAAGTTCCAGCGCGCCCGCCACCCCGGCATGCGCCACGGCCAAGCCGTGGTTGGCTAAAAAGAATACCTGCGGGCCCGAGGCCAGCGCCCTTTCATTTATGGCCGAGCATAACTGCGGCCCCGGCGACTTGTAAGGAATAAATTCCGCCCCGGGGAACATTTCCCGGCCCAAGGCGCGGCCCTCGACGCTCATGTTGAGGATATTGGCGTAAACCGAGTGCGTGTGGATGACCACGGTGTTCAAAAGCGCGTGGAAGCCGGTCTCTATGGAGGGCTTGGCCGCCAGCACGCCCTTCACCGGCAGCGCCTGGGCGCAGATGAAATCCAAAAACTCGTTCTCACCGCCGGGCCCTGCGGCGATGCGGCGGCGGATATTGCCGTAATTGACCAGGGCATAGCCGCTCTCCGGGGAGACGTCCTTCAGTTTTACTCCGGAAGCTTTTACCAGCATGCGCTCGTTGCCCAGCTTCACCGAGACGTTGCCGCCCCCGCCCTGGGTAAGGTCGGGCCGCGCGCCCGCCGCGCGCGCCGCGCGGGCCAGCAGTTCAGGGGCTTTATCCAGAGAAGGGTCGTAAGGCATAGGGGACGCTCTTAGTTAATTAGTTTTTTATAAAATATTGGGACAAAATTCCGCCATTAAGTTTTAAATACATAAATAGTTTTTCAAAAACTAATTAACTAAGAGCGTCCCCTGCTGCGCGGGTGCGCCTTGTCGTACACCTCTTTCAGGCGTTCCAGCGACACGTGCGTGTAGATCTCGGTCGTCTGCAGATTCTTATGTCCCAGTATCTCCTGCACCGATTTCAGGTCGCAGCCGTTGTCCAGCATGTGGGTGGCGAAGGAATGGCGCACGGAATGAGGGTTCATCGGCCTGGCGAACCTGGCCCTCTTGGCCATTTTTTTAAAGATCAGCGCTATGCCGGCCCCGGTCAGGCGGGCGTTCTTATGGTTAAGGAACAGCGGGAGGCCGTGGGCCAGCGGCTTCGGCCGGGTCTCCAGGTATTCGCGGATGGCCATGACGGCCTTATCGCCCACCGGAACCAGCCTTTCGCGAGAACCTTTTCCCGTCACGCGGGCGAAACCGGAGAACAGGTCCAGGTCGCCGATGTTCAGGCCGGCCGCCTCGGAACGGCGCAGACCGCTGGAATAAACCAGCTCGAAAAGCGCGTAATCGCGCAGGGCGAAGTAATAATTCTTTTCCCTGAGGTTCACTTCTTCTGGCCGGTTATGCTCCTGCAGCCGGCCTATCTCCCCCTCGGTCATGAAGCGGGGCAGGCGCTTTTCCTTCTTGGGAATGGTGATAAGGTCGAAAGGGTCGGTTTCCAGCAGGCCCGTCTCCAGGAGATAATGGAGGAAAGACCGGACGGCGGAGATCTTGCGCAGCAGGGTGTTGCGGGAAACTTTATGCCCGCTTATGGAGGCGATGTAGCCGCGCATCAGCAGGCGGTCGAGGGCGGCCGGGGCCCCGGCTTTATTGGCCGCGGCGTAAGCCAGGAACTCGCCCAGGTCGAACTGGTAGGCCTTTATAGTGTTGCGCGCGAAATTGCGCTGCGCCTTTAGATGAAGCAGAAATCTCTCGACAAGGAGGGTCATCCCCATAATTCTAGCAAGTTGGGGGCCATTTGGCCTTGTCCTCAATAGGCCCTTTGACCCTTTCCGCCCGCGGCAAATCAGATATAATATTTAATAAATCCACAGCGCAACGGAGAAATATCAATGACGCGGGCCAACAAATTGTTCTTAGCGCTAATACTCCCCTGCCTTTTAATTTATTCTGTTCACGCCGCGGCCCCTGAAACCGCGGGCGACCAGCTCAAGGCCGCTTCGGGCGGCATAACCTTCTCGCCGCCGCCCCCCCCGAAAGACCCCGTATCAGCGCGGGCCGCTTCGGACTGGCGGGCCGCCACCCTGAAGTATTCCAGCAAAGTATTCACCCCTCCCCCGCAGAACCGCATAGACGTGCCTGGCAGTGAACTGGTCATGCTGCAGGGCTTCCACTGGTTCGCCGACGATTACTGGTACCACCCGCCGCAGGGCTGGTGGGGCGTGCTGGCCCAGAAAGCGCCGGAGATAGCGGCCGCGGGCTTCGACGTCATCTGGTTCCCGCCCGTCTCCGTAGGCAGCTACTATCCGAAGGAGTGGTACAACCTGGATTCGCAGTGGGGAAAAAAAGAGGTCCTTATTTCGGCCGTGAAGGCCATGCACAAGGTGCGCATCAAAGTGCTGGCCGACGTGATCCTGAACCACCGCAGCGGCAGCACCAACTGGCTGGATTTCAAATCCCCCGACTGGCCCTCCAACGTGATAGTCAACGACGACGAAGTCTGGGCTCAGCCCGCCTATTCCGCCATGCCGCGCGCCCTTTACGGCGACGAAGGGCAGGGCGACTTCGGCTGCAGGGACCTGGACCACCGCAACCCGGCCGTGCAGGAAGACACCCGCGTGTTCATGCGCTGGCTGAAGCAGGATATCGGCTTTGACGGCTGGCGATACGACATGGTAAAGGGTTACGCTCCGTCGCATATCGCGGACTACAACAAGGCGTCCAGCCCCGTGTTCACCGTAGGCGAATATTACGATACGGACCGCCAGCAGCTGGCGAACTGGATAGACGGCACGGACCCCTCGGCCGGCAAGACGAACGCCTCCACTGTTTTTGATTTCACCCAGCGCTACGCCCTGGTCGCCGCCGTCGAGAGCGAGCGTTACGAGCTGCTCAACGACAACGGCCGCCCCTCCGGCCTTATCGGCTGGTGGCCTGCCAAATCCGTCACTTTCGTCGAGTCCCACGACACCTCGTCGCGCGACCCCAATTTCATGCAGAACGCCTCCCAGGAGTACAGGGCGCAGCGGCTGGTGGGCTACGCCTACATCCTGACGCACCCCGGCATCCCGTGCGTGTTCTGGCCGCATTTCTTCGATTGGGGCCAGGGCTACCGCAACGCCGTCACTAAGCTGATAAGCGTGCGCAAGAGCGCCGGGATAACCTCCACCAGCCCCATGCAGATACTGGCGGCCAGCAACAGCCTGTACGCGGCCACCATAGCCGGCAAGAACAAACAGCTGGTGGTGAAACTCGGCAGGAACTATGACTGGAACCCGGGCGACGGCTGGACGCTGGAGACCAGCGGGGAGCGCTACGCCGTCTGGAGCCGATCCGCGAAATAAGCAAATCGCGCCAATAAAAGATCCCGGGCCTTACGACCCGGGATCTTTTATTTACGGCTGTATCTACTGGGCCGGCTTGGGCCTTGAGTTTATAAGTTTCTCCACCTCTTCCGGCGTGGGCGGCTCGATATTGCGGCACTTCGGGAATCCCGAGCAGGCCAGGAAGTAGCCGCGCGCGCTCTTGCGGAGCAGCATGGCGTTCTTGTTGCACTTGGTGCAGATCTTCTCGGTCTTTATCGGGGCGAAGTAATCCTGCTTATTACCTTCCTTGTCCAGCGGCACCTTGCCCTTGCACTTAGGGAAACGCGAGCAGGACAGGTACTTGCCGAAGCGGCTCTCGCGCTGCACCATGGGGCTGAGACACAGCGGGCACTTCTCGTTGGTCTTGATGACGTTCGGCCTGGACTTGGTCATGTCCTTTTCGGCCGTGGCCAGTTCAATGGCGAACGGCCCGTAGAAATCCTGCATGAACTTCACCCAGTCCATGGTGCCGTCGGCTATATCGTCCAGCTTATCCTCGATGGAGGCCGTGTAGGAGATCTCCATGATGTCCTTGAAGAAGTCCTTGAGCTTCTCGGTCACCAGGGCGCCCAGCTCGGTGATCAGGAGCTTGCGGTCCTTCTCGCGGTTGATATAACCGCGGTCCACGACGTTTTTAATGATGACGGCGTAGGTGGACGGGCGGCCGATACCGTGCTTTTCCAGCGTCTTGATGATGCTGGCCTCGTTATAGTTGGGCGGGGGACTGGTCTTGTGCGCCTTGGTGGAGACGTCCTTCAGCGTGACGACGTCCCCCTCTTTGAGCGGGGGCAGGGCGGCCGTGCCCTCTTCGTCCTCGCCGGCCACTTCCTCTTCCTTCTCTTCCATGTAGATCTTCAGGTAACCTTCGAATTTCACGGTGCGCCCGCTGGTGCGCTGCACGGCGCGGCCCTTGTCGTCGGAGAACTCCACGCTGAGCGAGTCGAAGATGGCCTCTTCCATCTGGCTGGCCATGAAACGGCGCCAGATGAGGTCGTAAAGCTTGGCCTGGTCGGGGTTGAGGAACTTGCCCATTTCCTCCGGCCGTTTGTAGGCGGAGGTGGGGTGGATGGCCTCGTGGGCTTCCTGCGCGCCTTTCACCTTTTTCAGGTAAGTGGGCGGCTTGGCGGGGCAGAAATCATTGCCGTAGATCTCGGTTATGAACTTGGCGGCCTCTTTCTGCATGTCGGCGGACACGTTGAACGAGTCGGTACGCATGTAGGTGATAAGACCGGAGCGCTCGCCTTCCAGCTCCACGCCTTCGTAAAGGCTCTGGGCCACCTTCATGGTGCGGTCCGACGAGAAGCCCAGTTTATTGTAGGCGTCCTGCTGCAGCGTGCTGGTGATGAAAGGCGGCTTGGGCTTTTGGCGCACGGCCTTGGCGTCCACCTTGGACACCGTCAATTTGGAATTCCTCAGGTGCGTGCCGGCCTCTACCGTGTCCTCCACTTTCTTAAAGACGGAGGTCTTATAGCGGTAATCTTCCGCGAAGAGCTTGAGCAGGATGGTAGCCTCCACGGGCGCGCTTTCCCAGCGCACCAGCTTGGAGTCGAAATCCTTGTACCCGCTCTGGTCCCCCTCGGGCATGACCTTGGCCAGCTTGGTGTAAACGGTGTAATAGTCCTCTTCCTTGAAAGCGGCTATTTCCTTGGCGCGCTCGGCTATCAGGCGCACGGTGACCGACTGCACGCGGCCGGCGGAAAGGCCGCTCTTGATCTTGTTCCAGAGCAGCGGGGAAAGCTTGTAGCCCACGATGCGGTCGATGATGCGGCGGGACTGCTGGGCGTTGACCAGCGCCATGTCCAGGTCGCGGGGGCTCTTCAGGGATTCCTCGATGGCGGTCTTGGTGATCTCGTGGAAGCTGATGCGCTTGAAAGGGGCGTCGCCGGCCTTTATAACCTCTTTGAGGTGCCAGCTGATGGCCTCTCCTTCGCGGTCAGGGTCGGTGGCCAGGTAAACCACGTCCACGTTCTTGGCTATGGTGTTAAGTTCGGCCACGATCTTTTTGGCCCGTTCCACCAGCACGTATTTGGCGGCGAACTTATCCTTCACGTCCACGCCCAGTTCGTCCTTGGGCAGGTCGCGCACATGCCCGAAAGAGCTGCGCACGATAAAATCGGAATCAAGGAAGCGGCTGATCGTCTTCTCCTTGGTAGGCGACTCGACAATGACCAGGTGCTTCATACCCGCCTTGGCGGCCTTGGGCTTTTTCTCGGCCAGGACCTTGGGAGTTTTTTCCGCTGCGACCTTAGGAGTTTTTTCAGCCATAGATTTAGTAGGTTTATCAACTTTGGGTAATTTTTCAGCCATATTAGATATCTATAATATTATATTTTATCCTTATAAGGCAAAACTCGGGCAGATATCCCATAAAATTTCGAGAGAATAGCAGGATGCGAAGTCGGCCAACCCGGGGCATGGGCCCGTCGGGCACGCTATCGGCCACACCGTGGCCGCGCTCCCGCTCGGGCTCGGCGCTTACGTAAGCCTCGCC